>JBGPPL010000001.1:0-233449 GCA_041488495.1 Terriglobia bacterium
ATCGAGCGCCTGTTTGCATGGCTGCATAATTATCGTCGCATCGTCATTCGCTGGGAGTACTACCCAGAGAATTTCCTCGGGATGGTTCAGCTTGCATGCGCTGTGATCCTCCTGAGGCATTTATGAGATGACTTCTAGTCATTCTCGAAGGCGGGCTACTACGGCGGGTACGTCCTCGGACTCCTGAAACAGCCGGATTGCCGCCACGCCTGCTGCACCCGCAGCGAAACAGGAATGGGCATTTTCGACCGTGACGCCGCCGATGGCGAGAACTGGAATGCGCACCGCGCGGCAAACTTCGCGGAGCCGCTCGATTCCTTGCGGCGCACCGAACGCTGCTTTTGACGGCGTCGCGAACACAGGACCGAAGAAAATGTAGTCCGCGTCAGCGCGTTCGGCCGCCCACGCTGCTTCAACCGAATGGCATGATGCGCCGATCCCAAAGTCCAGGCAGCCAGCGAACCGGCGCCATTCCGCCACCGCTTCCGTCGGCAACGACGTTTCGCCCAGATGCACTCCCGCTGCTCCCGCAGCAAGCGCGACATCGAGACGGTCGTTGACCAGAATCCTCGTGCCCGTCTCCCGCGTAGCGGCGACCGCGAGGCTCACCAGATCGGCGAGTGTGCGTGCCTCAAGATCTTTTTCGCGGATCTGAATCCAGTCGACTCCCGCGGCTGCCGTCTTCCGAATGGTTTCGAGCAGTCCGTGCGCGGGATCTATTCCGACATTTTGAGAAATCGAATCGCCGACGGAGGAGGCACGCGCGCGCTCAAGCGCGTGCCAGCCAGTCACGTAGCAGAGAATGGGTTTACGTTCGGGTTGCAACGGAGTTCGCACGTCCACGCAACATGCTTCCGGCGAGCAGGATGTCGAGCGCGCCCAGGCCGGTCACAGCGCCGCGCACGGAAGGATGCAGCAGATAGGGAATCAGCCCAGGATACTTGTCGAGAAAGAAGTTGTGATCCCAATATCCCAGCCAGGGGATGAGAATCAACAGCACTCCGAGCAGGAAGACGTCGAGGCTGAGCAGCACACGAAGTAAGGACTTCATCCCGGCGCTGCCTAGCGCGCTTTGCCGAGCAGAGCGATCCGCTCGGAGACATCGCGGTAATCGATATTCATCGCATAAACCTGAGAGAAGCTTTTAACCGCAGCGGCCTTATCACCGGCCAGCTCTTGTGCCACTCCCAGATCATACCGCAATGCAAGGATGGATTCCTGATCGAGTCCCGGGGTCTGGAGCGCGCGTTCGTACCAGATCGCGGCGATGGCCGGCTGCTCTTTTTCCATGAATGCCAAGCCCAGCAGGGTGCAGCATTGCATCGCATAACGAAACGCGGGTCCCTTATCGGCCGATTTGGCGACTCTCTGGAATTCGCTGATGGCTTCCTCGAGCAAACCCATTTCGCGGTAAGCGATGCCCAGGTTGTAGTGGGTCTCGAGATCCTCGTCTTCTTTGCCCATTTCGCCCAGTTCGGACCGAAATTCTTCGAAGAGGTCGCCAAGCGGCCCGCCGCCGGCGGGCGCCGCCGTTGCGGCGGCCCCATTTGCGGGTGTTTGGCGCTTCGAGGGTGCGGTCTCCGCCGCCGGAGACTGCGCAGAGCGAGGGACCGCGTGTTGAGCCATCTCTGCTGGAGTTCTCAGAAACGATGTCGCTGACTCCAATTCCACTGCGAGGTCGGCCAAGAGCGCATCCGCTGAGAGAGCTTCGTCTTGTGAAGCTCCTGCGGGCGCCACCGGCTGCAGCTCGAGATCGAAGGCAGGCGGTTCGGCAAGGACCTCTTCCTTCGACTCATCCGGCGCAGTAACAGGCGCAGGTGCGGTCGCCTCCGAATGAGCCACCGGCACGGTATCGATGGAGGCTTCCGCAGCCCCTTCCATCGCGACCTCCAACTGTTGGGACAACGCCGCCCACTCATCCGACAAATCCACCTCGTGCACAACGGATTCCACCGGACTTGGAGCGTTGACTTGCTCAATGGGCGCGGGCTTGGCAGGGATCTCCGTGAGGGGTTCGTCCAGTTGCGCTTCGATTGTTGGTATGGAAAACTCCGGCAGCGGAGCCGCGGAAGGCCGCGTAGGAGCGGCTGCTTCCGAAGGGGAAAGATCTGCCGCGCGCTGGAAACGGCGCCGAAATTCAGCGTATCTCTCAGCACCGGCACGATCATTGTGCCCGATCGCAACTTGTTCAAGCGTTGCGGCGAGTTCCGCGGTGCGCCGGTCATTGCCCGCGCCGACGGAAAGGTCGAGGAGGCGTTCCAGGACCGGAGTATGCCGCGGGGCGCGCTCTAGTATGGTTTCGAGCAGGTCGATGGCTTTCTGCGTCAGGCCGTAGCTGGAAAACAGATCGACGTCGGTCAGAGCCTGCGTAACGTAGCGCTGCGTCTCTTCATCGAGTGACGGTCCAGAAGACGCAGGAGGAGCAGGTCCGGTCTGCGCTTCTGGCGTCGTTAGTCTCACCGGCGACGGAATCTCGACCGCCATAGGCTCAAGCCCAGCCTTCGCGCGCAATTCCACGCACTTGCGACGCGTCGTTTCGTCTTCAGGAGTACGTTCGAGCAACTGCTCGTATGTTTCAAGCGCTCTCTTGTCGTCCCCCGAGTCTTCGAGCGCGCGCGCAAGTTGCGCCAGCGCATCCGGCAGGCGGAACGAATCGCTGGCCCTCCCGTACAAATCGACCAGCCATTCGAGCGGCTCGATCTGTTCGGGACGGAGATCGGACAGCCGCGCAATTGTCTTCGCCAAAGCATCGTGTTCGCCCGAATCGATCATCGTGTTGCGGATGATCACGAGCAGGGCCTTT
Organism: Terriglobia bacterium; assembly: GCA_041488495.1. Taxonomy (GTDB): domain Bacteria; phylum Acidobacteriota; class Terriglobia; order Acidiferrales; family UBA7541; genus Palsa-360. The sequence goes on from JBGPPL010000001.1 coordinate 2,804, forward strand.
GCCCGGTCGAAGTCGCCGGCTTCTACCAGAGCGATTGCGACATGATGTGCCTGCGCATAGTTCTTCGGCTGCCGCACAAACAATCTTTCTGCCAGCCCCGCGGCTTTTCCAGCATCGCCGCCTTCCAAATACTGCTCCAACAGCATGGCTGTGGTCTCGCTCCCCGCGTCTTGTTCCGGAAGCGATTCCAAGAGTGTGGCGGCTTCCGCGCGCTTACCTGCGGCGAACAACGCTCGCGCTTTCAAGGTCAGCGTCGGCAAGTAGGTCAAGTCGATCTGCAAGATACGGTCGGCGAGCCGAATCGCTTCGAGGTGATCGCCGTGATCCAGAACTCGCTGCACCGCGGCGTGGAATGTTTCAAGAGCCTCTTTCTTCTGTCCCATTGCAAGATGCAGTTCGCCCAGCCTCGCATGGACACGCAGGTTATCCGGTTCGGCCTCCAGAAGCTTCCGCAAGAGTGCCGCGGCCTCCGCTCGCCGCCCGTTCTTCAAATGCACCTCGGCAAGCTGCAGATAAAGCGGCCGTGCTTCGCTGAGCACGCCCTGCTGGACATAGAGTTCCGCCAGCCGCTCCAAGGGGCGGGTTTCCTCGGGCGCAAGCTTGGCAACTTTCTTGTAGATGGCGATGGCTTTGGTTGTGAAGCCGTCGTTCAGAAAGATTTTTGCGAGCCGCTCGAAGTATTCCAGTGCCTGGAAGGTTTCTCCTTGGCGGACGAACAGGTCGCCCAGGGTCATCAACGTGACTTGATCCTTCGGCTCATGCTTGAGGATCTGTTGGTATTCCCCGATGGCCTGCGGCATTTTCCCCTGTTGGAGGTACTTCTGCGCCGCGTCGATGTGTTTGCTCTTGTTGTAGGCCATCTTCAGATGCTCTTTCCACTGCCCCTAGCTGGAAGGGACGAATCCGGACAGTGGCAAATTCGCAGCCGTTCCCGCACCGATCCATCCAGGCCGGCGCACTTCCATAAGCGGACAGCTGCTATATAGGCTGGCGGAAGAGCCAGCCTGACAGACGCAGAATTTACGCTAGCACGTGGCAAAAACGGAAGTCAACGCAGCGCATTAAAAAACGTTCGAGGCAGTAATCATCGGGTTTACGCGGGCCGGTGCCCATTCCGCACCCCTGGAGGAGTCTCAAATGCCTATTTCAGGTGAGTGGCAACGCGGCCTGCGTCGCCCCGGAGGCCCAGCAGGAAGCCTCTCGCACCGGGGCAAAAGAAAACCGGTGATGCGGCGAGGGGCCATGCAAACGCAGCGCAGCCAGATGGTCCGGAGTGGCGTAGCCTTTGTGCCGCGCCAAGCCGTATTGCGGATAGACCAGATCCCATTCGGCCATCAGGCGGTCGCGTTCGACCTTTGCAAGGATGGAAGCAGCCGCAATGGAGACGGAACGCGCATCGCCGTGAATCAGCGGTTTCTGTTCGATCAACGCGTCAATCCGCATCGCATCCAGCAACAGATAATCGGGAGCAATCTTCAGCAGTGTCAGAGCTTCAGCCATTGCCTGCCGGCTGGCCTGGTAGATATTCCACGCGTCGATGCGGCGCGCGTCCACCTCCGCCACGCCCCACGCGAGAGCATGCTCGCGGATGCGCGCCGCCAGAACTTCGCGGCGCTCGGCGGACAGCTTCTTCGAATCGTCGAGGCCGACGATGCGCCGCTTGGGATCCAGAATCACCGCCGCAGCCACCACCGGCCCGAACAATGATCCGCGTCCCGCCTCGTCGAGGCCGGCAATTCGTTGCCAGCCGCACTTGCGCGCTTCGCGTTCGAATCGGGACGAGCATTGCCTCCACATCGCCGCGGATTCTAGCACAGACAGACGGAACAGCCTCCAGACTGTGCGCGTACTCGTTATCGCGCGGTGCAACCCGCCTATCTCGATGCGTGTCCTGCCAAAGGAAAGGCCGCAAAAGCAAAAAGCCCGTACGCCGCGGCGGACGGGCCCGTGAAAAGCTGAACTTGGATGCGGAGCCTTACGATTCTTTTCCTGCCGCCGGTGTCTCGGGAGCCTCAACGCGCTCCACGCGCTGCAGGCGCGCGGCCTTGCCCTTGCGTCCGCGCAGGTAATACAGCTTCGCGCGGCGCACGCGTCCTTGACGCAATACCTCGATCGAGCTGATCGACGGCGAGTTCGCCGGGAAGACGCGCTCGATGCCGACGCCGAAACTCACCCGGCGCACCGTGAAACTTGCTCCGGTTGACTTCCCGCGCTTCTTGATCACCACGCCTTCAAACGGCTGGATGCGTTCCTTTTCGCCCTCGGCCTCTTTCAGCCGCACGTGGATGCGCACCGTATCGCCCGGCCGGAGCGCAGGCAGGTCTTTCCGCACTTGTGCTTCCTGAAACTTTTCAATCACGCGATTCATGGCTTAGATTCCCGGCAGACCCACTCAGGCGGGGTCAGCACTGCAAAGACAATTTCTAACTATAGCGGAAACCCTTCATTCTCACCATCAAAAAGTGCGGTCGTTCGCAGTCTGCAAACCGGCGGTTCACAAGTCGTCTTGATCGAAGTGAACGTCGGGGTAGGTGGGCAAACCTTTGGAATAGCTGTGTAAATTATTCCTGCCGTGCCAGTGTCAGCGACTACCCTGCAGTTCCTCTTCTGCCTTCAAGGTGCGGTGGGCGTCTTTGAGTCGAGTTACTGGGCTGCTTGCAGCAGGCTCACCGAAAACCAAGAGTGAGCTACCCACAGGAATTGGGAGTCCCCCCAACAGTTTCTCTTCCAAGGACGAAGCCCAGAATAGCAAGCGGTTTAATCCGGGAGCCGGGACAATTGGAACAGCGGGCTTGGAGCCAAAGAAGCATTCCTTTGCTCTGACAGCCAGCTTGGCGAGAAAGAGCCAAAAAAACAGGTAGCGCGTTTCAACGATCTTCATCCCAGCTTCTCCCGCTACTCGACTAAAGCTCGCCTTCGTAAATCGTGTGAAGTGATAGTTGAGCTGGTCGTGACTTGTCCAGAGCGTCCGGAATGCGGGCACGGTGATGAGCAAGGAACCCCCGGGTTGCAAGAGTGAAATAGCCTTGCGGAGCGCGTCGACCGGTGCGGGCAAATGTTCGAGGACATCAAGCATCAGAATGATCGAGTATTTCTTGCCGGGCTGGAAAGTCTCATCAAACCGGCCAATATGGATGCGTTGCCGGAAAGGGTTGCTCGGGCTGATCACGTCTGCGGCTGCTTCGATTCCTTCCACGTCACCGAACTGCATGAGCTCGCGGAAAAACAGTCCATCCCCACAGCCAACGTCGAGGATAGTTTTCCATCCTCCCGGAGGCTGTTTGCGTCGAAGAAATTCAATAATCAGTTGTTCGCGTGCACGGAACCACCAGTGATTTTCGTAGAGCTCGCGGTAGCGCTGGCTAAACTTGGGGTCCAAAGAGAATCTCTCGTCTAGTCTTTCGGTGCGTGATCCACCGTCTCCAGGGGAAGAGCTGCGGTCCGCGGATACGAATTTTCCAGTTTTCGGTAGTCAACGACGGAATGCCCGATGCATCGATCGACTACGTAAAGGGGTCGCGCCTTAATTTCTTCGTATATGCGTCCCACATACTCGCCGATCACACCGACGCAGAAGAGTTGAACGCCGGCGAGAAAGGTGATGGCCAGGATCAAAGAGGTAAAACCGCGAGGGGATTCGTGCAAGAAAAACTTCGCATACACAGCATACATCGAAAAGGCAGATGAGAAAAATATGGCTACCGCTCCCAAAACTGCGGCGACCCGCAAGGGCACGATCGAAAACGAAAAGATCCCGTCTGCAGCAAGTCTCAGCAGCTTGATGAAGCCGTACTTGCTTTCCCCGCCCTGTCGCTCGGCGCGCTCCACCGGCAGCCCCGTCTGACGGAACCCTACCCAGCTTCGCATGCCACGCAGATACCGGCGATGCTCCGGCATCCGCCGAAGCTCGTCGATGACCCGACGCGACATCAAGCCGAAGTCTCCAGAATCGAGTGGCAACTGAGAGCCCGACAGCATCTTGATGAGCCTGTAAAATACGTAATAACAGATGCGGAGCCACCGAGGCTCTTTGCGGTTCACGCGCTGGACGTACACAACATCGTATCCCTCTTGAAATGCTTCAAAGAGCAGGGGAATAGCTTCCGGAGGATCTTGCAGGTCGCCGTCCATCACCACGGTAGCGTCGCCTGAAACGTAGTCAAGTGCCGCTGTCACCGCCGCCTGATGGCCGAAATTGCGCGACAGGGAAACACCCACCAGACGCGGATCCTGTTCCGCCTCCTGACGCAGGATTTCCGCCGTCCGGTCTGTGCTGCCGTCATCGATGATGACAATCTCGTGAGGCCCGCCGGGCAGCACATCCAGCACGTTGCGGATGCGCCGGAGCAACTCTGGTAGCACCTTCTCCTCGTTCAAAAGCGGTACGGCCACGGATAAGCGCATGATATTTTCTACCTTCTAGCTTTCCCTTTGAAATAGACCATGTGCCATAACTCCATGCCGCCCGCGGTCAGAGAGAAGGGCTCGAAAACAACAGATACAAAAACTTCGGAAAAAATCTGCTTCCATTCTTCCTGCGGGCGGGCAAATCTTCCCCGATCCACGCGAGCAAAGAAACGTGGGATGGATACTTGAGGCGGAACCACTAGTTCCAATATGTGCACATGTCCGCCCTCTGTTAGGAGGCTGCTCAGTTGAGCCAGCAAGCGAATCGTGGATGGTACGTCAAGGTGATGCAGGAGACTGTTCGCAAGTATGAAATCGAATCGCTCATCTGGCAAGACAGTTAACTCTTCCACACCGGCCACCAGAAACCGGCCTTTATGGCGTCGCTGCGCGCTCCGAATGTAGCGTTCGTTCCAGTCGATCCCCAAGTAATCGGTGTGAGCAAAATGGTCCGCATTGGTTCCCGGCCCGCATCCAACGTCCAACACGCGCCGCACGCGGCCTAGGTCATTATGGGCGGAAACAGGCAAGAATTTCTGCTCCGCGAAGGGAGCCATCCACAGCCTGTAAACAGCCGGCTGGCCCATGACAGATTCCATGAAACTCATTCCCTCCACCTCACGCGAAAGTGGCCTACTTGTTTAGAGTAGGGGAAGTGGCTTTTCACCAGTTGCTCCAGCTCATGATTTATCCCCAGAGCAAACCCCGGCTGATCATTGAATGTGAGCACTGTAATGTGATGATTCTCGATCGCCTGCAGGATACGTTCCGTGCGGCCTTGTGGTTCATCGAGTGAGTCGAAGAGTGTGCGAGTAGGATTTTTCAGTCCCGTGAGGAAATAGATTTCCGCACAATCGGGCCCTGCATACGTGAATTCTCCTGAAGCATGCGTCTGAACAAGAGAAATCAACTCCTCATAAACTTGGGCTTGGATCGGGTCCACACGCAGATTTCCCCCTCTTGCGAGTTTCAAGGGTTCTGTCTGCACGTCCGGCGTAGCGGCGAAGCCCATGTCGAAAACAAATGCAGGCGTCACCCGCCAGACCACGAAAAGCAGATAGAAAACCAGCAAGATACCCAGCGCCAAGCGCGGTGGCCGGGGAATAAGCGCAAGCAAGGCGCCTGCCGCAAGCACCAATACAGGAGCGACATAACAGAAGTAGATTGGAGCGGAAAACGGAAACTGCACCAGATTCGTCATGGCAAGCGCGGAAATGAAGAGCATGAGTTGTTGCTGGCGTTCGAGATCGAGTCTGCGCGCGAAACGCGGAACGCCTAGGTAGACGGCCCCCGCAACAACAACGAGGGGAACAGAGGCGGCAGCGGAGAACCAACCGGCACGATACGCCATCGTATCATGCGCCGAAAACTGCAGAAGGTAACCTAGATAAAGACCCAGGACCACACCGCAGAGAATCCGAACTCTCTTGCTTGCACAGTAGGTCACAGACAACAGCAATGCGATCAGCGCCGGCTTCATCATCTGAGCCAAGTCAGGAGACGTCATTATGGCGGCGTCAAATCTCTTGGTGGGGAGAACGAAAATCCCATGGATGAGCGCCGGAACCGCTCCGGAACGGAGGTACGGGATCAGGAACATCAGCACGGGGACGGCCGTTCCCGCCGCAAAGGGAAGAAGCATCTTGAAAAACGCTGCGAACCGATCCTTGTCCCCCATCGGAACGGCGTTGAACTCGCGGCTCGCCACCACGGCCATCAGCGCACAGGCAGGAAGCAAGAAATTGATCAGTCCATTCGATCCTGGACCTCTGAGGATCATTCCGGCAAGCAAGAAAGCAAACACCACGAGCCCAATTAGCACGGCCGCCGGATAAAAGCGGGCTCGGGTTCGGGGTGCGTAGTTTTGGCTCAAAGCGACTGATTGTTCTCGGAAAACGAAAAAAAGAATCCCGGCAGCGACAAAGTAAAGCCCGATGATCTTCACGATGATGGAAAGGCCGGCGCAAAGGCCCGCAATGAACACCCAACGGCGGGTTCTGGTCTCCATGTAACGCAACAGAGCTGCCGTGCCGAAAATAGCAAAAAACAGGTTGTACCAAGAAGGCACCGCGGCCGAGTAATTTGGGACACTCCAGGCCACAGCCAGCAATGTCAAGGCCGCAGAATTGTAAGCAGAAGCAAAACGCGACGCGACATAGAAAACGGCTGGAACCCAGGCAACAAAGCACACGAACAAGACGATGCGCAGCGACGCAAAATTAACGCCGAGCACGCGGAATGCCAGCGCGTTCGCAAAGGCGAGCCCGCCCGTATAGATTTCGTCGAAGTCCCGATGGGGCAACTCTCCGTTCAGTACACGTTCGGCGCTCTGCGCGAAAGCGCCGTCGTCATGCGGAATCCAGCCTCGCTTCAAGTCCATGGCCGCATAGCCCGCGCTCAGTGCCCACACAATTAGGAGCAAGTGCCAGAACCTATTGGGAACGGTACGAATGGGGCCGCTGGAAAATGGAGTGTCCGCCAGGCTGTGCGGATCCTGGAGTGCTTGTTCAGCTTCACTTGCGGCCGAGGCGAACTGGCGCACACCCGGTAGGTTGTTAAAGGGTTTGCTGGCAGGCGAACTCCACAGGGTGAGCTCCCTAGACCGGTATGTGTCCCAGCATTCAGAATTGTCGGTCATAACGCTTTGACTTGGAAGCCGAGTTGGATCGGGCAACCCTCGTATTTACGCTATACGAGCCCCTGTTGGCCGTCTATCAAATAACACGGAGCGTGTCTTCCAAAGAGCAATTCGCGCATTTATGAAGCGCGCACAGGTGGCCAACGGTTCCACCGTGCTAATCTGGGCTCGGAATCGGCCTTGAGTGCAGACAGAACGCGCATAGTTCATAGAACCGTTTCCGAAAGGAGAGCCGCATTCAGCTTGCCTTTCCGGTTAGGATGGAAGAATTCCCCGTGCAGAAACTAGATTGGATTGTGCTTGCGATTTGCTTCGGGCTGGCTTGGCCGATGCCGGGTTTGGGCGAGCCCTATCTCGGTCTGATCGAGAAGAAGTTCGCTCAATTCGGGAGAAATACAGGAGTCGCTCTGGCGACGATCGGTTCGGCCACGGTTGTTGCGCGCCTGGCGCTGCTTCGGTGGATGCCCGTGCCGCAACCGAAGGTGCAAGACGAGTTTAGTTATCTGCTCGCCGGCGACACCTTTGCCCATGGGCGGCTCGCAAATCTGCCCCATCCCCTATGGATTTTTTTTGACACCTTTCATGTCATCCAGCACCCGGCCTATGCGTCGATGTATCCCCCGGCGCAGGGAGCCGTGCTGGCGATCGGACAACTGCTGGGCCATCCGTGGATCGGCGTGCTGCTGAGCACAGCCGCGATGTGCATGGCGGTGACCTGGATGTTGCAGGGCTGGATGCCGCCGGAATGGGCGCTTCTTGGCGGCGCACTGGTCTCATCGCAGTTCGGGCTGTTCAGCTATTGGATGAACAGCTATTGGGGCGGCTCCGTGGCCGCGGCAGGTGCAGCGTTGGTCCTAGGCGCGCTTCCGCGAATCTTTCAATTTCAGCGAACGCGCGATGCCGTGATTTTCGGGGTGGGAGCGGGAATCCTTGCGACAAGCCGTCCCGTCGAAGGATTCATTTTCTGCATTCCTCTGGCGGTCGCGCTCCTGTGGTGGGTTCTGCGGCGGGAAGCTCCCGCGCGCCAGTCGCACGCGAAACGCGTGTTCCTCCCGCTCGCCGCGATCCTGGTGTGCATCGTCGGATTCGTCGCTTACTACAACTGGCGCGTGACGGGAAACCCTGTGGTTTTCCCTCACTTCATCGAGCAGCGAATGTACATCACCACGCCAATCTTTCTGTGGCAGCATGACAAGCCGCCGCTCAACTACGCAAACCCGCAGTTCGACGATTTCTATCACAATTTCATGCCCAGCCTCTATCGGACCAGTTGGGCGGACGCCGAAGGCCAATTCTGGTGGAAGGCCACGGAATTTTGGCAGTTCTTCCTCGGGCCCGCGTTATCGATTCCAATTCTTGCGCTTCCCTGGCTGTTCGGCGACCGCCACATCCGCCTGTTGCTCATCCAAGTCGTGCTCTCCGCGCTCGGCCTCTGGATCGTCGTGTTTTACCATCCCCACTATGCCGCCCCGCTCGCAGCAACTGTGTTCTTGCTATTGATGCAGGGGATGCGCCGCATGCGCGGCTGGCGGTTCCGAGGGAGAGCGGTTGGCGTCGGATTGACCCGGCTAGTTGTGCTTTTCAGCTTGCTGATCGGACCGGTCTATTTCGTCCGCAGTGTCATGCCCCAATCGCATCCGCTTTTGGGTTGGTTTCACGGGCACTTTGTGCTCGTGCTGGCGGTCGCGGTTTTCGCGCTCGTCGTTTTAAGAATGGGATTTTTGCTCACCGTGCGTTTTCCTCTTGGGCGATCCTGGGGAACTTCTTTTTGCGAAATCCTTCTGCTTATTCTGATCGTGCTGCAGGTTTGTATTGTCGAGAGGCATCTCCATTTCGACGACTATCCCTTTGTGTATGACTTGAACGAACCCTTCCGCAAGCCCGTCGAACAGCGCTTGGCCGGGATGCCCGGCCAACACCTCGTCCTAGTGCGATATTCGAAGGATCATAACTCCGGCGAAGAATATGTCTACAATGATGCGGATATCGACCACGCAAAGACCGTCTGGGCGCGTGAGATACCCGGAGTGGATCTCAGCCCGCTCCTCAGTTATTTCCGGAATCGTGATATGTGGGTATTCGAACCCGATACGGACGATGAGAGCGTGTCTCCCTACTCACCGCAGAGTACTGCGCCGTAAAGCTCGATCAGGTGTCACCGGAAATTTCGATGTCTCGCACGTTCAGAGTTGCGCGCGCCAACAAATCCGGGCGGTTCCGCCGCGTTTTCTCCAGCGCCCTCTCCCGGCGCCAGCGGCGAATCTCCTCGTGATTGCCGCCGAGCAAGACCTCGGGCACCTGCCAGCCACGAAATTCCGCGGGACGCGTGTAGTGGGGGCAGTCGAGAAGCGTGACTCGTGATTCGTGACTCGTGATTTGTGGTGCGGGAACGGCGTGTGTGTCCGTGATACTAAAGGATTCGTTGACGGAGGAATCTTCGTTGCCGAGCGCGCCGGGAAGCAGGCGCGTCACCGCATCTACGATGAGCGCAGCTCCCAGTTCGCCGCCCGAGAGCACGAAATCGCCGATCGAGAGTTCATCGGTCGCCAGATGCTCGGCCACGCGCTCGTCGACGCCTTCGTACCGCCCGCAAAGCAGGATGATTCGATCGAGTTGCGCAAATCGGCGCGCCGTATCCTGACGAAATAATTTCCCGGAAGCCGAGAGAAGTACTATAGCTGTTTCGTTCGCGCCAGCCCTCTGAGCGATCCCCGGTGCTGTTGCGTTTTGTAGGGGCACGGCATGCCGTGCCCCTACAACCCCAAAATCTGTCTCATTCTCTCCGTGCTCTCTGTGCCCTCCGTGGTGAATCCCTTCGCCCAGCAGCGATTCGACGGCTTCAAACAGCGGTTCCGGTTTCAACACCATGCCCTCGCCGCCGCCGAACGGGCGGTCGTCCACGGTACGATGGCGGTCGTGCGCATGGTCGCGCAGGTCGTGCACGCGGGCGTCCACCAGATGCGCTTCGCGCGCCCGCCGGACGATCCCGTAATCGAGCGGACCGGCGAAAAAATCCGGGAAAATGGTCACGATATCAAACTGCATGGCTGGCACAGTGTACCGCAGCAGAACTCAGCGGCGATTCAAATCCCGCAATCCATCGGGAAGCACGACGTCAATGCGCCTGGCTTTTATGTCGATTCGAACACAAAACTCCGCGGCGAGGGGCACCAGGACTTCACCCTCGGCCGTCTCTACAGCCAGCAACGGGACGCCCCCGGGGAATTCGACATCGCGAACCGCGCCCATCGCCGCCGCGGCGCCTGCTTCCCACACTTCGCATCCGACCAGGTCGCCGACGTAGTAGCTTCCGGCAGCGAGCTTCGCGCGCTGCTCGAGAGGCACCTGCACTTCGCATCCGCGCAAGCGCTCGGCGGCTTCCACATTTTCAACGCCGGCAAAATGAAAGATTGCCTGGCCGCCCCGGCTCGTCGAGAGCCAGCAGCGCTGAACCTTGGTGCGGCGCGGCGCGTTGCGGCCATCCGCGAGCCACACTTCGCGCAGGCTCGGCAAACGTTCCGGAAAATCGGTGAGGATTTCGGCAGCGACTTCACCGCGAAGGCCGCGGGGGCGCAGGATTCTCGCCAGGGTAACGCCGGTGAAGGTTTCTGCGGGCACTCTATTCGAGGATTTCGAGTGTAAGGCGCTTTCTAAGTTTCATTCCCGCCGCGCCAAGGATGGTGCGCATGGATTTCGCCGTGCGTCCCTGCCGGCCGATGACCTTACCGAGATCCTCGGGATGTACGCGCAATTCGAGGACGGTCACTTGCTCGCCTTCGACCGCGCGCACCTGAACTTGTTCGGGATGATCCACTAACGCCTTCGCAATCGCTTCTACAAGGTCCTTCATGGGGCCCTCCGCCACTCGCATTCGCGGGTTCAGCTCAAATTCTCGCTTGTACAGATCCCGTGGGCCGGCGGGACCTTCCCCCGAGCTGCCACGGTTCCCTCGGGCGGGAGCTCAGGCGATCTTTTGGGCGTGCAGGAAGCTACGGACGGTGTCGCTGGGCTGCGCCCCGCACCCCAGCCAATACTTGATGCGCTCGGCGTCCAGCTTGATTTCCGCAGGCTTCTTCAACGGATCGTATGTTCCCACGACCTCGACGGTCCTGCCGTTGCGGGGTTTGCGCTTGTCCAACACCACAACGCGATAAAACGGATGCTTTTTCTTGCCGATCCTAGCCAGGCGGATTGCCAGCACGAGACTTCCTCCTGGAAAAGATTATAGCGGGTTCCATCCATTTGTGATACCCCGCAGGCAATTGCGGCCTCCCGTCAACCTAATATAAACAGATGCGATACGGCGGCCAGGGGTTTGTTCCGGCCCGATGCAGAGGGAAATCTGCTCCCTCTACTTGCTTGAATCGACCTCGGCCCGGGGTGGTAAATTCCTCCTCAAGCGCCTGTTTCAACGAATGGCGCTCGAACATCTGGATCGTTTTGCGCCTGAATGTCGAAGGCAAATCTCACAAGAGGGGGGTCATTCATGAATCGAAAATTGAGGCTGGCATTTTGGGGCTTGTTGGCTTGCGCGGTGCTGGCGCTTGCGAGCCGGGCGATGGCACAAACGCCGGGTAAGGCTCCGGCGAAAGCAGCCGGCAAGGCGCCCGCTGCATCGTCCACCGCGAAGGCGAAACTCCTGGACTTGAATTCCGCGACAAAGGAAGAGTTACAGGCCATACCCGGGATCGGTGACATGTACTCTCAGAAAATTATCGACGGGCGTCCCTACAAGATGAAGACAGACCTCGTCCGCAAGAAGATCCTTCCGCAGGCGACCTACGACAAGATTGCCGGCCTGGTGATTGCGAAGCAGTCCACCGCTGCGGCTGCGAAAAAAGCACCAGCATCGAAGATGCCCGCGAAGAAAGCTTCTTGAGAATCGGCCGCCGCGAATGACACCTGGGGAGCCCGCAGCGGCGAGCTCCCCAGGCGCAAGTCCATGGGGGCTCCCACCGCCGGAACGATGACGTGCGATGAGAGCTACGACGCTCCAGTGAGCTTGCCAAGGCCTTTGAGGCGGCCTTTGGCGGCGAGCGCGCCGTACTGCTTCATCATCTGCCGCATCTGCAGGTACTGCTTCAATACCTGATTGACTTCCTGCACCGAAGTGCCACTGCCGCGCGCGATGCGCTTGCGCCGCTTGCCGTCGATCAGGCCGTGATCGTTACGCTCGGACGCGGTCATCGAATTGACGATAGCCTCTACGCGCTTCAAGCGCGATTCGTCGACCTGCACGTCCTTGGGGATGTTTGCCAGCGGGCCGATCTTCGGCAGCATGCCGAGGACTTGTTCGAGCGGCCCCATCTTGCGGATCTGCCGCAACTGGTCGCGGAAATCTTCGAGCGTGAACTCGCTGCGGCGCAGCTTGCGTTCGAGTTCGGCGGCTTGCTTGATGTCCACGGTCTGCTCGGCGCGCTCGATCAGCGAGAGCACGTCGCCCATGCCGAGAACGCGCGAAACGATGCGTTCCGGATAAAACGCGTCGAGCGCGTCGTATTTTTCGCCCGTGCCCACGAACTTCACCGGCGCGCCCGTCACTTTGCCGATCGACAGGGCCGCGCCGCCGCGCGCATCGCCGTCCAGTTTGGTCAGGACGACGCCGGAGAGGCCCAGCCTTTTGTGAAAGTCGCCCGCCGAGCGGACGGCGTCCTGCCCGATCATGGCGTCGGCGACAAATAGAATCTCCGCGGGCGCAAGCTCGCGCTTGAGCATGCCGAGCTCTTCCATCAGCGTGTCATCAATGTGCAGGCGCCCGGCGGTGTCCACCAGGATCACATCGTGCGCGGAAAGTTTCGCTTCGCGGATCGCGCCGCGCACAATTTCAAGCGGCTTATCGGTGCCCGCGCCGGGCCAGCACGGCACATTGACCGCGCGCGCCACCTGCGCAAGCTGCTCGCGCGCCGCGGGACGATAGACGTCGGTCGAAACCACAAGCGGCCGGTGGCCGTGCGCGGCAAGCCACTTTGACAGCTTGCCCGTCGTGGTCGTCTTGCCCGAACCCTGAAGCCCAACGATAAGCCAGACCGACGGCGGGCGTGAGGAGAACAGCGGCTTGGCGTGCTTGCCGAGCAGCAGCGCGAGCTCATCGCGCACGATCTTGATCACCTGCTGGTCTGGCGAAAGCTGTAGCAGCACCTCGGAGCCAAGCGCCTTCTCGCGAATGTGCTCCAGCAACTCGTCGGTCACGCCCACGTTAACGTCGCCTTCGAGCAGCGCCTCGCGAATTCCCGCCAGCGCCTCGTCCACGTGCTCCTGGGTGAGTTTTCCCTGCCCGCGCAGGTTCTTGAAAACTCGCTGCAGCTTGTCTGTCAGATTCTCAAACATCTGGTTAGGTCCCCACTACATGTGTTGTTAGATTCGTGGTCTTCGCACGCCTTCCATTCTAGCAGGATGCTCAAGGGCTTGCCGAGGCGGCGTCCGAATTGCAAAGGCTGGAAGGTTGAAGATTTGCGCCTACTTAGAGCGCGGATGGCATTGCATTTTCAGCGACGAAGCCGACCCCGGGTGGTATCCCGGCATTTCGCGAAACGATCTTCGGGGGGCCAAATCGCTGTAGAAGCACGGGTTTTATAATCGATGTCCACAACGCGTAGCACTTCGGCGTCGGATGCAAGCCGTCCTCCACGAAGAGATCACGGGGCAAATTACCTTCCGCGTCGAACATGGACGTGGCGATATCGATATACTCCACACGGTCCTGGGTCTTGGCGAAATCCTGAATCAGTTTGTTTGCCACCTTCATCCTCGGCCATTCGTTCCACCTCAATTTGGAAGGCTTGATGGACATGACGTAGATCCAGGTTTCCGGCAGCTCGGAATGTACGATTTGGACGAACCGCCGGGCGTCGTTCGCGACCATTTCCGGCGTCTTGGGCGATCCCGCCGCCAAGTCATTGTCGCCCTCGTACACCACGACAGCGCGCGGACGGTAGGCGATGACGATTCTTTTCGCGTATTGGTTGAGGTCGGAATACTGGGAGCCGCCGAAACCGCGATTCATGACATCGAGTGGCTTCATGTCATCTACAAGCGTCTCCCAGCGACGTATGCTCGAGGCGCCCGTGACGACGATGCCTCCGGGTTTGGGCGGATTCACTTTGTCGCCCTCTTCAAACTTGCGGATCGACGATTCCCAATCCTGTGTCTGGGCCAAGACCGTTGACAAGAAGTATTCGCGGACGCCAATGCCCAGAAGAAACACAAAAAAGACGATCAGGCCCACAAGGCTTCTTTGCTTCAGGCGGCTCATTGGTTGGCTCATGCGGCGTAGCCTACACCCCGCGAAGTGAAACATCAACGCGCGCTCCGGGAAGTAGCATGAACAAATATTGCTTCTTAACACAGGAGCGCCTGTCCTCCGTGATTCACTCGCCTGTTTTGACTGCCGCGTCGCAGACGTGAAAGAGGTGGGCGCCCATTGGGATCTATAGAATGAGATTTTGAGTGCGCATTTCACGGCGTGATATCATCCCTGCAAGAAAGCCGACAGGCCGTCTGCACGCGACTCGTTGCGAAGGAGGATCGCCGATGCAATGGTCAAGAAGATGGATGAGGAATCCTTTTCGTTTGTGGAAAATCCCGAATTTGTTGGTCTTATTGACCATTCTCGCGGGCGTTCGCCCTGTTGCGGCGCAGGATCCGATGGCCGCCCGGATCGAGCATGCTGGCAAGGAACCGCAGAATTGGCTCACCTACTACGGAAATTACGGCGCGTGGAGCTACAGCCCGTTGAGCCAAATTGCGCGCGAAAATGTGAAGCAGCTTGTCCCGGTCTGGGCGTTTCCTGCGGGCTACCCTACGAACCCGTCGCTCAGAGCCGGACTCGAGGCGGCGCCGCTGGCCGTGGACGGCGCGCTCTATCTTGTGGGCATGCAAAACAATGTGTACGCGGTCGACGCGGTTACGGGGAAGCCGCTCTGGAACTATATTTATCAATGGCCGGAGAAGGCCGTGATACCTGGCAATAAAGGCGCGCGTGGTCTTGCGATTGGAGAAGGGCTGGTGTACATGGCCTCTCAGGACGATCACATCGTCGCCCTCGACGCCAAGACGGGCAAAGAGGCGTGGAACGTGGTGATGGATGATGCGTTCAAATGCCGTTGTTCGATTACCTCCGCCCCGCTCTACTTAAAAGGCAAGGTGATCAGCGGCGTGGCCGGCGGAGACGGACCATTCCGCGGTTACATCAATGCCTTGGATGCCAAAACAGGCAAGCTCCTCTGGCACTTCAACACCATTCCCGCGCCGGGTGAGCCCGGGTCCGAAACGTGGATCGGAGACTCGTGGAAAACAGGCGGCGTAGCAACGTGGTTGCAGGGCTCCTACGATCCAGAATTGAATCTGGTCTATTGGGGAACTGGGAATGCGTTTCCGGACCTCGCAGGAGAGGGGCGGCAGGGCAGCAATCTCTATGCCGCATCCCTCATCGCTCTTGACGCCGACACCGGAAGATTGAAGTGGTATTACCAGGAGACACCGCACGACGTATACGACTTCGACTCGAATATGGAACCTGTACTCTTCGACGCCAGCGAAGGCGGCCGAACGCGAAAGCTGGTTCTCCACTCCAGCAAGAATGGGTATGCGTATCTGCTGGACCGCGAGACTGGCAAGTTCATCAAGGCATTTCCATTTGCGGATACGGTGAATTGGACGAACGGTCTCGACAAGGAAGGCAAACCGATCGAACCTCTGATTCCCTCGGACAGCACGACCGACCGTCTTACCTGTCCGGGCATCGCTGGCGCGCGCAACTTCAACCACTCGGCCTACAGTCCGCGCACCGGCTGGTGGTATACCTCGTCCACGGAACTGTGCAGCCATATTACACCTCCGAAAAATCCAAGCGGCGACCAGAATTTGAGGGTGGGACGCGAGATCAATCCGGATTCTCCGCCGCACATCAGTGCGTTCGATCCTCTGACGGGCAAAAAGCAATGGACGTTTGCCACAAAATATTTCAATCAGTCTTCGCTGCTGGTGACTGCCGGGGATTTGATTTTCGGCGGTGACCTGGAAGGCGATGCATTCGCGCTCGATGCCAGAACCGGGAAGAAACTTTGGTCTTTCAGTACCGGAGCCCGCATTGTCGCCCCGCCCGTTAGTTTCTCCGTCAACGGAAGACAATTTGTGGCCATTGCCTCCGGTGGAGGCGCATCCATCGACAGTCAAATCGCAAACTTCTGGCCCGAAACCAAGGATCGCCTGCCGCAGGCCGCTGCGACGCTCTTTGTTTTTGCACTACCCGAGAAGAACAACTAGCTCTGCTCGAATGGCCCGTCCGCGGAGGAAGGCGCGCGGGGCATGGGGAGCGAGAACTCTTCAGACTCGGGGATTTCGGCCTCGATGGCGATATGAAAAAAGCAAAAGTTCGCGCTGGCCTCTGCGTTCGGCCTGGAAGGGTGCGCGATGTCCCAACGATCCTGAAAATGATCCGGGGCCTCGCCGAGTACGAGCGCTTGGCGCGTGAAGTTTCAGCGACGGCGCCGCGCCTGCAACAGCACGGCTTTGGACGTCAACCATATTTTGAGACTCTGATTTGCAGGCGTGGCCGGACCGCTGTGGGTTTCGCACTCTATTTCTTTACCTACTCGACGTTCCTGGCGCGACCTACACTCTATGTGGAAGATCTGTACGTCCCGCTAGAAGAGCGCGGCCAGGGCGCGGGTAAGGCCCTGCTCTCGGCAATGGCTCGCATCGCCGTTCGACGCGGCTGCGGCCGGATGGAGTGGGCGGTTCTCGACTGGAACACGCCGGCCATCCGGTTCTACAAGAAAATCGGCGCAAAGCTGCGTAAGGAATGGATCCTCACGCGCCTCACCGGCGCCCACCTGCGTCGTTTAGCGCGAAGCCGCTAGGGTCGTCGGCTACTCGGCTTGTTCCCGTTGCCAACTCGGCTACTGCCCTAACTTGCAGCCACCTTGGGCTTGCCAACTGCCTCTCGACCTGTGACTACCGCCTCGCTGATTTTTTGCTGGCCCTGATCCATCATGTCCTTCACGCGCAGACGAGTCTGCCGAACCTTTTCATTGGCTGTATCTATGCCGTTCAAGCACTTATTCGCAATCCACTGTCGAGTCTCTGCCCCGGATCTTGGAGCTAGAAATATACTCACCGCCGCACCGATCCCCAGTCCGGCTACCAAGTACGCAAATGTTGAGCTTCGATAGCCGCTTGCAATTATCACATCTTGAACATCACCTTGGTTCTTCACAAGTCCCCCTTGCGAGCCACCATTCCGTGGCTGCTCAATATTGAATCTCGATTACGTGTCCCAAAAGGACGCGGGAAAGCTCGAGTTCAATTTACGCAATCTTTGGCTCACCGTCTGTCCTAATACGCACACAAGTAGGCTTGTTCCTTTTCGCACAGACGCTCAACTCTCGACGCGTTAGGCTATTTAAGGGCTCCGATTCTCCGGGGTCTTCAGCTTCAGCTGCCCTCGAGTCAAACTGAGATTCGTGGCCAAATCCCGGATGGATGTGCAGACTTGCGCCAGGGCATGATTCATTACCGGATGCTTTTTGAGGAGCTGGTCGGCGAGCCGGGGGCGGCGCGTCCATAGGACGCGTAACTCCTGCCCGTCCTCCATTCGTTTTTATTCGGGGGGAACCTGACAATTGGCTCGGTGCGAGAAAGAGCGGAGTGTGAGGCGGCAAAAGACTTGTGTTCGATGAAGTTGTTTTCATCGGCGCCGGTAGCCATTACACTCCGAAACCGCGATGCAAGACTCTTTCGAGCCACTGAATCCGCCACAGCAGTCCGCAGAGAAGTGGCAGAACTTATCACGGAAGCCAACGGATTGCCATCTACGGCTGCGACTATGCAACCAATATCGCAGTGTGTTCCTTTCTGTATAGAAACACTTTCCCCTGGTGACTAATATTGGGGCTTGGATCATCCGCTCTTCATCCGAAGTTGGGAGAAAAGAAATAGCCCGTGCGAAAGGCGAGAAGTGGGCACACCCAGTTTGTTCGTGCGTGGCAACGTCGGGCAAGTACTGCAGCACCGAGTGCGCGGCCATGGAAAAGACGCCGGACATCGGTTGCCTCTGCGAACATCAGGGGTGCAAACGCAACACGTGCTGGTCATCGCTTCATCACAGTTTGAGATTCCATCTCGAATTCATCAAAGGAGAAAGACACATGAAAAAGCTCAGATTGTCAGTAGCCATGCTCACGCTGCTCGCCGTCGGGATTCTGGTTGGATGTTCCGGAACGGCCACGAAGTCACCTGATGTTTCCGACAGTATTCGCAAATCGCTCGATCAAGCAGGCCTCAAAGACGTCTCCGTCAATCAGGATCGCGACAAGGGCATCGTGACCCTCGGCGGACAAGTCGTCAGTGAGAACGACAAAACACAAGCCGAGACACTTGCAAAGTCTCTAGCGGGCACGCAGGTTGTCGCGGATCAGATTGCCGTAATTCCCGTGGGCATAGAAAAAGAAGCAAAGGCCGTGAACTCCGATCTGGACCAAGGCATCGAGAAGAATCTGGACGCTGCCCTGATTCAGAACAAGTTGCATGAGAGCGTGAAATACGAAGTGAAGAGCGGCGTAGTCACGCTGACCGGAGAAGTGAACTCGCAGTACAAGCGCGACCATGCCGAGAAGGTGGCCACGAGAGTGCCCAACGTGAAGCAGGTCGTGAATGATCTGCAGGTTAAGAATCAGAAAGCCAGTTCATCACAGTAGGAGCTGCGGAGTTGATCCACCGCGGAGGACGGAGGGCGGCCGCACTCCGGGTTGCTCTCCCGCAAGCTAGTTGAGTTCTCGGGCGAAAACTGCCACGGCTGACTCGAGAAGGAGATGCTATGTCATTCGGCCTTTACTCGATTGGGTTCGCGATCGTGATCGGCGGCCTGATTTATGCCGCATACTTGCTGCACATGCCCGCACACTGGATTGTGGTGGGCGCAGTCGTGCTTTTAGGAGTCGGGATTCTGACAGGTGTAAAGGCGACGCGTCAGAAAGATCCTGCGGAATAGCGGTATTGTCAGAATCTGGCTCTCCTTTGACTCGGTAGACCGGCATGGACAGTCCGATCTCCGGGGGATTGTGAGCACACACCATCCAACCGATGGTGTCGGCCTGCGGAACTACATCGCATTTTTCCGCAGTCTCTCTGATTTTTAACTAGGCTCGGAGGCTGACATAGGAGGGACGTCAGCCCAGCACATCATGCCCCTCGGGAGCCCACCCACTGATTCTGCGATTGGTCCTCAGAAGTCGCATTATTGGAAACTGGCCCACGAACCATGCGAGTGGAGGGTTGCCCGAAACTGCACATCAGGCGCGACCGCCGCCGCACCTGATAAACGCTGGCGTATAATTGCCTCATGAAGGGTTTAATTAGTTTACTGATCAGCGCCGCCATCGCCGTCGGCGGGTATCTTATCTTCCTGAAGCAGGCCTCGCCTGGACCGGGGATGGTGGCGACGCAAGCTATCAGCACCACCGGCGTGCAGAACGACCTGATTGGCATCGCACAGGCCGAGCGGATGTACTTCGCGCAGAACAGCACGTACACGGACCTCGCGACACTGGCGTCGAGCGGCACGATGAACATCGCGCGCACCAGCCGGGACGGTTACACGTACACGGCCGAGGCGTCGGGCAATAGTTTCACTGTGACCGCCCGCTATACCGCGCCGCCTCCTGAAATGCCTGCTGGCGTCGCGCCACCGCGCTTCCCGACATTCACCATCGATCAAACGATGCAAATTCATCAGGGAGACTAAGCCTCAGCCTCTAACAGGCTGCCGAAAAAGGCCCCCGGCATTGTCATTCCGAGCCCCGGCAGGGGCCGGGATAAACTCCGCGAGGAATCTCTCTTTCAAAAGGCCAGCAAATAGATTCCTCGTCGCTTCGCTCCTCGGAATGCATCCGGCATTTCGGCGTCCTCCTGAAAATCCCTGAAAATCTCGGACCAAGAGTCTAGCGCGAAAAAACAGGCCTGAAAACCGCAGTGAGAGATGAATTGCGATCCAAGCCCGGCGCGCTGCCTGTGCTAAAATAGGCCGTGGATGCATCCCCACCTCAAATACCTGATTGAGCTGCAAGCCGTTGATCTCCGCCTGATCGAAATTCGCGAACGCCTGAGCCGGTTCCCGAAGCGCCTGGCAGAAGTCGAGGCCCGCGTCGCCGCCGCACGGCAACAAATCACCGGGGCGAAGGAAGCGCTGACCAGCAGCCTCAAGGACCGCAAGACCTACGAGATGGACGTGGAGCAGTGGAAAGAACGCGCGAAGAAGTACCGCAACCAAAGCGCCGAAGTCAAAACCAACGAAGCCTACAAGGCGCTTCAGCACGAAATTCAAAACGCCGAGGATGAAGTCGCCAAGGCCGAAGACCGCTTGCTCGACCGCATGGTGGCCGGCGAAGAATACGAGCGGCAGTTGAAGGCCGCTGAAGCGGCCGTGAAACAATTGGAAGCGGCCGCCAGCGTGGAACGCCACACGATCCAGGCCGAGTACAACGCCGCGCAGAAGGAACTCGCCGCGGCGGAGGCTGTGCGCGCCGGGGCTGTCTCCGCCGTGCCCGAAGATCTGGTCGACCACTACGAACGCATCGCGAAGCGCCATGGCGGTATCGCCTTGGCGGAAGTGCGCGGCGAAGGCTGCGGCCAGTGCGGCGTCCACATCCGGCCGCACGTGATCCAGCAGTTGCAGCGCGCCGGAAACGAGGAGTTCTTCCACTGCGAGACGTGCACGCGCATCCTCTACTATGCCGATCACACAGCCGCGCAGGCCCCGGCGTCCGCCGCTGCGTCCGCGGCGGAGACCCCTACCGCACCCGCTCATGAAAGCTAATCGTATGCCGGAGAGATTTTGGTCTTGTGGGTCGGACCTTTTCAGCTTGACGAAGGAAGGTCAGGTCCGACAAGAACATGTGATGGCTCTGGGGCCGTCAGGCCCTGAAGCTTCAAGTGTGAAGGCCCAAGATCTCACCATCGGTTGGATGTCGGTGCTGAAGCACCGACCCACAAATCTGAAGACCCTGCGATTATTACATTTGGGAACATGCCAGCCAGCAGCACGAACCGTCAGCCAGGACAATGACTAAGCGCACATCGAAAGCGCCCGGACGACTGTTTGCCGAGCCTGAATCGCCTTCGGCGCGCCTTGACGGCGCCTTCACGGCGAATATCGACGGCGCGGCGCGAGGAAATCCCGGCCCTGCGTCTTACGGTGTGGTGTTGCGGCGGCCGGACGGCACGCCGCTAGAATCACTCGGGAAATACATTGGCCGGCACACGAATAATGTCGCCGAATACTACGCGTTGATCGCGGCGCTCGATTACGCCGCGGCGAACGGGATTAAGCGATTGCGCGTGCGGAGCGATTCGCAGTTGATCGTGAACCAGGTGAAGGGCTTGTACAAAGTGAAGCACCCGGACTTGCGCCCGCTGCATGAGCGCGCGAAGAAAATGGCCGCGGGCCTCGAGGCGTTCACGATTCAATATGTACCGCGCGAGCAGAATCGCGAAGCCGACATGGCAGCCAACGCCGCGCTCGACAGCACTGGCGGCGTCAAACCCGCGTTCGCCTTTGAGCAAAAGCCGGGGCAAAAAAGGGTTGCGGACACTTCCGGGACTGAGCCCCGGGCGCCATCCTCCGCGCCGCGCAAAGTCCGGGCGCGTTTCCGCGACGGCGTTCTAGTTCCCGTCGAGCCGCTGGGTTATGGAGAGAATGAGGAATTGGAAATTACAATTGAGAGACCTTCCCGCCGGTAAGGCCCATTAGGTAGTGTCCCGAGTCCGAAGTCCTCTTCAAATGACTCTTTCGGTTTGTGGGTCGGAGCCCCGACAAGGTCGCGATCTTCGACTTTAGCTCCGACATTGATCACTGGAGACGTCCGGGACTTTAGCCCCTGAAGCGTCAGGGCTTAAAAGCCCTTCTCCGGGCCATCTTAATTGTCGGACCTGCCCTTCCTTCGTCAGGCTGAAAAGGTCCGACCCACAAATCCTCTCCGTAGCGGCGGACTTTGTCAGCGAACCTCCGACTCAAGACACCAGATGCAGATATTCCAATCAGTCTTATGGAGTGGGAGACATCGATTTCAGTGAATAGGAACGGTACAGCGTGTCGCGTTGTGCGGGCATGTATCCTGCGTCGGAAATGATGCGGCGCAGCTCGGCCTCGTTGGTGCGATTGCGCACGCCGGCGGCGAAGACGACGTTTTCTTCGATCAAGATGCTGCCAACGTCATCGGCGCCGAACTGCAAGCCCACCTGGCAAACCTTGATTCCCGGCGTCAGCCAGCTCGACTGGATGTGATCGATATTGTCGAGGTAGAGCCGGCTGATGGCCAGCGTCTTCAAGTAATCGACCGCGGTCGCTTCGGGGACTTTCTTTCCGAGCGGGGTATTCTCCGGCGCAAACATCCACGGAATGAACGCGGTGAACCCGCCGGTATCTTCCTGGATGCGGCGCAGGCGTTCGAGGTGATTGACGCGGTGGCGGTACTCTTCGCCGCAGCCGAACATCATCGTGGCGGTGGTGCGCATGCCGAGCGAGTGCGCGACGCGGTGCATGTCTTCCCATTCGTCGGACGTGCACTTCAGGCGCGAGATGCGCGCGCGGATTTCGTCGTCCAGAATTTCAGCGCCGCCGCCGGGGATCGAGTCGAGACCCGCGGCCATCAAGCGCGTGATCGTCTCGCGCACGCTGAGACCAGAGACTTCCGCGATGCAGCCGATCTCCGGCGCCGAAAAACAGTGTAGATGGACTTGTGGGAAGCGCTGCTTGAGCGAGCGCAGCAGATTTTCGTAATATTCGATGCGCAGGTCCGGGTGCAGACCGCCTTGCAGCAGGATGCCGGTGCCGCCCAGCTCCAGCATCTCTTCAATTTTTTTGTAGATCGTTTCGAACGAGAGCAGATAGCCTTCCTTCGACCCGAGTGGGCGGTAGAACGCGCAGAACGAGCAGTATTCAGTGCAGAAATTCGTGTAGTTGATGTTGCGGTCGATCTGGTAGGTCGCCACGCGCGGATCGGTTTTTTTGCGGCGAACTTCCATCGCCGCCATGCCGATGCCGATCAGGTCATCGGAGCGAAACAGGTCGAGCGCTTCTTGTCGTGTCAGCCCCATCGCGGGTCAGTCCTTACGACTTGCTGAAAAAAGTTTTCGTCCCCGTCATTCCGAGCCCCGGCAGGGGCCGGGATAAACTCCGCGACGAATCTCTCTGTTCGCAGAATTCAGGAAAAAGAGAGATTCCTCGTCGCTTCTCTCCTCGGAATGACGAGTGTAAGACGCGCGTGACAATTTTCTTGCACCTTGCAAATCATCTCGCAACTTTCTGCTGCGCGGCCTTCGGTGCATCGAGAAACTCGACCCGCCGAGCGCGCTGAATCAGGCCGGCGCGGGCGCATTCTTCAAAATACAGGTTCAGGCCCGCCAGATTCTCCTCGTCGAGCGAGAAATCAATGTTCTCCGTCAGATATTGCTCGAGCGCGCGCGGCGGCAGGTCGAGCTTCAGAGCCGCGCCCTCGACGATTTCGCCGATGTGCGCGAGGCCATATTCGCGCGACGCCTGAAAATCCGCAACGATTTCCGGCGTGACCGTGCCGCGCCGGGCCACCCAGATCGCCAGCACGCACGCGCGTCCGGTCATCTCGCGCCACTGCTGCGCAACGTCATAGACGAACAACGTCTGGACATCCTTGACCAATGGCTCGTCCTCGCCGCCGCCACAGCAATCCTTGCCCTGCGGCACTTTTGCTTCGAGCGCGTCCACCTTGAGCCGGAGACGCAGCGCCGGATCGCCGATGATCAGCGCGGCGTCGGCCCGGCCGAGCATTTCGTCCGCGTCGGGCGCCGAGTCGATAAATTCCGGCGCGATGTTCCAGTGCCTTTGGCAGAGCACACGCACGAGGCCAGCCGAGGTGCGCGAATTGGTGTCCAGCGCGAAGCTCCGCGCCTGCTCGATGGGCACCTTCGAAATGACGAGGATGCTGCGGACCTCGTTCTTCGCCGCCACCGCCATTCCCGGCAGCGCCACCACGTTTTCCATTCGTTGATACTCGATAGCCGGAATAATGCCCACATCGGCGCGGCCCGCCTTCAGGTCCTCGGCGCACTGCGACGGCACGGCAAACGAAAGGTCGTACCGGCCTGCGAGAGGTCCGTCCGTGAAGCCCCAGACCAGCGGCGCCGTGTTCAGGAATTCAACGATCGAGATGCGCAGTTTGCCCATATTCGCTTACGCAGGGGGACAATTCACTATAGCACAGCGCGCGTGGCTGCCGAACGCGGACGGAAATGATGGTCAAGCGGAAAAGCATTCAACATTGAGTCCACGGAGAGCACAAAGGACACATCAAATTGCGATGAACCTGCCCAATGTATTTCAGCGGGGCAAAAGACTGGCGATGCCCCCAAATCCGATCTCCGCAATTCAAACAATGAATTTGACATCCGGGTTGCTGCTGATTACGATTGTTTCTGACAAAGAGTCATACGCCGCAGGGGCATCTATGAATCACGAATATGACCTTTTTGAGAAATTCCCCGATGGTTCGTCACTTTGGCGGGCGTGCGTTTCCGGACTCGGAAACGTCCGCCTACAATTGCAGGAACTGACCCGGAAGTCAAAGAATCAGTTCTATGCAATCGACATATTTGCCGGGAAGATCCTTCCCCTCGACCGTGAGCACGACGCACTTGGCTTCCGCGCTCCTAGAAACACTAGAAGCCGAAGCAACGAAAGAGTTGCTTAAGAACACGGTCTGCCGGATGGGGTCTTGGCGGTGTGTTCACCGCTTGTGAACTGTTTTCTCGATTCGCGCCAAAAGGTTGAAGAATCCTGCCAACGATCGCTTTCCGTCACCTTGAACGCGGTGCCATCCGCCGTGTCTTTCACTATCAACGCTAATAGCTTCAGGATCTGAAGCCCCTGATGGCTTGAACTTGAATGTCGGAGCTGAAGGTGAAGATCCGGGCCTTCTCGGGGCTCCGCCTCCTAAGGGTTAGAACCACTTCAACAACTCCCAAAGTCAGCCACTTCCGGTGGCCGCAGTTCCTTGACTTCTGGACCGGGTGAAGGTAATCAAGGACAGCGACGTTAACCGGAGAAAGGGTTCACAGATCGCCAAATCAAGGAGGCGACCATGCGGAATCGCAGAGATTTCTTGAAGGCTGTGGCGGGCGCGACCGCCGGGATGTTCGTTACCCGCCGCGGCTTCGTGCACGCCGCTCTCCAAGCGCCTCAGGCCACTCCTGCGAAGCGCCGGGAAGTGTTCGTGGGAGGCCGGCGAGTGAAGGTAGTCGATATGCATGCCCACTGCGTCGTGCCGGAGGTCTGGGACGTCGTCAAGGATACGAAACTCGCTTCGAGTGCCGGAAATCGGGCCCGTGGACCCAACGTCATGGGGCCGGAGCGTTTGCGATCGCTCGACGAGCGAGGAATTGACGTTCAGGTGCTGAGCATCAATGGCTTTTGGTTCTACGCGGCAGAGCGCGATCTCGCCAGCCAGATCGTCAAGGTACACGATGAAAAGCTCTCGGAGTGGTGTAAGGCCCACCCGGATCGCTACGTCGGTCTGTCCTCGGTCGCGCTGCAGTTTCCCGATCTCGCGGCCGAGCAATTGGAGCACGCCGTCAAGCAATTAGGGATGCGAGGCGCGGCGATCGGGGGTCACGTCGAAGGTGAGGATCTGTCTTTGCCCAAGTTTGACCCGTTCTGGGCCAAGGCGCAGGAGCTTGGGGTCTTGGTTTTCATGCATCCCCAGGGCGCTGAGAACGTCGTTCGAAAAGACGGATTAAAGGGAAGAGGCGATCTGGGCAATATCATCGGAAATCCGCTTGAGACCACCGTCTTCCTCACCCGCATGATTTTCGACGGGACACTGGACCGCTTCCCCGGACTGAAAATCTGCGCGGCTCATGGAGGCGGCTACTTGCCGTCCTACCTCGGGCGAACGGAGGTGGCATGCCAGGTGCGGAATAACGCGGATTGCGCGAATAAGAAACGCCCGAGCGAATACTTAAGGAAAGAGATCCTGGTCGATACGATCGTTGTTTCAGAAGAGGGTCTGAGGCATCTGGTAGCAGAAGTCGGCGCCAGCCAGATCGTTTATGGAACGGACGAACCCTTCAACTGGCCCGCCAGCGTGGACATGATCCTGAACGCACCGTTCCTGAGTGACGCCGAAAAGGAAGCGATCCTCGGTGGGAATCTGATCAAGTTGCTTCGACTTTGAACGGGCCGATTTTTTTGTTAGCCAGTGTCCCGATAAGCACTCTGTGAGCACCTTTATGCGGCTAGAGACGGGGAAAAGCAGTGGGCTTGAGATTCAGGCGATGTGACCCATCGCCTGCGGTGCCCGGGTCAATCAAGAATCAGGCGCAAAAGGAGCAGAAAACGATGAGTTCAATGGAGAAACCGAGCAGGAGAGCCTTGGTGAAGTGGGGGCTCGCCTCGACTGGACTTCCACTAGTTTCGCGGGCGCTGGCACCGGTGGCCGAGGGAAAGGCGAAACCGGATGACAATGGTGCGCGGGGCGGGTTGACCGTCTCGGTGCGTCCCGGGCTTCAGATGTTTTACCGGGAGGAGTGGTTCGGTGCGCCATGGCTTAACCCCGAACCCGCTATCCTGCTGCACGGAAACCTGGAAACGAGCGAAATTTGGTACGGATGGGTGCCGCGGATGGCACAGCACTTCCGTCTCTTTCGGCCCGACCTCCCCGGTTTCGGACGTTCGACGGTGCCATCCAATTTTGAATGGTCTCTCGCGAATTTCACAAAGGTCGTGGCAAATTTTCTCGACACGATCGGGGTCGAGTCGGCGCACATCATCGGCGCCAAGACGGGAGGCGCGATTGCGATGCAGTTTTCGGCGACCTACCCACAGCGCACGCGCACGCTCGTGGTGGCGAGTGGTCCGTTCAGCTCGGTGGATCCCAGAACTGAAAACTCCTCCCAGCAAGTCAGACTTGGCTCGGCGGCTTCGAAGGAGGAGATGGAATATTTCGACAAGATGAGGGACGCGACCAGTCCGGAAACAAGACGCGGAATCGGGACCGTAATCTCCGCCTTTAATCTGGACAGTCTTCTGCCTCGGATCACCGCTCGCACGCTGATCATCACTTCCGATCGAAGCGCACTGCAATCCGTGGAGACGGTTCTTCGCTACCAGCCTAAAATTCCGAATTCGAGACTGCTTGTTTTGACCAGCGACGCCTACCATGTGGCCGTCGCAAACGCCGATGAATGCGTAACGAATGTTCTTGCTTTCATTCAGGGAGCGAAGCAACAGATGTGAGCCGAAGCCAGGGTTTGGGATTCGTTACAGTTCTCGACCCATGTAGACGCAAGCCAGAGATCTGAAGCGATGGCGAACATAGGCCATGTCTTTGCCCGGAGCAGGGTTCTCAAGAACTCATCTAATCAGCCGTCTGATTGTGCGCGAGGTGCGCCAGTTCGATTCCGCCGCGGTGCGATGGCACTGGCGTTATTTTTGCTTTTCTGCATAACGGCTAGTGTCTGCCGTGCCCAAAGCCACGGTGTGATCTGCAACGACGGTATCGGCGATTTTGAAGCGGAATTTCACACGGGCGTAAAGGTGCAAGTTGGAGCGGCAAGGAATGGGGAATTAGCGACGCGAGTATGTGAGGCAGCGCTCAGTTGGAACAAGCAAACGCTGGTAATTGCGGCCGAGGCTTCGCAGCTGGATGTCGATGCATTGGGTGTGGATCTGGGCGTGGGCGTACCCGTTGTCACATTTCAACTGAAGAAATCGAACGCTGAATGCTGTTTCGTATACAAGATTTATTCTCTGCAAAAACCGCCAACGTTGCTGCGCACCATTACCGGCGGAGATTTTTTCAGCGCTGCTGACACCGATCTCGATGGCCGAGTCGAAATCTGGACCGATGATGCCGCCTCGGTGGAAGGCTTCGAGAACTTCTTCTTGAGCGACCTGGACTTCATACCGCCTATCGTTCTCCGCTTCGTGCACGGCCGATTGGTGGACGTAAGTTCCGAGTTCCAACCCTATTTTGACCGCAAAGTCGCAGAGGAGCGGGCAGGACTTGATCCGCAGGACCTTCGCGATTTCAAGAGCAGCGATGGCAGATTGGCGCCGACTGCTCCTTTCTCGGCGCATCGGCTATACCAGTTGCGAATCGTGAAAATGAAAGTGTTGGAAATCATCTGGTCTTACCTTTACGGCGGCCGTGAACAGGAGGCATGGCGTTCACTTGCCGATCTGTGGCCTCCTGCAGATGTTGATCGGATTCGTACAGCGCTCTTGAACGCGCGCGCTCGCGGGATCCGCGCCCAGGTTGACAGTGTGTCAACGGGAGTTCCTGCTGGCCGGGAAAAACACGCGCAGATCTTTGACGCGAGAACCAGGCCGGCCGCAGCGGAGGGAGAGGCGGGCACCAAGCTATCAGTAGTGCCACCTAAACCGATCCTGATTCAGCGCCTCCCTCCGCTGGGAACATCGGGGCAAAGTTTGCCGTATTCAGAGTCGCAGTTGGATCTGGTGATTGATTCCGCGGGAAAAGTTCGGTCCGTCGAACCGCCGGGAAATGTTCCGTGGGTTGACGCAGGGCTGATGAGTGCCACTGCGAAATGGAAGTTCATTCCCGCGTTCAGTGCCGGCCGACCCGTCGCGAGTCGGATAAACCTGGCCGTCTCTCTGAAACGATGAGCTTCCCGAAGACGGTCCGTCGCAACCTGCACAGAACCAGAACTATTCTCGATGTATCCGCCGTAGCTGTTTCCGGAGCGCACTGCGCGCAATCCTTCGTTGAAGGCTCACGTTTAGGACACCCCCCCCGGGGCGGTCTGGGAAAAACACTGGACTTGGTTAGAAATAGAAATCGGGGCTAGGGAACCTTACCGGTAACAATGCGCACGGACTCGCTGACCGGTTGCGCCAAATTCTCGCCTACAACCTGGAGCCGTACAACCACGTCATCCGTGGCGGGCGTGTACACGATGCTTCCGCTCCGCAGCTCATTGGGATCCATATCCAGTTCCTTCCGAAACGGGCCGTCGGCGATCGAGAGACTTCCGCTCACCGCCTTTGCCAGAACATCAGAATTTCGATTCCAAAGCACCCGCCAATCTTCTCCGACCCGCTCCACCTTCAACCCAAATGGGGAATCCCCGGACACTGTGGAAGATACGTTAAGCGCCTGCCCGCGGTAGTGTTGAAACAGTGCTACGCCAAGAAGGGCCACGAAGGCCAAGGGCAAGAGCATCCTCAATGCAGCCGGCGTCAACCTTGTCGGACTGCTCTTGGTCACCCAAGTGCGATGCGGAAATCTTGGAGCTCGCTCCGAATCTGTGGAACGAGCAGCGGTCAATGTCGACCGGCTGGCGTTGACCGCGGCGACGACTGCGCCACGGGAGAGAGACGAATCTCGCAGCAGGTCAACCAGATTCTTATTCATCTCAACGGAAGGACGATTCTGCTGAACCCGCGCGCTTAGGACCAGAGAAGAGTGGGCTGTTTCCGTTTCGACACGCGGAGGGAGAGCGACAGGCTGTTCCTTGAGATCGTCCGAATCTGTGGGGCGAGCAGCGGTCATCGTCGACCGGCTGGCGTTGACCGCGGCGACGACCGCACCATGGGAGAGAGACGAATCTCGCAACAGGTCAACCAGATTTTTATTCATCTCAACGGAAGGACGATTCTGCTGATCCCGCGCGCGCAGGGCCAGAGAAGAGTGGGCTGCTTCCGTTTTGACACACGGAGGGAGAGCGACAGGCTGTTTCTTGAGATCGTCCGATGCCGTCCCCGAGAGCCACCCCTTGAGCAGATTCCTGGTGGCTTCCGGCAATTCGACGAACCGCAGGCCACCGCCCTTTCTCGAATCGTTTAACCAAGCGATTTGACCGATGGTCTTGAGGGATTGATCGATGCCGGGCAACTTAAAACTGACGGGGAGTACTTGACCCGTCTCTAGTGGTTGAATCCCCTGGAACGATATTCCGCTCTCGCTGACGTCGATTACCGTGCCGCCATTATTCGAGCCGAGATCAACGTAGGCGAGTGTTTCGACTCTATGCCGGGCAGAGCGCCTGTGGTTCTCACCCTTTGCAGGCTGTTCGGAGATGATTCGCTTGAATGCCACTACTTTCCAATGGCAATTTGATAACCGCACGGACGGCTAAAACGCAACAAGGCAGGAATGGCTATCCTCTTGTATCATTTAGAGTTAGCGCCATGATACGGGCAGGCCTAGATCCGCCCTAGGAAGAAGAATAGCAAATTGGAGCAAAGCCCTGCCCACGACTGGAAATTGACAACCCTAATAGCTCTGGCATCGACTGTTCTTCAGCGCTTCTGGCGGGATCGGATCGATGGCCATTTTGATGGTATCGCTCTACTCTTTGGAGTCCCGATCATGGCAGGTCCTTTTTCGACCTCATGCTTCGATATATCCAAAGTGCGGCCGCCTAATTAAGATTACTCCCGATAGAGGCGCTTACTTGGAAGCTGGCCCTGCACCTAAAATCAACGGCACCCGGGAAATATGTCTCGCGAGCGACTTCAATTTTGGCTAATTGAGTGATGCCGAGAAGGAGGCGATCATCGGCGGGAGCCTGGTCAAGCTGCTTCGAATCTGCGTGGTGGGCCAGTTTACGAGAAGACGACTTATCACGAAGTGGGAGCAGAGCCATTCGGCGGTACGATAGCTCAGACAGAGTAACTCGCGCGTTCGATCAGCGCCAGCTTGCGATCATGGCTTGTGGAAGCGCACGAGCTTCAGGCCGGCGAAGGTAACTCCCGCAAGGGCGTTGGCTTGCTCGTGCTTCGGGGAGCGAAGGAAGGGGTCCGAATAGGTAACGAGCGAGCAACCTCCCCTGCGTTTCTCCGATTGCTCCGAGCCGCCTGCCAAGTGTAGACTCGTGGAATCAGTTGGGTCGTGAACGATGCGCCGCTTTTCAGGTTTCGATCCCTTCATCACGCCGCTCTTGATTTGCGCCCTGTTCTTTATTTCTGAGCCTATCGCCGCGCAAAGACCATCGAATCCGACTGCACCGCGACCCACCCCAGGCACGGGCACAATCCAGCCGCACAGTTTTTCGGTGGGCGGCATAGTGTCCGACGCCGAGAGTCACACCAGAATCGATGGCATTAGGGTGGATCTTCACGCCTTGACCGGAGGGACAGTAGCAACTGCGTTCACGAGCGGGAACGGCAACTTTCAGTTCAACAATATTCCGGCCGGTAGCTACGACGTCGTTATAGAGCAGATGGGGTACCAAACCACTCACCAGCGAGTGGACATTCAGGGGACGACGATCGGCCTCATGCTCGAACTTCGTGGCATGCCGAGAGCGAGCAGTGTGCCTCATGGAAACCCAACGGTCTCCAAGCGAGAGCTCTCCATCCCGCACAAAGCCCACGATGCCATGGAAAAAGGGCTGGCCCTGCTGTATGGGAAGTCTGACTATCAGGGGAGCGTCAAGCAGTTCGAGCGCGCCGCTCAAGAGTATCCGGACTATTACGAGGCCTACACCGAGATGGGCGTTGCGTATATGAAATTGGGCGACGTCGTCAACTCTGAGCACGCCTTGCGTAAAGCGCTCGATTTGAGTGACCAGCACTACGAGGGCGCAATGTATTGGCTCGCATCACTTTTGTCGGACGACCAGCGGTTCGCCGACGCTGAGCCGCTCGCGCGCAAGGGCGTCGAGCTCGATGCGAATTCCTGGCAGGCAAATTCTGAGTTAGCCCGAGCACTCCTCGGGTTGGGCCGCGCCGCCGAGGCGGAAACAAGCGCTCTCGCGGCGGTCAAGCTCCGCCCAGAGAACGCGAACCTTCACTTGCTATTGGCCAACATCCACGTCGAGTTGCAGAATAAACCGGCCTTGCTTGACGACCTGAATGCTTACCTCAAACTCGCGCCGGCAGGGCCGTTCGCTAATCAGGCCCGCAAGCAGCGAGACGAAGTTCAGCAGGAACTTCAGAACACACAGGCATCACCGGCTGCACCGTCCGGCCAGATCCCCTGAGTCCCGCAAGACATGAACGCAAATATTTGGGTAATCTCAACTTCATTACTGCTGACTTTATGCGCTAAGGCTAGAATAGCCCTTCGCACCAAGGCTTCCCACCAATTGACTGGACAACGCCCGAGAAACGCCCTTCTCGGTAACTGGCTTCACCTTTCCAACTTACCGCTGAGCAAATCTGGCCCGAGGATTACTTCCGAGTAGCCGACCATCCGGGAGTTATCGCGTGATGGTTCGAATCGAAATGTTGAGTGCGTTTACTTCTGTCTGTGGCGCATCACGCGTGATCGAAAGTGATCTGTTGAGCAAGTTTGTTCACTTCGTCCCTGTTGGCACCCGGCGCTTCAACTCTTCAAACCAGTTCAGCACGACGTTGATTTGAGTCGGCGCCGCCTCTGCCGGCTCGCTGGGCTTGAGCATCAGAAAGCGCTGGCCATCGGGAGATACGTCGTAGTTGGGGTTCGCTACCCCAAGCAACTGGTACGGTCCCTCGAAAAGCACCTTCGGCTTGCCCACAGCGAAACTAGGTTGTGCGCCAATGTCCACGGCCATCATCTTGTCACCGCTGCGGTAAAAGAGCTCCCGCCCGTTCCGGTTCCACAACGGCTCCGTGCCACCGTCCGACGAGATTTGCCACTTCCCGCCCGGGCCCGGATAGGGCTGCACGTAAATCTCATAGCGGCCCGATTCATCTGAGACATAGGCCAGCCAGCGCCCGTCGGGAGAAAACCGCGGCGCCCCTTCGTTGAACGGTGTTCGCAGGAAAGGCTGCGCCTTGCGGTCGCCCAGCCGCAGGACCCAGATGTCATATCCCGTGGTGGGATTGATTTCAACGAAGGCCAGCAGTTGCCCATCCGGGGACCACGACATCGGATAATGGTCGTACTCGGTAGTTGCCAGCCGCTCCACCCCACCACTGCCGTCGGCCAGTTGCCAGAATAGGTTCGCCGGTCCTTGTTCGATCCAAACGCGATCCGCTTGCCGTCCGGTGTCCAAGCTGGGGCTTGGTTCGAATTCCCCTCAGACGTCAACCGGGTCAACGCCTCCCGGGAGAGATCGTAGAGCCAGGTTTGAGACTCCTGTTCCGCGATGCCCACGGCGATCCGCCGTCCGTCGGGGGAAAGACGCGGGATCTGGTAGGTGCGCGCGGGGGCGGCCAAGGGCTGTTCTGCCCCATTGCGACTGACCCACACCAGCCTGAGTTGGGTTGCCTGAACGCCGCCCGAGACGTAGACTAGCGATCCCGTGGCGGAAAAGGTGTACTGGGCGTTTCCGTTGGCTGTAGATTGCAGGACGCCCTCCACTACGGGGACCGCCGCGCCCGTGATCGCGAGCCGCTGGGGATCGAACGGCACGGCCATCAGGCTACCCCCTTGCGCATACACCAGGTGCCCGGATGGTGCATAACGCGGGTACATCCCCGCTTGGATCAGGTTCCGCCGTTCGCCCGTCCCGGCCGGCTGGACTACAACCTGTGCGTTGCTCCAATTAGCGGCAGACGTTCCGGCAGCAAAGAGCACTGCCTTGCCGCCTGGCAAGAACTCCGGCCAGCGGTGGCTGTTCTCTCCTTTCTCGAGATGAGTCAGGGGCTGCAGGGTGTCTCCCGTGTCCGACACTTGCTGGAGAACTGAGACGGCTGCGGGTGCGAAGGCAATGGTGCCCTGACCGCCCCAACTGCCTCCGCGAGGGTTTTTAGCATCGCCGAGCGTCAGTGCGGATCCCCTGCTCACCGAGACCTTCTTCAGCTTTCCGCGCGCGAAAAACCCCAGCCATTGTCCGTCGGGAGAGAAGAAGGGGCTGACGGCTCCTTCCGTGCCGGGGATGGGCTTGGTGGCCTCCAGGCTATCCATAGCCCGCAGGTAAAGCTGTTGGGTGCCGCCTTGAGTAGCCACATAGGCGAGATGAGTGCCATCGGGTGAAAGAGCCATCGCCGCATAATCCTGCGCCGAAAGCTGTTCACCCGGCGGCAGCGTGATCGTGAACCGCGACACGGGTTTGGGTGGAGCGGTTGGCGCGGGCTTCAGATTCCAGATGGCGAGGCCGGTGACGATCGCAACTAACAGTAACGCGCCTACGCCGACGATTAGCGCTCGCCGCCCAAGCACGCGCACGCCCTTCAGTGTGGCAGCCGGTTCTGGCATTGCGGGTGCGGCCGACGCTTCCTCGATTTCAATCCGGGCGTCGCCGATGTCCCGCAGACGGTGCTGAGATTCTTTCTGCAAGCACCGCCGCAGCAGATCCCGAATTTTCGCGGGTGTCGCAGGGGGCAACGCCCCCCAGTTGGGTTCGCGTTCCAGCACGGCTGCAATCGTGTCGGATACGGTCTCTCCGCGAAACGCCCGTTTTCCGGTCAGCAGCTCGTAAAGCACGCACCCGAATGCCCAGATATCGGTGCGCTTGTCTACCGGCTTGGCCCGCGCCTGTTCGGGGCTCATGTAGGCCGGGGTGCCCAAAACCATTCCTTCCTCGGTGCCCATCGCGCTGAGCGTTGCTGCGCTTGAAAGGTCCTGCCCGAAGTCGCCGGCAAAGGCCTTTGCCAATCCAAAATCCAGTACCTTCACCCTGCCGTCCGGGGTTACTTTCACGTTGGCTGGCTTCAAGTCCCGATGGATCACTCCTTTTTCGTGCGCCGCTTCCAGCGCTTCCGTAATCTGAACCCCGAGCTTGAGCGCCTCCTCGATCTTCAGCCCGCCAGAACTAACTCGCTCGGCCAGCGTATGGCCCGGAACCAGCTCCATCACCAAATAGTGCACACCGTCAGACTGCTCAAGCCCGTGGATCGTGGCGATGTTGGGATGGTTCAGCGCAGCCAGCATCCTCGCTTCCCGCTGAAAACGAGCCAACCGGTCAACGTCATGTACGAAGGCCGCCGGAAGAACCTTGATGGCTACGTCGCGTCCGAGCTTGGTGTCGTGCGCCTGATACACCTCGCCCATCCCGCCCGCGCCGACCAAGGAAACAATCTTGTACGAACCAAGTTGTTGCCCTTTGAGTGATTGTGGTGAATCTTTGGCCATCGCCCTGGCTGCGACCTCCATGGCGGGGGATTCCAGAAACCCGTCTCGCCGCTTCTCTTGCGCAAGCAGCGATTCGACTTCCCGCCGCAATGCATCGTCGCCCGCGCAGACCTCGTGCAGATAGGCCGCTCGCTGGCTTTCTTCGCGCTCCAGCGCCGCGTGATAAAGCTGCTCGATTTTCTGCCAACGTTCAGGTGTCATTTCCAGTGGCCACGGCCTTCCCGATTTCCCGCGCCAGCCAAGCCTTGGCCAGCCTCCAATCGCGCAGGATAGTGTCGGGAGAAACTTTCAGCACCTCGGCGGTTTCCTCGACGCTCAGCCCTCCGAAAAAGCGCAGCTCTATCACTTTGCTCTTCCGAAGATCGACTCCGGCCAGAAATTTGAGCGCGTCGTCCAGCGCGACCAGATCGTGCCCCTTCTCTTGCGGCCCCATCAATGCTTCATCGAGGGTGACCTTCGGAACTCCGCCTCCCCGCTTCTGGGATCCGCGTGCGCGAGCGTGATCCACCAGAATCCGTCGCATCAATTGTGCGAAGATGGCAAAGAAGTGGGCGCGGTTCTGCCAGTTCACCTGCCGGGAATTCACCAGCCGCAAGTAAGCTTCATTGACCAGCGCGGTCGTTTGTAAGGTATGGCCTGGACGCTCTCCGAACATGTACCGCCGAGCCAGACGGTGCAACTCCTGATGGACGAGAGGGAGGAGTTCTTCCAGGGCCGCGTCGTTCCCTTGACTCCAAGCCTGCAAGAGCCGGGTGACGTGCTGGGCCGACGGTTCCGCCATCGCCTAAGTCCTTATGCGCCGCCTTCTGAAGGGCTCCGAGGTTGGCCGAGTATAACACCTGACAGCTAACAACCAGTAAATTTCCAAATCTTGTTCATCGCGTTCCAGTTTTCGACATCAATTCCCGCCTTCCTTATTAGGAGGACCACCATGAAAACGACACTTACACCACACTTCCGAACCAGGACAAAGTTCGCATTCACCAGCACGACTTTGCTGCTGTCGCTGTTATTCGCTCTCCCCCGCGCGAGATCGGCCGAGGAACCAAGACTTGTCTACGCGACCGCCCCCCCCGCCAGCGGAGCTGATACCCTGTTCGTACGCGTCAACTTAGAAGCTAAGAAGGTCAGGATCCTTGGCAATACCGACTTCCCATTTTCGGCCGGCCTGGCCTTCTGCCCATCGGAAGGTGAAGACCGGCAAGAAGTAGTGGCGTACACGATAATCAACACTTTCGACCCAACCGCGCAACTCGCCAAACTCGATCTGCGCACAGGCGAAGCGACGCTGGTTGAATTACCGCGCCACCAGGGATTAAACATCATGGGCATGACCTGCTCCCCAGACGGAACACTTTACGCCATTGGCCAGGGCGACCCCACGAACCATGATTTCAACAGTCTATATACTGTGGATCGGAAGACTGGCCTTGCTACGCTAATCGGATCCACCGGTGTGAAGGACCAAGAGCCGAATTTTTCGGGATTTCTCATGGCCCTAGCCTTTGCGCCCGATGGGGAGCTGTATGGGGTCAACGTAAGCACATTGTTCCGCGTAAACCGGAAAAATGGAGCAGCGACGAAGGTGGTCAACATGTTGGGTGTGGTGTCAGTTATGGGGCTGGCCATCGATGAGGACGGCAAGTTCTTTGTCGCCGACTGGGTGCCGAGATCTAAGATCTATTCGCTTGATTCGGGCACCGGGACGGCCACCCCGATCCTGAATACCGGCCTAGATTTTATTCATAACATCGCGTTCAGAAAAACCCACGATGACTGAGGTGAATCGCACGGGCGAAGCCGCGGTCATCGCGACCTGAGCTTTGAGGAGAACTGAGGCGCGCCTGTGGGCCGCCCTCCGGGATCCTGGAGGGCGGCCCATTTCTCTGCCCTCCTCAAAGAGCGGGTGGTTTACTAGAAACCATTTTCTGAGGGGTGTTGAGGGCGCACTGAGGTGGACGAATGAACCAACCTGTTTCGAAGGCTCAAATCCTGGGCCATGCGATTGCACACGAAGTAGGCCACCTGTTGCTGAACCTAAAGGCCCACTCGGCTCACGGCATCATGCGTTCAGACTGCGGTCTTCCGGAAATGCGGGACACCCCCTATGGGAATTTACTTTTCACGCGGGAGCAGGTGGAAGTCCTACGGGCGGACGGACGTGAGCGGAGCAGGCAGCAAGAAACTCTTGAAGTGAACTGAACGAGAGATGCTCGCCTATGCAGACCAGGCACAGACCGTGCCTGTGTCACTCCAAAGAAGCATATTTTCAGATCCGGCTGGACGGAATTGATTGGAGAAGGGGGATGAACCGACAGGTCTGTCCCCCTGATTCTCGCGGATACCGTGCGCCGGGAGAGAAGTTGGAGCGCAATACAGCGTCTTGTCCTGACCAGCAGATCGGCCATCGCCGTAGAATCAACTGGTGGCGCACAGCGCCAGTGGCGCCCATCACGGTTCCGCCCGAATCACGGCGTACTCGGAATCGATCCGTTTGGTTGAGTAACACCGGGTTTGGCGCACTTCGAGATACGTGTTGTGGGCGGGCCTTAACACCGCCTAGACCACATTCCGCCTGAGAAACGGGATTACCGGTAGCTGAGATTGACCCGTTCCCATTAGGCCCAATCTAAGAAATGCTGGGCCCTTGGGAGCGGTCTTTGAGCATTTTTCCTGAAACCGCCGCGTGTGAGTGGTCACGTTCGCCTGTGCCCCCGGTCACATACTTACCAGGGAAATGTTTGTAGTAAGAAAATCTAGGCTTGTAAAGCCTCGGAAAAGAGGTGGTTTATGCACTACATGAGGTTGGCAATTCTCGCAGTCAGTATCGGCGTTGGCTTCGTCGCCTCTGCCCAAACGCCCATTAAAACCAGCCCCAAGGCCAATATAGCCGCGGGCAGAGAGTTGTTCCACCAACATTGCTCGGTATGCCACGGTGTGGACGCAAAGGGTAATGGCTCAATGTATGATCCGGAATCAGCCGAGCCGTCGAGACGGGTGCCACCGGCTGATCTGACGGTACTCAGTGAACGGAACGCAGGGAAGTTTCCGGCGGACCGCGTAAGGGATTCGATCTACAGCAAAGGCTCGATTCCCGCGCATGGTACTCCCGACATGCCGGCGTGGGGCGACGTATTCTACAGCCTGAAGTCCAATCCAAAGCGTCTGGAGGAACGCGTGCGCAACCTGACCGCCTACATCGAGTCGATCCAGGCAACAAAAAAGTAATAAGCTTTGCTCCGCGGCTCGAAAGCTACATAGTTTGAACAATCGAGTTGATGTTTCTCGGCAGGGTTCAGCAAAGTGAAAAATTGTGCCTGATAAACGGGGTTCTCGGAAACTGGGAATTTGACCCTTCCCACATTCCGATGAGACGAGTTCTAGGGAGCTGGCGCGTAATTTGATTCTGTCCCGGTTTCCGATAACTGGCTCTCAGCTTTGTACGGACCAAACGGTACTACAACCTGGGTACTGGGAGAACCACCCGTTATGGCCATTCTGTGCCCCGGACTTCCAATGAGAACATGGCGATTAGCATGTGACGAAGCAGCCGGAAGGGGATTGACTATGAACCTGATTTTCGAGACGTTGAAAAGCGCGGAACGGCCCAACGCGCCGAGAGCAGCCGCTGACGTAGATGTTTTGGACGCGCCTTCAAGTTCGCCCAGCCGGAGCAGCGTTGGTCCATCCGGGGGCGACATGGTGGCTGTCTCCGCAAGACCTCCTACGCATGCCTCGCAGAATCGCCGGGAGCGTAGAAAGCAAAAGCGAGCGGGCGTGAAATTGGCGGCGCGCATCCGCCCCGCTGATCTTAAGAACGGAAACTTCTACGAAGTTCTAGTTACAGTCAACGCCTCGCGTCAGAGCCTTTATTTCACCACGGCTAGCGAACATTACCACCTGGGAATGCGCCTCCGCGTCACATTTCCCTATAACTCCGCACACGACAGCGTCACCGCATCGGAAGCCGATGGAGAGGTTACACGCACTGAGCGCCTGCCCGACAAACGCGTGGGTGTAGCCGTCGAACTGCGGGGCCCGGCCCACACGGCAGGCTCATCCGCCGGCACGGCGGGACCTTCTGTCTCCCGCGGGGCGGTCGGAGAACGCCGCCTCGCCAGCCGCTATCCGTTTTCGGCGGGGGCGGTAGTTGTCGATTCGCATGCCAGCATGCGCCTACAGGCGCGCTGTTCGGACTTGAGCCTGGAGGGCTGCTACATTGACACACTGAATCCCTTCCCCGAGGGAACGCTCGCGCACGTAGAACTGCGTAGGGCAGAGAGGGTCTTTGAGGCCGTCGCACGTGTCAATTCCAGCCACATGGGAATGGGTATGGGCCTCGGCTTTCAGGAACTGACACCCGAGCAAACATCCGTGCTGGTCCATTGGTTGTGTAGCGAGCATGGCGAACGTTTGTGGGTTGCTGGTCCGTCAGAGATCTTCAAGCAGGCCGAATCGTTGGATCGAACTCAGGTAATAAACCTGGTTCGCCAGCTGCTAACCAAGGGTATTCTCACGAAAGCCGATCTCTCGGCCCTGTTCTTTGATCCTGGTCTTCTCTGACCGCCTTCACCGTTCCAGCTGACGGCTGCCAAAAGCGAAACGGCCGAACCCATCAACGACATATACTGCAGAGGGCTACTTGGCGCTCCCCATATCGCCCACATCGTCAAATAGAAGACGTGAAAGCCGGTCGCAATGCCAGTGACCAAATATAGTGCCATTGCCTTCACGCTTGGTATTCAATCGCATTGCCTTTGAATAGTCCCGCGCTGCGGACAGGTCGTGCTGCTAGGTCTAGCTCCTGAGAAACGCATTATAAAAGGGCGCCCCTTTCAAGTTAGGTTTGATCGTTCGCATCAACGCCTGCAGAAAGGAGCACCCTCATGAATGACGCTAAGTATATTGGGCTGGACGGCAAGACCATTTCCCCTGTGCCTTACCGTCGCGGGAGAAGTATTTCTCTTGACTTCCCCCTTTATAGAACTTATCAGGATGTGGGAACGAGCAAGAATTTGCAGGTGTGTAACTACCTGACAGGGTTATACTCTGCCGACTCTAAGTTGGTGGGAGCCCATGCCGATCCTCCCCGGCAGACGTCTAGGGCCTTACGAAATCCTCTCCGCTATCGGTGCGGGTGGTATGGGCGAGGTTTATAAAGCCCGCGATACCCGTCTCAATCGAATCGTTGCCGTTAAGATTCTTCCTGCTCATCTAGCTGATCGAGCTGAATTGCGTGAGCGCTTCGAGCGCGAAGCAAAAACCATCGCCAGTCTGAACCATCCCCACATCTGCACCCTCTATGACATCGGCCACCAGGACGGAATTGATTTTCTGGTGATGGAATATCTGGAAGGTGAAACGCTCGCGCTTCGGCTGCTGAAAGGCCCTTTGCCGCTGGAGCAGGTGTTGCAATACGCCATCGAGATTGCCGACGCGCTGGACAAGGCTCATCGCAAAGGCGTGACGCATCGCGATCTGAAGCCGGGCAACATCATGCTGACCAAGTCGGGGACGAAGCTGCTGGACTTCGGACTGGCAAAATTGCGGCAAGACGCGACACCGGTAGTTTCTCTGTCGCAGAAGCCGACTGCCGATTCGCTCACGGCGCAGGGAACAATTCTAGGCACGTTGCAATACATGGCGCCGGAGCAAGTCGAAGCGAAAGAAGTAGATGCCCGCACGGACATCTTTGCTTTTGGTGCGGTGGTCTACGAAATAGCCACAGGTAGGAAAGCGTTTGAGGGCAAGACTTCTGCCAGCGTGATGGCCAAAATCCTTGAAGTTGATCCGCCGCCGATGGCTTCACT
Organism: Terriglobia bacterium; assembly: GCA_041488495.1. GTDB lineage: Bacteria > Acidobacteriota > Terriglobia > Acidiferrales > UBA7541 > Palsa-360. The sequence goes on from JBGPPL010000001.1 coordinate 43,651, forward strand.
TCAGCCGATGACGCCGCCTGCGCTGGATCGAGTGGTCAGGCGGTGTCTGGCCAAAGACCCTGAAAACCGTTGGCAGACCGCACGCGACTTGGAGTTGGAGTTGAAATCGATTGTCGAAGGCGGCTCACAGGCCGCGCTCCCGCTCACCGCCGCAAGAGGCTTCGGCGCGCTCGGACGGCGGGCGATGGTGTTGATGCTGGCAGGTGTGGTTCTCGGAGGCCTCATCGCGAGTCTTGCCATCTGGAAATTGGTGCCGACCACTCTAGGTGGGCAGCCAGTCGCCAGCCTCGCGGTGGTGCTATCGTCGGGCCAGCAGATTGCGGGCTTGAATTTGCCCGCAGTAGCCCTATCGCCTAATGGCACGCAGCTCGTCTATGTCGCCGTTGAAGGCAGCACGCAGCAATTGTATCTCCGCGCTTTAGACAGTCTAGACGCCAAACCAATTCCTGGAACTGAAGGCGCCAGCGCCCCATTTTTCTCTCCCGACGGGCAATGGATCGGCTTTTTTGCGCAGGGCAAGCTGACGAAGGCTTCAGCTACGGGTGGTTCCTCGCAAACCTTGTGCGACGCCGCACTTGGAGAGGGTGGGAGCTGGGGACCAGATGACACCATCTACTTCGCGCCTTCCAATATTTCCGGCCTATGGAAGGTAGCGGCCTCCGGGGGCAAGCCGCAGGAGGTTACCAAGCCAGACCGCAGCAAAGGCGACTTCAGCCATCGGTGGCCCCAGGTCTTGCCGGGTGGGAAGGCGGTACTTTTTACTTCCCGGACGGGTCCCGGTTGGGAAGAAAGCAACATTGTCGTGCAACTGCTTGCCACGGGCGAGCGGCGGATCCTGGTGAAAGGGGGAAATACTGGCCGGTATGTACCCACGGGCCATCTGGTCTACAGCCGCGCCGGGGTGTTGATGGCCGTACCATTTGATCTGACTCGCCTGGAAGTATCCGATAGTCCACCTACACTTCTTGGCGAGATAGTAAGCGAATGGACTGAGGGCGCGCACTATAGTTTATCCGCCTCCGGATCCCTGGCCTACGTTCCGGACAGTCCACAGCGATTGCAACGCCGATTGGCCTGGGTGGACCGGAAAGGAGGGGTGGAACCCTTGCCGGCGCCTCCTCGGCCTTACGAGAATCCGCGCATCTCACCGGATGGCCGCCGCGTAGCGGTTCAGATTGAGGAAGCTACAATTGGCATCTGGGTGCACGACTTTTCGCGGGCCACGCTAACGCGGCTTACCACACCTGATGCTAGCAGCCAAGCTCCCTTCTGGACGCCCGACGGGAAGCACATTGCTTACCGGGCGACCCGGGCTGGTTTTCGGAACGTCTTTTGGAATGCAACGGACGGAACGGGCACGGAGGAGCGGCTGACTACGGGCGAGTCCGCCCAGACACCCTCATCCTGGTCGCCCGATGGAAAATTGCTGGCCTTTATCGATGCAGATCCAACAATGGGCGCGAGCATCTCGGTGCTGCCTCTGGAAGGCGACCGCAAACCGCAGCTTTTTCTCAGGACAAAGACGAGTGTACGCAACCCGGAGTTTTCGCCTGATGGCCGCTGGCTAGCCTACGAGTCGAACGAATCCGGCCGACTTGAGGTTTACGTGCAGCCTTTTCCCGGCCCAGGCGCTAAATCGCAGATTTCCACTAAAGGCGGCGAGGAGCCTCTTTGGGCGCGAAACGGCCGGGAACTATTTTACCGAACCGGCGACAAAATGATGGCGGTGGACATTACAACCCAGCCGACCTTCACGGCTGGCTCTCCCCGGCTGCTTTTCGCAGGGCGTTACGAACAGGGGCCCAACTACACGCCAGGCTACGACGTTTCTCCAGACGGCCAGCGTTTCCTGATGGTCAAGCCCAGCGAGCAAGCGCAGGCCGCACCGACGCAGATCAACGTCGTGCTGAATTGGTTTGAAGAGTTGAAGCAGAAAGTTCCCACGGCGAAGAGGTGAATCCAGTGTAGTTGGCAATAGCATCTCCCTCGTAGGCCAAGTCCTGATAAACGCATTATAAAAGGGCGTCCCTTTAGAGTAGGTTTTGATCTCTCGCATCAACGCCTACAGAGAGGAGCACCCTTATGAATGACGCTAAGTATATTGGGCTGGACGGCAAGACCATTTCACATGCGCCTTACCGTCGCGGGGGAAGTATTTCTCTTGACATCCCCTTTTATAGAGCGAGATTCTCGGAAAGTGGTCCACTACCCGAATCTGAGCAGGATTTTCGCCGGCGACAATGAATGTTGGGAACGAAAAATAAGTACTTGTAGGGGCACGGCATGCCGTGCCCCTACAGCGTTACGGCCCTGCACGGGGCCGTTCTTCGAAAGGTCAGCAGGGGTCCGCCAGAGCTTCCATGCGCGAGAGCGGGATGATTTCACTCATCTTCTTTGCGCCGGCCTTAATTTGGTTGTATTCGATCGTCGCCTCGCGAACGGCCATCGCGTTGTAGTCCGGGGTGAGCGTGCTGTCCCACTCTTCGTACCAGCGCACCACATCCATGATGAGGCGCTGCGTGCCTCGGGCAGCCAGTCTCTGAGTCGACGCTAGGCCCCCTCGGACAACCCGAAAAAGCTATAGGCCACGAGCCTCCAATAGAACCATGGTTGGCACTTGACAACCGTTCTGCCTTGCTGGTTTCAGAACTGACTGGCTTCGTCGCAAACAGGCGATGAAAACCGCTTTTATAGAACTTCTCAGGACTTGGCAGCCCGCGGCTCCTGAACCAGCGATGTTTCTCTTGGATTAGTAATTTTACCTCGCTTGCTGGATCTCGCTCCAGCCCAAGGCCCTGTAGAAGTCCGCCTTGTCAAAGGTAAAAAGATAGATTCGCCGGAACCCAAGTTCCACGATTCCGCGTGAGACCTGTACCATCCACGCGAGTCCTACTGTCCTCATTCTGTACCAGTGACCAGTCGAGCGGTTATTGCGGACAAACTAATATGTATTTACGTCGGGACTCTTGTTCCCCGATCGCCTGGTTTTCCGACCAGCGCAATGCGAACCGGCGCGGTTTTTTCGGTCCTGTCTAGAACTCAAATGGGTGGAATATGTACTTTACTTTTCGAATCAAGAAAAACATTCTGAGCGCGGCGATTCTTGCCGTGTTGTTATTCGCGGCAGGTATATCGGCACGCGCCACTGATAAGCCGCACGTCGCGAGCATAGACCAGCCAAATGGTACAACTCCACTGCCGGTGGACATGCCGCCCGCTACGGTCGGAAAGATCGAGATTCCGGCTGTCGGTCTCGCTACAATTGTGCTCGAAGGTGACGACGCAGGCATACTCCGGCTGGGAGTTGGCCACATCCCGGGCACGGCTGTTCCCGGTCCCTCCGGGAACGTGGGCCTTGCAGGCCATCGGAATACTTACTTTCATCGGTTGCGAAAGATCAACGTAGGAGACGAGATTCGGTTTTCCACCATGGCTGGCACTTTCAAATATCGAGTTGTTTCCCTCCGCATTGTTCTTCCCGATGCCATCGAGGTTTTAGATCATACGCAACTGCCGACGCTAACGCTGGTCACCTGTTACCCGTTTTATTCCATTGGCGCCGCCCCAAAGCGGTTTATTGTGCACGCCGAGATGGTCCCCGCTTCCCCGAACTGAAAGAATTATCGAAGTGATGTCGGAATGCTGCCGATATGCCAAAGTCACTTGCCCACCTTGATCAGCATATCTGCATGATTTATTTTCTGCGTCTTTAGATTCACATCGAAAATAGTGTCGCAGCCTTACCTTGGTTTGTTTCTTTCTTCACCTGCCTGCGCCATAGATCACGGAACATCTCAACCGTCGCGGGCGCATGTCCTGCATATTGGTTTTTCGCGTACGCTCACACCATGCAATGCGTATTACTAAACACAGAAAGAAGCATGGCGCCCCGCGATGAAACTGGTTCCCTACTCGGTGTTGTGCTCCACGACTATTTTACTGCCCAGTATGTACCGTAAGAGTTAATACCGTCCAGAACTGAACAGTTGATTTGTGCTCACTGTCGCAGAATGCGACTCAATGGGTTCTAAATATTTCTCAAAGCTGCCCAGAGAGCTGGCATTGCGTGTACCTCGTTAATTGGTTGGCAGCTTGCAATAGCCTAGGAGTTACAGACAAGTCGTAACCCGACATGTCTTAAGTGGGGCGTCATGGAAGCAATCGCGAGTTCCAGCAAGACAAAATCCAATAAAAAGCATATTTTCAATGCCCAGACGTATCTCGCTTCGGTCGGTCTTGGGAGAAAAGTTGTCACGTATCGAAGATCGGAGAAAGTCTACTCTCAGGGTGACCCCGCTACGGATGTCATGTACATTCAAAAAGGCGATATAAAGCTCTCCGTTGTCAACGAGGTTGGTAAAGAAGCAGTTGTGGCAATTCTAGGACCAGACGATTTCTTTGGTGAAGGGTGCCTGGCATGTCAGACTGTTCGTAGGGAGACGGCGGCCGCGCTCACACCGGCGACTGTGCTCGCCATTCAAAAAAACGAGATGATCCGCGTGCTCCACGCTGAACGTGCTTTTGCCGACCGCTTCATCACTTATATGCTTGAACGCAACGGCCGAATCGAGGAGGCTTTGATCGACCGGCTTTTCAACTCCAGCGAGAAACGGCTGGCGCGCACTCTTCTGCAGCTCACTCGGTACGGCAAGCAAGAAGAACCCCAAAAGATGCTTCCCAACGTATCGCAGGAAATGCTCGCGGAAATGATTGGCACAACGCGCTCTCGGGTCAACTTTTTCATGACTAAATTCAGAAAGCTAGGCTTCATTGGATACGATGGCGGTCTCCACATCAACCCGTCCCTCCTGAATGTTGTGCTGCACGAGTAAGCACCAACTTTCACGCGGTCCCAACTCTCCTTTCATTTGCGCAGATCACTACGTCTGTAGGGTCGAGCTGCGTCCGAAAGGACGTCATTAGGTGATCGCTCCCGAGAAACGCGGTTATCGGAAGTTACGTGCCCGAGTAAACCCCGGGATTGTAGTGCATCAGAATGCGGATTGCGACTCCCCATTTGCCATCTTCGAGCCTTTCCAGCCGGACCACGTCGCCTATATATTCTTGCTGCATCGGATCATCCGAACGGAAGTTAGGCGTCACGATAACATTCATGCCTGGGAAGTAGTGCTCCGTAGTAGTCGCAAAATATAGTCCGTCCCGCGACACGTTCAGAGTTGTGCAAACTTCCCCAGGGTATTGTGGATCACAGGGACAAAGGCGTACGGGTTCTGATAGATTCTCGCGTTGTGTTTGGCGGCGTTCCTTGATTGCGATCTGCATTTAGATCACTCCCAGCCTCTAGACCGGGCTGTAGGTCTAGGACTCTTCGGCCAAACTGTGAAACCACGATAAACTCATTGTCGGAAATCCAGAAGCAAACAATCTCCTCTGTACACTATCAAGCAATGAGCGATTCTGGGCTTTTATAGAACGAGATACTCGGAAAGTGGTCCACTACCCGAATCTGAGCAGGATTTTCGCCGGCGACAATGAACGTTGAGAACGAAAAATAAGTACTCGTAGGGGCACGGCACGGATTGCCCTGCCCCTACAGCGTTACGGCCCTGCACGGGGCCGTTCTTCGAAAGGTCAGCAGGGGTCCGCCAGAGCTTCCATGCGCGAGAGCGGGATGATTTCACTCATCTTCTTTGCGCCGGCCTTAATTTGGTTGTATTCGACCGTCGCCTCGCGAACGGCCATCGCGTTGTAGTCCGGGGTGAGCGTGCTGTCCCACTCTTCGTACCAGCGCACCACATCCATGATGAGGCGCTCCGGGCCGATCCAATTGTCAAACCTGCCCAAGCGGATTTCGGCGGCGGCGGCTCCCGGGGTCATCTTGGCGTCGTAGCGCTTGCGGGCCTCGACGCCCAGGACACGGAAGTAGTTGGCCATCTCGGCGAGTTCTTTCTTGCCGCCGATGGGGCCGTGTCCCGGCACGATCACATCCACGTCCCACCCCGCGATTTTGTCGCACGTCTCGATCCACTTGGTGATGTAGCTGTTATTGGCATACGGCGCGACCCAGAAAAATGCAATATCGCCAGCGAATAGGATCTTGTGTTGCGGCAAGTAGGCCATCATATCGCCCCAAGTGTGCGCGGGCCCGGCGAACCTGAATTGGACCTCGGTGCCGCCGATGAAGTAGGTCAGGTCGTCCTTGAACGTGACCGACGGCGGCACGAGCTTGCGTTCCTCGGTGCCGTCCGCCACGCCGGGTGTCTTGTCCCACATTTTCGGCGTGTTCGCGGCGGCCTTCACGCACTCGTCCCGGCAGTAGGGATGGCTCAGGATTTCCGCATGCGTGAAGAATTGGTTGCCGTTCACGTGATCGCCATGATGGTGGGTGTTGATCAGACGGCCGAAATCCTTGCCGGTAGCCTGTTTGGACGCGGCGATGAATGCCTTGGCGGGAATGGGTCCCTGCGTGGCGTCGATGGCCATCAGGTAGTCGGAACCGGCAATCATGCCGGGATTCGAGACGCCGGCGGCGCTGATGCCTGGGCCTCCTCCCTGCACGTACGCGTAGACGTTTGGCGCTAATTGCCGCAGCTCCCTATTCCAAGCGGGCGGCATCGGGTAGTGCGGATCGGTTGCGGGAGGCGGTGTTGCCTGTACGACGCCCTGCGCTGAGAGCTTCGCCATCTCACCTGCTCCCGCCAGCATCGCGGCGGACCCGAGCAGCGCCCCTGCACCCATTTGAATCGCTTCGCGACGACTCAGTCGCGACACCCCAAAATCGTTTGGCTTAACCATAAAACCCTCTGCGCTCAAAGTATTACCTTCGGCCGAAAGCCGGAATCTTCCATCGAGACTCTCGATTGACCGGGAGCATACGCCAATTGGTATTTAGGTTCAATCACAACTCACCCGGGCTACCGGGCGGCGCTGGGCTGGTTCTGTCCAGTTCATTCCTACCGGCATGAGCCGCCAACGGGAGCAAAGCCAAGTCCGTTCACACACCCGCGACTTGACAGATTCGCTAACATAGGAGTAGCGTCCCCGCCAACGTGGAACTAGACGCTTCCCTCGATTGGCTGTCACTTGTGATGACGCCGGGGCTTGGCTCACGCCTGGCAGGAAAACTTCTGCGCCAGTTCGGGTCGCCCGAAGGAATCTTTCGCGCATCCCTGACCGAGCTGGAGGCGTGCCGGCTGCCTTCGGCGCCGGCGCAGGCGCTTCAATCCCGTCAGGCTCGGAAGGACGCGGAAGAGGAGCTAGCGCGGATCCGCAAGCTCGGCTGCCGCCTGCTGAACTGGGACGAGCCGGAATATCCGCAGCGGCTCCTCGAAATATACGATCCGCCGCCGCTGCTCTATGTCCGGGGAGACGCGAGCGTGCTCAACCGGCACTCCATCTCAATAGTCGGCACGCGGCGCCCGACGCCCTATGGAAATCAAGTGGCGGAGCGGCTGGGACGCGACCTCGCCGAGCGGGGCCTCACCATCGTCAGCGGGATGGCGCGCGGGATCGACAGCTCGGCGCATCAGGGCGCGTGCCGGGCCTCCCACGGCGCGCCGGTCGGCATCCTCGGCACCGGCGTGGACGTCATCTATCCGAAGGAGAACCGGAAACTGTTCGGCGAAGTCGAAAAGCGCGGCGCGCTGATCAGCGAGTTTCCGCTGGGCACTCATCCCGCTCCTGAGAACTTCCCGGTGCGTAACCGGATCGTCGCCGGGATGTCGCTAGGGGTGGTGGTGGTGCAAGGCGCACAGTATTCGGGTTCGCTGATCACCGCGCGCCTCGGGATGGAGTTTGGCCGCGAGGTCTATGGCATTCCGGGAAACATCACGGCCGACGTCAGCTTCGCCCCCAACCAGTTGATCAAGCAGGGCGCAAAGCTGGTGACGTCATGGGAGGACGTGGTCGAGGAGCTGCCCACGGAGGTCCGCGCAGAGTTGTTTCCGGTCGAGACAACTACGCTCGAGGAACGCGCGTCCTTGTTTGCAGAAGCGCTCTCGCCCCTGGAGAAGAAGGTCTTCGGTCTGCTGGGCGTGGACGAGACGGTTCATGTGGATGAGCTGGTCGAAAAGTCGGAGTTAACGTCCTCGGAGGTTCTGGCGGCGCTCTGTGAAATGGAGATGAAAGGGATTGTGCGGCAGATGCCGGGCAAGCAATTCGTCAAGGTTTTGCTATAGCCCGAATCCCCGAGGGAGTCGGGATGCCCAGCCCGCACTCTAGAGGCTGGAGGGCCTCTCCTGGCATCTCACTGAAAATCCTAGCGTCTAAAAGCACATAGAATCGAAAACGACACAGCCCGCATCTATCAAGCGTTGACAAAGCGGGGACCGGGGGGCCACGCTAGGGGAGCGGAAAGGAAACAACGCTTCCCTCGGGGGGCGTTTAGATCTACGAGAGCAGACATGGGAAAATCATTAGTCATCGTCGAATCGCCCGCGAAAGCGAAGACGATCAACAAATATCTCGGCCGCAACTACACGGTCAAGGCCTCCTACGGGCACATCATGGACCTGCCCAAGAAGGTGCTGGGCATTGATATTGCTCACGGATTTGAACCGACGTACGAAGTCAGCCCGAGCAAGACCCATGTCGTTGCGGGATTGCAAAAAGCCGCGGCGACAGCCGACGCCGTCTACCTGGCGGGCGACCCGGACCGCGAAGGCGAGGCCATTTGCGCGCATCTGGCCGAGGTGTTGAGCGGACCGAAGCTTGAATTCCCCGAGGAGGAGGAGAAAGAGAAGGAAGAAATAAACAGGACCGGCAAGAAGGGCAAGAAGAAAGCCAAGAAGCCCGCCAAGAAAGCAGTCAGGAAAGGCAAACCCGTCATCGCCCGCAAGAACATCTTCCGCGTGATGTTCAATGAAATCACGCCCAAGGCGATCAAGGCCGCGTTCGAACATCCGGGCGAGATCGACACCAATCTTGTGGACGCGCAACAGGCGCGCCGGGTGCTGGACCGCCTGGTCGGATACAAGATTTCTCCCCTGCTATGGGACAAGGTGCGCCGGGGACTCTCCGCTGGACGCGTACAGACAGTCGCGCTTCGCCTGATCGTGGACCGCGAGACTGAGATCCGGGCCTTCAACCCGGTCGAGTATTGGACAATCCACGCGCTGCTCGCTGCCGGGGAACCACCCGCTTTTGAAGCAAAGCTGACCAAGTTTAAGGGCGAGGACATTGAAGTCCACACGCAGGCGGAAGCCGACGCCATCGTCGCCGCGACGGGAAGCGCATCGTGGAAAGTAGCGAGCGTCACGCAGAAGGAAAAGCGCCGCAACGCGCCTCCGCCGTTTACGACTTCGAAGCTCCAGCAGGCCGCATACAACCGCCTGCGGTACACGGCCAAGCGCACGATGGCGCTGGCGCAACGCCTCTACGAAGGCGTGGAGATGGGTCAGGAAGGCTCGGTGGCGTTGATCACCTACATGCGCACCGACTCGGTGCGCGTTTCGAACGACGCGCTCGAGCAGGTCCGCGGGTTGATCGGCTCCTGCTTCGGCCCGGCGTACTTGCCAGAGAAACCGAACTTTTTCAAATCGAAGAAGGACGCACAGGACGCCCACGAGGCCATCCGTCCGACCGACGCAGCGCTCACGCCTGCAGATGTGAAGCCGTTCCTGAGCGAAGACCTGTTCAAGCTCTACCAGCTGATCTGGCAGCGGTTCGTCGCTTCTCAAATGGTCTCCGCGATATTCGACCAGACGACAATCGACGTTGCGGCGGGTGACTATACGTTCCGCGCAACCGGCTCGGTGCAGAAATTCGACGGCTACCTTGCCGTCTACCAGGTGTCCACAGGAGACGATGAGGACGCCGAGCCTGACAGTAAGGCCTTGTTGCCGCAGGTTGCCGAAGGCGAGTCCCTGCGACTCGAGACCCTACGCCCGGAACAGCATTTCACCGAGCCGCCCCCGCGCTACACCGAGGCCACTTTGGTGAAGGAACTGGAAGAAAAAGGCATCGGGCGTCCCTCGACCTACGCCTCGATCATTTCCACCATTGTCGAGCGCGAGTACGTCACAAAGGACCAGGGGCGGTTTACCCCGACGATGCTCGGCCAAAAAGTGAGCGTGCTGCTGGTCAAGAGCTTCGAAGACATCTTCGATGTCGGCTTCACGGCTCGCATGGAAGAGGAGCTCGACGAAATCGAAGAAGGCAAGCTTCCGTGGAAGAAATCCGTTAAGGAATTTTACGGCCGGTTCGCGCAGGATCTCGAGCAGGCCAAAGGGGAAATGGAGTCCTATAAGGCGGGCATCCCCACCGGGCAGAAGTGCGAAAAGTGCGGACAGGGCGAGCAGCTTGAGCGCATCAGCCGCCATGGATTTTTCCTGGGCTGTTCGCGCTATCCCGACTGTGATTTCATACGTGATCTCTCTCCCGAGCTGCCCGCCGATGGCGCCGAAGGAGAAACCGAATATTGCGATAACTGCGGGCGGGAAATGGCGATCAAGCGAGGCCGATGGGGCGCCTTCCTGGCCTGCACGGGCTATCCCGACTGCAAGACGACCCGCCGTTTGGTGGCCGGCACGCGTCGCGCGCACCTGCCCGATGAGTTGCTCGACGAAAAGTGTCCCGAATGCGGCTCGCAACTCGTCAAGAAGCACGGTCAGTACGGCGAGTTCACTGGCTGCACCGCCTATCCGAAGTGCAAGTTCATCCGGTCGAAGACGCTCGGCATCCGGTGTCCGAAGTGCGAGGCAGGCGAACTGGTCGAGCGCATGGCCAAGAAAGGCCGCCGGCGCGTTTTCTATGGCTGCAACAAGTATCCGGAGTGCGTCTTCACAACGCCGCACCTGCCGATCGTTGAGCCGTGCCCGAAATGTGGCGCGCCGTTCATCGTCGAGAAGCGTGGTAAGATGGGCGTTGTGCGCGCCTGCTTGAAGGAAGGTTGTGATTGGGAAGCTGCCGCGCCGGAGCCACTCATAGCTGTGTCAACTCCCGAACCAGTGGGTTCTATCAAGGCATAATCAGGGGCTTGTCTCATTTTTTACAATTTGGGATGTGGATTTTCAGTCCTTGGCGCTTCGGTCGCTGCGATTTCGAGCCAGACCCGCGGGATGCGACAGTGAATTCCGGAAATGAGCGCACAGGTGGGGGGACATGAAATCCGCGGTGAGCCAATTCCTGAATTATCTGCGTTCGGTGCGCAACGCCTCGCCACACACGCTCCGAAGCTATGAGAATGATCTCAGCCAGTTTCTCGCGTTTCTGACGCCGCCGGGGACCGAAACGCCGGCGCTCGGGGACGTCACGCACCTCATGATCCGCGAATTCATGGCGCATCTGCACGATCTCAGTCTGGAAAAATCGTCGATCGCTCGCAAGCTGGCTGCGATCCGTTCCTTCTTCAAATTTGCAGTTCGCGAAGGGATGGTGATACGCAACCCGGCGCGCTTGGTTGCGACTCCCAAGCTGCCTAAGAGGATTCCCTCGGTCCTGAGCGCTGAAGATTTGAACGCGTTTCTGGACAGCGTGGTCGCCGGGCCCGCTGCCGCTTCCGGCCGTCGCAACCGTCCAGGCGCCGCAGACGAGAAACGTCTGTTGGTCAGGCGAGACCGCGCAATTCTCGAGCTACTCTATGCTTCCGGGCTACGCGTCAGTGAGCTGACCGGACTGAACCTTGCGGACATGGATCGAAAAGAGCTGATGCTGCGTGTGCGCGGCAAAGGCAACAAGGAGCGCATCGTCCCTTACGGCGGCAAAGCCGAACAAGCGCTCGAAGCGTACGGGCCGGGGCGCGACGATATCCTGCGGAAGGCGGGCCGACGGGGCGATCCCCAGGCGGTTTTTCTCAATCATCTCGGTACGCGCCTGACGCCGCGGTCGGTGGCGCGCATCGTGAAAAAATATGTACGCCTGATCAACGTGAACTGGGACTTGCATCCGCACTCCTTGCGCCACGCCTTTGCCACGCACCTGCTGGCCGACGGGGCCGACCTTCGTGCGATTCAAGAGTTGCTCGGTCACTCTTCGCTTTCGACGACGCAACGCTATACACACGCTTCGATCCGCCAACTCCTTGAGGTCTACGACAAGGCCCATCCGCGAGCGTGAGTCGGCGGCGAGGGTTGATGGCATCGATCTTGCCCGGCTATTCGGCGACCGCGGTTCCCGTTTCCTTTGCCCGCCGCCTGCGGAAGAAAAAACCCAGATGCCGCGCGCTGCATTGGCGGCAGCGGAACGGCCGCAAGAGCAAGGGCGGGAGAAGGATCCATTCAAAAACGCCGCGGCGATGGGAACGCAATACATCGTCGCTCCCGCAAAGGGGGCACCGTCGTGCGCCCACCCAAAGTGATACTGCATGTGTCCTTGTCCTGGACATGAAGCTCAAATCTTCCGAGCAACAATGATACTCCGGCGTCTTGCGATCTGAAAACGCCATTTGCCGGACGGCACTACCTGATTTCTCCTCATCGAACTCTAACAAGGGTGAAAATCGGGAAGCGAATATCCTATTGGGCTGGCGTTACGGTATTCAATCAGTGGAGTGCCAGCCATGCGGACCCCTCCATTGCAAGTTGCCAAGAAAGATTAGCAAAAACAGAGGTGTGGGAACAGCAGCGGGTGCCGCCTAGTCGCTCGCGTCGCTCCTGCTACAAATTGAAGCGGTAGCCAATGATTCCCTTGGCGATGAGGCGCTCCGTGCTCCGTGTTAGGCCCCCGCCGAGACCAAGATTGACTTCTCATTGCGGCGCGAGATTCAGGTCGAAAGCGGGAAAGATCCGGTGTGTCTGGTCATTCCGTCTATGTTTTCGAGTTGTCCAAATGAAGCCATTAAACACTTATTTTTGCTAGGCCCCGGCAGGCGGCGACCGCTCAGTTGAGATCACGCGACAGCATCAGTTTTATAGTCACTTTGTCAGACGCAGGGGTCAGGCCAAACCCCACGCCGAATTCGACATCCAGAAACTTGCTGCTGTGATTGACGACTGCATACACCTGATGCGACTGGTCGCTTGCCGAGTAGAATTGGCGTAGAGGTCCATAATCGGCATACTCCTCAGCGGCGATCGCCCATTTCGGAGAGAAATTGTAAGCGACTCGTGTCGATGGCGCGAAGTCGAGGTTCTTAAAGCCGTCGTAGGATGTGTCGAGAATCGGATTCACGATGATGTCGACGGGATGTAAGTGCAGGCCGATAATCGGTCGAACCTCGGACGTAATGCGCTTTGGATCCCAATATCTGGCGTTGTAACTGAACTCGAAATTCACGCCATAGAAGAACGTATGATCGTCCGCATGCGGCAGCACAAAGAGTTCACGCAGCTTGAAGCCGTTGATTGATCCACCTCGCTCCTTGGAGAGGCTGTATAGAGGCATATAGAGCCCCTGCTCGAACCAGTCGGTCACGCCGTACGCCCATTCAGCAACGCCGACGTAAGCTCTGTCCGGGATGATCCCGCCGGGGAATGCCGGCGTCTTCAGGCCGCTGGGGGTAAAGTTGTTGTGCAGCATGAGATTGAACTTACCCTTCTCAAGGATAGAGGCGTCGTACACTTGGATCTCGTCGGTTTGCGCGAAGGCCACTGCAGGGGTTCCAACCAGAGCGATGGCTATCACCACAAGAGCGAGCATATCGATTCTTGAAAACATTTTCATTTTGCCCACGAACTTGCATCTTAGCTGAGCCAACATTACCCCCCTTTTTTCGAGCATGGAGGGTAACGCAATCGCCCACCTACTGCAAACGGTTTCGCGCGAGCGGCTTTACCCATGCAGTTCCGCCGAAACTGCGATACCCTCGAACGGGAGAAGCACCATGGCAACGCATCACCTGGTCGAATATGCCGAAGCGAGTCCGGAAGTGCGCGCCGTTTATGACGACATCCTGGCCACGCGCAAGACGGACTGGATCAATAATTTCTGGAAGGCTCTCGCGAACGATCCCGCCGCGCTCAAGCGCACCTGGGAATCGATCAAGCAGATCATGGCCCCCGGCGCGCTTGATCCGCTTACCAAAGAAATGCTCTACATCGCCGTCAGCGTTTCGAACCAATGCCCCTACTGCATCGCCTCGCACACGGCTGCAGCCCGCAAGAAGGGCATGACCAACGCAATGTTTCACGAGCTGATGGCCGTCGTGGGCATGGCGAACGAGACCAACCGCCTCGCCGCCGGCTACCAAGTCGAAATCGACGAGCAATTTAAGACGTCATGAAGGCGAGCAGATTTAAGTGCGCTCTGGCATGGCAATCCGCGCCGAACTTGTAACCCAAAGAAGAAGGCCGCCTAATAAATTCAGGCGGCCTTTTTCTTGCTTGATTATTTTTTTCTAGTTGCTGGCGCGCGCGGATGCGCTAGTTCCACCAGTCAAGTAGAAGTAGCCGCGAATCTATCTCCAAAGTAGCCCACTACCCGGTGGTTCGCCGAGCCACTCCGCTAGTGCTTGCTTCCAGGTTGGGGTAAACTCCAACCGTCTTTGTTCAGACAACGCTGAAGCTCTCTTTTAACACCGGGCAAAAAGGAGAAGCACGATGACAAAAGTCATTCTCGTTCTATCGAGTGTCCTGGCGACAAACCCGTTGCGACACCTCGCCCCACGGTCGTTCGTTCACCGCCCGATGGCAGCGGTGATCGTAGTCGTCGCGGTCATTGCTGCACTTTTCACGCCGGCCGGCATCGCATCGGCTCAAGAGGCGCCGCTACATCTCAATCCCGCCGTTGAGAAGCTGGCGCACGGGCAGCCCATCATCGGTACCCAAACCGACGATATGTCGCTGCAGAATTGCCACTCGCTCGCACGCCTGAATTTCGACTACTCGTACGTCGACATGGAGCATGGGCCTCTGAATCTCGATGGCCTGGCCTATTGCGTGGCCGCCATGGTCGATAAGGCCGCGGTTCTCAAGAAGGGCAACGCGCAGCCAAATGTGGCGCTATTTGCGCGATTCCCGGCGTACGGGCGCGACCTCGAAAGCAACGACTGGATCGTCAAGCAGGCGCTGGACATGGGTCTGATGGGCATCATCTTCAATGGCGTCGAGAACAAGGAGCAAATGACGCGCCTTGTTCGGTACATGCGCTATCCGCAGCAGAAAACGTCGAAGTACCAACAGCCGCCCGGATTGCGTGGCTCCGGTCCGGGGAATGCAATCTTTGCGTGGGGCGTCTCCGCGGATGAGTACGAGCGGCACGCCGATGTTTGGCCGCTCAATCCGGAAGGCGATCTGCTCGCAATTCCCATGATCGAAACAGCAGAAGGCCTGAAGAACGTCAACGAGATTGCCTCGGTGCCGGGCGTCGGCGCGATCTTCATCGGTGCGGGAAGTGATTTGCGCCAATACCTTGGCGTGCCGCGAGATTCGCCCGAAGTGGAACAGGCCCGTCAGACGATTCTGGCAGCGTGTAAGGCCCACAACGTCGCGTGCGGCATAACTGCGCTCACCAAGGCTGACGTAGATAAAAGGCTCAATGAAGGATGGAAGATGATTCGAACGGGGCGTGGAGAGTAATCGCCCCCAGCAAAAAGGGCGGAAGTCCAAATCTCTCAGGCGTCCCCCTTCCGCACACACAGGCAGGTAGTGTAGCATCATGCGACAATTGCCACCGGGACCGTGCCGCAGTCTCGCTTTTAGCGGCAGTGCTGATGCCGTCGGCGGGCGTTGCAGTACCAATAGGCCGATATTTTTGCTCTCACATCACGAATCACGTTGTTCGGGTTAGTGCTTGTTCGCACAAATACAAAGGGGGAATGAACCCATGAAAACGAACCACAAACTGGCGTTGGCCGTTCTGGTTGGCGTAACGATCGGCGTTGCTGGCGCCACGGCGATTCATGCGCGGCAAGTCAAGGCAGCACCTGGCTACGTCATCGCGGAAGTCGATGTACAGGACCCCACTACCTTTCAGAAATATTCGGAGCAAGTCCCGGGAACGCTGGCGCCATTCAATGGCCACTTTCTCGTTCGTGGCGGCAAGATCCAGGCTGTCGAGGGCGAAGCGCCAAAGCGCTTCGTGGTGATCGCCTTCGACAGCATGGAGAAGGCGCAGAGCTGGGAAGATTCGCCAGCCTATGGCGCGATCAAGCCGATCCGGCATATCTCAGCGAAAAGCCGCGTATTTATCATCGAAGGCGTTGCCCCCAAGTGAGGGTACACTTTCGTCCACAAATCTGAGTCGTCCCAGCACTTCGCAGAGGGACCACGATGAAACTTCCGCGCCGTCACTTCCGATCCTGGCGGTCTGGATCTATTCGTAAAACTCAGGCGCTTTCTTGAGCTTGGCATTGCCCGTGAAGTCGTGTTGAATCCAAAGCTGTGCGCCGGTTTTCTTCAGGAAAGCCTCGATGGCCGCTCGAGACGCGATGGTTTGCTCGGCGTTGAATTCCGTGATCGGGACAAGATTCAGCTTGCGCTCCTCGGGATAGTGATAGAGATCGCCGCTCACCACAATCGGGCCGGTTTTCGCCAGTTTCAAAAACAGCACCTGGTGGTCAGGCGAGTGTCCCGGGGCGGACTTGAGAATAACCGTCCCATCGCCGAACACGTCATAATCATCCGTCGGAATGATTACGGTCTTGCTATCTTTGAGCTTGCTGTAGTTGGCCGGCTCGGTGCGTGGCGAGGGAGGATCGGCGAACATGACGTCGCGTTCGAGCTTTCGCGCCAGCCAGGTGGCGTTCGCGAAGAGGTTGGCGTTCCCGACGTGGTCCCAATGAAAGTGCGAGAGCGCCAGATAATTGATATCGGCCGGGGCGTAGCCGATCTCGGTCAATTGCGCCGTCAGAGGCCTGGTGACAGTCGCGTATCGCAGCATGGCAGGGCCGCCGCCGGGCTTGAACGAGCTATCCGGAACCGCGCCCGCGTCCCAAATCATCGTGCCCTTCGGATGCGCCACCAGGAAGCACGCGACCGACATGTAGGTCGTGGCCAGTTCTTCCTTCTTGAGCCGGTAAGGCGACGTGTCGGGAATGTTCAAGCTGCCGCAATCGAACACATACAAGCGCACGGACTTCGGCGGCTGGACTTTGCGTTGCTGCGCTATCGCCGAAGGCGCGATGGCCAGAATCGCGAGCATCAGCACGGAAAAGACTCGACAACATCTTGAATCAACTCTGTAATTCGTCATCACTGCTCCTGGGCGTTTCGCCAACGTTAATATACTGCGGTGCAGCAAAGGGCGCTCTTACTCTGGTAAGAGGATTTCGCAGGAACCGAGTTTATCGCCTTCAGAGGCTGCAGGGGCGTGTCACGGTAAGCCCTCAGTCACGGCACATTCACCTGCCGAGCGGCCTACTGCTTCGAGACCGCGAACCCGTCCACCTGCACCTCGAGCATGTGATTGACGCGGATGCCATAGATGCCGTCGGTCTTCGCTGTCTGCCCAGTCTTGGGCATCGTGTGGACGACCGTGCCGTTGACGACGAACTCGATCTTGTCGGCCATCACGCGCACTTCGAGCGCGTTGGTGGACATTCCGTCGGCGCCGGGCATCTTCACGGCGTCACTCATTGACCCGGACGACGCGATCTGGGCCGTGCCGCTACCGTTTCGGCTTTTGATGAGCCAGGTCCCATTCCCCGCCACCATGAAGTACAGGTAGTTTTGCCCCGCACCTTCGAGATCGCTCCCGCCGAACACGAGGCCGTAGTATTCCGAGTGGCCGCCCGCTTTTATCAGCTTGATCGTGCCCTTGAGCGAGTAATTCCCGGTGACCGTATTCGCCGGATTCCAGTAGACGGCCGCCTGGGGGTTGGTCGCATGGAAGCCCGATCCCATCGCGACGAACTTGATGGCGCCCGCAGCATCGGGGTCCGACGCACTCATGCTGCGATCGACGCGCAACCTCCAGCCCTTTGGGGCCTGTGCGATCAGCGGTGCGACGGCGAACAGCGCGAGCACCGCAACACAAACATGGCGCTTCATCTGTAGACCTCCTCGGGAACTGGGTCGCTCGAATAATACTCCAAATAAAACCGGGCCTGATTCGAACCGGCTGGCGGCGAGCCGGGGCGGCAATCGCTTTGATTGTAACTCCTTCTTCCATGCCCAACAAATTTCCTCCATTGCCCGGCTAGCGCCCGGCGCTGGAGGTTTGCGCTTGCGGATGAAGGATCAATTTCTGCACGCGCCAATTGGAGGTTTCAGCCGCGTACACTTCGGTTTCCGAGGGGCAGGCGAGCTGGTGGACGCCGGAGAACTGCTTCAACTGGCGTCCAGAGCGGCCGATAACCCCAAGCACCTTGCCGTCAAGCGAAACCTTGAAAACGCGCCCAGGGAAGGTTGTTTCCCCCACGAAAAGCACTTGATTGGGACCGGGTGTGATGCAAATCGAATTGGGAGCACCACTCACCGCAGCGAGGCGCTCGCCGGTTGGCGTGTTGCCGTTGACCGCGTGGGTTCCGGGAACAGGCGGCACGTCAATCTTGAACATGCGGAGAAACTTTCCGTCGGTATCGAACACCTGGATGCGCCCATTGGTTCGATCGCCAACATAGAGGTTGTTGTTGCGGTCCGCGACAATGGCATGCGGGAGGCGGAACTGCCCCGGCCCGGTACCCTTATCGCCCCAGGACTTCACCCAGTCGCCATTCTTGTCATATTTCGCGACGCGGGAGTTGACGTATCCGTCGGTGATGTAGATATTGCCTTCGGAGTCCCAAGTTACGTCGGTGGGCTGGCGGAAGAGTCCGTCTACGGCGGGGAGAGGAGGGTTGGGGTGCTCCCACGGTTTGGCTCCCTCGTCGGCCGATTCTGACCGGCGTCCGAAGGTCATGATGACGCGGCCCGCCTGGTTGAACTTGATAATCATGTCGGAGCCTTTGTCGATGGCCCAGATGTTGTCGTCCTTGTCGATGCGCACGGAGTGGGCTTCGGACCAGGCGTAGAGGCCCTTGCCAATTTCGCGCAAGAATTCACCTTTGGGACCGAACTCGAACAACTGCGCCGCCGCGGGACCATAGGCCGGACCGCCGGCGCTGTTGGAGCGCGTGAACACGAAAACGTGGCCTTTGGAATTAACGGCCACGCCCGGGACCTCGCCGAAATTCACCCCGGGCGGAAGCTTGAGAAATTCAGGAACGGAATCGAAGGGAATTTCAGGCACGTTTTGCTGAGCGGGCGACGCGAGTGCGGGCTCTGCTTGGAGCCCGCCAAGAAACAGAGCGAGCAATACGAACAATGCGAACAGACACGTTTTCATCGAGGCCTCCCGGCTGGTTTTTGTCTTCACTTCCATCATCTGCGTGCCGCGAGCGTACGCTTGCGATCTGCGAGTGTCAATCAAGGGAAGGGTCGTCCAACCGCGGCACTTCGCAACGCAACCGGTAAGGCACTGTGCTCCGCACACGGGATTCCGCGCACGATCTTGTATGACAGTGACGCGATGGATGCCGGCACCGCCCACATCCACAGCACTGGCAGACTCTTCCGCGGCTTGTTGGTATTGGTGCTGCTACTTGAAGGCTGGTACATCAAAGGGTACCATTCCGGGCATGAACACGAGCGGCTCCTGATCTGGAGGTGCTGCTTGACCTGTTGTGTCGCGGCTTGGAGTGCGTATCGCAGAAATGGCGCGCGGAGAACAGTGCGCGGTGGAAGACTTCAGTGGTAGTCCTAAATTCAATTTGTGAGGGTGTCACATGAACCCTAAGCTGGTATCGTCCTTTGCCGTGGTCGCGAGTCTTCTGGTGTTTTGCGGCTCGATGTGGGCGCACCACGGGAATTCTGCTTACGACGAGGAGCATCCGATCACCATCACGGGGACCGTGACGGAACTTGTGTGGTCCAATCCTCATTGCCAGATTTTTGTGGACGTGAAGGACGACAAGGGCAAAGTCGTAAATTGGGCTGTCGAATCTCAAAGTCCGGGCATTCTACACAGGAATGGCTGGACCAAGAGTTCCATCAAGCCAGGAGACCAAATTGCGATTACCCTCGCTCCCGCCAAAAGCGGAGCACCTGTCGGGTTTTCCGGAGGGAATACGGGGAAGGTCGTGTTTTCCGATGGCCGGGTATTAAGGATGAACGTGAGATAACAACGGCGAAAGGAGGTTCAAAATGCGAAATCGCTTGATGTATTTGATGGCAGCGTTGGCGGCAGTCCTGACCTTCTCGTCCGCTGCGCGTGCTCAGGCCGGTCAGCAGCAAGCGAAGGCAAAAGCCCCGGCGGCACCTGCTCCAAAACGTGACCTGTCTGGAGTCTGGCAATATCAAGGCAGCGGCGGCGCTGAAAGCACCGCCCCGGAGAAGGATATGCCTCCGATGACGCCCTGGGCGAAGGCGAGATACGATGCCGAGAGGCCCGGATACGGAACCAGAGCCGCCCCGGACGGAAATGATCCGATTTTACAGTGCGATCCGATCGGTTTCCCCCGCGTCATGTTTATGCCCACACCATTTGAGTTCGTTCAGGCTCCTGACCGGGTGTTGCAGTTCTTCGAGCGCGAACACGAATGGCGCCCGATCTGGACCGACGGGCGATCCCTTCCCAAAGATGCGGATCCGAGGTGGTTCGGATACGCGATTGGCCATTGGGAAGGAGACTACACGTTCGTGACTGAATCAACCGGTTTTAATGACACGACCTGGCTTGGCGCGACGGGTTATCCGCACAGCGAGGATATGCGCGTTACCGAGCGCTACCTGCGCGTGGACCACGACACCATCCTGTACAATATTACGGTCGACGACCCAAAGGCGTATACCAAGCCCATTGTGGGGCCTCAGCGAACCATGAAGCTGCGGCCGAACGCGGAGATTGAAGAACTCGTCTGCGTATGGTCGGAAGAGAACGCTTTTGCCAAGAGAATCAGGGAGCCCGCTGTCGCCAAGCCCACGAAGTAACCGGTTGTTTCCTAATTTGCAGGATGTCGGGATGATTCCAGTTCTCAGGGGGTCGGAGTTTCAGCTCCTGAAGCTTGAGGGAGCGCTCTTCGCCGGACCTGAAGTCCGGCCTCCCGCGTCACGAAGAAGTGTTCCGGGGTCCAGTGACCAGCCATGCCCCGGAATCCGGGCGGGACGCTGAAACAAGTCGAAGGTTCGATTCCTTCGACCGCCACCACGCCAATGCGAACCATCCTGGAAGCCGCTTTGATCCTGTAGGAATGAATCATTCCATGGCGCCCTCCAAATCGGAGCGCCGCAAGAGCCCTGCATACATTCTTGGCTCTCGCCACGAACAAGAGGCCATGAGCAAGACATGGCGATGAGGGTGACTTGCATCACGGGCAAAAGTGACCCGCGTCACAGCCTTTCCGCCTGGCCGGATGCATTGTGCCGTTGGCTTCGGTGAGTGCCCCGAATGGAACGGTCGAACTATTACATGAGCCGGGAGGTGGACCATGAAAACCGTTGGTAGGGGCGCTCGAATCGCCCTGAAGAATATTCTATTTCTCACGGATTTCTCGGAACCCTCCGAAGCAGCACTGCCATTCGCAGTTGCAATTGCACGGGAGTTTGGCGCTACGGTTCATGCATTGCATGTTCTGTTGCCCGAGCCGTATGTTTACACCGCACCGGAGACGACTGCCGTAGCAATTGAAGCCCAGGAAGAGAACGCTCAAGCCGAAATGCAGCGGGTGGAAGGGCAGCTCGCGGGCTTACCTCACGAAGTGAGCGTGGCACGAGGAGTCGGTGTTTGGCTGACTCTTGAACAGGCAATAGCGGGTTGTGGCGCCGACCTGATTGTTCTCGGCACGCATGGCCGCACGGGCGCGCAGAAATTGCTGCTCGGGTCGGTTGCGGAAGAAATCTTCCGGCGCTCACAAGTTCCGGTTCTGACCATCGGTCCCTGGGCCCACAAAGGCGTTCACAACGGGGCCCACTTCCAACGCGTGCTTTTCGCCACTGACTTCACACCAGACTCCCTGGCTGCCGTGCCGTATGCCATTTCTCTCGCGCAGGAACACCAGGCTCGGCTTATCCTCCTTCATGTGACTCGTCCACGCGATCCGGGGGCGGAATACCGCCCAGGCGAGCCTTCGGTAGCCAACGCCTTGTACGAACTCCATGAGCTCGTGCCAAAGGATGCCGAGCTGTGGTGCCGCCCGGAAGCAGTCCTCGAGTATGGAGAGGCCGCCGCGCGGATCTTGGAAGCGGCAAAGGAACGCAACGCCGACCTGATTGTGCTCGGAGTGCGCAACGCAGCAGGACATCTGGGGGCTGCGACGCACCTCGAGCGGTCCGTGGCACACAAGATCGTGGCGCATGCCCACTGCCCCGTGCTCACCGTGCGTGGCTGATCAAGGTCAGGACCGTGCTGTGCGCTTGCAACCGGGTTTGGTTCTGACGATAGTGGTGGCATGAACCCAGAGGACGCCGCCAAGCAATTACACGATCCGTCGCACGATGTACTGCGGGCCGAACCTCGGCCCCTGGATGCTCTTTTCAAGCCTCGCAGCGTCGCGGTCATTGGGGCCAGTGATCGCGAAGGCAGCGTGGGTCGCACGGTCCTTTCCAACCTTCGCATCCCTTCCTTCCGCGGGACGGTTTATCCCGTCAATCCGCAGCATTCCACAATTCTTGGACTTCCCGCTTATTCCTCGATTCTCAAAGTTCCGGAAGCCGTGGATCTCGCGATCATTGCAACACCTGCCGCAACGGTTCCGGCAATTGCGGGAGAGTGCGTAAGCGCCGGCACAAAGGCCGCCATTGTCATCTCGGCGGGATTCCGCGAGCGCGGCGCAGAAGGACAGGCCCTGGAGCGCCAACTGGCCGAGCAGCTCAGGGGCAGCCAGATGCGTTTGATCGGCCCGAATTGCCTCGGAGTGATGAATCCGCTGGACGGCCTGAACGCCACATTCGCGCAAACCATCGCGCGACCCGGCAATGTGGCGTTTCTCAGCCAGAGCGGAGCGCTGCTCACGGCAATCCTCGGCTGGAGTCTGCGAGAGCAGGTTGGCTTCAGTGCGTTTGTTTCGACCGGCTCGATGCTCGATGTTGGCTGGGGCGACCTGATCGATTATTTCGGCGATGACCCGAACACGCAGAGCATTCTCATCTATATGGAATCCATCGGAGACGCGAGATCGTTCCTCTCAGCGGCGCGTGAAGTGACGCTAACCAAACCGGTGATCGTTCTCAAGGCGGGGCGCTCGGAAGCGGCCTCGAAGGCGGCGGCATCGCATACCGGCGCGCTGACCGGAAGCGACGACGTTCTGGATGCCGCGTTTCGCCGCATCGGCGTGCTTCGTGTCAATACGATCTCAGACCTCTTCGACATGGCCGAGGTACTCAGCAAACAGCCCCGGCCACGCGGACCGAAGCTCACCATTCTAACGAACGCAGGCGGCCCCGCCGTGCTCGCCACCGACGTACTGATCGTCAATGGCGGAGAGTTGGCCGCGCTTTCGCCGGAGTCTCTCGACGCTCTTAACCGCTTCTTGCCGTCCCATTGGAGCCATGGGAATCCGATTGATATTCTCGGCGACGCAGAACCGCAGCGCTACGAGCGCGCTACAGAGATCGCGCTCGCCGATCCCATGACCGACGGGCTTCTCGTCATTCTTGCGCCACAGGGGATGACGAACCCCGTTGAAGTCGCTGAACGAATCAAGGCTCAGGCGAGCGCGCATGGAAAGCCCGTGCTCGCAAGTTGGATGGGCGGGCAAGAAGTCACCGCAGGCGAAACCCTGCTGAACGCCGCTGGAATCCCCACCTTCGCTTATCCGGACACTGCTGCACGCGCATTCGATTTCATGTGGCGGTACACATACAACCTCCGAGGCATTTACGAAACGCCGGTGCTCGCCGATGATCCGCAAGGCGCGAGTGCAGCCCGCCTGGAGGCGCAGTCGCTTCTCGCGGACGCGCGCAGCCGAGGCCGAACACTCCTGACAGAATACGAATCGAAACAACTACTCGCAGCCTATGGGATTCCAACGGTCGAAACTCATATCGCTCGAAGCCAAAACGAAGCAGCCGATGTCGCGGTAAGAATCGGTTTCCCCGTCGTGCTGAAACTGCACTCCGAAACGATCACGCACAAGTCCGATGTGGGCGGTGTGAAGCTGAATCTTATTGGCCCTCAGGCGGTGCGCGATGCCTACCGCGAAATTGCCTCTGCGGTTCAAGTACACGCCGGCCAGGAGCATTTTCTCGGCGTAACGGTCCAGCCGATGGTCACAGCCAAAGGCTACGAATTGATCGTTGGAAGCACGTCTGACGCCCAATTTGGTCCCGTGATCGTCTTCGGTTCCGGGGGAGAGTTGGTCGAGGTGTATCGCGACCGCGCCCTGGCGCTCCCGCCGCTCAACACTACGCTTGCCCAACGCCTGATGGAGCAGACGCGAATCTTCAAGGCACTGACCGGGGTTCGTGGAAGGAAGCCCGTAAATCTTATGGCTCTTGAAGCGCTCCTGGTGCGATTCAGCCATCTCATCGTGGAGAATCCAGCCATTCAAGAGGCCGATATCAATCCACTCGTTGCGGCGCCAGAGCAGCTCATAGCGCTCGACGCGCGCTTTGTTCTGCATTCCAGCCAAGTGTCCGACGCCGAACTCCCGAAACCGGCAATCCGTCCGTATCCCATCCAGTATGTATCACCGTGGACGATGAAAGACGGAACGCACGTGACGATTCGGCCGATCCGTCCCGAAGACGAACCTTTGATGGTGACGTTCCACGAAGGGCTTTCCGACCGGAGCGTCTACCTCCGCTACTTTCACGTCGCCAAGCTCAGCCAACGCGTGGCTCACGCGCGCCTGATTCGCATGTGTTTCCTGGACTACGACCGCGAGATTGCTCTGCTCGCCGAGAGAACAACTTCCGCAACGGGTGCGCCGGAAATCCTCGCTGTGGGGCGTATGAGCAAGCTGCACGGGGCAAACGCTGCTGAGGTGGCCGTTCTCGTGCGCGACCAGTACCAGCGCCGGGGATTGGGGATCGAGCTGCTCCGCCGGCTCATTCTCGTGGCTCGCGATGAGCGTCTCGATTCCGTCCATGCCTACATGCTTCAGGAAAACGTCGAAATGCAGGCACTGATCCGGAAGCTGGGATTCCGCATCAAGTCCAGCGAGGACCCCGCGGTTCTCTTCGCGTCGCTTGAGCTTTGATACCCGGCTCTGTGGCGCAGAAGCGCCTGAATCGCGGAGGGAGCGCTGCCTCAACCTATTTTTTCTGGATGGATTCCAGATACTTTACCAGGTTCTGCAACCTCACGTTTCCAAAATCCTGATCCGCCTCGACCTGATGAAATATAGGTCCCCAAATCGGCATCTCCCGAGAACCATGAGAAATCAAAACGTCGTCGCCCAGAATGGTTCTGAGCACACGCGCGGATGGAAACTGCCCTCCATTATCCTTTGCGAGGACGGTCAGGTCGGGGACTTTGGTCTTCAGGGCTGGCACCAACGGGCCCCCACCCGTGGCATCCAAACCATGGCAAGCAGCACAATGGGCGCGAAATAAGTCCGGTCCTTTCACCGAGTAGATCAGGCGCTCCAATTGCTCTCTCGTCTGCTCTTTCGCATTGCGCGCTATCTGAGGAGTTGCACCCAAACTGGCAACCACGAAGCAACCGAGTGCGAAGCCCAGCAGCATCTGTGATCCTGCATGCAGCCGCTTCACTAGCCTTCTCATGATGATCACCTCGCTCCGTCGCTTCCCAAAAGCTGTGCTTTCCGCTACTCCTCGGCCTGGCGCGTGCAGCCGGGCCGACCTCTCGCCCTTCGTCTGCAATCGCCCGCCACCGAGCAACTGCTAATCTGTCTGCCATGCCCGAGTTTGTCAATCGAAGTCAGTCAGGGACCCCACGGAGAACCCCGCACGCAAGGCGTTCAGGATGGCGAGGATGTCGATGATCTCTTGCGCCACTGCCCCGGCCACCGGCGGTAAGTAACCTGCCGCCGCCAGCCCCATCCCGAAAATACTCAGCGCCATTCCACCGAGGGCGCTTTGCAGCGCGATGCGGCGCATTCGGCGCCCGATATGGAGAAACTCATCCACCTTCGCAAGCGACGTATCAAGGATCACCGCCCCAGCGGCTTCGGCGGTGATGTCGCTGTTCTGCCCGAAAGCGACACCGACCGTAGCCGCGAGAAGGGCGGGAGCGTCATTGATCCCATCGCCGAGGAAAAGGGTTCTTGCCCGCGCAGTTTCCTCGCGCACAATGGAGACTTTCTCTTCCGGACTCTTCGATGCGTAAACCTTGGTGACGCCGACGCGCTGCGCCAAATGACGAGTCTCAGCTTCCCGGTCCCCGGAAACGAGCATCACTTTCGTCACGACGTGCTTCGGCCGGAGATGAGCGATGAAAGACTTGCTTTCGCTCCGAGGCTCGTCACGGAACTGGTACGTGGCGGCGTATGATCCGTCGATGGCGATCACACACTCGAGACCATCTGCGCTCGGCGGCAATTTCGATTCTTCCTCCGGGGTCTGCTTCAGAAGCCGCGCCCGATTGGTGACCCACACATCTCGCCCGTTGACGATGCCGCGCAGGCCCTGGCCCGGCGGCTCTGATATTTCGCTCGCCTCTTGAATCGTTGCTCCGTCGCTTCGGGCTGCGCGAAGGATCGCTTCGGCCAATGGGTGTTTCGAATATTGTTCGAGACTGCTGACGAGTCCCAGAATTTCCTTCGCGAGGAAACCAGTGGCCACAACCTGTCGCGTGAGTTGCGGCTGTCCGTATGTCAGTGTTCCGGTCTTGTCGAAAATCATCGTCTGGCAAGTGTCCGCGCGCTCGAGCACGGAAGGGTCGCGGATCACAATCCCTCTCCGCGCCGCAAGCGAAATCGAAGCGATGATGCTGACCGGAATCGCGAGAATGAGCGGGCAAGGTGTGGCAATCACAAGTACCGCAAGAAAGCGGATGCTCTCCCCGCTGAAATACCACGCCGCGATGGCGATCAGGACTGCCACCGGCGTGTAATATGCGCCGAGACGGTCGCCCAGTCGGCGCAGGCGCGGCCGGCGCTGTTGAGCCGCTTCCATCACGCGCATGATCCGGGCATACCGAGAATCCGCCGGCAGCCGGGTACTGCGAATCGTCAGCGCTGTGTCGCCGTTGATTGCTCCAGAGAGCACTTCCGCGCCGGGGGTCTTTGACATTCGATACGGCTCGCCTGTCAGATACGATTCATCCATCACCCCGTGGCCTTTCAGGACCACGCCATCCACCGGACAAACCTCATGCGGGTAGATGACCAGGGAATCGCCGATCTTGAGTTCTTCCAGCGCAACATTCTCGGTGCCGCCGGCACGTTCCCGATGAGCGACCGTCGGCATGCGTCGCGCCAGCGCTTCGAGAACAGCGGAAGCGCGCCGCGTCGCGATGGCTTCCAGGGCATTTCCTCCTGCCAGCATCAAGGCGATCACAGTTCCGGCCAGGTATTGGCCGAGGATGATGGACGTCGCGATGGAAATTCCGGCCAGCAGATCCGAACCAAACTGACCGTGCCAAAGCCGCAAAGCAAGCTCGTACAAGAGAGGAAGGCCCGCCAGGAAAAGCGCCGCTTTTAACGGGAGTTGATAAGTCTGGGGTGAGGCAATCAGAACGAAGCGGAGAAAAAGGTTGAGCAGGATGCCCATGAACGCAATCGACGCAATCGCCTCGTGCCGGAACGACCGGTGGCCTTCGTCCGCTCTTACTCTGGCCTCGTGAGTTTGCGCCGCTGTCGTTGTTCTGGTAGCCATCGGTCCGGTTCGCCCCGCTAAGTCCTAAACCATTCTGCCTGGATATCGGGTGGTTTATTGTGACAGATGTCACAGAAACGAGTGACAACGGATACAGCCCCCCAACCAGAAAGTCGCATGGTAGATCGCGAGGGTGGTATGTTGGGAGTCCTGTTTTAACCCTGACCTGCCGTAAAGGAGCAAAGCCATGGGAACACAGCATCAGGTGCAAGAGAAGACGGCATACATCCCAAAGTCCATCGAAACCATGCGGGCCCTTGTATTCCGCGGCCCCAACCAGATTAGAGTCGAGCGCGTCCCGATTCCCAGGCCCGGCGTTGGCGAAGCTGTTATCCGGATCACCCTCACTACCATTTGCGGAACCGATGTCCACATCTTGAAGGGGGAATACAAGGTCCGCCCTGGACTAGTCATTGGGCACGAGCCTGTCGGTGTGATTCATGAGTTGGGCGAAGGCATGACCGGCTACCGCGTCGGGGATCGCGTGCTTGTCGGCGCCATCACGCCCTGCGGCCAGTGCGGTGATTGCCTCAGTGGCCACTGGTCCCAGTGCGGCGGGCCGATCGGGGGCTGGAAATTCGGCAACACCATTCATGGCGCGCAGGCGGAATACTTGCTCGTGCCTTACGCGCAGGCGAACCTTGCAAAGATCCCTGATGAACTGACTGACGAGCAGGTGGTTCTGCTAGCCGATATCGCCTCGACGGGAATCTCCGCCGCCGAAAGCGCGGAGCTCAAGATCGGCGACACAGCGGCTGTTTTCGCTCAAGGTCCGATCGGTCTCTGCGCAACGGCGGGAGCGCGATTGAAAGGCGCGAGTCTCATCATTGGGATTGAATCCGATCCCGTCCGCGCCGCAATGGCGAAGCGTATGGGCGCCGATGTCGTCCTCAATTTCAAGGAATGCGACGTTGTGGCGGAGGTTCGGCGGCTCACGGGCGGTCACGGAGTGGACGTTGCAATCGAGGCCCTGGGCACGCAGGACACGTTCGAGAATGCTTTGCGGGTCCTGAAACCTGGCGGCACGCTCAGCAGCCTCGGAGTGTATTCAGGAAAGCTGTCGGTGCCTATCGAGCCGTTCGCGGCGGGCTTGGGTGATCATAAAATCGTCACGACGCTTTGCCCGGGCGGAAAAGAACGGATGCGGCGCTTGATGGACATGGTGCTTCACAACCGGCTCGACCTGACTCCTCTGCTCACACACCGCTTCCAGCTGGATCAAATCACGGATGCCTATGAGCTATTCGCCGGGCATCGTGACGGTGTTCTCAAAGTCGCTATCCGGCCATGAGGTAGCATTGCCAGACTGAGGCCTTTGGCTGGGCTTCTTCGGACCGGGCCGAGAGGTCTGGAGGAGTGGTATAGTCACCTGGCTTTAGACGCGTATCAGGCGATTGCATGAATCCTGTTCCCTCCGTTTCGCCCAGCGCCACCATTTCTCCGCCGACTGCGTGGAAGGGACTAACATCGCAGGAGGCGCGGGAGCGGCTCGCGCAATACGGCCTGAACGATCCGGCGCCGGTGCGGCGTGGCGCCGCGCTCACAGAACTTCTCTTCTTGTTTCTCAATCCGCTCGTCATCATCCTTCTGGTGGCCGTCCTGGTTTCCTTCCTTCTGGGCGACGCCGTCGCTGCAGCCATCATCCTGGTGATCGTGCTCCTCAGCGTAACCATCAATTTCGTGCAGACGTATCGTTCCCAGCAGGCCATTCGAAAACTGCGTGAGACCGTCACCCCGACGGCCACGGTTCTTCGTGACGGCCAGTGGCAGGAAATCAAGCGAAGGGAAATCGTCCCCGGAGACCTGATCCGGCTTTCGGCCGGGGATTTGATTCCGGCAGACGGGATGCTCCTCGAAGCGCGCGATCTCTACGTCCAGCAGGCGGCGCTGACCGGCGAGTCTTTGCCGGTCGAAAAGGGCGCTCGACTGAACAGCGGCGAAGCAGAGGGCACACCCGAAGCGCACGATTCCGTTTTCCTCGGCACATCCGTGGTGAGCGGAATGGCGATCGCGCAGATGACGGCGACCGGCGCGCACACATCCTTTGGAGCGATTGCGGAGCGGCTCGCCGAGCGGCCCGAAGAGACTGAGTTTGAGCGCAGCATGCGGCGGTTCGGATTTCTGATCATGCGCGCCGTGTTTTTCCTGGTTCTTTTCATCCTGGCGGTGCGCGTGGCGATGCATAAAGAGGCCTTTGAATCCTTCGTCTTCGCCGTCGCGCTCGCCGTCGGATTGACTCCTGAATTCCTGCCGATGATCACCTCGGTCACGCTGGCCCGCGGCGCGGTGCGAATGGCTCGGGAAAACGTCGTGGTCAAGCACCTCCCGGCGATTCAGAATTTCGGGACCATTGACGTGTTGTGCAGCGACAAGACCGGAACGCTGACGACCGGCGAAATGACGCTGACCGAGGCCATGGATGCTTTTGGAAAATCCTCCGAACGGCCGCTCGCCCTCGCCTACCTGAACAGCCAGTTTGAGACCGGCATCCGCAGTCCGCTCGACGTCGCCATCCTCCGGCGCCAGCCACCCGGTGCCGAAGGATTCGTAAAGTGTGACGAGATTCCATTCGACTTCGACCGCCGCCGGCTTTCGATCGTCGTCGAGCGGAAAGATCAGCCGGCCAGCGGCTGCCTTCTGATCACAAAGGGAGCTCCGGAAGGAATTCTCGACCGGTTGGAATTTCTGGAAATCGAAGGGAAGGTTATCGCATTTGATGAAGCATCACGGGAACGCTGCCTGAAAATTTTTCAGGATCTCTGTGGCCAGGGATTTCGCGTGCTGGCAGTCGCGTATCGCCAGGTGGGCCAGCACAACGGGTTCACGGTGGCGGATGAGTGTTCGCTGACGCTGGCTGGCTTTCTCGCATTTGCCGATCCTCCCAGTCCCGACGCCGCAGCATCCATCGCCGGCATGAAACGCGATGGCGTGACGGTGAAGATTCTGACAGGCGACAACGAGCTTGTCGCGCGGCATGTTTGCGAGCAGGTCGGCCTGGAAAATCCTTCGATCATTACCGGCGGCGAATTGGACCGTACGACCGATACGGCTCTCGCCCACATCGCCGAAGAGACGACAATATTCGCCCGCGTCTCGCCGATGCAGAAGCTCCGGATTCTTCACGCGTTGAAGCACCGCGGCCACGTGGTCGGCTACATGGGCGACGGCATCAATGACGCTCCTTCGCTCCACGCAGCCGACGTAGGCATCTCGGTTTCCTCAGCCGTCGATGTGGCTCGCGAAGCGGCCGACATCATCCTCCTCAAACCCGGCTTGCAGATTCTTCATAACGGAATCATTGAAGGCCGCCGCGCGTCTGCGAATGTTTTGAAATATATCTTGATGGGCACCAGCTCGAATTTCGGAAACATGTTTAGCATGGCGGCCGCATCGGTTTTTCTACCATTCCTCCCGATGCTCCCGACGCAGATCCTGCTGAACAACTTTCTTTACGACACGGCCCAGGTCACGATTCCCTCCGACAATGTGGACCCCGTCTACATCGCCGCGCCGCATCGCTGGGATTTGCGCCTGATACGCAACTTCATGATCTTCATCGGGCCCATCAGTTCGATTTACGACTTCCTGACCTTCTATGTGTTGCTGCATTTCTTTCATGCCAGCCAGGCCGAGTTTCATACCGGCTGGTTTGTCGAATCGCTCGCCACGCAAACACTCGTCCTGTTTGTAATCCGGACGATGGGGAATCCGCTGCGCAGCCGCCCGAGCAGGCCGCTTACGGTCACAACGCTCGCCATCGTGATTCTTGGCATCCTGCTGCCGTTTTCGCCCCTCGCCCGCATCCTCGGCTTTACGGCGCTTCCGGGGACGTATTTCATTTTCCTCGCGATCTCGACCCTTACGTACCTCTTGCTCGTTGAAATTGCGAAACGCCGTCTCTTTGCTCGGTCCTTCAGCTGAGATTTCCGGCGGGGAATGGCGGCGCTGGGAACGTGTTGTAGCGACGCACCCAAGCCCGGCAAAAAAGAACGAGTGTGCCGACTAGCAGTGCCAAGAAGGCCCTAAGAATTTCGAGCAACAACACCTTAAGGGCTGGCGATCAAAGCACGCGGACGTGAGAAGGCTGGACGTATCAGTCTGACCCGAGAAAGGCTGCCCCGTTCAAGAGGCGCGCACGGCGTGGCAAACGGTCATTCCTCCTGCAAAGACGCTAGATAGTTGCAGAGGTTCTTGATGCGTTGCTGCACAGCTCTTTCGTTGTGATTGTCGAAGTATCCGAAGATAGGACCCCACGTGGGCATATCCGGTGAGCCGTGAGCGGAGGGACCCGGCCCAAATTGAAGGACACTCGAGACATACTCGTACGGGAACTTGCCTGCATGACGCTGAGCGAGTTTGGTCAGGTCCGAGGGTGGTGTCTTGAGTAACGAGGCGAGAGGACCGTTGCCCCTGGCGTCAGCACCGTGGCAGGTGGCGCAGTACTGTTTGTACATCACCTTGCCGGACGGCACATAGTTCGATGGAAGTTTGTCGTCTCCGGCCGGCCGGCCTTTAGCGCCAGCCACACAAATAACGAACAGCAAAATAGCGCACAGAACTGCGTGACGCATAGCCATAGTTCCCATCAGGAATTGCCACCACAGGGAAAACTCCACGGGTCATATTTTTTCGTCCCCATCTTGTCTTCAACATCTAGCGAAGTCAACATAGCGGGGCTGCCGCGTCCATATTTCCGGTCTTGAGAGTCCGATTCTGTGTTTCGTGCCGCATTTGGCAGTGACGGAACCTCCGCTTTGACGCCGAGCTCGGTTTCCTCAAGACAATAGCGTTCCCGCAAGGTCGTGCGAAGGCTAGGCCGCGGTCAATTGCTTCCGGGATTCCACGGCCGGGAGTTCGGACCGGAGCAGTTTCAGCATTACACCCTGATTCTCCTCATATGTCAGAGTGAAGACCTGCGAGCAGCGCTCACAGAGCCAGAAGTGCGTCACCCCGGGGACTCCCGCGGGCGATTGCGCGGCGTTGTCTTTCGGTTGTGAAACCGCAGATTCGGGCCGAAAGCGAAAGAACTTCCCCCCTGCGAGCCAATGAAAAGCGGTCGGACAAGCTGGGTTGGCGCACTTGGGATGCAGGCTCTTGAAGAGAGGGTCTTCCTTCCTTACATCGGCACCGGGACCCAATGGCCCATTTCCATCGTCGCGATGCGCTTGTCGCTCCTCTTCCAGCTTCGCGATGGTGGTGCGAAGCCAATTTCCGAAGACTTTTTCGGTTTCGTGTTGATCGGCGTTGCAATACAGCGAATCGAGCGTCTCGCCCTCGGCGTTGAAGGGGATGTGCCGGCAAGGGATCTTCTCGTCGCGGGATCCTGGCGGCACAAATTGCATTAGGACACACTCGCTGCACGGGCCGGGATGATCTTTGGAATCGTAATTCATGCAAGTCGGAGAATCTTCGAAAATGAACTGATATCTCCAGGGCTGACGCGGTGAACGGCTGTAACCGCCTTTTTCCAAGAATT
The DNA here is from genome assembly GCA_041488495.1 of Terriglobia bacterium. Taxonomy (GTDB): domain Bacteria; phylum Acidobacteriota; class Terriglobia; order Acidiferrales; family UBA7541; genus Palsa-360. Next base: position 76,660 of record JBGPPL010000001.1, read on the forward strand.
CGAGCTCGAACCTCAGAACATCCAGAATGTCACGCTCATTCCTGCGCATAGGAGCCTCCTTTTTATTTAGTTTCTCCCTCTGTTTCGGGAGTGTACAGTGATACGCGTCACGTAACAATGTGAGCCGCGTCACAGCACGCCTATACGGTCGGAATAGCATGAAAGGAGAGTACACTAAGGAGGAGGGTTTCCCGCGAGGTGAGCAAATGACCTACCGGATTCGCGTCATCCCAAAGAAAAAGCAACGTACAATGCGGGTGACGAAACCGACAGAGACGCCCTACGGCTTGCAGGTTATTGAAAGCTGCCTGGCCTGCCCGATGACCAAGGACAGGCTCTTTTGCAACCTGTCCCCACAAGCGCTTGAGGGGCTTGACCGGATTTCGTCCTCAGCAACCTACCCGAAGGGCGCGCTACTCTTCGTCGAAGGTCAGGATTCGCGTGGCGTTTTTGTCATCTGCAACGGCCGGGTCAAGCTCTCCGCAAATTCTACTGATGGAAAATCGTTGATCCTGCGCATTGCCGATCCGGGAGAAGTGGTCGGTCTCCCCGGCACCATATCGGGAAAACCGTATGAGGTAACGGCCGAGGCGCTTGAGCCAATCCAAGCCAATTTCATCACCCGGGACCTATTCCTACAGTTTCTGCGGGAATACGGCGAAGTGACACTACGGGTAGCCGAGATCCTAAGCAACATCTATCACGCGACATATCAAGAGGTTCGCTATCTCGGGCTCTCGCGTTCGGCAGCGGAAAAGCTCGCCCGTTTTTTGCTCGACCGGGTGGCGGAACACGACCCAGGTTATGGTCGGAATAGTGGTCCGATACGTGCGCCACTGGCTCTGACGCATGAAGAAATCGCTGAAATGATTGGCACGTCCCGGGAAACTGTCACGAGGTTGTTCGCAATTTTCAAGCGGAAGCAATTAGTCGAAGTACGTGGTTCGACGTTGGTCATTACCAACAAGGCCGGTCTCGAGAAGGTTCTTGAGGCCTAGTTCCTCTTCCCCCAAGCCTTGTAACGTTGGACGCGTCGTCTTGTGGTGACCGTCACAGAGTCGTTGGGCCCAGCAGTTCGAGCGGCCCAGTTGAGCGCTTCGGCTGCGCAGGATGCCGTTTGCTACAAGTGCCACATTAAAGGCTCTACTCTTACGATTAACGACAAGTCGGGGTAGGAACTGCTCGTTGAAGGCTCTTAGGCCCGCCCCCTCTTCCTGAAAGAAGTTTTCCCAAGTCATGACACTCGACGTCTGTCACAGCGCAAAGTGATTCATTTCAGCGTGTCGATCACAATTTGTCACCGCCAATGTCAGATTCCAGCGTAGCCACGCTACGCGTGCCTAAATTCGAGCGGAAAATTTCGGTCCAACTTGCGTTTAAATGCTGCCAAATCAGGTGTAAGTCTGGGTACTGAGTCACAGAACAAAGCCAAACGGACCAACAAGATAGATTTGGAGTACGTTGCAAACGAGCCATGATCACTATCCAGCCTTGGCGGCCGAAGCTTGACACGAGAGTTATGGTTGACCTATGGTTCTGCGCAAGGAGATCGTTGAGAATGTTTTGTAGGCTTATCGGGTTTTCCTGAGATGACGAAAGCAGAAAGATGCAGTGTCACGGGCTGTGACCAGGCTGTCGGTGCGACGCTTGAAGACGAAGCACTTTGCCAGGGGCACTTTATCTCCGTCTGCTATGCGCGGCTTGAGCGGTACGATGAAATCCGGAAAGTACACCGCCAGAATGAGTCTGACTCCGAGTCGGCGCGGCGCTTCATCAATCAATGCTCGCGGCAGGCCGATGAGATAGAACACGCGACAAAGAATCTCGACAACTTGGATCGGGCAAGGCTTCTTCACATCATTCTTTGGGCCAACGAACTGGGCCGTCATCTGCGGCGGAGTCCCAGGAAGGTGGCCTCCATCGCCGTGCGCCTTTGCTGTGACAAGCTTGGAAACGCATGGGAAGAAGAAACTCATACCGTGCTGCTGAGCCGGCATGGCGCGTCACTCCAATGCGGCCATGCCGCTAAACCAGGAGAAGCTGTCCAGTTGGTACGGCTTGACACAGGTCAGGAGGTCAAGGCCCGAGTGGCATGGCAGCGCCCTGCAGAGAGTGAGGCTGTCCGAATGGGTATTGAATTTGTGGATTGCGACAATTTCTGGGGGTTAGATTGGGGTGCGGTTGAGGAGACCCGATGAAAGCGAAGAACTTCAGTGGATCCCAGATGCCGGCTGGGAGAGCCGGCCCGTACGGCCACCTTCGCGGCCTCAATGCCACTTTATGACTTGCTTCTTTTGCGTTTACGGGCCATGACATTACAGGATGCTTTGGTTGTCTGCGGTACAAGAAGAGTTGGCGATGCGGCCTTTCCTCTTCAGAGAAACCGCGAATCTGAGAGTAAACCCGCATGCCGGAGGCTCTCGCTACAAGATTCTCCCTGGCAGTGCTTAAGAATTGGGGTCAAGAGAAGACTGGAAGAGAGGAGCTTGAAACTATGAAACCCAGGATTTCGAAGGCGACGCTGGCTGTGGCAATCTTGACGTTGGCCGCCGCGTTCGTCGGTATTCGGCCGGGAACGCGAGCCAATAGTCCAAAGAGCTCAGCTGCGATGCCGCCCGCGTCCATCCCGACGTTCTCGACCGAAAACCTTGGGCGCGAGGCCTTCTTCTACGTCGGCGGCCAGTACACCGGACCGGCAGGCAAAGAGGTCATGCACGGCGCGATGTACGTCGAAGTCATGGTGCCGAAGCAGATCCGGCAGAAGTATCCGGTCGTATTCTTCCACGGAAATGGGCAAGCCGGAACCGTCTGGAGGCAGACCCCGGACGGGCGGCCGGGTTGGGCGTACTACTTGATCAACCAGGGCTACGTCGTCTACATGGTGGACTACCCGGCACGTGGACGTTCGCCCTACGTTCCCGACGTCGACGGCAAACTGGGGATCCGCACGGCGCTTGATCTGTCGCAAATCTGGACCGCCCCGGTGCCGTCGGGCGGAGATTTTCCGCGGAAGAACCTGTATACGCAGTGGCCGAGCGATTCTCCGAAGAAGGGACAGATGGGCGATCCCGTCTTCGATAACTTCATCAAGGGCCAGATGCAGTTTGTGTCGGGCCAAGCCGAGCTGGCTGTGCCCGCAGGCGTCGCATTGCTCGATCAGATCGGGAGCCCGGTCATCCTGATCACCCATTCGCAGGGAGGCGGAATAGGCTTCAATGTCGCCGATCAGCGTCCAAAGCTGGTAGCCGGTATGGTCGCGATCGAACCCGGCGGCCCGCAGATTGGCATCGTGGATACTGCCAAGGTGAAGTACACGGGCAAGATTGGGAATGCGTGGGGCATTACCAATATGCCGATGCATTACGACCCGCCGGTCAACAGCCCCGACGATCTTAAAACTTACCTCGAAGAGAAGTCAGAACGGCCGGATGAGGTTCCTTGCTATATGCAGAAGGAACCGGTCCACAAACTCGTGAGCATGGCGAACATTCGGATACTCTCGATCTCCGCCGAGGGCACCTATCACCGCGTATTTGACGTCTGCATCCCCAAGTGGCTCAATCAAGCGGGCGTGAAAGACGAGTTCGTTCGTCTGGAAGACGTCGGCATCCACGGCAACATGCACGAGATGTTCCTCGACAAGAACAGCGACGTGGTCATCAAGTTTATCGATGACTGGCTCCGCAAGAACGTGAAGTGAGGGCTTCAGCTCACGGGCAAATTGAGTTCAGTAAGATTCAGCGCGCCTGTGATTTCCGGTCTTTATTTTTGCCGGTAGAACGGGCGTTCTTCTCAATGTCTGGCCGTGCATCGGGGACAAATCCGTCCCGGTTCGGCATGTGTACCTTTGGCAGGGTTTCCCTATTCATAACCTCATCGGCTTGGATGATCTTGTTCCGGTTCAGCAAAAATGCCGTGACGGCGTAGGTATCATCCGCCGACAGACTGCCGGGCTGGTTGAGAGGCATCGCCCGATGGATGTAGTCCCATACGCTTGTGGCGTAAGGCCAATAGCTGCCGATGGTCCTGACGGGGTCGTCCGTGGCGAGAGATCCGATACCGCCGATCACTTGGGTTCCTTGCGGCAGGTTCCCCTCACCGTTCGGACCATGGCAGGCCGCGCATTTGTCCCGATACACGGCTTCTCCTTGCGCGGCAGTCCCTTTGCCATCCGGCAACCCCGCGCCGCTCGGCAGCGTGGTAATGTCCCGCTGCTTCATCTCATCCGCGCTCGCGGGCCGGCCCAATCCAGTCGGTCTTGTCTGCGCGTGGAGGCTTGCCCAAGCGGCGATACAAAGCACCCACGATAGTTTTCTATGCATGGGTCAGCTCGCCGCTCTTCTGCAACCGCCACCATTTGATGCCGTTGTAGTGGAAGCGCGCATGTGTGCCGCGCGCCGCAATGATCTGCTCGTGCGCCGGCTGCACATACCCTGATTCGTCGATGCACCGGGAGCCAATCACAGCTTCGTTGCCATTCCAATTCCACGGCAAGCGAAATCGCACCACTGCGTTCTTCAAGACTGGCTGCTGCAATTCCGCCTTTCGCCAATTTTTCCCGGCGTCAGTCGAGACTTCCACGGCGGCGACGCGCGCCCTGCCTGACCATGCCAGACCAGTGATCTCGTAAGCTCCCGGCCCCGCGAGATGTTGTCCCCCGGCAGGACGCGTGACGATGGACTTCGCCTCCATCACAAAACTGAACCGGTAAGACTTTCCGTTGGGCAACAGGTCATCATAATCGGCCGCCTCGTCGCGAGTCATGGCTGGCTGATCGAGAACGTGCAGGCGATGCACCCACTTGACGTTGATGTTTCCTTCCCATCCCGGCACAACCAGCCGAATCGGATAGCCTTGCTCGGGTCGCACCGCTTCGCCGTTCTGCCCGTAGGCAACCAACACATCGTCCATAGCCTTCTCGAGCGGAATGCTGCGTGCGTTCCGGCTGGCATCGCCTCCTTCCGCAAGCACCCACTTGGCGCTCTGCTTCACGCCGGCCTCTTTCAAGATCGTGGAAAGCGGCACGCCAGTCCACTCACTGCAGCTCAGCAGCCCCGCGGTTTGTTGCGGAGTCGGGGCGGGATCCCCCAGGTACTCGCCGGCGCTGTTGCCGGAGCATTCGAGGAAGTGGACGCGCGAAACCGATGGAAATCGTTTCAACTCCTCCATGTTGAATACGAGAGGTCTTTCCACCAGCCCGTGAATCAGCAGCTCGTGCTTGTCCGGATCAATCATCGGAACGCCCGAGTGGTGTCTTTCAAAGTGCAACGCGGAGGGTGTAATGATGCCGTAAAGATTTTCCAGCGGCGTGAGCGTAGAGCCTGTGCCTGCCAGCGGTTCCGGCCGGGAGCTCTTGCGCGCCGGCTTTTCAAAGGGCGAGCGCTCACCATATGGACGCATCGGCGCACCAGGCTCGCGGCCTTCGTCGGCCCATAGATCTGTCAGGCCTCCTGCAACGGTTGCGGCCATCGCGGTTGTGGCTGCGAGAAACCGCCGCCGCCCATGCGAACGTGCATAGGAAGCATCATCTTTCGCGTGATCATTAGATTTGTCTTTCATGGTTTGCACTCCACGTTGACGCTCGATTCTGCGCCTCACTTACATCACGAAAGGGGTATCGTATCGTACTAGTTGAGAGCCTGCACAAGCCTTTATCTATCTTGGAATGAAGCTCTCTCCACATAGCGACGCCAGCGGGGTGGAAGAATCTCGCCTCTTTTACTGTTGAACACAGAACCTACTAGTACTATTGCCCTTCCATGTACCCATTTGGTGTCATAGCGCTGCCATGTTCTTCGACAAGGCGCATTCACGCGCTGCATCCCAGGAACTTCCCTTCTGGTTTCGTACCCACCAGATCGAGCGGCGGCAATGGTGGCTTTGGGCATCCGCAATTGTCGTGACCTTGTTGCTGACTGCAGGGATGGCTTCATTCTCACTTCTTTTCGACTCGTCTGATCCCAATTTTTCCCTCACCCAGCGTCAGTCTGTGCGTGGCTTGGTCGCGCTCGTGTTCCTGTTCGATCTTTACACAATCTACCAGCAATTCCAGATTCAGGGGATCCGCCGCCAACTGGGCGAACGCGAAGAAATGTTTCGCCTGATCAGCGAAAATGCGGAGGATCTAATTTCTGTTCTAGATGTGGAAGGACATCGGCTCTACACCAGCCCTGCGTACAAGAAAGCCTTCGGATATTCGCACGAAGAGCTTCAAGGGGTTTTATCCACGGATCAAATCCATCCGGACGACCACAAGCTGGTCCTGGAAACCAGAGTAGAGACTTTTCGGACAGGAGTGGGCCGCCGGATAGAGTATCGCTTTCGCCGCAAGGACGGGGAGTGGCGAATCCTGGAATCGGCGGGAAATCCCGTGCAAAATGACCGGGGCGGATCTGCAAAGCTAATCGTTGTCAGCCGGGACATTACCGAGCGCAAGCAGGCCGAAAAGATATTACGGCAGCGTGAAGAGCAACTCCGCCAGGCGCAGAAGATGGAAGCTGTGGGGCGTCTGTCCGGCGGCATCGCTCACGATTTCAATAATCTTCTGGGAGTTATCATCGGCTACAGCGAGGAAATAGAATCGCGTGTGGCGCAAGGTGATCCGCTCTGGAAGAGTGCCGGGGAAATACGGAAGGCCGGGCAGCGCGCCGCAGCCTTGACGCATCAATTGCTGGCTTTCAGCCGACAACAGGTTCTTCAGCCGAGAGTCCTGGACCTGAATGTTCTGGTATTCGATATGGGGAAGATGCTCCGGCGGTTGATTGGTGCACACATTGAGTTGAGTACAAACCTCGATCCAGCGTTGGGCCGCATAAAGGCGGATCAAAGCCAGATCGAACAAGTCATTGTGAATCTCGTCGTCAACGCCCGCGATGCAATGCCGGAAGGAGGAAAACTACTCGTCGAAACCTCGAACGTGTACTTGGATGAAACTCATGCTCGTAACTTACCCTTTCTTCGCCCGGGCACTCACACTCTTCTGACCGTGAGCGACACTGGCATTGGCATGGATGCGGAGACGCTAGGCCACATTTTCGAACCATTCTTCACCACCAAGGAGTCCGGCAAGGGTACGGGGTTGGGGCTTGCGACGGTGTACGGAGTCGCAAAGCAGAGTGGAGGCACCGTCGGGGTTCATTCCGAACCTGGGAAAGGCTCGACGTTCAGGATTTACTTGCCGCAAGTCGAAGAGCGGATTGCAACATCCACTCCGGATCTCTCAGTGGCCAACATTCCAATAGGGACGGAGACAGTTCTCGTAGTGGAGAATGAAGAAGCGCTCCTGGAGCTGACTTCCGATCTCCTTGCGAGAGGCGGGTACAAGGTTCTATCAGCCCGTGACGGAATCGAGGCGATCGAGACGGCGCGATCGTTCGATGGGCCTATACACCTTGTGTTGACGGACATCATGATGCCGAAACTGAACGGTCCTGCTTTGGCGAGGCACATGACCGACCTTCGTCCGGGAATCCGAATCCTATTCATGACCGGTCACGCGGAACCTGATGCGACTCTGCATGGGAATATTCCCCCAGACAGTGAATGGCTGCAAAAACCATTCCATCGAGACATCCTGCTTCGCAAGGTGCGCCAAACGCTGGGTCTCGCCGAACTGCAAGTTCGTGGGTAAAGACGTATTGGCGGCTTGATCTTGCCAAACCCGTGCACGAGTACCGGACTTACTTTCGAATCTCCCTAGCACTTCGTTTGTGACGAGGTTTCCCCTAGGGGAGCTTTGACATTCAATGCTCCCCGTCCGAGACCCGCCGCGTCCCTGGAGTTTTCATTGCTCGATCCACCGCGCGCTTTTCTTCGGAACTTAGCGTGCGGCAAGCGCCTTTGGCCAGTTGGCCCAAAACGAGCGGTCCAACCGCCACACGCACCAGGCGCAGCACTTCGATATTCAATTGCTCCAGCATCCGCCGGATCTGGCGATTTTTCCCCTCGTCAAGCGCGATCTCGAGCCACGAGTTGTGTTCGCCCGCCCGCAGCACGCGCGCGTGTTTCGCGCGCAGGACTTCGCCGTTCTCGGCCCGTATGCCGTTTGTCATCGCAGCGAGAAGTTTGCCATCCGCCACCGCGCCCGCCTGAACATGATAGATTTTGTCCAAATGTGTTTCGGGATCGGAAATTCGCGCTGCCCACTCGGAATCGTTCGTCATCAGCAGAAGTCCTTCACTCGCTTTGTCCAGACGTCCCACCGGCGCGACCCAAGGCAGCCTTTCGCTCACGTAGGAATACACGGTGTCCCGGCCTCTCTCATCCGATGCAGTCGTAATTACACCGCGCGGCTTATTCAGCATCAGGTATCGTTTCGCTTCCGCCCCGACGATGCGACGGTCCACCTCAATATGGTCGCGTTCCACATGCACAGGCGTTTCCGGATCGCGCCGCGTGGCGCCGTTCAGCCGGACGCGTCCCTCGCGAATCAATTCGGTGGCTTGGGAGCGCGAGCAATACCCCAGCTTCGACAGCGCCCGCGCCAGCCCTACTCGCCGCAAATTTGCTGTTCGCCCCATTTCCCTATCCTATCCCAACGGCACGCCATGATGGCTTCGCGGCATGTGTTGCCGGTCACATCCATGCGTGACCGCGCTCACAGCTTTTGCAGCATGCCCAATGTAAAAAATCACTACTGATGGATGGTTGCCATGAAACGGAATGGGAAGCAGATCTGCCTGGTGAACCGGAGCACGAAAATCCGGGACATGAATGCAGTTCTGTTTGACGGCCTCCCTTGCGTAGCAGTGATGACGCATTCTACCGTTCGAAACCATCCACATCTTGGGGCGGCGACGGCGCGCGAACATCTGATGGAAGCACTCTGGAATTTCGACGGACCGGCCTTTGCGGCCGGAATCGTTTCGCCGCCAGTCGCCGCCCCTCCTCCTTACGACGGGGAGCTTGGAGGATCCTCGGTTTCGGTCCATTCACAAAGGGACCGGAAGGGGGCTTTATGAGAACGAAAGCGACGTGGAAACCTGTAGGACACTCTGCAAAGAAGTTCCGAGAAGTAGGACATCGGAAGGGTCTCATGGGTGAAGTACCGATGTTCCACATGGCCAGGAAAACGGCGGCGCGTAGGAAAACGACTGGCAAGTGAGCTGTCGTCAGGCAAGCGGTCGGCGCAGTGTAGTGCAGCCTTACAATCATGCGCGAAGTGAAGTGTTCAGTGGTGAGGTTGTGAGGCAAGCGCGGACGCGGAAGCTAGGCACCCTAAGGCCCCGAAATCCCGTCCTCGTGCATACATGTTTCGGGCGTCTCGGTCATGCCGGGACGCCTGAAACACGATCTCAGTATGTGCAAAGGAGGTGATCATGCTCTGGCCCCCACAGGTCTTGATCATTGCGCGGGAATCCTCCGATAGAGACAAACTTGAGGCAATTTGCTCGGCTTCGGGCGCACATCCCTTCTCCTACTCTACTTTGTTAGAGGCACAGTCTTTTCTGTCCGGTCAGCCGGTAAGCGCGATCTTCGTGGAAGACCCACCGCCCGATAGCGATTTCCGGACCGTTCTCGCAGATGTCGAGAGAGAGCAGAAGAACATCCCCGTCATTGCGCTGAGTCGACGCGTGGATTGGGACTCGTATCTTTGCAGCTTGAATGCTGGAGCGTTCGACTGTCTCGCCCTTCCGCCCAGCACGCTGGAAGCGCGCCGCGTGCTGTGGTCAGCTCTCCAGGCATTTTCAACAGCGAGGAGCGACGAATTAGTTGTCGCGTGACCACGTAAGTGTATAATCGCGGTGAGGCTAAACTCCTCTCACGGGACTCGGGCAATTTCAGCCTTAGGGGGCGAAAAATGCTCAGTACAATCCCGGTCTTAATCATCAGTTCCGATTCGGCAGGCAGCGAAAAAACAGCTGAAATTGTGCGCGACATGGGTTTGCAACCTGTCGTTTGCTTTTCACTTACCGAAGCCCGAGTTCTGCTTGGGCGGCAAACATTTCAGTTTGTCCTTTGCAATGATGATCTGCCGGATTGCAATCTCCGAACTTCGTTGAAGGTCTTGTCGTCTGCCACAGGGGGCGTTCCCGTGATTGTCCTTTCCCACCTGGCTGACTGGGATGCCTACATGACGGCGCTCAGCGCCGGTGCGTTTGACTATATCGCGTGCCCGCCCGAGCGTGTCGAAACCGAGCGCATCCTGCGTCTCGCTCTTAGCCAGAATCTGCCACCGCACCGTGAATCCCACACTGCGGCATGAGAGATGGTCAGCCATGTTGTCTTCCCCAAACTGTTTTTTTGAGCTGAAGGCGTCCGCCGGTTCGTCCATCTATAGCTGCCGAATTTGTTCTGCCTGAAATATCACGGAATATCGCCGGTTCATAACGTCCCTTGCGTCCCACGTTGAAAACGTGTTTCCATTCCCTGCTGTGAACCTTCTTGCGATTCCGTGGGATTTCATCCTGATTCTTATTGTCCTCGGCGTGCTCGTTCCATGGCGCGGCGCCGTTCGTATCAGGCGCCTTCTCGCCCAGCCTGCACTCACTCCTTCCCAACGACTGTCCCTCTACGCCTCCACAATTGCCTTTCAGTGGCTCATCGTTGCGGTTATATCCTGGAGGGCCTCTTCGCGACACTTGAATCCAAATGAGCTCGGCCTGGTAGTATCCGGCACCTTGCGGACATTCTTGATGGCCCTGATCCTCACGGCGCTTCTCTGTTTGAACCAGTGGGCCAGCCTGCGAAGAATCGCGCGGGTCCCGGCAGACCGGCGAGGATTTCTGTTCCGGTTTACAGAAAAGATCATGCCCCAGACATCGACGGAAACCTTCGTTTTTGTCGCGTTGGCGTGCAGTGCGGGACTATCCGAGGAGTTCGCGTACCGTGGTTTCGTATTTGCCGTATTCTCACGCGCCTTCGCGGACTCCACATTCCCTGCTTCAATAGCTATGGTCGTCTCATCGGCTTGGTTCGCGATGGCTCACTTGTATCAAGGGCGTCGCGGCATGCTCACTACGTTTGTAGTCGGACTTTTGTTTTCCGGCATCCGCATCTGGAGTGGAAACCTCGTTCCTGCAGTTGCTGGGCACATAGGAGTTGATTTGGTCGCCGGGCTGTACGCGCCGCGATTGCTTCTTGCCCAGCGTGGAGCGCAGGCCCCGGCCGCCTCGGGAGATGCAGAGCGATAATGTTATCATACTACATAATACTAATTATATAAATATGCGCGGAAATCTCCAATTCTCTCTTACCGAAGAACAGATCGTAACTTCCCTGTCGCCGTTTCGCATTCAGATTTCAGGCGCCCAGACCATTCAGATACGGGAGTACATCCGACTCTTACTTAAATGGAATCAATCGGTTAGCTTAACTTCGATTGTGGACCCGGCAGAGATATTGACCCGGCACTTCGGCGAGTCCATGTTTGTTTGCTCTCTATTGCCTGTGGAAAACTGTCGACTCGCCGACGTAGGTTCAGGAGCCGGATTCCCCGGTCTTGCCCTGAAAATAGCTTGCCCAGACCTCCATGTTGTTCTAATTGAATCAAATAAGAGAAAATGCGCGTTTCTTTCGGAGGTCGTGAGGGCGCTGCAGCTCACCAATGTGGAAGTCCTGGCAATACGCTTCGATGAGATTCGCGCTGCGCCAAGTTTTGCCGAAATTGTTACGGTCCGCGCCCTCGGAGGCTTTCCTCCCCTCCTTCGCTGGGCGAAAACTGCTTTAACACGTCGCGGCCACGTAATTCTTTGGCTTGGTGGGGAAGACGCCGGGAAGGTTTCTGCCACTCCAGGTTGGATCTGGCAGCCTGCTGCCAGGATCCCCGAATCTCAACGCCGATTCGTGCTGATCGGCCGCCCCAAGCCGGACAAAGAGCAATAGCCCATTACTAGAGTTGTTACTTTGTTCCACGTGGAACACTTCTGCATTGCCCGCATCATGCCAGGTGGGCCACAACGTTTTGGATATTCTAGTACAAACTGAGATCTGCTCATTGAATCCGAAATCAAAAAATATATCTCCCTGCATCTTCGAAGCTCTGCCCGTTTGTTCCACGTGAAACAATTTGCTTGAAACAGGGAAGATGTGTTAAATTCTCGCACCTGGGGGATTTGAATTGGGACGCGTCATCGCTGTTGCCAACCAGAAGGGAGGTGTCGGAAAAACGACGACCGCCATCAACCTTGCTGCATCCTTCGCAATTTCCGAACAGCGGACTCTTTTGATTGATTGTGATCCACAGGGAAATTCAACCGCAGGCATTGGTTTTCCGAAGGATCCGGCCAGAAGAACCCTCTATCAAGCCCTGATACTCGGGGAGCCGCTCGACAGAATTATCCTGAAAACTCAAGTGGAAGGTCTGGATCTACTGCCGGCGGATAAAAACCTCGTCGGTGCGGCGGTGGAGCTAGTGTCCGCAGAAAACCGGGAGTATCAGCTCAAGAGATTGATTGAGCAAGTCAAAGATGGCTACTCCTATATCATTATTGACTGCCCGCCTGCGTTGGACTTACTCACTCTAAACGCGCTGACCGCAGCGGACTCTGTGCTTGTGCCAATTCAATGTGAGTACTTGGCCCTCGAGGGAGTTTCCGAGTTGCTCGACACATTAATGCGAATTCGGAGGACTTTGAATCCAGACCTCGTAATCGAAGGAATTGTTTTGACGATGTATGACGAGCGGACTACCTTGTCCCGGCAGGTGGCTTCGGATCTGCGCAGTTTCTTTGGTGCACAGGTTTTTCAATCCGTGATCCCGAGAAATGTGCGTTTGGCAGAAGCGCCAAGCCACGGCAAGCCGATCCATTTCTACGACATTCATAGTAGAGGCGCTGAAGCGTATATCAACCTTGCAAAGGAGGTAATCACCAGTGGCGAGAAACGCATTGGGAAGGGGGCTGGGGGCTCTGATTCGTGATGTCGAGGCGGCACCGCAAGCCATCCAGGCCGTCGCAACAGCGGTAGCGCCAGCACCGGCAATCGCTGGTGGGCCTTTGCTGCTCGACATCGATCTACTCGATCCGAACCCGTACCAGCCCCGAACCAAGTTCGCAGAGACAGCACTCGACGAATTGGCGCAATCGATCCGCTCCAGCGGGATCATCCAGCCCCTCGTGGTGCGGAAAATCGGGGCACGGTACCAGTTGATCGCGGGCGAGAGGCGTTGGCGAGCGGCGCAACGCGCGCAATTACTGCGGGTACCCGTGGTCCTCCGCGAGGTGGGCGACGAAGAGGCGCTTGAGCTGACACTTGTTGAGAATATCCAGCGCGAGGACCTGAATCCGATCGAGCAGGCGCGCGCATTCCAGCGCCTGATGGATCAATTTCATTTAACGCAGGACGAAGTTGCCACGCGTACAGGCAAAGATCGGGCGACCGTGGCAAACTCCGTAAGGCTCCTGACGCTGAATGAAACGTTCTTGGAATGGATCGAAGAAGGAAAGATTACTGCCGGCCACGGCCGGGCACTGCTCGCGATCGAAGACCCGAAATTAAGGTTCGATCTTGCACAAAAAGCATCCCGCGGAAAACTGACGGTCCGGCAGGTTGAACGGATGGCCACACGCCGCGCGCGCGGCAGGGCACATGGCGCCCAGATCGAAGTTCATGACCCAAACCGTCAGGCCGCTCTCGACGAGCTACAGAAGTACATCGGAACGCGGGTTTCCCTCCTGATGCCGACGAAGGGGCGCGCAGGGCATTTAATCTTGGAGTTTTACGACGAAGAACAATTGAATCGTCTCTACGAACGACTGATGATGTAATACTATAATCGTAGTAGGTAAGTTTGCTTACGAGCCACGCCTGGCAATTTCAGATTTCGAATCGTGTTGAGCTCCCGGGAGTGTCTTCCCGGTTACCGAGGTTCAATTCAGGGATTCGCTGCTGACAAGTTAGAGGTAGGATTGTTGATCCTATTTATTTACGGGACTTCACTTCGTTGGGGGATACGCTCATGGCCTGGAGATCTAAGGGTCGCGAAAAGAGTGCAGAGAGTGGGGAATTTACAGGGTTCCTCGACAAGGGAGTGCGTTTTGAAGGGACGCTCGAGGCGTCAGGAGTATTTCGCCTAGACGCTCAAATGAAGGGAAATCTGTTGTCAACCCACAGCTTGACCCTGGGAGAGGGGGCACGGGTCGAGGGCCAGATCGAAGGGAACCACGTGGTCATCGCGGGCAAATTTGACGGCGTGATTTTTGCCAAGGGCAGAGTGGAAATTCAGGCCAAGGGAGTCGTTACCGGCGAGATTCACACGCCGTGTCTGGTGATTGAGCCGGGAGGAATTTTCGATGGGCACTGCCATATGCTGGCAGCGTCGGAGTCCACGAAACCGCTGACGATCCCGATCCGAGCGGCTCATCAATGACGAAGGATTGGCCGAAATAAGAGTGAGACAGGGATTGCTGGCGTCTATAGGTGAGCACGGACAATGTAAGTTTCTTTGGAGTTTTAGGGGCCGCTCAGAATCCCACCGCAAGGCAAGTTGGGCCATTCTTTAATCTAGTTCATAACAAAGAGTAAGCATCGCAGCTCCATGGACACGATCACGCACGCAATTGTGGGCGCCCTGGCAGGAAAAGCTCTGTTTGCCGGGCGCGACGTGCCCGTGAGTTCCGCAGAGGGCGCCCGGCTACTCTCCGAGAGCGCTTCCATGGGACGCGCTGCCGTCACGGCATGCACGCTGGGCGCAATTTTTCCTGACATCGACGTATTCGCGGGCCCGATCGCGCGAAATCCACTCGCCATCATGGAGTGGCACCGCAACATCACACATTCGCTGGTGATGCTGCCGGTGTGGGCGCTGCTGCTGGCAGGTGTGTCATTGCCGCTTGCGCGATGGGCCGGATGGGAGCCTCCGTCATTTGCAAAGCTCGCGGGGATCTATGCGTTTGGACTTGGCACTCACGTACTTCTAGATGTCGCAACCAACTTTGGGACGATGGTGTGGAGTCCGCTGAATTATTCGCGCATGGCGTGGGATTGGCTGTTCATTCTCGATTTTGGATTTTCCGCGATGGCGCTCGTACCGCAGCTTGCGGCGTGGTGCTACCGCGAGCCGGCGAAATTCGCCTGGCGCGCGGGTGCCGTCTGGGTTGCGCTCACCGCCGGGGCGTTCGGGATCTACGCGCTCGCACAAGTCACTGGATATGGATTCCCGACCTGGGTCGTGGGGGGAACAAGTGGATTGATGGCCGCAGTACTTTTCGTGCCGGTGTTGAAAGGCGCAGGTTTCCGGTGGAGAACGTCGAGTTGGTGCCGCGCGGGGATGGCTGCGCTGTGCATATACCTGGCGTTCGCCGCCGCGGCGCACCGGCAGGCGCTGAGATACGCGGCACATTTCGCAGCCTCACGTCATCTGCGCGTGGACGATCTCGCTGCGCTCCCACTCCCGCCCACGCTGACGCATTGGGCCGGTGTGATCACTACGCCCGAAGGCGTGTGGCGGACGACATTTCATCTCCCGGGCGGCAATCTCGAACGGACGCAGCTTTATGCCGACGTTGGATCTGATCGTTACGTTGCAAAGGCGGAACAACTGCGAGATGTCCAAGTCTACTTATGGTTCGCGCGGTTTCCAATCTGGCAGGTAACGCACCGCGAAGGGCGAACTGCGGCTGATGTCACAGACGTGCGTTTCTTCCGGGGAGAGGACAGCGAAGGAAGCGACGAAACACAACCGCCGAGGCGCCGCCCGGGAGCGCGCACCCGCACTTCGGGATTTACATTTGAAGTCGTGTTCGACGCCGAAGGACACGTGATTTCCCACGGTTTCAAAGAGCCAGAATGATAGTCAGCGAAGATTCAGGTGTGTCCTACTGATCGGCGGGGAACACGACGACCTGGCGTTCCTCGCCGGCGCCTTCGCTCGAGGTTCGAACGCCGGGTTCTTCCTTCAAGACTAAATGCAGGATGCGCCGTTCGCGCGCGGCCATGGCATTGAATCGGAACGGGGAATGGGTTTCGCGGACACGGTCGGCGGCAACGTGGGCGGAGAGCTTCAACTCCTCGATGCGAATCGCGCGATAACCACCCGCATCGAAGCGGATGCGGCCATAGAACTGGGGATCCAGCCAAAGCCAGCGCAGCGCGATGTGTTCGAGCGCCTTGAGCAATTCGGCGTTGCGCTCAAGCAGCAGGTCCTGATCGCGGCCTCGGAAGATGACGAGGATCTCCGGATTCTCGAACTCCGCCGCGGCGGCCGGCTCGGTGGTGCGGATGTCGTACGCCAGCTCGAAACGCCCCTTCCGGAGCAGCGTGTCAATGCAGCGCCGAAGCTCTGCGGTTGTCGCCGCATGGTCGAGCTTGCCATCAACGATCAGGTTGGGATGCGAGGCAGACATCAACGAAGCACTCCTTTTGTCCGTGCGTTCCGCTATTTTTTCTTGCCCGGCCCCCGCGACGGTTTCGGTGGAGGCGGCGTGGTCCGATAGAGATACCACTGTTGCCCTATCGCGACCAAATTGCTTGTGAGTATATACAACGCCAAGCCGCTTGGCGAAAGGGCGAACATGCCCCCGAAGATCAAAGGCGTCATGGCCATCATCTTCGCCTGCGCCGGGTCCATGCCGGGTGTGGGCGTCATCTTCTGCATGAAGTACATCGATATGGCCATCACGACCGGCAGGATGTAATACGGATCGCGCGCCGAGAGGTCGTGGATCCAGCCGAGCCACGGCGCGTGGCGCAGTTCGATGGTGTTCGCGAGCATGCGGTACAGGCCAAACCAGATGGGCATCTGGATCAGCGTGGGCCAGCAACTGCCGAGCGGGTTGATGCCCTCGCGCGAATACACGGCCATGACTTCCTTGTTCATCTCGGCTTTCTTCGGATCGCGCATCGAATACTTCTTGTATCTTTCCTGGATGGCCTTGACTTCCGGCGCGACTTTCTGCATTTTCTGCATCGCGCGCATGCTCTTCACCTTGAGCGGAAACATCACCATGTTGATTCCGATGGTGATCAGCACGATCGCCCAGCCGTAGTTGGGCACGTACCGATGGAGCCACAGCAGCGAGTAAAACATCGGCTCCGCAATGAAGCCCCACCAGCCGAACTGCACCAGGCTGTTGAGCGGCGGGCGGACAGCCTTGAGCCCATCGATGCTCTTCGGCCCGACGTACACGCGGAGGTCCAGCGGGCCCGGAGTGGCAAAGCCTGCAGTGATTTCCGGAATCGTTTCGGTTTCGGTCTTGCCGTCTGCGGCAGTCGTATCGTGCTGGGATGTCCAGCCCGAAAGCGTGAATTCGGGCTGGAGGGAAGCGGGAGGCGGCTGCGCAGCCGGCAAAAACGTCGCGGCGAAATAGAGGTCTTCGATTCCGACGAAATCAAATGCGCCAGAGATGGTAGCCCGAAGCGCGGGCTGGCCGGACTTGCCGAGATTCTTCGCTGCCAGGGTGTTCAACTTCCCAGCCGCACTGGTGAACACCTGCGTCTGCAAGGCGGCGTGATACGCGGTGGCGTCGCCGAAACCGCCGCGCCACGCAAGGCCATATTGCAGCGGCTTGCCGTCTAGACTTACCGAGGTCTGCATATCAACGATGTAGCTGGCGTTGAATTTCAAACGTTTGGTGACTTCGAGATGGCCGTCGCTCCAGGTGAACGTGACCTCCGCTGGGACTCGCAGGACAGCGCCAGCTGCGGGCGCGGATCCCGACGATGTGATTTCAAACAGCGCGTTGTTTACAGCAGACTCCTGCTGCGGGTCATCGAGCGTGAGCGAAAACGGCCAGCCGCCGGACTGCTGTGCGGCGTCGATGTGGACCAGATCGAGCGTGCGCGGGGGGGTGTGATCGTCAGTGAACTGCTTGAGCTGCCAGCTCCGCACCACCGCGCCGCGATTCGAAATCTGAACGCGATAGAGATCGCTGTCGACCACAATTGAGTGTTCCTCTCCTGCAGCGTGCATGGCAGCGGCCGGCGCCGGTTTTGCGGAAGCCTGCGAAGGCGTCGAAGAAAGACCAGCCGGTGTTGAGGAAGCAGGGGTCGTAGTTACAGGATTGGGCTTCGGGGGAGTCGGCTGCGGCGGTTTGTAGATGAGCGACCACGCTGCGATCACGATCAGGCACAGAACGGCCGCAAGCAACGAGCGAGTTTCGGTCGACATTTCCTTGCGCTCGCTCACGGATGGACCTCGTGCCCGGCCTTCTCAAGGCTGGCCGTCTCGCCGGTGGCGTTGCCATCGCGCGGAGATCCTGCAGCATCGGGAACCAGATCCACGCCGCCGCTCGTAAACGGATGGCAACGCCCAAGGCGCCGCAGGGCGAGCCACGAGCCGCGACGCGCGCCGTGGAGTCGTACGGCATCGGCGGCATACTGCGAACAGGAAGGATAGAATTTGCAAGCGCTTGGCATCAGCGCGGAAAAAAACATCTGATACGCGCGCACCGCAGCCAGCAGCACGCGCGCGGTCCGGCTCAGGCCTTTGGGGCGATGCTTCGCAGCAGGCGCACGAGTTCCGCCTCCAGGGGCGCGAAAGGCGCCTGCGCCACTGAGCGCCGCGGATGAATGACGATGTCCCATCCTGATGGAATCTCCGTCCTATTGCGCCGCAGGATTTCTCGTATGCGGCGCCGAATGCGATTTCGCACCACCGCGCCACCCAGGGCCTTCTTGACGCTGATGCCGAACCGGCTGATCGGGCTCGGCCCGTCAGCTTCGTTCCCTTGTGCCCCGGCTTTGGCGCGGCTCGCCGCGAGCGCTCGCGCTGAATCCTCGCGCTGAAGCGTTCGCTGCGAGCGGAAGAAAATTGCAAACTGAGGGCTCGAGCGGCGTTGGCCCGCGCCATACACAGCTTCGTAGTCGGCGCGTTGCAACAGGCGCACGGCGCGGGGAAAATCCTGCCGTGGGCCGTCCGAATCTCTAGATGGGCGTAAGACGATGACGTCCTTTTTTGCGGCGGGCCGCCAGTACCTTGCGGCCTCCCGCGGTCTTCATGCGTGTGCGAAAGCCGTGCGTCTTGTGACGGCGGCGCACTTTCGGTTGAAAGGTGCGTTTCGGCAAAGAGTTCTCCCCTCAGCCCCGTGAAGCGGGCCAAGTCAAAACGTGTAGTGTAGTAGACGCAACGGATGCGGTCAAGGAGTGCATGTACTGGTAGGTCCGCAGCTCTTTTTCTTGCAGACTCGCTACCCCGCAGGCGGGTCCCCTTGGATCGTCCACTTCCGCTTTTTCCTACCTCTAGCGCAGCTCGATTGTACGCGGCAGTCCTGCGCCACCAGTAACGACACGGAAACAGGTGGGTACAACCGCCGATTCCCCGGTAGAATCAGATTCCCAGCAACAGAGAGGGCCCAATCGAGCGCGTTGCTGCCGGATTATGATGAAGACTTGCAGGCACATGGCGGTGTGGGGTGCGCCGTTGCTCGTTCTCGCGCTGTCTGTGGCCGCGCTTGCCGCAGACCCTCGGCCCAGCGGCCAGGAGTCAACCGTCACCGGCAACCCCGCGCCCACCGCCGGACAGATACAGTCGTTTGTTGCACGTGCAGTGGAAAATCAGCACCATAACGACCGGGCGATTGAAGAATTTGAGCGCATCGAGCATCTGATCTCGCGAAAGGGCGGCGAGAACTCGGAAGTCCTATCCGACCGCACCAATCGCGTACTCCCCTCCGGCAACGGGATCATGCGGCTCCTGATAGCGCAAGACGGCGCGCCTGTTTCCCAGGAGCTCTATCGTCACGAGTTGCAGTTTGCGGTCACCGCGCTCGATCTCTTCATCCATCCCAACGATCGCGTGAAGCAGGACCTCGCCAAGTTCGAAAAGCGCCGCCGCGACCGTGCTGAACTGGTGGATGTGGCGGCAAAGGCCTTTCGCATTACCTGGGCGGGGCGTGAAACACGCGGTTCGCGAACGCTCGCCAAAGTTCTCCTCGACCCTGATCCGAACTTCAAGCCCACGTCGCGCCTCACGGGCATCTTCGAACACGTTCGCGCCGTCCTCTGGGTGGACGAGTCCCAGGCGCAAATAGCGCGCCTTGAAGCCGATATCACCAGCGACATCACCTTCGGCGGCGGAATCGTAGGAAAGGTTTATCACGGCGGCCGTTTCGTGATGGAGCAATCGGAGGTGGCACCCGGCGTCTGGCTGCCGACGCTTTACTCCTACGAGGTGGACGGCCGTAAATTTCTATTTGGCTTCGGCGTCCACGAGCGGACCGAAGTGACCCGCTACCGTCATGTGGGCCCGCCGGCGCAGTCAATCGAAATCATTCGTAATGAGTTGAACAATCTGAGGGCCGAAACACCCGCGCAGTGAGCGGGCGGAGCGTAGAATGGAATTATTCGAGGGTACTTCTATGAAACGCCCCGTTCTTTCCTTAGTCGGACTGCTCACCGTATGGTCCGCGCTTGCCCTGCCGGCGACCTTTAGCCAATCGCAATCCCCAACGGCGGCATCGTCGCCGTCCAGCCCGGCCACGGCATCGCAGACTGCGCCGGAACACACTCCTCCGGCAGCCGGAAGAAACCCGGCAAAGGTCTGGACCAACGACGACGTCGACAAATTGCGTAAGAATCAAACTGTTTCGGTGGTGGGAAATGATGCGGGCACAAATAAAACCGATGCGCCTTCGCGGCCAACGTCGTACCAAAGAGACCCAACGTGGTATCGCCAGCAACTGGCCCCACTCCAGGCCGATGTCGAAAAACTTGATGCACAAATCGAAAAGCTAAGAGCTTTCATCAGCGGTGAAAACGTCGGTGAACTCCAGCCTTATCGCCACAGCTTGCCAGTCAGTCCTCAAGACCAACTGAATCAACTGGAGAAGAAACGGCAGGCGGATGCGGTAAAGATCGACGACTTGCTGGACCGCGCCCGCCACAACGGGATTGAGCCGGGCGCGCTACGCTAAATACAAAATTGTCTCGGGGAAGAATCTGCAACGCCGGTCCCGCGTGACGGGTGCGGGCTCTACTTGGAGCACGCCAAGAAAAGGGACCGGCGTTGCAAAGAGTCATTTACCGCGCGGCGGCCGCGATTTCTTTTTCAATCGGCGCGCCGACCAGGTTGCCCCACTCGGTCCATGAGCCGTCGTAGTTGCGGACGTTCTTGTAGCCGAGCAGATACTTCAGCACAAACCAGGTGTGCGAGCTGCGCTCACCGATGCGGCAGTAGGCGATGACCTCCTGATCGCCGGTCACGCCCTTGCCGCCGTAGAGCTGGCGGAGCGCGTCGGCGGGTTTGAAGGTACCGTCCTCGGCCACCGCCTGCGCCCACGGAATGCTCGCCGCGCCGGGAATGTGCCCGCCGCGCTGCGCCGTTTCGGTCATGCCGGGAGGCGCGATTACCTTGCCGCTGAATTCATCGGGCGAACGCACGTCGACCAGCTGCGCCGGGGATCGCTTGTCGAGCACGGAGAAAATATCTTCGCGCTTCGCGCGAATTGACGTGTCGGGAGACTTCGCTAGGTACGTGGTCGGCTGAACTTTCGGCGCGTCGGTCGAAAGCTGGCGTTTTTCCTCGAGCCACTTCTTTCGCCCGCCGTTCATCAGGCGAACATCTTTGTGACCGTAATATTTCAACTGCCAGAATCCCCAGGCGGCAAACCAATTGTTGTTGTCGCCGTACAGGATCACGGTCGTCTCCGGCGTGAGCCCGGCACTGCCGGCAAGCTGTCCGAAACTGCGCTGGTCGGCCAAGTCGCGACGCAGCGTGTCCTGCAATTGCGTCTGCCAATTCCATCCAGCCGCGCCGGGGACGTGGCCCTGGTCGTAGGCCGAGGTGTCCACATCCACCTCGATGAGCCGAATATTGGGATCGTTCAGGTGATTGGCGACCCAGTCGGTCGTCACCAGGACTTCGGGATGCGCGTATTCAGTCATGAGAAATTCCTCCTCTAGGGAATACCATTTGAGCGGACGATGTTTCCGAAAGTTTTCTTCCGGACCTCGGGTTGCCCCGTCGGGGAAACTCGCCGAATCCTATAAGGATTCGATTCGCGATACAAGCTCAGCGATGCTTTGTGGGTCGGACCTTTTCATCCTGACGCAGGAAGGGCAGGTCCGACAAGAGGGTTCCTTGCAAGGGGCTTTCAAGCCCTGAAGCTTCAGGGGCTGAAGCCCGTGTCTTCCTTCGCTTCATGTCGGAGCTAAAGTCGAAGATCCCGACCTTGTCGGGGCTCCGACCTACAACCCATCAATCTCCGGAAACCTTTGACTCCGACGCCTAAGCGGGCTCAAGCTTGCCGTCGCGTGCCTCAAATTCTACTCTAAGAACCCAGTCGTAGTGAAACCCTTCGTCGCGGAACCACTTTTCGAGCGTCTCCCGGTCCGGCGACTCGAATTCGACAAGCATCTTGCCTTCGATCATGTTGGCCTGAACGCGCCGCATCGTGACGCGCTCCGCCGCAGCCAGCCGCGTGGTCAGATGCTCCGCGCCCTGCCGCGTCAGGCAGGCCAGCGTGTGCAGCGAAATGTACCGTGGCATGAGTTCTCCTCGCCAAAATTATCTCTGGCCAATCTAACAACAGACCAAGGGCGCCAAAAACAATTTCTTGCCGTGAATTTTGAAAAATCAATTTACACTGGCTTCTTCTGAAGATACAAGCCGGCCTAATGAGAGTGAGCGCAAATGCCTGAAACTTCATCACCAACAGAATGGGAAGGTCTGATCGAGGATCAACGCTGGGACGTGTTGCGGGGCAGACTCGCCGCAACTCATTTCTCCGATATCGCGGAAATGCTGACGACGCTGCCTCACAAGCACGAGGCGATCGTGTTCCGGCTGCTGCCCCACGAGCAGGCTGCTCGAGTTTTTGCTTACTTGCCGCTCGGCCGGCAAGAAGAATTGGTTCAGTCCCTATCCAGCGATGAAGTGAAAAACATATTAGACCAGATGGCGCCCGATGACCGGACGCGGTTGCTTGGGGAACTGCCCGCTAAAGTGACGCGCCGGCTGCTCGATGTGCTCTCTCCGGAAGAACTCAAAAGCGCCCGCCAATTGCTCGGTTACCCGGAGCATAGCGTCGGGCGATACATGACTCCGGACTACGTCGCGATCCGGCCTGAGATGACCGCCTCCGCAGCGCTGGAACATATTCGGAAAGTGGGCCGGGGCATGGAGACGCTGAATGTCGTCTACATCCTCGATGAAAATGGAAGATTACTGGAAGATCTGCGTCTGGGTTCGTTGGTGCTGGCCGATTCGAATGCCGTGGTGACATCCATCACCGATCCGCCCCTCGTCTCTGTTCTGGCGACCGATGATCGGGAACGAGCCCTTGCGCTCTTCGAGAAGTATGACCGTGTCGCGCTGCCCGTCACCGATTCTCTTGGGAACATGCTGGGCATCGTCACGGCCGACGACATGCTCGACGTCGCGGAATCGGAAGCAACCGAAGATATACAAAAGCTCGGCGGCTCGGAAGCTTTGGATGCCCCGTACACACAAGTGGGTCTGGGGGCCATGATCCGCAAGCGAGGCGGGTGGTTATCGGCGCTATTCCTGGGAGAAATGTTGACCGCGACGGCCATGAGTTTTTTTGAAAAGGAGATTGCCCATGCCGTCGTACTCGCGCTCTTTGTTCCTCTGATTATCAGTAGTGGCGGCAACTCGGGCTCGCAAGCGTCTTCTTTGGTTATCCGCTCCCTCGCGCTGCGGGAATTGAAAATACGCGATTGGTTTCGGGTATTCCGGAGGGAATTCATTTCAGGCCTTGCGCTGGGCACACTGCTGGGGATCATCGGCTTCTCCCGAATCGTTCTTTGGCAGCACCTTCATTTGACAAATTACGGTGAGCATTATTTGTTGCTGGCTTTTACGGTGTGGGCCAGCCTTATAGGAGTGGTGATGTTCGGGACGCTCGCAGGGAGCATGTTGCCATTCCTTCTTCGCCGTTTGGGATTCGATCCGGCTGCGAGTTCCGCCCCCTTCGTCGCCACTCTCGTCGATGTAACTGGACTCTGTATCTATTTCACCGTTGCCCTGCTGATTCTTCATGGAACGCTTTTATAGACACGAGCGCCGTTCCTCCCCAGCCACCGCTTGCTGCTGGTTAAGGGGGCAGCAGCAGGAATTCAGCGAGACGATGAAACAGGCCTGAGACCCTATCCGAACTCTCGGCTTGTCTTTGGCGTTTTCTGTTATGTATGTCCCTTCACTGTTTCGCCTCGCGAGACCCCAGCCGCGCGCAAGACCGCGGTACCCCGTATCGTTCGCGCTTCGTTTAAAGCACGCGGGTGCGTCGCCCGGGTCCGGCGGGAGTAAAATGTATGCATAATTTCTTATTCCTGCGGGCTCCAAGCGGAGCCCGCACCCGACCCGGAGGTGACCCCGATGCGACGCACATGGCCAGGCATCGTATTTCTGTTGGGCGGCATGGCCCTGCTGCCTACGGCCCTACGAGCCCAGTTGCCCAAGCAGCATAAGCAAGGGCCCGGCAGTCTGGGCGGCACCGTCGTCAACGCCAAAGGCGCGCCGGTCGCGGGGGCTCAGGTTGTGTGGCAAACCGCCGACGGCGGCAAACCCCACGCGCTGCACAGCGATGCGCAGGGACACTTTCACATCGCGCAGCTTCGAACGGGCCTTTACGAACTGAGCGCCTCGGCCGGCGGCGCGTCCTCGGACTGGTCCCACAACGTACTCGTGCGGCCCGGGGCAGAAACGAACATAAAGCTGCGGCTGGAGTCCACTGCGCCGCCGGCCCAGGCTGTCCTCGAACTAAAAGGCACGATGCGCACATGGGACGTTCCGGTGGCCGGGGCGCTCCCGCACGATCCGGCGGTCGATCCGAAGGGCAACGTTTGGTTCACGCTGCAGGGGGCGGGCCAGCTTGCGCGGTTCAATCCCGACACGCAGGAGTGGAAACTCTTCAAGGTGCCGACGCCGGAGTCCGGTCCGCACGGCCTCGTCTCCGACGCGCGGGGCAACATCTGGTTCACGGAAAACTACGCCGGAAAAATCGGCCGGTTGGATGCCAAGACTGGCTTGATCGCAGAATATGCCGCTCCCACGGCCAAGGACCCGCACACGCCTGTATTCGGGCCTGACGGCGCGTTGTGGTTCACCGCGCAGGATTCGAACCTGATCGGCCGTATGGACATGACGACGGGGAAAATCAGCGAGTTCAGTGTGCCGACGCAGAATGCGCATCCTTATGGAATTGTTTCGGCGGACGACGGCGCGCTGTGGTTTTGCGAATTGACCGGGCGAAAGTTGGGCCGCGTGGATCCCAAGACCAGCGTGATCACCGAGTTTGCTCCACCCAATTCGGACATCCACCCGCGGCGGCTGGTGGCTGTTCGCGGCGCGATCTACTTCACCGATTTCGGCGGCGGGCGCCTGGGCCGCCTCACACTTGCGGACAAGAAATTCCAGCTCTGGGGCAGTCCCTCCGGAGATGACTCGGGACCGTACGGCATTGCGGTGGATTCCACGGGCAAGATCTGGTACGAGGAGAGCGCGGGGAAGGCGAACAAGCTGGTCCGCGTCGATCCAACCACGCTGAAGTTCACCGTCTATCCGATGCCCGCTAAGAATTCTTCCGTGCGCAATATCACGCGTGATGCGCGCGGCCGCCTTTGGATGCCACTTTCGCTGCCAAACAAGATCATGGCCGTCGAATAGGGATTTTCTTCCGGAAACAGACGTAAGAAGATGGGGTGCGCCAGAGCTTCGGCAGACGTGGGTCGTCACCCATGCGCCAGGGGTCCCGCTACGTCCTGAAAAGACCTCTCAGATCCAGTACTAGAACCCGGGTACCCGCAAGTATGACTCTTGTAGCCCATTGAGCCAGCCGGTCGCGGCTGTGAACATGTTTACCACGGTGGGTTGGGAGCAACGCTGCGGGGACGACGGCCCCGAGAGATCGGGATCGTAGGCGAGCTACCCAACCCGCCAGAAACCTTCGTGCCGGCATTTTCAATGTCTTCCCCTTTCTGCCGGCACGGGGGCGAATTCCCGGGGAGTTTGGATCGGCCTCTATCCAATTTCTGGCGGCTCCAAGTGGAGCCCGCACCCGCAGGTGCTCCCGCCTAATTTCCTTCTTGAAATCTTGCGCCAAGGCACACCGTTTCTATGGGTGGACGCACTGCCTGAAGAGCGTTCTTGCCCGAAGGCGAGGACGGAGGCTACCTGTGGGGTATGTCCGCGTATTGGAGGTTCGTCGAGCGTGACGGCGGCACCTGCGTGCAGTCGGAATCGATTTCTCTCACGACCCGGGTTCCCACCGGGTTGCGCTGGCTTATGGAGCCTTACATCAAGAGCGTTCCCCGCAAATCGCTCGAAGACATCCTGAAGAACACGCGCAAAGGAGTCATACATCCTCCCGCCTCGTAATTTTTTTCGCCTCTTGCGCCAAGTTTGCATCTAAGCTGTGCGCATGAAAAGTGTTCACTCTCATCCCGCGAACTGGGCCGTGTGGTGTTTGATTTCGATTCCCGCGCTTGGCCTCGGCGGGAGGCCGGCGCTCGCGCAGGCACCGCCGGCCACTGCAACTATCGGACCCATCCATCTTTCCGATCAACCGGAAATTGACGCTGGGTTCCGGCTGCTCTACGAACTGAAGTTTCCGGAAGCGCGCGCAATCTTCAAGGAATGGGAAACTAGTCATCCAGGCGAGGCGCTTGGCTCCGCTGCCGAAGCGGCCAGCTATCTGTTCCAGGAATACGATCGCCAGAACGTGCTGACCTCAGAATTTTTCCTAGACGATGACCGCTTGCTCGGCGGCGTGCAGGGTACGCCCGACCCTCAAGTGCGCAACGCTTTCGGCGCCGCGGTCCGGAAGGCCCAGGAGTTGGCCCGCGCGCGGCTGAAATCGAATCCGCACGAAGCTGACGCGCTGTTCGCGCTGACCATCGCCACGGGCATGCAGGCGAACTACACCAGTTTGATCGAGCGGCACCATGTGGAAAGTCTCCGGCTGACGCGCGAGGCCGACAAAGTCGCGAAGGATCTGCTCGCTGTGGCTCCCGGCGCTGCCGACGCGTATGTCGCGCTGGGCTCGGCCAACTACATCATCGGCTGCCTGCCCAGTTATAAGCGATTCATCGTCCGGTTCGGCGGGTTCCGTGGAGACCGCGCCCTGGGCATGCAGCAGCTAGGCCTCACTGCGGCAAACGGCCACTATCTCCGTCCTTACGCGAAGCTGACGCTGGCGCTTGCTGCAATGCGCGAAAAACGATGGGCCCTCGCGCGGACCCAACTCGAGCAACTGACTGCCGAATTTCCCGTCAACGCGAAATTCGCGCACGAACTGGCAAAACTGAAGGACACGATTGGTCCTGCCGCTATAAAAAAATAGGAACACATGAGAGCAGCTTTCCTCGTCAAAGGGTGGCAGAAAACATCACTGCTGGAATCACACGTCGAGGAACACTTCCGCAACCCAGCCCGTGGGTGATTGCTGAACGAAAAATTTGTGATACGTGACAGCTTTGATGGCCGTCCCCGCGCGATGCCGGTCGTGGTCGTAGAGCTCGCCGTAGGCGATGCCGGTCACGCGACCTTCTTCGAGTGACGTCACTTCGACGCGCCGCAGCACGAGGCGGTCCGCGTCGGCCACCGCCACAATATCCGCGAGCCATGCGTAGAGCAGCGATTCGGTGTCGCTGCCCGTCGCTTCAATCTCGCGCCGCTCGCGCTCCTCGATCGCTTCAAGGTCGCCAGCAATCGAGAGCAGCGCCAGTGCCGCGTTTGCGAACAACTCCTCGAGCGTCGCGCCATGCGCGCGAAAGCCCACGTCGGCAGGGTGCTCCAGGATTTCGAACTGTGGCGGCATCGCTGCGATTCTCTTCCGTGCAAGAACGCATCTACCCCGGGCTACTTGGCTGTCGGCGCCGGTTCGTCTGGACCGGTGTAGCGAAGGACGAACAGACCCCACTGTTTGTCCGTGATGTAGATGTTACCGCGCGTGTCCACCAGTACCTCCTCCGTCTGGGTCACGAGCTTCGCCGGAAGCGGGCCAAGCCGCTTCGGCGGAGTAGGCGGGATGAACCAGCCAACTTCCTTCGGCAGACGCGGGTCCTTGATGTTGAAAATCCGCAAGCCCGCATTGAAGTATGTCAGGTAGACCAGGTCAGCCTGCTTTTCCACATCGGGCAGGTGGTATTCGAGATTCGTGTTGTGCGGCCCGAAGCGGCCGCCTTTGTCACAAAAATTAGTGTAGGGCTCACCGCTCGGCGGCACCGGCACAGGGAAAATCGAAATCATCCTCGGCTTGCTCGGGTCTTTGATGTCCACCATGGCGTTCAAATCAAGCGGACCTGAACACGTCGGCGTCGCGTCGGTGGTGTCGCCGCCACTCCCCTCGGAGTGAGCAAAGAGGAGTTGCTTGCCCGGAATCGGCAGAACATCGTGTACTGTAATCCCAGGCTTGAACGGCGGGACGAAGTCAAGACGACCGGTCAACTTCGGGCTCGAGATGTCGGTGATATCAAGGATCACCACGGACGGACCATACCCCAAGTACGCCTTGTTGCCGTCGATGAGCGCCGGCCCGTGGAAGCTGCGAACAGGTTCGGCCAGCGTTTCGCCCTCCTTTTGGCCCGGCAACCACCACCGCCCCGCCTCTTCTGGGTGAGCTGGATTGCTGATGTCGAGAAATACGAGGATCTGTCCTCGATAGCCCGGCATATTGGCGGCCAGATTCGCGTACTTACCGCCGGGGTAGCCAACGCGGTGAACGCCCGTGCTCCCTGTTTTCCAGTGCGAGAGTTGCTTGGGGTTCAGTGGATCGCTGATGTCCCAGATGATGACGCCCTCGTCGTAAGGCTTTTTCGGATCGCCGCCCCACAGGGCTGTCTCACTCTGCAGCGCCGTGAGCATGATTTTGTCATGCAGTTCCATTTGAATCGTCCAGGTATTCTCCGGGCCCGGGATGAATTTCACGAACTTCGGATTCTTCGGGTCGGTTACGTCGACGATGCTCCAGCCATGGTTCCAGAGGTGGCCCATGTAGAGATACCAGTGCTCACCCACATGGCGAATAGCCAGCTTGAACGCGCCGCCATGGCCGTCAAGATCACTGTAGCCGATGGGTCTCATATTGTTTGCCTTCCAACTTGCTGGAATCTGGTCGGCAGAGGCACGCTGGGCCAGCGGCGCCGCAACTGTGATCAGGAACACAAAGCCAAGGGCAATTCTTCGAAGGAATTCCGTCGCTGAATAGTTCATTTAGATTCTCCTGTTCAGCCTCCTGAGGCGGTAGCGCCGATATTCTACTCCGCGTTAGGCCAGGCGTCGCCTTGACCATGTTCGGAGGCATCTGTTAGCGTAGAAACCTCCATTCACGATGGAAACTATACACATCACGATGCCGGATGGTGCTGTCCGCGAAGTTCCGCTTGGCACGACCGCGGCGGACATTGCGCAGCAGATTTCGCCGAGGCTCGCGAAGGAAGCGCTGGTCGCGCGGATCAGTCCCGTGAATGCATCTCGCGATGCGGGCCCGGGCGAGACGGCGAACGGCGAGGGTTTCCTCATCGATTTGCGCGCCCCGCTCGATCACGATGTGCGGCTTTCGATCCTGACGCCGAAAGATCCCGATGCGATCCAGGTGCTGCGCCATTCGGCTGCCCATCTGCTCGCTGCGGCGGTGCTCGAACTGTTCCCGAACGTCAAGCTCGGCATCGGCCCTCCGATCGACACCGGCTTCTTTTACGATTTTGTGCGCGACGAACCTTTCACGCCTGAGGACCTCGAACGCATCGAAAAAAAGATGCGCGAGCTGGCGGCGCAGGACATCCCGAACGAGCGCAAGATGCTGCCGAAACCGGAGGCGCTCGAGCTCTACCGGAAATGGGATCAGAGCTTCAAGTGTGAGCTGGTGGAAGAACGCGCGGTCGAGCTGATGGTATCGTTCTACACGACCGGAAAATTTATCGATTTCTGCCGCGGGCCGCACATCCCTTCCACTGGACGCATTCGCGCGTTCAAGCTGATGAGCGTTGCGGGCGCTTACTGGAAGGGCCAGGAAGGCAACCCGCAGATGCAGCGCATCTACGGGGCGTGCTTCTACACGCAGCAGGAGCTCGACGACTATCTCCACAAGCTCGAAGAGGCCAAGCGGCGCGATCACCGGCGCCTGGGGCCGGAGCTGGATTTGTTTTCGATTCAGGAAGAGGCCGGGCCGGGGCTGATTTTCTGGCATCCCAAGGGCGGCCTCGTCCGCAAGCTGATGGAAGACTGGCTGCGCGACGAGTTGCTGCGCCGCGGCTACGATCTGGTCTACACGCCGCACATCATGCGCCTGGATTTGTGGAAGACCAGCGGCCACACCGATTTTTATCGCGACAACATGTTTGGCGCGATCGAGGTCGAAAAGGCCGACTATCAGTTGAAGCCGATGAACTGCCCGGGCCACATCCTAATTTACAAGTCGCGCCTGCGCAGTTACCGCGAGCTTCCGGTGCGCCTGGCCGAACTCGGCACCGTGTATCGCTACGAGCGCTCGGGCGTGCTGCACGGGCTGCTGCGCGTTCGCGGATTCACGCAGGACGACGCGCACATTTTCTGCATGCCGGAGCAAATCGAAACCGAGATCGAGGCGTGCATCGATTTCGCCTTCGCTGTGATGAAGACCTTCGGCTTCGACAAGTACGTGGTCGAGCTATCCGATTGGGATGCGAAACATCCGGAGAATTACGCGGGCTCGGCCGAGGACTGGGGCCGCTCGACCGGCGCGCTCGAAAGCACGCTCACCAAACTGGGCGTGCCGTTCAAGCGCATGGAAGGCGAAGCGGCGTTTTACGGCCCGAAAATTGACGTCAAGCTCATCGACGCCATCGGCCGCCCGTGGCAGCTCACCACCGTGCAATTCGATTTCAATTTGCCCGGCCGCTTCGGCCTCGAGTACGTCGGCGAAGATGGCAACCGCCACCGTCCCCTGATGGTGCATCGAGCGCTGTGGGGCTCCGTCGAGCGCTTCTTCGGCATCCTGATCGAGCACTACGCCGGCGCGTTTCCCGTGTGGCTTGCGCCCGTGCAGGCGGAAGTTCTGCCGCTCAGCGAAAAATTTTCCGAGTACGCGAAGAAAGTCACCGACGCATTGCGCGCTGCAGGTTTCCGCGCGCATCTTGACGCCCGCAACGAAAAGTTGCAGGCCAAAATCCGCGACGCGCAGCTCCAGAAGATTCCCTACATGCTTATCGTCGGCGGCAAGGAAGCCGAGGCGGGCACTGTCTCCGTTCGACATCAGAGCAAGGGCGACCTCGGCCCTCGCCCGCTCGGGGAATTTGTCACCGACTTGCGCAAGGAAGTGGATTCCCGTATTTCTTGACAAGGTGGCACGAAAACTTGAGCAAAATAGGAGGCGATCATGCCGAAATTCATTATCGAGCGGGAAATTCCGGGGGCGGGAAAACTTTCTCCGCAAGGCTTGCAAGGGATTTCACAGAAATCGTGCAGCGTGCTGCGAAACCTCGGGCCGCAGATCCAGTGGGTGGAAAGCTACGTCACCGACGACAAAATCTATTGCGTCTATATCGCACCAAATGAAGAAATGATTCGAGAGCACGCCCGGCAGGGCGGCTTCCCCGCAAATCGCGTCTCCGCAATCCGCCGCATGATCGATCCCACTACGGCTGAGTCCTAAACGCGACAGCGAATGAACGGGGTGAATGGTTAACGATTACGCGGCGGCGGCTGTGGTCTTCGAGATCGCGCGGTGCAACCACCACGCCGAGGCCGCGGCACCCAAGAGCAACAACCCTGCCAGAACCAAGACCGTGCCGGTCGACACGCCGGCTTTTAGAAGAAAAATCCACCGACGATCGACGGTCGAACGTGCCGTAGAACATTTTCGCTTCGACGGCCTGTGGGATGGCGGTGTGCCGCGCCGCGCGAGGCTTTCGACTTGATAAGCGGCGGAGACCTCGTCCATCGTGCGCATGCGGCTCGTGGAGCAAAGAAAGTAAAA
The DNA here is from genome assembly GCA_041488495.1 of Terriglobia bacterium. Taxonomy (GTDB): domain Bacteria; phylum Acidobacteriota; class Terriglobia; order Acidiferrales; family UBA7541; genus Palsa-360. The sequence goes on from JBGPPL010000001.1 coordinate 108,450, forward strand.
AAAGCTCAGAAATAACAACAACGAAACAACCAGCGCGGAGCGGCCAGCGGCCGTACCGGAGGTCGAACCGGAAGTGGCGCGGGAAGAAGATGCGGGCGGAGACTTGGTCGATGACATGGCGCAAGAAATTCGCTTGACGGATTGGAACATACGAGGCTGGAGCGCGCGAGAACAGTTGCGCCGCGCGTTCGTCCCTTGCAACCCTGCGCAGCCCCCGCAGGAATGAAGATGTCGCGCGAACCTGGTCCCGTGCGTCCGGCTCGGGGACCAAGACACTCCCGGAGCTGTCGGAGTGTTTCGCCGGCAACTTGCCCGTGCTATACTCACGCACCCATCCTCTAGGTGGCTTACACGGAGCGGATGGGGCTGGGGTTGGATGTTGGCGCGGCCCCGCGTGCGGGGCGAGCGCGATTTTTTGGGAGGTGGGTTTATCGCTGAACGGAGTTTTCGGCAGGCCGACCGGATCCGGGTCAATGACCGCATCCGGGCGCGCGAAATCCGAGTCGTGGACGAAGAGGGTGGGCAGCTCGGGGTGATGCCGCCGTTTGAGGCGATCAAGCTTGCCCGCGAGCGGGGCCTGGACCTGGTGGAAATCTCACCGACAGCCGATCCGCCGGTTTGCAAGATCACCGACTACGGCAAATACCTCTACCAGACCAACAAGAAGGCGCACGAGCAGCGCAAGCATCAGAAGGGTTCACAGCTCAAGGAAGTCAAGTTCCGGCCAGCCACGGCGGAACACGACTACCAGGTCCGCAAGAATCAGATCATCCGGTTTTTGGGCGAAGGCCACAAAGTCAAGGCCATGATCTTCCATCGCGGCCGCGAAATGGCCCATCAGGAAGTGGGCCGCGCGAAGATGAACCGGCTGCTGCAGGAAATCGCCGATCATGCGCTGGTCGAGATCGGCCCGCGCATGGAAGCCAACATCATGATGGCCCTGCTGGCGCCCAAGAAGGGCGGCTCGGTCAAAGCGCCCGCAGCACCCGCCGGGGGACAAGCCTGACGCTCTAAATTCCGGCGGGCTCCAAGTGGAGCCCGCACCCGATTCCGGCGGGCTCCAAGCGGAGCCCGCACCCGAAAAGAATTCTAACGAGGTAACGTTGGTGGCAAAAAAAAGGGTGAAGAAGTTCAAGTTGAAGACGCATCGCGGCGCCGCCAAGCGTTTCAAGATTACGTCGACCGGAAAAATCCTGCGAATGCATTCCGGGAAGCGGCACCTGCTGGGCACCAAAAAGGCCAACAGGATGCGCCGGCTGAAGAAGTTGAAGCTGGTCCATTCGGCGGACGCCAAGAACGTCCATAAGATGTTGCCGTATGGATAGTGTCTGGCCCCGGGGACACGTGTCGTAATTCAGGGGTTGTGGGTCAGGGCTTCAGCCCTGACAAAAGGGGAGACAGCAAAGGGGCTTTAGCCCCTGAAGCTTCAAGGCCTGAAGGCCCAAGGCTGTTTGACCCTTGTAGTCGGACCTAAAGGTCCGACCCACAAACCAAGTATAGTTTTTGCTGTGCCAGGCAGAGCGCAACCCGCCACGGTGGGCCTGCCGGCCAGCGTCCCGATTCACATCGGGGCATCGCTCGTGCGAAGATTTCGCTGTTCGCGAACTTCGCATTGAGCTTCTAAACACGCCGTGGAGACGCTTTCGCTTTCTGGCCGTGTGCCGTTCCGCCTGCGCGGGGACGGCGGCGGCGCTTCGGAAAACGTGGCGGCTCCGCACAGGAGAAAACACCATGGCTCGAGTCAAACGCGGAAGCAAGCGCCGCGCGCGCCGCAAAAAGTATCTGCGACGCGCAAAAGGATTTTTCCTCACAAAATCGAAGCTCTACCAGTCGGCGCAAGAAGCGGTGAACCGCGCGGAGCGCTTTTCCTACCGCGACCGCCGCGTCCGCAAACGCCAGTTCCGCACGTTGTGGATCCAGCGCATCGGCGCGGCCGCGCGCAACGCGGGGATGTCTTACAGCCAGATGATGCACGGGCTCAAGGCCGCCGGCATCGAGATCGACCGCAAGGTTCTGGCCGATCTCGCCGTAAAGGACGCGGCCGGATTCACGCAGCTTGTCGAGCAGGCCAAGGCAGCCGGGGCAAAAACCAAAGCATAATTCAGTCTGCCTCGTGGAACCATTCACCATTGCCGGAAGGCAATGTGTTGTAGCCCGCCCCGGTCAGACCGGGACGGAGATTTCTTAGTGCAGCGGCCGGTCACAGCGCTGCACGGAGCATTCACACCACAGTGGACCCGAATCGAACCTCGGGAGGACGAGCGCTCCCACCGCTCGACGCCGCGACGCCCGAACAAGTCGCGGCCCGGTTTGCGGAGCTGCGCGTGCGTTTCGAGCAGGACACCGCGGGTGTGAGCGACGAAAATGGTTGGAAATCCCTTCGCGACACGTGGCTCGGACGGAAATCCGGCGTGCTCACGCAGGTCACGGATACGTGGCTCAAGCCGGCACGTCCCGAGTTGAAGCGCGCGGTCGGCCAGGCGCTCAACGAACTGAAAGCTTACGTCGAAGCGGCGCTCGAATCGCGGCGAGCAGCAATCGAAGCCGCGGCGGACCAGGCAGGGCTCGCACGCGAGCGCGAGGACCTTTCTCTGCCGGGGGTGATTCGCCCGCTAGGCTCCAGCCATCCGCTGAGCCAAACGTTCGAAGAAATCGAGCGGATTTTTCTCTCGCTCGGCTACACGGTGGTCTCGGGGCCGGAGATGGAGACTCCCTACTACAATTTTGAGGCGCTCAATATTCCTGAGCACCATCCGGCGCGCGATAACATGGACACGTTTTATATGGCGACGCCGCCAGGCGCTGCGCCACTTCTTTTGCGCACGCACACCTCTCCCATGCAAGTGCACACGATGGAAAAACAGCAGCCGCCCGTGCGCATCATCGTTCCCGGCAAGGTCTATCGCCGTGACAACCCCGACGCGACGCACGGTTTCATGTTCCACCAGGTCGAGGGGCTGGCCGTCGACACCGACATCACATTCTGCGATTTCAAGGGCACGGTCGAATATTTCGTGCGCGAATTTCTCGGGCCTAAAGTGAAGACGCGGCTCCGCCCGAGTTATTTCCCGTTCACCGAACCTTCGGTCGAAATTGACGCGACGTGCGTCTTCTGCGGCGGCGCGGGTTGTTCGGTGTGCAAGCAGTCGGGTTGGATCGAGCTGTTCGGCGCCGGCATGGTCGATCCAGCCGTCTACGGCTTCGTAAATTACGACGCGAAGCATCTCTCCGGCTTCGCTTTCGGCCTGGGCGTCGAACGGCTGACGCAGCTCAAGTACAACGTCAACGATTTGCAGCTCTATTTCCAGAACGACGTGCGGTTCCTGCGCCAGTTCGCATAACGCGAAGCGGCAGGGGCTCAGTCGTCCTGAGTCAGAAGTCTAATGCGGAGCGGTTGTCAGGTTTGTGGGTCGGAGCTTTAGCTCCGACATAAATGGAACAGAAAATTTTGGGCTTTAGCCCCTGAAGCTCCAGGGCCTAAAGGCCCTTGCCGAGCACACTTTTCTTGCCGGACCTGCTCTTCCTGCGTCAGGATGAAAAGGTCCGACCCACAAGTCCGACGGCCGGAGATTGGTTTGGTCCATATGGAGCGGCACTAGCTGTGACGGCAACACGATGAAAGTTCTCTACGACTGGCTCAAAGAGTTCGTCGGCCTGAAGGCGACGCCCGAGGACTTGCGCGCGCGGCTTTCGCTTTCTGGCACGTCGGTCGAAGCGCTCGAGCAAAGCCCGGCGGGCCCGCTGCTCGACGCCGAGCTGACCTCGAACCGCGCCGACTGCCTGGGCCACTACGGTATCGCGCGCGAGGCGGCGGCGCTGTACCGCCTGCCGCTCAAGAACGTCGAGCCGCATCCGCGCGAGTCAGCGGAAAAAGCAGCCGCGGCGACGCGTGTGGAGATTGAGTCGCCGGAACTGTGCGGACGCTACACGGCGCGCGTGCTGCGCGGAGTGAAGGTGGGGCCCTCGCCCGATTGGCTGCGGGAGCGCCTTGAAGCACTGGGCCAGGCCTCGATCAACAACGTTGTGGACGCGACGAACTACGTCATGCTCGAACTCGGGCACCCACTCCACGCCTTTGACATGGATTTGCTCGGCGAGCGGCGCATCGTCGTAAGGCGCGCGCATGCCGGGGAAAAGCTGCGCACGCTCGACGGCATCGAGCGCACGCTGACCGCCGAAATGTGCGTGATTGCCGATGCGGTGCGCCCCGTGGCCATTGCCGGCGTGATGGGCGGCGCCGAAACCGAGATCCGCGCGAGGAGCGGCAACATTCTGCTCGAATCGGCGTGGTTTGACCCGATTTCCATTCGCCGCACGTCGAAGACGCTTGGCCTGCGCTCCGAAGCCTCGATGCGTTTCGAGCGCGGCGCTGACCCCGAAATGGCGGAGATGGCTTCACGACGCTGCGCGGAGTTGATCCAGCAGTTGGGAGGCGGCGAAGTGCTGGCGGGCGTGGCGGACGTTTATCCGGGACGCGCAGCGGCGCCGGCAATCGAACTGACGCGCAAAGAGCTGCTGCGCGCAATGGGCGCGGACGTGCCCGATGCGGACATTGAGGCAATTCTCTCCGCGCTTGGCTTCGCACCCGTGCGCGTGGACCCGACACGGGGCAGCGCGGGCTCGTTGATGGCCGCGTGGACGTGCCGCCGCCCGTCGTGGCGCGGGGACATCGCACGCGAGATTGACTTGATCGAAGAGGTCGCGCGGCTTTACGGACTCGATAAATTTCCGGCGCGTTTGCCGGCATCCAAGCTGCCCGCGGCCCGCCTGGAATACGCCGAAGCCGAGGACCGGCTTCGCGAGCGGCTCATCGGCTTGGGCTACCAGGAAATCATCACGATTCCGATCGTTGACGAAGCGAACGACGCTGTGTTCCGCGGCGAAAATGCTTCCCCGGCGCGCATCGCGAATCCGCTCGCCGAAGACGCCTCGGTGATGCGTTCGACCGGCGTGGTGACCATGGTCTCGACGCTCGAATGGAATCTGAATCACGGGCAGCGCAGCGTTCGCCTGTTCGAAATCGGCAAGACGTACCGCTGGAACGGTTCGCCGCGAGTGTTCAGCGCGAGGGGCGCCGAGCCGGTCGAGACGCGTGTGCTCACGCTCGGCGCGACGGGGCTTGCGCGCGAAAAGGGTATCGCCGAAAGCGAGCGCGCATTTGTGTTCTCCGATCTGAAAGGCGACCTCGACCAGATCGGGCATCTCGCGGGCGGACTTTTATGGAAGGCAGGGGCCCCGGATTGGCTCCATCCAGCGCATGCGGGAACAATTTCGCTCGGCGGCGATAGAGCGGCGGCGCGCCCCATCGGCCTTGCCGGCCAACTCGGGCGGAGAGCCGCCGAGCGGTTCAAGCTGCGGCAAGACGCATTTGTTGCGGAACTGGAGCTCGGTTCGCTATGCGCGGGTTACCGTGTGGCGCGAGCGGCACTACGATACAAACCTCTGTCACGGTTTCCCGCTGTCGAACGTGATTTTTCTCTTGTGCTCGCCGATGGGACCACGTTTACCTCGGTCGTCGAAGCGATTCGTGGGCTGGGTATCGTTGAAGTGTCCTCCATCGATACCGTGGATTTATTCCGCGGCAAGAACGTGCCCGAGGGAAAGTTCTCGCTGCTGGTGCGCGTGAAGTTCGAGAGCCACCAGGCGACCCTCACCGAAGCGCAATTGACCGATTTCTCGTCGCGCATTGTCGCCGCTCTCGTACAGAGGCTAGGCGCCTCGCTCCGCGCATAGGCGCGCCGAGAGTTTCTCCAATACAAGCGCTTGCCACATGCGGCAGATCGGCGGAAAATGGGCGCGTCCAGCCGGGAGCGTACTGCATGTCGAACCGCGTGAAAGTGGAAATTTATGGCCAGAGCTATACGATGGCGGGAGACCTCGACGAATCCTACGTCCGGGGGCTCGCGCGGTACGTGGACGAAAAGATGAGCGCGGTGGCCGCAGCGACCCAGACGGTGGACTCAGTGCGCGTGGCTGTCCTCGCGGCCATGGCCATCGCCGACGAGTTGCATACGTTGCAACAGGAAAAAGGCCAGAGAGACGAAACACTGCGCGAGCGCGCTGAGCAGTGCCTGACCATACTGGAACGTGCGCTGAAACAGACCGCCTAGCGAGCGCGCCGCCGTTACCCCTTCGAACCTTGAAACGGGCAACGCTTTACCGGCGTCTTACATCAAGTTACAATCAATGCGGTTTTGTGGCTAGACCCAAGTCCACCGAAATGACCGTGCGGAAGACAATTCGCGTCCTCGGGGTTTCGCTGGCGCTGGTCACGCTGCTGGTATTCGCCACGGTTGTCATCAGCGGCTGGCATCACCACGACTCAGCGAAGGACGCCCATTGCCCGTACTGCCATCTGGGCCACCAGACGGCTGCGCAGCCGGAAACTAGCCAGCGGGTTGCGGTGCTTTTGCTACTCGCCAGTTTGCCGCTGCCCGAAGATTCAGCTCTAATTGTCTCTCCAGTCTCTTCGCGCACTGCTTCCCGCGCACCACCCTCTGCTTAATTTGCTCGCCTAGGGCGCCTGTCGTACCGGCGCTGGCTGATTTCAAATTCACTTTTTCTGGTCTCTTGAGCTGCTCCGGGACTCCGCATTTTCCCGAACGCAGCCTCGAAGGATTCGAACGTTCCAGGCAGGAGAGGAATTATGGACGCGAAGTTCAGGGCCCGAAAATGGCAGCCTTTGATTGTGCTCAATGCTTTGGCGCTTCTCACCTCAGTACGGGCGGCAGCGCAGGGTCCGGCGCAAGCCGCGCCGCAAACGCCTGCGGCGCGTGTGACGCTTGACCTGGCCATCGATCTGGCGCTCAAGCATAACCACTCGTTGCAGGCAGCGCGCACGCTGATCTTGCAGAATCAGGCCCTGGAGATCACAGCCAATCTGCGGCCCAATCCGGTGCTGAGCGGGGACGCGCAATTTCTGCCTTTCTTCCACGCAGGCGACTTCACGAGCGACTACCTGGACAACAGCGCCCAATTCGACCTGGGTCTCGGCTACATCTTTGAGCGCGGGAAAAAGAGGCAGCATCGCCTGCAGGCGGCCAAGGACCAGACCGCGGTGACGTCGGCACAGGTGGCCGACAATGAGCGGGCGCTAACCTTCAACGTCGCGTCGCAATTTATTTCTGCGGTGCTGGCGCAGGCTGACCTGGACTTGGCCGAAAAGAATCTAGCGGGCTTCCAGCAGACTCTGGAAATCAGCCAGGCGACATTCAATGCCGGCGCCATGAGCGAAGGCGACCTGCTGAAGATCAAGCTGCAATTGCTGCAATTCCAGATGGACGTCTCGGCTGCCAGGTTGGCCCGGGTCCAGGCGCTTGCGAGCCTGCGCCAGCTGCTCGGGTATGAGTCGGTTCCGGAGAACTATGAAGTCGCCGGCGACCTGGAATACAAGCCGGTGAAGGTTGGCCAGGACGACCTGAAGGCGCTGGCTCTCCGGCAGCGCCCGGACCTGCGCGCGGCGCAATTGGGCGTGACGGCAGCGCAAAGCCAGTTCGAGCTGGCGCGGGCAAACGGCAAGCGCGACGTGAACGCGACCGCAAACTACACGCACGTCGCCGCAGTGAGCACCGGCTCGCTTTTCTTCAACATTCAGCTGCCCATTTTCGACCGCAACCAGGGCGAAATCGCGCGGACGCGATACGCGATCACACAGTCGCAGGAGCTTTCGAGCGAACAGTCCTCGCTTGCGCTCACCGACGTTGCCAACGCCTACGAATCCCTCCGCTCCAACGATCAGGTCGTGCAGCTCTACCAGTCCGGTTATCTGAAGCAGGCGGAGGATTCGCGCGATATCAGCCAGTACGCCTACCAGCGCGGCGCCGCCAGCCTGCTCGACTACCTTGACGCCGAGCGGAGCTACCGCGCGACCGAGCTGGCCTACCGGCTGTCACTCGCCAACTACATGGTCGCGCTCGAGCAACTGCGCCGGGCCGTGGGCACCAGGAGCTTGCCATGAGAACGAAAAATACGAACCGGATTCGAAATGTGCGCAGAGGGCGTTCGATCACCTGCTGTGCGGCGCTGGCCGTCGCGGTCGCGTTCGCCGGCTGCGGCGCGCCCGAAGAACAAGCGAACAAGATGACGTCATATTCGTCGGCCGAGAACGCCGCGAACAGGGCCGCGCTGTTCACGGTGCCCGCCGACCAGATGTCGCATTTACAGATCTACACGGTCGCGCAGGCGCCGCTGGTTCGCGTGCTGCGCCTCTCCGGCGCCGTGGCATACAACAGTTTTCAAACGACGCCGGTAATCACCCAGGTGGGCGGGCCGGTAAGCCGCATCGTGGTCACGCCGGGCGAGCACGTGCGCGCCGGCCAGCCGCTGCTCTACGTCGCCAGCCCCGACTATTCGCAGTTGCGTTCAGCCTACATCAAGGCGCGTGACGCGCTCCAACTCGCGGACCGAAACCTCCGCCGCACGCAGGATCTCTACGCGCACAAGGCCATTGCGCAGGCCGCCGTCGAGCAGGCCGAATCGGGCCACACGCAGGCAGAGGCCGATCTGCAGTCAAGCGAGCAAGCCATCCGCGTCCTGGGCATTACCAACCCGGAAAGCCTCGTGACCAATCCGCTTTCGCCTGAGCTGCCTTTGCTGGCGCCGCTGGACGGGGAAGTCGTCGAGCGGCTCGTGTCGCCCGGGCAACTGGTGCAGGCGGGCGCAACGCAGTGCTTCACGCTCTCGGATATGAGCACCGTTTGGGTGCTCGCCAATGTGTACCAGAACGATCTTGCGTACGTGCACGTCGGCGACGAGGTGACCATCGAGAACAATGCATACCCTGGTGTGGTGCGCGGAAAGATTTCCTACCTGGCGTCGGCGCTCGATCCCACGACACGGACGCTGCAAGCGCGCATCGTGGCCTCCAATCCCGGCGAGCGGCTGAAGAAAGACATGTATGTGACGGCACTGGTGCGCGCGGGCGTGGTCCCGAATGCGCTGACAGTGCCCGATTCGAGTGTGCTGCGCGACACGGAAAACATGCCCTACGTCTACTTCCAGGCGGCGAACAACCAGTTTGCGCGCCGGCAGGTCACCATTGGTGAAAGTCAAAGCGGCAAGACGCAAATTCTTTCGGGGTTGCAGGCGGGCGACAAGGTTGTCGGTGACGGCAGTTTGTTTCTGCAATTCCAGAATTCCTTGCAGCGCTGAGAGGACGCGACCCGGATGATTCATCACGTCGTTCAATTCGCACTGCGGCAGCGCTTTGTAGTCCTAATGCTGGCGCTTCTGGTCACTGTCGCGGGCGCTCTGTCGTTCCAGCGCATGCCGGTGGACGCCTACCCGGATCTGTCGCCGCCGAGGGTCGAGTTGATCACCCAGTGGCCCGGTCACGCGGCTGAGGAAGTAGAGCGGCTGGTTACGCTTCCGCTCGAAATCGAAATGAACGGCGTGCCGCACATGATAGTCATGCGGTCAATTTCGCTCTATGGGCTTTCGGATATCCGCCTGACGTTCGAAGAAAGCACCGACGCATACTTCGCGCGGCAAGTCGTGTTCGAACGCTTGGCCGGCGCGCAACTCCCCTCCGGCGTAACGCCTAGCATGGCGCCGCTGTTCAGCCCTTCTGGTCTGGTTTACCGCTACGTGCTTGAAAGCCCGGACCGCAGCCCGCAGGAACTGAAAACGATCGAGGATTGGGTCATTGCGCGCGCGTACCGGTCGGTGCCGGGCGTGGCGGACGACTCGGGCCTGGGCGGCACGACGATGCAATACCAGGTGCTGCTCGACCCGGCCCGGATTTACAGCTATCACATTCCGGTGCCCCAGGTGCTGGCGGCGCTGGCCGCGAACAATTCGAACGCGGGGGGCGGGTTTTACTCGCAGGGCGAGCAGTTCTTCTATGTGCGCGGCCTGGGTCTGGTGACCAAGACCGAAGATATCGGCAACATCGTCGCCGGAAACAACAACGGCGTTCCGGTGCGAATCCGCGACATCGGGGAGGTGACGATCGGAAACGCTCCGCGCCTCGGGCAATTCGGTTTTCAGAATAACGATGACGCCGTCGAAGGCGTGATTCTGATGCGCACCGGCGAACAAACACAAAATGTTCTCAAGGGGGTCCAGAGAAAAACCGAGGAGCTGAATCGCAGCATCCTGCCGCCCGACGTGAAGGTGCGGCCATTCTACGACCGCAGCGATCTGGTGAAGCTCACCACAGATACAGTGGAAGCCAATCTGTTGCGCGGCATGGTGCTCGTGCTGCTGGTGCTGATTTTCTTCCTCGTGAGCGTGCGCGCGGCGGTGATCGTCGCGCTGACGATTCCACTAGGGCTTCTGTTTGCGTTCATCTTCCTGCACGGGCGCGGCGTGCCCGCCAACCTGCTCTCGATCGGCGCAATCGACTTCGGAATCATCATCGACGGTACTGTGGTCATGATGGAAAATATCTACCGTGAGCTCGCCGAGCGCTACGGGCAGGATTACAAACTCAATGAAGTCATTCTCGCGGCGGCGCGGGATGTCGACCGGCCCATCTTCTATTCCGTCGCCGTCATCATGGCCGGATATATCCCGATTTATGCGCTGAGCGGGCCGTCGGGGATGCTGTTTCGCCCGATGGCCGAGACGATGACGTATGCGCTGCTGGGCGCGTTGATCTTCACCCTCACTCTCGTTCCCGTGCTGGCTTCCTACTGGTTCAAGAAGGGCGTGAAGGAAACCGTGAACCGCCCGTACGAGGCGATCAAGAAATTCTATGCAGGAAAGCTCGACTGGTGCCTGGACCATCCGAAGACAACGATGTTCGCCGCGACCGCGATTTTCGCCAGCACGCTGCTTCTGGTGCCTTTCATCGGCGGCGAGTTCATGCCGCACCTGGACGAGGGCGCGCTGTGGGTGCGCGCGACGATGCCCTACACAATTTCCTACGAACAAGCAGCGAAATTCGCCCCCGAAATTCGCAAAATCCTGATGGCCTACCCGCAGGTCACCGAAGTCGGCTCCGAACTCGGGCGGCCCGACGACGGCACCGATCCTACCGGCTTTTTCAATTGCGAATTTTACGTGGGCCTGAAACCTTACAAGGACAAGTCCTGGGGACAGGCAGGGATCACGAATAAACCCGAACTGATTGAGTCGGTGCAGAAGAAGCTCGAGTCGTACCCCGGCGTGATTTTCAACTACACGCAGCCGGCCGAAGACGCCGTGGACGAGGCATTGACAGGACTCAAGAGCGCGCTCGCGGTGAAAGTTTACGGGCAAGACCTGCAGGTCCTCGAAGACAAAGCGGTCGCCATCAAGAACGTCCTCGCACAAGTCCCGGGGTTCACCGAGCTGACTGTGGTGCGAGAGTTGGGGCAGCCGAGCCTGCAGATCGACGTGGACCGCGAGCGCATCGCGCGATTCGGCATCAATGTCGCAGATGTCGAGGGCGTCGTCGAGGCCGCCGTGGGCGGGCAGGCGGCGACGCAGGTAATTCAGGGCGAGCGGCTATTCGACTTGGTGGTGCGGATGAAGCCGGAGTACCGCTCGAGCGCGAGGGATATCGGCAATCTTCTGGTGCCTGCGCCGGGCGGCCAGCAGCTTCCGTTGTCTCAGCTCGCCAAGATCCATCAGGGAAACGGCGCGTCGTTCATTTACCGCGAAAATAACTCACGCTACGTCGGCATCCAGTTCAGCGTCGAGGGGCGCGACCTGGCCCGCGCCGTGGCCGACGCGCAAAAGGCCGTGCGTCAATCGGTCGCGCTGCCGCAGGGCTACAGGCTCGACTGGGGCGGCGAGTACACCGAATACGTTGAGGCAGAGAAGCAGCTCGCTATCATCGCTCCGCTCGCAGTTCTGCTGATATTCGGGATTTTGTTCACGCTCTATGGAACCTTCAAGTTCCCGATCGCAATCGCCTTGGACGTCGTTCTGACCGAACCGGTAGGCGCGTTGATCGCGCTGAAGCTGACGCACACGCCGTTTAGCGTCAGTTCGGTCCTCGGCCTTTTTGCACTGATGGGTGTTTCGGTCGAGACCGGCGTAATCCTTATGTCCTACATCAACAAGCTGCGCCTGGAAAACTATGACATTCGCACGGCCACTTACAAGGCGGCGCTGTTGCGGCTGCGGCCGATCATGATGACCGCACTTGTCGCATGCCTCGGATTGCTGCCGGCGGCGCTGTCGACCGGCATCGGCTCGGACTCGCAGAAGCCGTTCGCGATCGTCATTGTCGCAGGGCTAATTTCCCGACTCTTCCTCGGATTCTTCGTTGCCCCGGTACTCTACGTGATGGTGGCGAGGCCGGATGACGTGCTAAAGGTGTAGCGAAGCAATAACATGCCCATTGCCATTTTCGGACCCGCGGTTCGTCTTGACTGACCTTGGACAAGGATGGGTGGCGGGCCCGAAAGATTTCTGTAGTGCCCTGGAAACGATACGGCGGGCTCTCCCTCGTCCGATGCGTGGATTTGCTAGAATGAAACGCGGAGTAGGCCTGCAACGCAGGTGTTGGCGCGAAGATCTTTTGAACCAATACTGGATCTCCGGGAGCCCGTGTCAGACGGCCGGTGTGCATGGCCCGCTGCGGATTTCGGTTCGCCGCGGGAAAGCCTAAAGGCCGGCGCAGGGTTCCCACCTTATACAGGAGGTTCAGGATCTAGCTCCACACGGCGAAGTGGACCGCTCCATTTTTGTAGTGCCGCCGCTTCCCTGCTTTTTGCGTTTCGGCTAGGCCCGGGCCCGGAAAGGCACCCGCGCCCGGCAAAGAGAAAAATGAAACTTCTATTTGTTGGCGACATCGTAGGCTCATTGGGACGGCAGATTGTCTCCGACCGGCTGGCGGATATCGTCCAGACGCGGCAGATCGATCTCGTCATTGCCAATGGTGAAAACGCCGCCTCTGGGTTCGGCATCACGCCCAGGCTGGCCGATGAACTCTTCGAGGCGGGGGTGGAAGTGCTGACCGGCGGGAATCACATCTGGGACCGCAAGGAAATTCTCGATTACTTTCCCAAGCACCCCAGGCTGCTGCGGCCGGCGAATTTTGCGGATATCAATCCCGGCAGCGGGTTGTACCTTGGATCGGCGCGTAACGGCGTGCCCTACGCCGTGCTGAACTTGCAGGGGCGGGTGTTCATGGCATCCAATGACTGCCCCTTCCGGGCAGCCGATCGGGAGATTGCCCGCATCCCAGCAGAAGTCCGCGTGATCTTTGTGGACTTTCATGCGGAAACAACAAGTGAGAAGGAAGCCATGGGCTTCTACTTAGACGGGCGCGTCTCGGCAGTCATTGGCACGCACACGCATGTTGCCACCGCGGACGAGCAGATCCTGCCGGGCGGGACCGCGTTTCAGACCGATGCGGGCATGACCGGACCGCACAACGGTGTGATCGGGATGGACAAGGCCGCTATCATGCGGCGGTTTCTCGATGGCCAGCCGGCGCGGTTTGAGGTGGCTACCGGCGACGTTCAGATGAACACGGTTCTGCTCGATGTGGATGAAACGACGGGCCGAGCCCGCGCCATCGAACGCCTCCGCTTCCGGGCCGATTGAGGGAAAACGAAGTCACCATGCGTCGAGTGATTTCCTTGTCTATCGCAGCTCTGTCGGTCGCGGCGCTTGCTGCGCTGGCGCCCGTACCGTCCCGCGCGCAGGAACAATTTCAATTTGAGAGCGACCTGTTGGCGAAGCGGCGCGTTTTTGAAACCACCGGGCCGGGCTTTCGCGCGATTCACCAAGGGCCCAATGGAAACTACTACGTCCTAACGGCGCCAGCCGCCGCAGTGCAAATTTATGACACGGCAGGGAAGCGGGTCGGGCAGATTCCCAGCGAAACGGCAGCGGCAGCAAAGAGCGCGGCGCTGGTCTATGGCGAATCGTTCGATGTGGATCGCGAAGGCCGCGTCGCCGTGTGTGATCGCGGCGCGAACGCCGTGAAACTTTACGCGCCGAACGGCTTGCTGGCCACCACGATTCCTGTTTCCGGGCCCACCTCGGTGGTGCTGCTGCCAGGCGGTGAGGTTGCGGTCGCCAGCCCGAATATGCAGCAGTTGGTGACTGTGTACGACCTCGCCGGAAAACAGGTGCGGGAGTACGGCGAGAGGGAAGAAATTGCCGACCGCGCCGACGTCAACAATCAGGTGAACTTCGGCCATCTCGCGGCCGATGAAATCGGAAATACGTATTTCGCGTTTGACTATTTGCCTGAGCCAACGGCGCGCAAGTTCGACCACGTGGGCTATCTCACGATGGAAATATCTCTCAAGACGCTGGAATTCCAGCCGGCGGCGCAGGCGGCGCGCCGCGCCATCGCCCGCTCCGACCGCGGAACACCCGCATTGCACCGCATTATTACGGCCATCGGCGTGGATCCGCAAACACAGGATGTCTGGCTGGCCATCGGCACGCTGCTGATGCACTTTGATAAGGAGGGCCAGCGCCTGGCGACTTTTCGCACCTACATGCCGCGAGGTGCGCGGATCGAGGCCTCCACCATTCTAGTGGAACCGGACCGTTTGCTCATCGGCGCCGACCCGCAAGGAATCTACGAATTCCCGCGGCCTGATAGGCCGGCGCAGTGAATGTTACTCCCCTGTTGCATCCACACGGGTGCTTGTCTCCGTCTCGCGCAGTTGTTCCTTACGTCCCGGTCAGTCACCATCTGCGCCTGAATTTAGAAAATCCACCGCCAAAATACCCAAATAAACAGATAAGATCTTTATTTTTAGCGCGATGGACTCTTGTGGAAAACTTGTGAATCTTCTGTGGGAGCCGTGCATAGGATCATGAAGTTTTCTCTTGCTGCATTGAGTGTGTTCGGCGAGAATCCAGCTTCGTCTTGGTAGGTAGAGTAAGGAAGCTGGCACCCCAGTGAACGCCGTGACGCGAACACTATACTAAAAAGCAAAGGGGAGGGTCACGGGTTATCCCAGAAACTGGATATGGCCGAAGGCGGGCCAGGTAGCTTTGTTATTTCCACAGCTTTTCCACAACTGTGGAAATAATAAGTGGGGGACTTTTTGCTTTTATTGAGGGCTCTGAGGGCATGAATTCCTGGGAAAAGATTCTGCAGCATATGGAGCGGCGGGTTAATCCGCACAGCTTCTCCACCTGGTTTCGCCCCACGCGCCAGGAAGGCGCGGAAAACGGCAACCTAGTGGTCCGCGTGCCTTCGCGCGTCTTCCGGAAGCGCCTCACGGAGACCTATGGCGAGCTATTACAGGCGGTTCTGGTCGAAGTAGGCATGAACGACACGCATCTAGAATTTCTTTGCACGGAGAATGATCCCTTGCCTTCCGGAAATTCCGCCAAACAAACGCGCCTGGACTTTGATTCCGTCGATCACCAGCTTAACCCGCGGTATCTGTTTGAGACATTCGTTGTGGGCGCATCGAATCAGTTCGCGCATGCGGCTGCGCAGGCTGTCGCCGAACAGCCGTCAAAAGCGTACAACCCGCTGTTCCTGTACGGCGGCGTGGGCATGGGCAAGACGCACTTAATGCAGGCGGTGGGGCACCTCATCAAAAAGCGTAACCCGGCGGCGCGGCTGACCTACATCAGCGCGGAGAAATTCACCAACGAGGTGATCAATTCGCTGCGCTTCGACCGCATGATCAGTTTCCGCGACCGGTTCCGGTCCGTCGACGTGCTGCTGGTGGACGACATCCAGTTCATCGCGGGCAAGGAGCGGACCCAGGAAGAGTTCTTTCACACGTTCAACGCGCTCTACGATCTGCAACGGCAGATCATCGTCAGCTCCGACTGTCCGCCTAAAGAAATCTCGGCGATTGAGGAACGCCTGCGCTCGCGGTTCGAGTGGGGATTGATCGCGGACATTCAACCCCCCGATCTCGAAACGAAAATCGCCATCCTCCAGAAGAAAGCGGAGACGGAACGCGTCATGATCCCCGACGACGTTGCTGAGTACATTGCGCGTGCGATCAAGTCGAACGTGCGGGAGCTCGAGGGCGCTTTGACGCGCCTGGTGGCCTATTCCTCCCTGACCGGCTCGGTCCTGAATTTGGCCACCGCGCAGCAGGTGTTGCGCAACATCATCGCTACGCAAGAAAAGCGGATTACCATCGATCTGATTCAGAAAAAGGTCGGCGAGCAGTTCGGCCTGCGCGAGCAGGATCTGAAAGTGCGTTCCAACACGAAAGCGATCGCGTTCCCGCGCCAGATTGCGATGTACATCGTCAAGCAGCTGACCTCGGCGTCGCTTCCGGAAATCGGGCGCCAGTTCGGCGGCAAACATCACACGACCGTCCTTCACTCGATCAACAAGATTGACGCTCTGCGACGCAGCGACAAGGACCTGAACCGCACAATCAATAAGTTGATGGACGCTTTCAGCTAGCTCGCGCCGATTCTTCGGTGCATCGAGTTTCGTTGTGCCTCGGCGTGTTCAGGGCTTTTCTGTTTGTGCCGGTGCCGGCGGCGCTTGGCGCCGGCCATATCGCTTCTCCCTGTTCTTTTTGTCCTGTCAAAATCCTGCGCAAAACACTGTGCTTCTTCTGTGCAATACCCGTGCTCCCTGTGGATGATTTTTCTCATTGGTTGAAATCTGGATCGTTTGTTGGCGCTTTTTCCTCTCAATCCTCCGTTTGCTCTTTCTTGTGTGCACAGCGCAAGTCCTTTGGTCTCTCTGCTAGAGTATGTTTTCCTCATTTCCACAGCGACGGCTACTACTACTATCTTTATCCCTACACTAAAACAGGGTACAGTAGCCGTTCGAAGTCGTAGTTGAGTGCGTGCCTTCCGGCGGAGGAAATCCGGCAATGGAATTCAGTGTTAAGAAGTTTGACCTGCAACGGGAATTGAATCTGACGCAGGGTGTGGTCGAGCGAAAGACGACGATCCCGATCCTCGGCAACATCCTGTGCGAAGCCGCCGGCAACAAAGTGACGCTAACGGCTACCGATCTTGAGCTCTTCATCCGCACGTCCTGCGAAGCAAAAGTGAAAAAAGAGGGTGCCGGGACAATCCCAGCGAAAAAACTTCTCGAGCTCGTACGACTGCTGCCCGAGGGTGAGATCCGCTTCAAGCTGCTCGAAAATCACTGGGTGCAGATCCTGGCCGACCGGAAGACGTACAAGATGGTTGGAATGGCCAAGGACAACTTCCCCGCGATTCCGGCGTTCCCGCATCCACTCGTGACGATCCCGGCGAAGATCTTGTCGTCGCTGATCGCGAAGACGGCGTTTGCAATCTCGAATGAAGATTCACGTTACACACTCAATGGCGCGCTGCTGCTGCTCAAGCCGGACACCATCACCATGGTCGCTACCGACGGGCATCGCCTGGCCGTCGCTGAAACCGACCATAAGTTTGCCGGGCTGTCGCGCGAAGTGCGCCCGCTGGTGCCGAAAAAAGCCCTGACCGAAGTGCAGCGCCTCGCAAGCGAGGTCGGAGAAGACGGCGAGATCGAGTTCGCGCTCGATGACAGCCATCTCTTTTTCCGTGTAGGCGAACGCCTGCTGATTTCACGCATGCTCACCGGCCAGTTCCCCAACTACGAAGCTGTCCTGCCGCGCGAGAATAACAAGCACGTGGTGATCGAACGGGGCGAATTGAATGATGCCGTGAAGCGCGTCGCGCAGCTTGCCGACCAGCGCTCCCACGCCGTGAAATTTGCGGTCACCCCGGAAGGCATCGAAATTTCCGCGTCCAGCCCGGAATATGGCGAGGCGAAAGAAACGCTTGAAAAGGAATACAAAGGCGAACCGCTGGCCATCGGATTCAACGCGCAGTACATGCTGGATTTTCTTGGCGCAGCAGCCGAAGGCCCGATCAGCCTCGAATTGAAGGATGAACAATCCGCCGGCCAGATGCGCCCGCTCGCCGAAGAAGCATACCGCTATCGCTACGTCATCATGCCGATGAGGATTTGATCAAAATCCGCTTCTTTATGCGAATACCTCTAGTCTTGCCGACTGGACACTTCGTTAACTATAAGAGTCTGTCGCAGCGCGCCCGCGTGGCAACCGAAACCTGGGGTTCAGATAACCTTTATTGCCCGAACTGCACGGGAAATCGCCTCGACTGCACACCACCGAACACACCAACTGTCGACTATGTCTGCCGTGAGTGTAAGTCCGCATTTCAACTTAAGAGTCAGGGTAGTCCGCTTTCATTTCGAATTGTTGATGCCGCCTATGGCTCATTGCGCGACGCGATCAGGTCAAATAGAACTCCTAATCTTTTCGTAATGCACTACGATAGAAAAAAGTGGTCGGTTTCCAACGTGATTCTAATACCTAATTTTGCGTTCTCCATGGCTGCTATTGAAAAGAGAAAGGCTCTGGGCCCTGAGGCGCGACGGGCTGGATGGGTAGGATGCAACATCCTTTTAGGTCGGATTCCAGCTGACGCGAAAATTCCAATAGTCACCGAAGGATGCGCAATTAGCAGCTCAGAGGTTCGCAAACAATATGCTCGCTTGCGCCCGCTTGAAACGCTCACAGCCGAGAATCGTGGATGGACCCTTGACATATTAAACGCAGTCCGTGGACTTGGCATGAGCGACTTCGCACTATCCGACGTCTACGCGCTTGAGTCCTCTTTGGGTCAACTCTATCCTCACAACCACCATGTCCGAGACAAGATCAGACAACAACTCCAAGTTCTTCGCGATCTCGGTTTGCTTGTGTTTTTAGGGCACGGACGTTACCGATTGGCTAAAACAATTCATAACAATTGATTATGAGTATCCGACGCCGCGCGAGACCAACGCCGGTCTGAGAAGCATGCTGTTCTGGAGAACACTTCAATGAATCGAAACTCTCACATCAAGGAGGATATGTGGCCGTGGATTACGGGGAAGCAGTCTTGAATTTCTACAAGCACGAGGAATGCGGAACGCACTGGGCAGACCTTTGGAGTTGCGGTTGCAACAACGAATGTCCCAAGTGCGGAGGAGAGATTGAGTCGTACCTCAGTCTGGCTGTCTCTGAAATCGACGCTAGGATGGCGAACATTCATAGCTGAAACTTTCTGTCCCCAAGAAAGACAGCGCATAACTTCCCTATCTGAGGCGAAGCATAATTAACCAATAAGATACTGATATGTCGTTGCTTGAATTATCTTATTACCACAAGCCTTCTGGGTGTCAATAAACACAGTCTATACAATTGAAACTAAAGATGATACCAGGAGGCCTGCCCGCAGTTTAGGCTTGAGAAAACAGCCCGTTCGCGATAGAATTTCTGAGGTCAGACGTTCAGTTGGTTTCCTCCAGAACGGCACGTCGGCCAGGCTGGTCGCGCCCCTGAAGTGCATGCCCGCGCCAGAGTATGCGGGGCGTCACATGCCTGGAGGAAAGAAGTCTTCGCCGCGTCCGCTTCCGCTTGATTGGAATCCGGACGGGATGGAGCAGAAACCCTACGAGTCCCAGCCGGGAACGACGGCTGAGGATCACAGGGTAAGGCGACGGTCGAACCGATCGCGATCGAGTGATCGGGTCCGGGCTTTACTTGAAACCCGGCAGGCTTCATGACACCGCCTTTCCCCTCGATTCCGCAGGAGCGCGCACAACATGGCAGAAAAAGCATCTGCAACCGGCAGTGAAGCAGGACACCGTTACGACGCTACATCGATCAAAGTCCTCGGTGGAATCGAGGCTGTGCGATTGCGGCCGGCGATGTACATCGGCTCGACCGGCGAGCAGGGCCTGCACCATCTGGTCTGGGAAGTGGTGGACAACTCGGTCGACGAAGCGCTCGCGGGCTACTGCGACGAGATCAACGTCCAGGTGCACGAGGATAACAGCGTCACGGTGATTGACAACGGCCGCGGCATTCCCGTGGACATGCATGCCACGGAGAAAAGGCCCGCCGCGGAAGTCGTGATGACCTTGCTGCACGCTGGCGGAAAATTCGACAGCGAGACGTATAAAGTTTCAGGCGGGCTGCACGGCGTCGGCGTCTCGGTGGTGAATGCGCTCGCGGACAGGCTGGACCTGGAAATCTGGCGCGATGGCGAAGTATGGGAGCAGTCCTACGAAGCCGGCAAGCCGAAGAGCAAGCTGAAGGTCACCGGCAAGACGCGCAAGACGGGCACGAAGATTACGTTTCATCCCGACCCCGCGATCTTCGACAACCACAAGTACAGCTACGACATTTTGGCGCAGCGGCTGCGCGAGCTCGCGTTCCTGAACAAGGGCCTGAAGATCACGCTCACCGATGAGCGCAGCGACAAATCGGCCGAATTTCGGTTCACGGGCGGCATTGCGGAATTCGTCAAGCACCTGAACAAAGGCAAGCAGGTGCTGCACGATTCTCCCATCTACATGGAAGGCAAGCGGGACACGGTCGAAATTGAAATCGCGCTGCAATATAACGATAGCTACACGGAAAACGTGTTTGCGTTCGCCAACACGATCAACACCGTGGACGGCGGGACGCACCTCTCCGGCTTCCGTTCGGCGCTGACGCGCTCGATCAACAATTTCGCTTCGTCCGCAGGAATGCTCAAGGAGCAGAAGGACGAGGTTACGATCACCGGCGACGATGTTCGTGAAGGGCTGGTCGCGGTGGTCTCCGTGAAGCTGCCGCAGCCGCAGTTCGAAGGCCAGACCAAGGGCAAACTCAATAGCGACATCAAGGGGCCGGTCGAGCAGCTCATCAACGAGCGTCTGGGCGAGTACTTCGACAAGCATTCAACTGTGGCGCGCCGCATCATCGGCAAGTGCATTGACGCCGCGCGCGCCCGCGAGGCGGCACGCAAGGCGCGCGAACTGACGCGGCGCAAGTCCGCGATGGATTCGGGCGGTCTGCCGGGAAAACTAGCAGACTGCCAGGAGCGCGATCCCGCACGGTGCGAAATCTTCATCGTCGAGGGCGAATCGGCCGGCGGCTCGGCCAAGGGCGGACGAGACCGCAAGTACCAGGCGATCCTGCCGCTCAAAGGAAAAATCCTCAATGTCGAAAAAGCGCGCTACGACAAGATGCTCGGCCATGAGGAAATCCGCGCCATCATCACCGCGCTCGGTACCGGTATCGGCAAGGACGATTTCGATCCCGCGAAGTTGCGTTACCACAAAATTATCCTGATGACCGACGCGGATGTGGACGGCAGCCACATCCGCACGCTGCTGCTCACCTTCTTCTTCCGCCACATGACGGAGCTGATCAAGCGCGAACACATTTACATCGCGCAGCCCCCGCTCTATCGCATCAAGCGCGGCAAGATGGACCGCTACATCCGCGACGAAGACGAGTTCAGCCACGAACTGATGTCGCGCGCGACCGAAGACCACGTCGTGAAGCCGAAAGAAGGCGGCGCGCTCCAGGGCGCTGCGTTGACGAAATTTCTGCTGCACGTGCAGGAGTACGGCCTGGTCGCGGCCAAAATGGCGCGAAAACTGCGCGAGCCGCGCCTGGTGGATCTGCTGGCGGCAAGCGACCTCGAAAAGAAAACGGACTTTGAAGATAAAAAAGCGCTTGAGAAACTTTTGAAAGCCATCGACAAGGCGAAGCTCGATCTCGATGCAAAGATTGCCTACGACGAAGAGCACAGTCTTTATGATTTGGTAATTCCGGGCACATCGGCGCGTCCTGGCGAAAAGAAAATCAACTGGGCGTTCGCAGCCACGCCGGAGTACAAGCGCCTGCGTGCATCGGCCAAGGCAGTCAGCGAAGTGGACAGCCCGCCGTTCACCGTGACGCGCAACGGCAACAAGATCGTGAAGGAAAAGGCGTCCGACGTGCTCGCCTACGTGCTCGAAGACGCCAAGAAAGATTTCACGATCACGCGGTTCAAGGGCCTGGGCGAAATGAATCCCGAGCAACTCTGGGAAACGACGATGAACGCGGAAACGCGCACGCTCCTCAAGGTGCGTCTCGACGATGCCGCCGCCGCCGAGGAAATTTTTTCGACACTCATGGGCGAAAACGTCGAGAGCCGCCGCAAGTTCATCGAAGAAAATGCACTCGAAGTCGTGAATTTGGATATTTAACAGCGCGGTCTTCGGTGTGTGTGGAGAGCACAGGCACGACTCTGTGCTGCTGAAATAACAATTGACGTACCAAATAAGCTGGACGACGCTACCGGGGCTGCGCGGGCTTGCATGCTCGGACTTTCGCGCGACGCCGACACCGGCGCCGGACAACGAGCGCGGTGTGACGATCGAGTGTACGAACGAGGCCGAGCGCGATGCGCTGGTGGCGGAACTCGAAGGGCATTTTGGGCCGCAGCGGTTTCTGAACACCGCGGCGGCATTTGACGCGGTAAAAGATTACGTTGCGCGAAGGGCCCTGCGGCTTCTACAAAATGAGTAGATGCCGCCGGGACGGCAGGTTTTGACATGTCGAAATTTCAGCAACCAAGGATTGGGTGATGGCGGACGAACCTAAACTAGCGCAAATGATTCCGGTCGAAATTGAGGCCGAGATGAAGAAGTCGTACCTCGATTACGCGATGAGCGTGATCGTGGCGCGCGCGATCCCCGACGTGCGCGACGGCTTGAAGCCGGTGCAGCGGCGCATCCTCGTCGCGATGAACGATCTGGGCCTCGCGTCCAATCGCGGCTACCGCAAGTGCGCGAAGATCTGCGGCGACACCTCGGGCAACTACCACCCGCACGGCGAAGCTGTCATTTACCCCACTCTGGTGCGCCTGGCGCAGTCGTTCAACATGCGCTATCCGCTGATTGACGGGCAGGGAAACTACGGCTCGGTGGACGGCGATCCGCCCGCGGCGATGCGGTACACCGAAGCGCGCCTGGCGAAGATCAGCGAAGAAATCCTCGCCGATCTCGAAAAAGAGACGGTGGACTTCATTCCGAATTTCGACCAGACGCGCGAAGAGCCGGTCGTGCTGCCGTCGAAGATTCCAAATCTGCTGGTGAACGGCGCGAGCGGCATCGCCGTGGGCATGGCGACGAACATTCCGCCGCACAACCTGGGCGAGATCATTGACGCCACCGTGTTGCTGATCGAGAAGCCGGACACGACGCTCAAGGAAGTCATGAAGCTGGTGCCGGGGCCGGATTTTCCGACCGCCGGGTACATCTCCGGCAGTGACGGGATCGTCGCGGCCTACAAGGCCGGACGCGGCAGCTTCACGATGCGGGCCAAAGCCGCGATCGAAAGCGTCGGCAAGGACCGCGAGAACATCGTCATCACTGAGATTCCGTACCAGGTCAACAAGTCGCGCCTGATCGAGCGCATCGCCGAACTGGTGCAGATCAAAAAGATCGAAGGCATCTCCGACGTGCGCGACGAATCCGACCGCGAAGGCATGCGCATCGTCATCGAAGTGAAACGCGGCGAAGAACCGAAAATCATTCTGAACCACCTCTTCAAGCTCACGCAGATGCAGGAATCATTTGGGATGATCCTGCTCGCGATTGTGAATGGGCAGCCGCGCGAACTGGGACTGCTGCCGCTGCTGAAGCTGTTCATCGAGCACCGCATCGAAGTCGTGCGGCGGCGCACGCAATTCGAGCTGCGGAAAGCCGAAGAGCGCGAGCACATCCTGCTCGGCTTCAAGAAAGCGCTCGAGCACCTGGACGACGTCATCAAGCTGATCCGCCGCAGCAAGTCCCCCAAGGAAGCGCGCGAAGGCCTGATGGAGACCTGGAAATTCACGGAACGCCAGGCACAGGCCATCCTCGACCTGCAACTCCACCGCCTGACGCAGCTCGAGCGCGAAAAAATCATAGAAGAACTAAAGCAGATCCAGGCGCTGATCACCGAGCTGAAAGAAATCCTGGCGAGCGAAAAGAAGCTGAAGGCCGTGATCATTTCGGAGCTGCGCGAGGTCCAGAAATCCTACGCCGACCCGCGCCGCACCGAGATCGTCGAAAGCGTCGAGGAGATCAAGCTCGAAGACTTGATCGCCGACGTGGACATGGCCATCACGGTCAGCCACGCGGGCTACATCAAGCGCACGCCAGTGGACGTGTACCGCCACCAGTCGCGCGGCGGCAAGGGCCGCATCGGCGCGAAAACGCGCGAGGAAGACTTCGTCGAGTATTTGTTTGTCGCGTCCGCGCACAGTTACATCCTATTGTTCAGCTCGAAAGGACGGGTGTACTGGCTCAAGGTGTATGAAATTCCCGAGGCCGCGGCGGCTACGCGCGGCAAGGCGATATCGAACCTGGTGAAATTCCAGGAGGACGAGCACCTGACGGCGGTTGTCGCAGCGACAAACCTCGAGGAAGAGGGCACATTCATCTTCCTGGCGACGCGCAACGGCACCGTGAAAAAGACGGCGCTTGCCGAGTTCTCCAATCCGCGCTCGACCGGCATCATCGCCATCAACCTCGAAAAGGACGATGAGTTGATCGGCGCGCATCTTACCGACGGCAAGCAGATGATTTTCCTCGCCAGCCACGACGGCCAGGCAAACCTATTCCGCGAGACTGAAGTGCGCTCGATGGGCCGCAACGCCGGCGGCGTGTACGGCATGGACCTGGCCAAAGGCGATTACCTAGTGGGCATGGAGCCCGTTCAGCCCGATTTTGAAATCATCAAGAAGGAATCGAAGCAGGACACGCAGAACCTCGACGAGCTTGAGAACGAGGCGATCAAGGAATCGCTGACCTCGCTGATGCTGACGGTCTCCGAAAAAGGCTTCGGCAAACGCACGCCGCTGGCCGAATACCGGATCACGTCACGCGGCGGCAAGGGCGTCATCAACCTGAAGTCCACCGACCGCAATGGCCCGGTAGTTGCGGCGCTCCAGGTGACCGAGGAGTCCGACGTGATGATCATCACCGAGTACGGCAAAGTGATCCGCGTCCACGCGAACGAAATCCGCGAAGCGGGCCGCTCGACGCAGGGCGTGCGCCTGCTGCGCCTGGAAGACGGAGACAAGATCGCCGCCGCCGCGTCCATCCTCGAAGATCAGGAAGTCGCGGAAGAAAAGAAGTAGAGGCGCTCGGAAATAACAAAATTAAGATAGCAATCTCGGAATGGTGTCTGCGGTCGGATGATTGGCGAACGGAGCCGCTACTTCTTTTCAAGATAATAGCCTGGGCGTGTGCGGACCTTCACGCCGGGGCGATCCACTGTCACTTTGATCTGGTGATAACCTGGGGCGTCGGAGCCGGTGGGGCGATAGCTCAGCGTGTACTGGGCGTTCAGTTCGCCGCCGATGGCATCCACAGCGGTTTCGATCGAGCGGTCGCGGAATGTGGACTGGTACATCCCTCCGGTGGCGACCGTCGCGACCTCGAGGGGATGGTCCTTCACGACAGCCGTCGCATGCTGCACGGCCCACACAGCGAGCGCCAGCAGGTCCACGTTGCCGGAGCGCTGCTGCTCGCTGGTAGGCGTCTGCGGCGTTCCGGGCATAGGCGGGCGCCCGAACGTGCCGGGTGGGGTCGCCTGGACGGGCCCGGACTGCTCGGGCGGCGAGCGCAAGGCGGCTGCCGTCGTCGAAAGCCCGACCGTGTAGATGACGATGTTCGAAAGCTGCGCCTCGCGCAGGACCTCGCCGAGCTTTTCTTCGCTGCCGGAGTCCCTTGCCTCGGCGACGACGATGATCACGCGTCGGCGGGAAGGCGGCCGGTCGCGGAGCAGGCCCACCGCCGTGGATAACGCATCGTACAGGCGCGCGCCACTGGTGCCGGTCTTGAGGTTTGCAATGGTCTTCTCGATCTTGTTGTGGTCCGCGGTGAACGGCAGCAGGCGTTCGACGTCATCGTTGTAACCGAGAACCGCAGCGTCGCCCGACGGGCCGATGACCGTCTGCGTGAACACAATCGCGGACTTCTGGACGGCGGGCAGCAGCAACGCGATGCGCGAGCTGGTCTCAAAAACCAGCACCGCGGAGAGCGGCTCACCGCCCAGGTCAAAAGTTTCGATGTTTTGCACGACGCCGTTGTCGAGCACGTGGAAATCCTTCTTCTCAAGGTTTAGGACCAGCTCGCCGTTGGCGTCGTGCACGGCAACAGGCGCGTTCACGAGCGCAACCTTTACGCGAATCGCGTTCTCGGGCGCCTTTTGCACCGCCGTGCCGGGTTTAGGCGCAATGGGTCCCTGCGTTCCCTGAGCGCGCGCGGACGTGGGGGAGAACACAATCCACGCAGCGAGTACGGCAATGCCGCCAGTAAAGTCTCGTCTCAAAGTCATGTCTCCAGTCTACTCCTTTGGAAGCGGAAATGAGCCCGCGCGTTGGCCGTGTACATCGGGTGCGGGCTCCGCTTGGAGCCCGCGGGAACCAGGTGCGGGCTCTACTTTTACGCTGAACGCCCCGGCCTGGCCGGGGTGTGGAGTCCGCCGGAGTACGGCTGCAAAGACGGCACAGGGAAAGCCAGTGCTGCTGGCGTTTTCATGCAGCGGATGCGTAGAATGACGAATCGCAGCAATTTTGTAGTGGAGGCTTCATGAGCCGCCGGTCCCGAAGCAAGGAACTCGTTCCGCCGTATCACGATCATGTGTTCATGGAGAGTTTGCCGGCCCGGCCGGTGCGCATCCTCACCGAATACATCGACCCGCTCGAGCGTCTGAAGCGCGAGAAGGTGGGCGACACGATCGTGATGTTTGGCTCGGCGCGCATCCGCTCGCACGAGCACGCGCTGGCGCACCTGCAGAAGATACGGAAGGAAGGAAAGCGCGGCAGCACGCTCGAGCATCGGGCCGCCCTGCGCGACGCCAAGGCGTCGCTCGAGATGTCCCGCTACTACGAGGAGGCGCGAGAGCTGGCGCGGCGCATTACCTCCTGGGCGATGTCGCTCGGCGACAATCCCCGGAGGTTCGTCATCTGCTCTGGAGGCGGGCCGGGCATCATGGAGGCGGCCAACCTCGGCGCCGCCGAGGCAGGCGGAAAATCCATCGGGCTGAGCATTCAGTTGCCGCACGAACAGCGCCCGAATGACTACATCAGCCCAGAACTGAGCTTCATGTTCCATTATTTTTTCATGCGCAAGTTGTGGTTCGCGCAACTCGCCAAAGCACTGGTCATTTTTCCCGGCGGCTTCGGCACGATGGACGAGCTCTGGGAAATGCTCACCCTGATGCAGACCGGGAAGCTGCAGCGCCGCAACATCATCTTGATTTACGGGCGCAAGTATTGGGACCGCGTGCTCGACTGGAAGCACATGCTGCGCTGCGGAACCATCAACCAACACGAATATGGGTTGCTGGAATTTGCCGATACCGTGGACCAGGCGTTCGAGCGTGTACGGAACGGCCTCGAAATGCACCATATGAAACCTGACACGCAGCTGAAATAGCCTGCCGAGTTGTTGCAGCCGAGATTATTTATTTTGAATTCGCTACGGCAGCGGACAACCCGCAGACCGATCCCTGCCATGGACTCAAATGTACGCGAAAGAGCCCGACCAGCCCCAGGCCAATGAACGGACCGAGGAGGTTCCCTATGGTCTGGACGAGGATGCTCTTGAAGACAACGCTTGTTTCTGCTTTAGCAGGCGGGTTCATGCTTTTCGGTAATGCCACAATCGCCCGCGCCAATAGCAGGGATAGCTGCTACCGGAACGTCCAGGAGTGGGAATATAAACTGGATCGCGACATCAACCGCCACGAACTCGCCGCGAGGCACGCGAGAACTGCGAACGCCGTTTCGGCTACACCTGGCGAGGCCGCTATGACTACGACCGCGACGGCCGCTGAAGTCGGAGTTATCCTGCCTAGCACAAAGACACTGTAGAAAAGAAAACGGGCCGCTCGTCAAAGGGCGGCCCGTTCTTGTCTCGGGAGAAAAACCGATCGAACTTAATTCTTAGACGCGACCAAGACGTCCGAAAACACCGCTTCGAAGCGGCGCTTTTCGTCCTGGTCATGCAACATCACGACGGGAGCGATCCGCAACGAATGCCGGCAGGAATGGCACGCCGCCATTTCGCCCTGCACGTCCTGCAGAAACCCGTCGGTGAAGTGATACTGATCGTGGGTGCGCCGCGCCGCCTTCATCCCGCGCTCACCGCAATACGGACAGTTGTATTCGACAAGATCTTCCTGTGGGTCGCGGTCCAGCGCGGCCCAACCTGTGTAACGAACTCCAACTGCTTCTTTCGAATGAAGACTCATGACAATTTAGCCTCTCCTTCAGCCAGGAACCCTCCAGCAATATTTATCAGATGCGCAAAATAGGCGGAGTGGTGCACGCAAATTGAGGACGATGTAACTCCATGTAATAAAATATGTTAACCGTGGTACCGCCGTCCAGGTGCCAGCAGTTCCATCCCTCTAAGCAACCCAGGCGAACTTTGGGGACATCACGGTGTCCAACTGAGCGAGGGCGCGCTCCTCATCATCTCTGCGAAAGGCGGCATTCCGTCCCGGACGGAGTGCCGCCGGAACTGAAAGAGGGCCGAAGTATTCGGTGCTTCGGCCTAGCGTCTCCCGGCGCGGCTCATCCTTCAGCGGCTCCGGGCGGCAGAGTCAAGACGTAGTCGTATTCCTGTAGGGGCACGGCATGCCGTGCCCCTACAGAACTGTTGTGAGAAATTCTGACTAGAAGCGGAAGACAACTCCCGCGGAATAACGGAAGTTGTTCCAGTTCACCTGATTGGTCGAAGTCGGCACACGCTGGAAAAGGTAGTCCACCTGTCCCAGACGCAGGCCGATGTGGCGCGTGGCATTCCAATCCAGTCCCACGCCGGGGCTCATGGCAAAGCCGTTGGAAGCAGTTGTGGTGCCATTGAAGGCGGCATTCGAGTGGGCAAACCCGAACAGAGCCTGCGCGAACGGGGTCAGCTTGGAGCCGCGAAAGAGCGAAATTTTCGGCCCGAACAGGAATGTTTCCGCACTGGCGTCCACATCCGTGCCGCTGATTCTGCTGGCGTGAATACCTCCAATTTCAGCCACAAAACTGCCCCAACGGTTTATATTAAATGCGGCCGACCCGACACCGCCATTGGCGTTGAACGAAGAAAAGGCACCGCCGGGCCTGGTATGGATGTAGGAATACCCGGCAAAGAGATCAACCGTCGAGTTACCCTGTGCGGCTGCACTCAAGCTGACGAAAAACACGAGTCCCAACAAGCACGCAACTTTACGCATATTTGGCATCTCTCCTTGATTTTAATTTGGGTTGCTGCGGGCTTTCAGCAGACCCTTACTAAACGAGACGAAGAACCCCACCCTGAGGGATCCGGCGCCGTTCACGGTGAACCGTTCACGGAGGACGTTCTCGGTGAACCGTTCGAAACAAGCGACTACTGTTCGAACGGATTCTGAGATGCACTGTTTTTGTGCATTGGTTGCCTGCTGGAAGAATGAAAATTAAAGCAGTGTTTCGCCGGCGCAACGTGCAATCGTCTCTCGCGCGACATCGCGGACACGCACGATTTCGTGCCAGTCCGACGCATCGGATTCCGGAACAATCGGCTGGCAGATCGTAACCGTGATGCGGGCGGGACGCGGCAGCCAGGCGCCGTCGCGGAGCACGCGGCGCGTTCCGTTGAGCGCCACCGGCACGATCGGCCGCTGCGCCGCGATCGCCGCTTTGAACGCGCCGAGGTGGAACGCCCGCACACCGGCCTGTGCGGTGAACGTCCCTTCGGGAAAGACAAACACGGATTCGCCGCGCCGGAGAGCTTGCTCGATCTCGTCCGCTTGCTGCAAACGTGCGCGGGAATCTTCACGATTAAATGCAAAGTGGCCGAGCTTGCGAAGGAACGTACGAAAGAACGGCATGGACCGCACTTCACCCTTGGCGACGAAATGATAGTCCGCGCCGAGCGCAGCGATCAGGACGACAACGTCCGCGTAGCTGGTGTGATTCGAAACGAACATGCGCGTGGCGCGTTCCTGTATGTTTTCGCGTCCCTCGACACGCACGCGCCAACCCGCCAGCGTGAGATAGGTTCGAAGCGCGACTGTCGTGATGCGTGCGGCCGCTTCACGCGAAGGGGCAATAATCACCAGCAACCACGAGGGAAGAAGCAACACGCCGAATATCGCGACGGCGTAGCAGCCGTACGCAACCTCGCCGGCGCGGCGCAGCGCCGCGCGAATCCGGCCAACACTTGATGCCGCCGCAAGGCGCGCAATCTGCAGCCACGCCGGCGGTGATTTCGCGCCGAGCGCGCCGGAGAGAAACCGCTTTTTCGTGGCATCCCGCTGGAGTTTTCCACTTGACGTTTTCGGAATCGTATTCGGCGGGACGACCTCGACCAGATCGGGCGGAAGACCCATTGCGGCCGTGACCTGTGCGGTGATGGCCTGCGCGATGCGTGCTCGCGCAGCAGGATCGCGCTCGCGCGTCTCCGCAACAACGACGAGCCGCTCGGTTCCTGACGCGGGGTCGGCGGCACCCAACGCGACGACGCATCCTTTGCGCACGCCTGGCACCTGCGCCACGACGTCTTCGATTTCGTGCGGGTAGAGATTGCGCCCGGCGTGGATGATGATGTCTTTCACGCGGCCGGTGATGTACATCTCGCCTTCGGCCTTGTACGCGCGGTCGCCGGTGTTGATCCAGCCTGCCGCCGCGCCCGCGGGAAACAGGCCGGCGGTGGCCGCATCGTTCCGATAGTAGCCGCGCGTGGCCGAGGGCCCGCGAAACCAGAGCTGCCCTTCCACGCGTTCGGCGGTGTCTTCGCCCCGATCATCCACAATGCGCACTTCATGCCGCGGGATCGCGCGGCCCACCGAGACGAACGAGATGATGTTCGTATCGTCAGGCGGCGCTTCGAGTGGCGCCGGAACCGCGCGGCCTTCGCGTTCGAACGCGCCGCGCTCGACGCGGTCCACGCGCGGCCCCCGGCCAGGCGGCGGAATCGTCAAGGCGACCGACGATTCGGCCAGGCCATACACGGGCAGCAGCGCTTCGCGGCGGAAACCACATCCCGCAAAACGGGACGCAAAACGGTCGAGCGTCGCGGGGAGGACTGGTTCAGCGCCGTTCAGCGCCGCGCGCCACGAACTCAGATCGAGGCCTTCGACATCGCGGTCAGAGACTTTCGCGGCGGTCAGCTCGTACGCGAAATTCGGCGCCGCGCCGAGCGTGGCGCGGTGGCGGTGGAACGCGCGCAGCCAGCGCACGGGCCGCGAGAGAAACGCGAGCGGTGAGAGCACCACAACCGGCAGGCCGAAATAGAGCGGCATGAGCCAGGCGCCGATCAGGCCCATGTCATGGTACAGCGGCAGCCAGCTCACTCCGATGTCGTCGGAGCGGACACCGACGGCATCACCGATCGCGCGGATATTCGCCAGCAGATTCGCATGCGTCAGCATGACGCCTTTAGGATGGCCCGTGGAACCCGAGGTGTATTGCAGCAGCGCGAGCTCCTCGCCGCGGGAGTGCAACTGAAACCCGAGCGGCGCGGCGGCGCGCGATTCAATCAGCGCAGTGGCGGTGACAACTCCTTCGAGAGAGGAGACGCGCGGTTTGAGCAGCTTGGCCACGTGCTCGGCTTCGCGGAACGTGACCAGCAGGCGCGCGCCCGCATTTGCGAGAATCGCCGACTGGCGTTCCGCGTACTCCGCGATGCGGTCGGCGCGGAAGGGCGGGTAAATCGGCACTGGTGTCGCGCCGGCGAGCAGCGTGCCCGCGAATGTGAGGAAAAAATCACGCGACGTCGGCAGCATGATGGCAACGCTGTCACCGCGCCCGATCCCGCGCCCCGCCAGATCCGTGGCCACGCGCTCGGCTCCGGCAAGAAGCTCGCCGAACGTCAGGGCCGGACTTTCTCCTTCGTCCTCGAAAAAAATCAGATGCGTTTTCGCCGCGTCCGCGCGACCGCGATGGCGCAGCACGTCTTGAAACGTTTCCGCGGCGGGAAGTCCTTCCGCGATTCCGCTGGAGGGCATTCTTGGTGGGCGCGAGGTGAGGGTGCCGCACAATGCCGCGGCGGTGGGCTCACCGTTCACGGAGTACCCTTCACTTGAAGGGTTCAGGGTAAACGTGCCCGGCTCGCCGTGAGCACTCGCCGTGAACGGTGAGCCGTTCACAGCGCTTAGCGCGGAGATTAGATCCTGCACGGTATCGGCTTCGGCCAGGACGCGGTCGTCCAGCCGTGTACCGAAGGCCTGCTCGAGGCGGAGCAGCAATTCAACGCGCTCGAGGCTCCCGAGGCCTAATTCCCGCTCTAGATGCGCTGTCGGGCGTACCGAGGCGAGGGCAGGTTGGTGTCCCAGTTCGGAAACGAGCGCACGCACGACATCGAGCAGGCGCTCTTCGTCCAAAGCTGCATCGAATTGTCGTGCGGGAGACGCCATAGGCGGTTCACCGTTCACGGCGAGTGCTCACGGCGAGTCGGGAACACTTCAGCACGAGGCTTCAGCGCAAGCGTTCTCCGTGAACGGCCCGGAGGGCTGCAACTTGCGTAGGCTAACACGCACCCGGACAGGGTTCAATCGTTCACGCGCAAACTGCACCGCAAGTTTCACCATCTTTGCGCGGCCTGCTAGACTGGCTGGTGAGTATGGCGCCCCGGCCCTGCCGGAGAAAAATGGAGACCTAGCATGGGAGTTGTGAACCCGCTGACGAAGGAACAAGCCGCACCGGAAGTGCATGAAGTCCTCGAGAAACTCGCCGCGCGCGCCGGAAAAGTGCCAAACATGTTTGCGGCGATGGCGCACCGGCCGGACGTGCTGAAGATGTTTCTTCCGCTCTATTCGGCGATCATCAATCAGGGCACAGTCGAGGCGAAGTACAAGGAGCTGGCGTACCTGCGCGCGTCGATGGTCAACGGCTGCGAATACTGCACGCGAGCGCATTCCGCGTCGTCCAAGCGCGCCGGGGTCACTGCGGAACAAATTGACGCGCTGCCGTTTTACAAGCGCAGCTCGCTATTCGATGAGAAAGAAAAGGCCACGATCCTCTATTCCGACCGCGTGACGCGCGCCGCGACCACGATTCGCGCCGCCGCGCTCGAAGAATTGCTCAAATTCTACGACGAAGGTCAGATCGTCGAACTGACGCTTGCGATCTGCATGGCGAATTTCACGAACCGCTTCAACGACGCCCTCGAAAATAGTCCCGACCTTGGCGTGTAACCATTTTGCGTGCGGTACCAGAGTACCGATGCGAATGTGTCCCTCGTCCCATGGACGCGGACGAGTCCGAATCGCAGAATGATCACGTGGCTGAAGCTATCAGGAACCGACGGGGATACCGATGATTACAGTGGTTTGCATTTCGGTATGTGCCGTGGTTGTCTTCTTAAGTTTCATCGGTCGCCCTGACCGGTCCCGGTAGCTTAGGCAAACAGTACCCTCCGAGCAACGCCCCAAGCCCCCCGAGCGGCCGGCGCCCCACCGGCCGCTCTCCCTTTTACAGTGAGGCTGCCACGACGGCCCAATCGGCTCTGCTGCAGTCGCTACCGAGGACGCCCGGGCAAACGACCCGGGGGACGGTAACTACCGAGCGAGCGGGGACGTAGCCGCAGGCGAGGACCCAGCGGCGGCGGTACATTGTGGAGAGGCGCATTACAGTTGCTGCAAAGTTCGGCTCCGGAGGCGCCGGCGCGCAGCCAGTGGCCGCGGGCCTCGCATTCCGGATTAATGCACTGCACGGTCCAACCCGGCAAGTACTGCACGTTTCTCCCCCTCTCTGGAACGACGCGCAATCTTTCCCGCTCCGGCCCCCTGGACCGGAAACGATTCGGAAAAGTTGCGGGGATTCTGCGGCGAGTCTCTTGTGGTGTCAAGTGGAAAGATACAATCCCTAGTGGTCCGGTTGCAGACGGCACAGGTACAACCTGAACCATGAGGTGAACCGCGGCTGCGCCGACGGCTTTGAACGCCTGAGGAACTCGCTCCAGAAGAAAGGGCACCCGCCCTTTACAACCCCGCAGGGTTTGCCCACAATCTGTTCTTCCGAATGCGGGACAGCAGGGACTTTTTTGGTGGAGGGAAGGGCAATCTTCGGATGCGGACCAGGAAGCTACACGCGCTGCCTGTCGCAGTCCTGCTAATGGCCGCTGCGGCTGCAGGTCAGGCGCAGGAACCAGCGGACGGGAAAATCCCAGCGACGGGCCCATTCCAAATGTCGTCTGAAGTTTCAGGTGCCGTTCCGCAGGCAAGTCCACCGCAGTCGCCCCACCGCTTCTGGGATCGGACAAATGACTTGTGGTTTGCAGGCGTGGGTGCGGGGCGCGCCCTCGATTACACCTCGACAATGAATCTGCGCCGGCGCGGGGTCAACGAAATCCTGCTAACCAACTCGGTTGTGGACAACCATCCGCTGTTTGGCGGGATCGAAGCGGCGGCTGCGGCGGCATCGATCGGCGCCTCCTACCTCTTCCATCGCACCGGCCATCACCGGCTCGAGCGCTGGACTTCCATCATCCATTTCAGCGCGGCAATGGGCGGCGCGGCGCGCAATTACGCCCTGAAAACGCCTCATCCAAAATAATCCGAGGCGCGGCCAAGCTCGCGAGGCAGTACACTTGCGCGCGTGCCGCCGGTTGGATCATACTCCGCGCGCTGCGAGCGGGGGCTGTCTCGCCGATACACGGCCGCTGAGAGGATTTCAATTGAATCGTCGAAGGATTCACAACGCGCTGTTCTTTCCTGCATTTATCTTTGTGCTCGCAGGCGTTTTGGCCGCTCCTCCAGCGAGCCATGCCCAGCAGCCGGCGGCACAGGAGCCTCCCTCGCCTGCCCAGCCCGCGCCAGCCTCGCCCCAGGCACCCTCGCCAACGGGGCAAGTGCAGGGTTACACGCTATCGCCAGCGCAGGAGGCGCAGGCCATTGCCTATGCCCGCGCTCGGCATGAACTTTACTTCCTCGATGTCGCCTACGGCCTGCTTCTCTTGGTCCTCCTGTTGCAGCTTCGTGTCGCTCCAAGATTTCGCGATCTGGCGGCGCGCGCGGGCGACAACAGCTTCCTGCAGACCATCGTTTTCGTTCCGCTGATCCTGCTTACGATCGACGTTCTGAGCCTGCCCACGGCGATCTGGAGTCACCGGCTGGCCCTGAAGTATCAGCAATCGATCCAGGATTGGGGATCGTGGCTGGTGGATTGGGCCAAGGGCGAGGGCGTGGAAGTGACGATTGGTGTGCTGTTGATCTGGATTCTGTATGCGGTGATTCGCAAGAGCCCGCGGAGGTGGTGGCTCTATTTCTGGCTGGCCGCAGTGCCGTTGATCATTTTGGGCGCCGTGGCCGAGCCGTTGATTGTCGAGCCGTTATTTTTCAAATTCACGCCGCTGGCAAATTCGCAGCCGCACCTCGCCGGGCGCATCGAGCGCGTGGTCGAGCGCGCGGGCCTTGAGATTCCGCAGAGCCGCATGTTCGTGATGAACGCCAGCTCGAAACTGAAAGCGGTGAACGCCTATGCCTCCGGGCTCGGTGCAACCAAGCGCGTGGTCGTGTGGGACACATCCATACAGCGCATGACGGAGGATGAAATCCTGTTCGTCTTCGGCCATGAAATGGGCCACTACGTTTTGGGCCACGTGCGCGACGTCATCCTGTTTTCCTGCGGCGTCCTCCTGTTCTTCCTCTTTCTCGCCTATCGCATCGTGCACTCAATGCTCGCGCGCTGGGGAGAAAGCTGGGCCATCCGCGGCGCGGGCGATCTCGCTTCGTTGCCCGCATTGATCCTGCTGCTTACGGTCTTCGGTTTCCTGTTCACTCCGATCTCCAATGCGTATGGCCGCCACTTGGAGCATCAGGCCGACCAGTACGGCCTCGAAGTGATTCACGGTTTGGTGCCCGGCGCGCCGGTGGTGGCCGCGCACGCCTTCCAGGTCCTGGGCGAAGTGGACCTGGAAGAACCGAATCCCTCGACGACCGTGAAATTCTGGTTCTACAATCATCCGTCGCTTGATGAGCGGATGCGTTTTGCCCAGACCTACGACCCATGGTCCGAGGGCCGCGCGCCCGAATTTGTGAAGTGAACCGGCCGAAGCCTCGCCGAACCGGGAGCGGGCTCCGCTTGGAGCCCGCCGGAATATCGAAAAGGAGAACCGCGTTGAAAAACCGAATGAGAGAAACTGTGTTGCTGCTGTCCACGCTTCTGCTGCTTGCGGGCGTTCCGGCCCTCGCGCAGGACGCAACAGGGACCGTCGCGCTGGCCACTCCGGCTGCGCCGGCAAACCCATCGCCTGCGCCTGCTTCCTGGGGCGTCCCCGAAAGCCGCACGTTCTTCCCGCACAACTGGCTGCGCGGCTACACGGATTTCTCCTTCGCGCCTTCTCACAACGAGCCGGATCTGGGCCGTTGCTCGCAGTCGTCTGCAATCATAATAAGCGCCGGCGGCGCCAACTCCACCTGCAATGCCTACGCGCGCTATCTCTGGAGCGGCTACCTCGAGGTACAGCCCTTCGGGAAAACATTCGCGCGCCACGCGTTCCTCTTCTTCACGCCCACATTTTCCTTCGGCAACAACGTGCCGCAGTTCAAATACACAGCCTCAATGGCGGGGATTGCGTTTGAACGCGCGGTGGGACTCGGCATCGAGCTGCCGAAGAATTTTGAGTTCCGCGTGACCCAGCATCAGGTGGACTGGCTGGGCCGGTACAATCACAACGTCGGGCTCGCCGACCTCGGCACCGCCGGGCCCTACGGCCTCTATACGACGATCGGGGCGCGTTGGTATTTCGGCGGATACGGCCGGGCACACGAAGCGCGCTAGTATCGCTTTATGGCGCAGATCGAAACATCCGTTCAGATCGCCGCTCCCGCCGAACTCATATTTGCGTTTTTTGTCCCGCAGCGGATGCCCTACTGGTATGGCGCTGAGATGGAAGCATGCATCGAAGTACAAGGCGGAGCTTCGGACTTTGCCGTCTCGCAGAAAGTGCGCGTCACCGGGCATCTGGGACGCCGCGAAGTCTCGCACACCGCGGTGGTGACGGCATTTCAGCAAGAGCGCCTATTCGAATGGCGATTCGAAGACCGCTACGGCGTGAAGGGCCGGGAGCGCTGGGAACTGGAGCGAGTGAACACGCCGTCGTCCTCGGTCGCGCCAAGAACAGTTGTGCGCATGCGTAGCGACTACACTCTACCTGGCCTGCTCGGCAAGACCATGGATTGGCTGGTGACACGCCACGCAGTGGCGCGGCGCAACCAGGATTACCTCGTGCGGCTGAAGCGCCTGGCCGAGCACGGCCAGCCGGAGTAAACACTTGATCACCGAACTAGATCCCGAAAGCGTGACACCGGCACGATCTTT
This sequence comes from Terriglobia bacterium, assembly GCA_041488495.1. Classification (GTDB taxonomy): domain Bacteria; phylum Acidobacteriota; class Terriglobia; order Acidiferrales; family UBA7541; genus Palsa-360. The sequence goes on from JBGPPL010000001.1 coordinate 145,419, forward strand.
GCTGGCCCCGCCTGCCGGCCCCATCGACGGCATTAGGGCCATTTTCTGGAACGAGCGCGAACTGCGGGCCGGTTGGCGGCTCGTGATCTATCTGGCGCTCTTTTTGGGGTTCGTGGTCGTGGAATCAGCCCTTGCCTTAGGCTTACACCTGCCGGCGGTCACTCGAACGGGTATTACCGCATCCGGCTTGCTGATCCAGGAAGCAGTCCTGATGGTCGCGGCGTTTGCAGCCGCGGCGATCCTTGGTCTACTCGAGGGCCGGCGATTTGCCGCCTACGGCCTGCCTGGTGCGGACGCTTTCAGGACGCGTTTCTGGCAGGGCATTGTCTGGGGTTTAGTGATGATCACGGGGATGATCCTCCTGATCCGGCTTCTGGGAGGATTTTCTTTCGGCGAGCTGGCGCTGCGGGGTCCTACGCTTTGGGGATACGCGGCGCTGTGGGGAATGGTGTTTCTCTGCGTCGGTTTCTTTGAAGAATTTGCGTTTCGCGGCTACACGCAAGCCACGCTGGCGTCGGGAATCGGATTCTGGCCTGCGGCCGCGATGCTATCGGCGGGGTTCGGCGCTCTCCACCTCGGTAACAAGGGAGAGGATGTCATGGGGGCGCTGAGCGTGTTTGTGATTGGAATGTTTTTCTGTCTGACGTTGCGGCGCACCGGCAATTTGTGGTTCGCGGTGGGGCTGCACGCTTCTTTCGATTGGGGCGAGACGTTCCTATTCTCGGTGCCCGATAGCGGCGTCGTCGCGCCCGGCCATTTGCTGAACTCTTCTTTCCACGGCACGGTCTGGCTCACCGGCGGCACGGTAGGCCCCGAAGGCAGCGTCATGGCATTCGTCGTGGTGGCGCTCGCGGCGGCCATCTTCAGCAGAGTTTTTCCCCCGCCGGACTAATCTGCCAGCTTCCTGTGTAGGGGCCGGCATGCCGTGCCCCTACAACTCATTCTACGACGACGCGGAGGAACTTCTTTTTACCAGCGCGAAGTAAAAAGCTTTCTCCGGCGTGTAATATCAAGGTCTTGTTCATCGCGTCGACGACTTGGCCGTCTATTTCAACTGCGTTCCCCCGGACTAGACGCTCTGCCTCACTGCGAGAGCTGACGAGGCCGGCCTTAGTAAGTAGGGCGAGCAGTCTATAGGTATCGGGAGCCACCCTAAAAACGGGGACATCACTAGGAGCTTCTCGGTCACGGAAAATTCGCTGAAATTCGCCGGCGGCTTTTTCCGCAGCGCCCGCGCCGTGGAATCCGGCGATGATTTCTTGCGCCAGGGACATCTTTACGTCCATCGGATGCGCTGTGCCGGATTTCACTTTGGCAAGCAGCGCGGCGATTTCCTCCGGCGTATGGTCGGTCACAAGGTCGAAGTACGGCCACATCATGTCGTCCGAGATCGACATCAGCTTGCCGAACATCTCCGAGGGCGGCTCGGTGATGCCAACGTAGTTGCCGAGCGACTTCGACATCTTGCGCTGGCCGTCGGTGCCGACCAGGATCGGCATGGTCAGCGCCACCTGCGATGGCTGGCCGTATTCGCGCTGAATTTCGCGGCCCACGAGCAAATTGAGTTTTTGCTCCGTGGCGCCCAGTTCGACGTCGGCTTCGAGCACGACCGAATCGTAGGCCTGAAACAGCGGGTAGAGAAGCTCGTGAACCGAGATGGGCAGATTCCCCGCAAGGCGGGATCGGAAATCTTCCCGTTCCAACATGCGCGCCAGCCGGTAATGTCCGCACAGACGGACGATTTCGTAACTGGTGAGTTTCCCGAGCCACTCGCTGTTGTAACGGACCTCCGTGTTTTCCCTGCTGAGAATCTTGTAGACCTGATCGAGATACGTTTTTGCATTGGCGTCGACTTGCTCGCGCGTCAGGGACGGGCGCGTCTCGGACTGGCCGGTGGGATCGCCGACCATCGCCGTGAAATCGCCGACCAGAAAAATTGCGGTGTGGCCCAGGTCCTGAAAATGTTTTAGTTTTCGCAGAACGACGGTGTGCCCCAGGTGCAGGTCGGGCGCGGTCGGGTCCACGCCCAGCTTTACGCGCAGCGGTTTTCCGGTCTTGGCAGACGCTTCGAGCTTCGCCCGCAAATCCTCTTCACGAATAATCTCTGCCGCACCCTTGCGCAGGTAGGCGATTTGATCGTTCACCGGCTTGAATTGTTTTTTCGTCGTCATGATTCGTTTGCGAGTGCGATCACCCGGCGGCCCTCCACGCGATACCGTCCCGAGAGGATCAGGCGCACAGCGTCCGCGTATATGCGATGCTCCTCGGCCAGGATGCGCGCGGAAAGCGTTTCGTCCGTATCGTCGTCGTGCACGGGCACGATGGCTTGCGCCAGGATCGGTCCGGCGTCGAGATTTTCATCCACCAGATGCACGGTGCAGCCGCTGAACTTCACGCCGTATTCGAGCGCCTGCCGCTGAGCCTCCAGGCCCGGGAACGACGGCAGCAGCGATGGGTGAATATTCAGAATGCGCTGTGGAAATGACGCGACAAAGTACGGCGACAGCAGACGCATGAAGCCCGCGAGGCACACCAATTCGACGCGCGCCCGCTTCAGCTCCGCCACAACGAGCTTGTCGTAGGCTTCGCGCTGCAAGCCCTTCGACGGAATCACCTGTGCCGGAATTCCTCGCGCCGCCGCGCGCGCGAGCCCCGGCGCATCTTCGCGGTTGCTGATCACGAGGACGATTTCCGCGCCGGGAATGTGTCCGGCCGAGATGCTATCAGCCAGCGCCTCGAAATTCGATCCACGCCCCGACAGCAGTACGCCGATGCGATGTGACATAAGCAAAAGACGTTAGCATAACCGCGCGGCTCATCCAACCTTCGCTTCGGGCTGAACTTCCACTTCGTATTGCGAAGCGGATTCGAAACGGGTTATAGTCTGCCAATGAGCTTAGCGAAGATAAAGCGAAATAAAATAGATCGTCGTGAGCTTGGCGACCTGATCTCGATTGGTCCCGCCATGCTTCGCGATCTCAAATTGCTGGGCGTGAACTCTGTAGCGGCGTTGGTGCGGCAAAACCCTGAAAAACTATATGCGAAGCTCGGCCACATCACCGGGCAGCGGCAAGACATCTGCGTGCTGGATTTGTTCCGCGCGGGCGTCGCGCAGGCCCGCAAACCCCGCCTTCCGGTTGAGCAATGTCAATGGTGGTACTGGAGCCGGCAGCGCAAGGCAGGCAAGGTGGGACGAGCTTTGTAACACAGTTTCCGGGCAGCGCTACACGTGACGCGACTACAGCGGCAGTTTTCCGGTGAACGCAACTTGAGGCTTGCGCGGATCGGAGCGGCGGACTTGGCCGATGCGATAGAACTTTTCGCGACGGCGCTTCAGCTCGGTTTCAACCGCTCGATGATTCTCAATCGGCAACACCAGAATCATTCCCACGCCCATATTGAACGTGCGCAGCAATTCGTCGCGCTCGAGCTTGCCGAGCGCAGCGAGATAAGAAAAGATTGGCGGCACGGGCCACGAGCCCAGCTCAATTTCCGCTTGTACGCCGCGCGGCAGGACCCGAGGCAGATTTTTGGGGATGCCTCCTCCGGTGATATGCGCCATTGCGGAAAGCCAGCCGCGCGCAACCGTCGTCTTCAGCATCGGCCAGTAACACCGGTGCGGGCGCAACAGCTCCGCGCCGATCTTGTTGCTGACCTCAGCGACATAGGTTTCCGGATGCAGGCCCGCCTGTTCGAAGACGAGCTTGCGCGCGAGCGAATAGCCGTTGGTGTGCAGTCCGGTCGACGGCAGCGCGAGGAGCAAATCGCCCGGCTTGACCGCATTCGTTTTCTTCAAACTCGCGCGCTCCACGACGCCTACGATGAAGCCCGCCAAGTCATATTCTCCCGGCGTGTAGAAGCCCGGCATTTCTGCTGTTTCGCCGCCGATCAGCGCGCACCCGGCGGAATGGCAGGCGCGCGACATCCCCTCGACGAGCTGTTCGACGATGTTCGGGTCCATCTTGCCCATCGCCAGGTAGTCGAGGAAAAACAGCGGCTCGGCGCCGAGCGTGAGAATGTCATTGACGCAGTGATTCACCAGGTCGCCGCCGACGGTCGAGTGGACTCCCGTGGCCGCGGCGATTTTCAGCTTCGTGCCCACGCCGTCGGCGCTCGAGACCAGCACCGGCTCGCGCCATTTTTTATCGAGCGCGAACAGTCCTCCGAAAGAGCCGATGCCGCCGATCACTCCCCGTGTGAACGTGCGCGAAGCCAGCCGCCGGATGCGCTGCTTGGCCTGGTCCGCCAGAGAGATGTTGACACCGGCTTCAGTGTAGTCCATGAATGACGAACTCTTTCTGCCGTGGCGAGAGGAGCCGTGCGGCGTGCTCCCGTTGGATTAGTGCCGTTCCAACTGATTCCCGCTATGAATTCGGGGCTCCGGCGCAAGCGAGCCCCCCATCTGAGGCAAACGCGTGCGCACCAACAAGTTGGAACGGCATTAGAACATTTTGAAGATGCGGCGCCAGCGCACAATGCTCGGATGCAAAAGAACGCTCGCGTACGTGAACATCCGGTCGCGGATGTGTCCAGGGTCCCAAGCGTCCCCTGGCGCGTTGATGGACATATACACCAGCACGGGCGTGCCGATGATATTCGCACGCGGCACGAAGCCCCAGTACCGGCTGTCATAAGAATCATCGCGGTTGTCGCCCATCATGAAATATTCCTCCACGGGGACAGTCACCGGACCGTAGTTGTCGACCGGGTTGGGCGGTGCTGCGCGATACGGCTCGTCGAGTTTCTTGCCGTTGATGTACACGACGCCTTCCCGGATCTCGAGCTGGTCGCCGGGCAACCCGATCAGCCGCTTGATGAAGTCCGGATTTTCGGGCAACGGCGCGCGGAAGACGACGATCTGCTGCCGATGCGGATCGCGCCAGAGGCGGACGTGAAGCTGCGTCATCGGCACTTCGGCATCGTAGCCGAAGCGGCTCATCAGCAAATGGTCCCCGACCAGCAGAGTCCTTTCCATCGAGCCGGAGGGAATCACGCGCGCCTGGACGATCGTGCCCGTGATGAGCAGGAACGCGAGGATGACCCAGAGCCAGGACAACGCCTCGCGCAGAATGGCTTTACCGAGAGCCGGTTTCGGCTCCGCGGTTGCCTGGAGTGTTTCTTCACCGTTCATTTGGCGCCACCTGAATTTCCGCGACCAAGGGTTCTTCGTGCTTGGCCGCATGGGGATCGAGTTCGCCCTGCGCGCCGTCCACGGGGTAAACGCCCGTGTAGCACGAGGTGCAGTACGTGCCGCGGGTGTCCTCGACGGCGCGGCGCAAATTTTCCAGTGAAAGGTAGCCCAGCGAATCAGCGCCGAGATATCGCCGAATTTCCTCCACCGTGCGCCGGCGCGGGTCGAGCTTGCCTTCGAACGCTTCCATTTCTGCCTCAGTGAGCCGCGGGCGTTTCCGGGATTCGTCGGCCGCGATCAGTTCCTCGCGCGTCGGCGTGTCCACGCCGTAGTAGCACGGCGAAATTGTTGGCGGACAGCTGATGCGCATGTGGACTTCCGTGGCGCCAGCCTCGCGCACCAGGCGCACGATCTTGCGGCTGGTGGTGCCGCGCACAATGGAATCGTCCACCAGCACCACGCGCTTGCCCTTGAGCATCCCGCGCACCGGATTGAGTTTCAGTTTCACTCCAAAATCGCGGATGGCCTGCTGTGGCTCAATGAACGTGCGGCCGACATAATGATTGCGGATCAGACCCATGCGGAAAGGCACTCCGGATTCCAGCGCGTAGCCAATCGCCGCCGGCACGCCCGAATCGGGCACCGGCACGACCAGATCGGCCGGAACCGGATGCTCACGCGCGAGCAAACGGCCCAGCATCTCGCGGCTTTGCTCGACCACGCGGCCGAAGACGAGGCTGTCCGGCCGGGAGAAGTAGACGTGCTCGAAAATGCAGTGCTGTAGCGGCTTTTCCGCCGCAAAGCGCAGCGATTCCATCCCCGCGTGCGTGATGCGAATCATTTCGCCGGGCTCGACGTCGCGCACATAGGTGGCGCCGATCAGATCGAAAGCGCAGGTTTCCGACGCGAGGATCCAGGCGCCGTCGAGCTTGCCGAGCGCGAGCGGGCGGAAGCCGCGCGGATCGCGCAGCGCGTACATCTCATCCCGCGTCATCACGAGCAGCGAATAGGCGCCCTCGACTTGATTGAGCGCGTCGGCGAGCGCGCCGGAGAGATTCCGCGCCTGGCTGCGCGCCACCAGGTGCACGATCACTTCGGTGTCGCTGGTCGTCTGAAAAATAGAGCCGCGATGCTCGAGCGTGCGGCGCCATTTCGCCGCGCTCGGCAGGTTGCCGTTGTGTCCGAGCGCAAGCTTGCCTTTGTTGCAGTCGATAACGATGGGCTGCGCGTTCATCAGCGAAGTGTCGCCGGCGGTCGAATATCGCGTGTGGCCGAGCGCTGCGTCGCCGGGAAGCCGCGCGAGCACTTCGGGGTGGAAAACATCCGCCACCAGCCCCATGCCCTTTTCGAGATGCAGTTCCCGCCCGTCGCTCGAGACGATGCCGGCGGATTCCTGGCCGCGATGCTGAAGCGCGTAGAGGCCCAGATAGGCCATCTTCGCGGCTTCAGGATGGCCGAAGACTCCGCACACGCCGCAGTGATCGTGAAAACGGTCGTTTTCGATTTGTATAAGGCTGCTCATTCTGCCCTTCGGAAATCGTCGCCGCGCAGGAGCCGTTCAAGTGCTCCAGCCCAGGCGCCGGTGAGGGAGGGGACGTCTGCGCTCACGACTGCCCGGCCATTTAGTTCGATGCGGAATTCGCTGTGGACGACGCGACCCACTTCTTGCGCCGCCACCCCATATTGTGCCGCAATTGAGAGCACTCGGGCAAGGTTTGCGGACGTAACCGATACGACGGCGCGCGCACCACGCTCGCCAAATAGCGCAGCCTCGTCCGGTTCCCGGCTCGTGAGTGAGACGCGCGCCGAAAGCCCGTCGCTAGCGAAGCAGGATTCCACAAGCGTTACTGCCAGGCCGCCGTCGCTCACGTCGTGCGCGGACTGCAGCGCTCCTTCGCCTGCGAGCGCAACGAGCAGCGCAATCAGGCGCTTTTCCCCGACTAGATCCACCGCAGGCGGCGCTCCGGCTACGACTCCGTGAATCGTGCGTGCATATTCCGATGAGGAAAATTCGCGCGTGGTATTTTTCATGACGCTTACCGCGTCTCCCGGGGCGCTCGCCGCGCCCGTCTGGCCGTCGAGCAGCACAATCGCATCACCTTCGGCGCGGAACGCCATGCCCAGCGCGCGCGAAGCGTCTTCGATCATTCCGAGCACGCCGAGGACCGGCGTGGGATCAATGGAGCGGCCGAGAGTCTCGTTATAAAAGCTCACGTTCCCGCCGGTGATGGGAATTTCGAGCGCGGTGCAAGCAGCGGCGATGCCGTCGATGGCGCGGCTGAACTGCCACATCACTTCCGGCTTTTCCGGATTGCCGAAGTTGAGGCAATTGGTCGCCGCCCAGGGTTTCGCGCCCGAGCATGCGACGTTGCGCGCGGCCTCAGCGACAGCAAGCTGCGCGCCCACGAACGGATCGAGCCGGCACCAGCGTCCGTTGCCGTCGCTCGCGAGCGCCAGCGCGCGCTTCGTGCCCTTGACGCGCACCACCGCCGCATCGCCTGCTCCCGGCGGTTCGAGCGTGTTCGTGCGCACCATGTAATCGTATTGCTCCCAGATCCAGCGCTTCGAGGCGATCGCGGGAGCGGCCAGCAAGCTGCGGAAATTTTCGGTGACATCGGCGCCCGCAGCGCCGAATTTGACCAGGCGCTCGTTCGCAACCGGCGCCGGCGCTGCCAGCGGCCGCTGGTAGACGGGTCCTTCTTCTGCCAGCGCGTGCGCGGGAATCTCCGCCGCGATGCGGCCGCGATGCAGCACGCGCAGCAAACCATCTTCGGTAACGCGGCCGATTTCGACCGCGTCGAGGCCCCACTTGGCGAACACGGTGAGCACTTCTTGTTCGCGTCCGCGCTCGGCCACCAGGAGCATGCGCTCCTGCGATTCGCTCAGCATCATTTCGTAGGGCGTCATGCTGGGTTCGCGCTGCGGCACGCGCGCCAGCTCAATCTCAATGCCCAGGCCGCCGCGCGACGCCATCTCGCACGAAGAGCTCGTGAGTCCCGCCGCGCCCATGTCCTGAATCGCGACCACCGCGCCGGTCTGCATCGCTTCGAGGCACGCCTCGAGCAGCAATTTTTCCATGAACGGGTCGCCCACCTGCACGTTGGGCCGCTTCTGCTGCGATTCTTCGCTGAATTCAGCGGAAGCCAGCAGCGACGCGCCGTGAATGCCGTCGCGCCCGGTCTTCGCGCCCACGTAAATCACCGGATTGCCCGTGCCGCGCGCCTTCGCGAAAAATAAATCTTGTTTCTTGGCGATGCCGAGAGCCAGCACATTCACCAGCGGGTTCGCCGAATAGCCTGGCTCGAATTGCACTTCGCCGCCGACCGTCGGCACTCCGAAGCAATTCCCGTAGTGCGCGATGCCGCGCACCACGCTGTCAAGGATGCGCCGGTTGCGCGCGATCGTTTCTTCATCGATCTCGTCAGGGGCTAAAGCCCCTGAAGAAATGGGCCCGAACCGCAGCGAATCGAGGACGGCAATCGGCCGCGCGCCCATCGTAAAGATGTCGCGCAGAATTCCGCCCACGCCGGTCGCCGCGCCCTGGAACGGTTCGACGTAGCTCGGGTGATTGTGCGATTCCATCTTGAACGCGGCGGCTAGGCCGTCGCCAATATCCACGACGCCCGCGTTTTCGCCCGGCCCCTGCAACACCTGCGGCGCGCGCGTGGGCAGCCTGCGCAGATGCACCTTGCTCGATTTGTAGGAGCAGTGCTCGCTCCACATCACGCTGAAGATGCCGAGCTCGGTGAAGTTCGGCTCGCGCCCGAGAATTTTCTGGATGCGCGCGTACTCTTCGGCCGTGAGGCCGTGCTCGGCTGCGAGTTCCGGCGTGACTCTGATTTCGGTGTCGAGCATCTTGTTGTCTGCAATCGCGGCGACTAAATTATTCACGAACCGGGGATGAATTCCCTGTGTAGGAGCACGGCATTTGTCCTGAGCCCGCCGCGGTTCATCGAGAACGTTTTCCGTGAACGGCGGGCCGAAGGATGTCGTGCCCCTGCAACGACACGTAAACTCGCGCGATTCGCGGCAAGAGCAAAAAGTACGTGCTTATGCCGAAACCGTCGCCTGCCGCGTGAGTGATTGAATCAGCGAACGAAATATCACCAGGCCGTCGGCCGAGCCGAGCGCCGCTTCGACGGCGCGCTCCGGATGCGGCATCAGGCCCATGACGTTGCGCTCCCGGTTGCAGACGCCCGCGATGTTCGCGAGCGAGCCGTTCGGATTCGCCGCCGCTTCTTCGCGCCCATCGGGCGTCGTGTAGCGGAACACGATCTGGCGGTTGCGCTCGAGCTCGGCGAGCGTCGCTTCATCGCAAAAATAATTTCCTTCTGCATGCGCGATCGGAATTTGCAGCACCTGGCCTGGCTTTGCCGCAGCCGTGAACGGCGTGTCGCTGGTCTCAACACGGATGTGCACCTGTCGGCAGATGAATCGCAGCCCGGCATTGCGACGCAACACGCCCGGCAGCAGGCCCGCCTCGCAAAGAATCTGAAAGCCGTTGCAGATGCCGAGCACGAGGCCCCCGCCTCGAGCGAATTTTTCGACCGAGCGCATCACCGGAGAAAACCGCGCAATCGCGCCCGTGCGCAGGTAATCGCCATAGGCAAATCCGCCGGGCAGAACGATGGCGTCGAAGCCACTGACCTGCTCGGACTGATGCCAGAGGAATTCGACCGGCTGGTGCAGCACTTGCCCCAGGGCGTAGTAGGCGTCGTGGTCGCAGTTCGAGCCCGGAAACACGACCACACCGAATTTCATCGCGCGTGCGCTCCCCTCATATGCACATTTTAACACAGTAGACGACTAGTGTTTGCGGGAAGGCTTGCGTGGCCTGACCCGATGGGATCGAGTCTTGCTGCGACGAGGAGGCGCCCGGCGCTTCGATTTTTTGCGCGGGCGCGATTTTGCGGGCTTGTTAGCAGCCGCCAACTCGCGGCGGCGGGCAGAGGCCCAGCCGGGCTTGTTCACCTGGCGTCCGCGGGCGACACCCAACGCACCGGGAGGCACGTTCTCGGTGATGACCGAACCCGCGCCGATGTACGCGCCGTCGCCTACGCGCACCGGCGCAACGAGCGCCGTATCGCTGCCAATAAAGACGCGCTTGCCGATCGTCGTGGGATTCTTGTGCACGCCGTCGTAGTTACAAGTGATGGTGCCTGCACCAATGTTCGTGCCGGCGCCGACGCGCGCGTCGCCGAGGTACGTCAGGTGCATGGATTTGACGCCTTCGCCGAGCACGCTCTTCTTCACTTCCACGAAATTTCCGACGCGGGCATTTTCTTCCAGGCGCGCGCCGTCGCGGAGATGCGCGAACGGCCCGACCTGCGCGCCGCGCGAGAGATGGCTTGCGATCACCATCGAGTGCGGCTTGACGAGCACGTTGTCTTCGAGCACAGCGTCGGCCAGCACGCTCCCGGTGCGAACCGTGCAGCCGGAACCGACGCGCGTCTTGCCGAGCAGTTGCACGCACGGCTCGATGCGCGTGTCCGAGCCGATAGTGACTTCCGGATCGATCAACACGCTTTCCGGCATCTCGATCGTCACGCCCGCGTCCATTACGGCGGCGCGCTTGCGCCGTCTGAATACGGCATCCACCGCGGCCAGATCAGCACGCGTGTTGCACCCGAGGACTTCGTCGGGGTCTGCGGCGAGGACGGCCTGCACATTCTCGCTTTTCTGTCGTAACACGGCGATTGCGTCGGTCAGGTAAAGCTCTTTGTGCACGTTCTGCGGTTTCAGCGCCCCCAGGCAGGGCCACAATTTTTCGAGCGAGAAGCAGTAGATACTGGAATTGATTTCACGGATTGCGTGCTGATCGTCAGTGAGCACCGAATCTTCGACGATGGCGGCCACCGAGCCGTCGTCGCGCCGCACGATGCGCCCGTAGCCAGCGGGATTCCCGAGTTCAGCGGAAAGAATCGTAGCGGCGGCGCCGGTTTCCCGGTGAGCGCGCGCGAGCGCTGCCAGCGTCTCCGTGCGGATCAATGGCGCATCGCCCGGCAGCAGGATGGCGAACTTCGTGCGCGACGGGATCGCGCGCCGCGCCACGAGCATTGCATGGCCTGTGCCGCGCTGCGGTTGCTGCAATACTGTCTTCACGCCGAGTGGCGCGACCGCGGCGGTCACATCCTCGGCTTGATGGCCCACGACCGCGATAATCCCTCGCGCCTTGAGCGGCTGGCACGCGCGCACAACGTGCTCGACCAGCGAACGCCCCCCCACAGGGTGCAGCACCTTCGCCAGCGCGGATTTCAACCGCGTACCCTTGCCAGCAGCCAGGATCACGACCACGAAGTCGGAAATTGCCATACCTACATTGTCAGCCGTTCACGCCCGTTTGACAACGAACGGCTAGGCTGGACGGTGCGAATGGAGCACCTCTGCGGTGCTTCGCATAATGACGCCAAGATTAACTTATTCGATAACCGGAGTAATGTGCTGGGAAAATAGCTTCCGTCAGCGAGGCAAAGCCATGGATTACTGCGGCTCTTGCGGCCACAAAATTCAGCAAGGCAATGCTAAGTTCTGTCCCCGGTGAGGGATGCAACTGCTTCAGCCGGAGACGCCCACGAATGCGCGAGCGCCTCCTGTGGTTCGTCCCCCTGGGCTGCCCATCACGCCAGAAGGCAGTGGGCTGGCGATTGGCAGCCTGATCTGCGGAATCCTGTTTTTCATCTTCCCTTCCGCCATCGCTGCGATCGTCATGGGGCACATCTCCCGCGCTGAAATCCGTCGCAGCGAGGGCCGAAAAACCGGGGCGGGCATGGCCCTGGCCGGTCCAATCTAGTGTGCAGGCACATGCACCAAATAGGCAGCGTAAATCAGCCCGCCGATCACGATCACGTAGCCAATCGAGTAAAGTCCGAACGACATGGCATATCCTCCTCTGGTTCGCTGCTGCGGCTTTCGCTTTGTTCGACGTGCCGAGCCTCAGCGCAAAAACTAGGACTGCGCTTCGTCCGGCGCGACCAGAATATTGACGACCTTTCGAATGCCTTCCACGGATTGGGCTATCTTTTCCGCCAGCAGTCGCTCGGCCCGGGAGCCAACATTGCCCGAGAGAGTTGCGGTACCGTTAACGACATGTATTTGCACCATCTTAAGGGAAATCGCCTTCGTCGAATACAGTTCAAACTCGACCCGCCGGGCAAGTTTTTCATCCGCAGTTTCGGGAGCGACCAGGGTGTTGGTTACCACGATATTATTCATCACTCCCTTTACTCCACTCGCCTGCCAGGAAATTTGCTCGGGAGCGTACTTCAAAGCCGCCGTCTCCAAGGCTCCGCCCAAAGTCACGATTCGGTTTTTCACCTGCACGTCGATGTGTTTGTCTTTCAGTTCCGGACTTTTCGAAAGAGAATCGTCGATATCGGCCTTAATTTCCAGATCGGCCACTCGCTCGCCGAGATGCTCCGTTTCAGGATTACGCTCTACCAACGGGTTGATGCCCAGATCATTGTGCACTTGCTTGACGCCCGACGTATCCTGGACGATCGCTCCTGCCACAATTTTGACTTCGTCCGAGGGTACCTGGCCCGTCAGAGTAACTTCCCCTTGGACTGTTTCCACGTTGATGTCGAAGGGAGATACGCGCTTTGACAGAACCAGGGCCGTGCGCACCCTGGATGTGGTAGCCGCATCTTGTGCTGATTCTTTGACGTTGTGGAATGCTCCTCGGAAGGATGCATTCCGCGTGTACGCGTAGTAGATGCCCCCTCCCAGGATTAACACCAGGATCAGTATCAGAATGGGTTTGCCGGCACTTTTTTTGTTCTTTATGAAAGATTCCATCTCGTCCTCCAAACTTGTCATGTCCTAATTCAGATGGCCTGAATGGCCGCTTATCCAACGATCCAGGTCCACGGCTTCTTCTTCGACAGCTAGAATCAATTGCTTTCGGACATCCATCTCCTACCCGGGCTCGATGTAGACGCGCACGTCGCCAAAAGATTCGCCGGCGATGCTGCAACGCAGTGGGACGTGGCATTCACCGATAGCGACGACCAGAACAATCGATTTGCCTAGCTACGCAGAATACCCGGTCGACAAACCATCCATTTCCGCGGCGATCATCTTGGTAGGCATATCCAGCCTCGGTTCAGCCGGAGAATCGGCTCCAGTGCATGGATCATTTCTTATAGCGCGAAGTAAGCGGAGAGTCTGTTCACTCTTGAACACATGGCCGCTGAAATCTCGTCTCAAGACCTGCGACAGAGCCACGGAGGGAGTTCAGGCGCCTGATTCGTCCCGCTAAATGCCCTTTTGGGATTCATATCGTAAGTAGTTTCTAAGGTGGACAATTGCAATTGATGGATGAATTTCGCTAAAAGAAAAAAGAAGATGGCGAGACGCGGAGTTTGCTGGATTCCCTGCTATGCGGCGAACTCCTTGCCGTCGGCAAGGCATGCTACGGTGACTCCTCCTATTCGATCACAATACTTCGCCTGAATGACCTCGAACGCTCGCGTCTCGGTTAGGAAGAGCGCAAGTCCTTCCTCAAGGACACAGGCGGGAAGCTCTCCCACATCGACAAACAATTCCACATTAAGTGAATTGGGAGCAACGCGGCGGCTGGGAATCTTATTTAGCTTGAGGAAAAAGAGGACCAATTTCCGGCGGGAACTGTGGCCGCCGCGCGGAGTTGGCGACGCTCCACGGGGGCTTCGTCGAATGTTTCGGTCCAGAGGGACGAATCGGCCAGCAGACGCGTGACCAGTTGCGTGTGCAGCGCGTGGCCTGCCTTGTAGGCTTCGACGCGCGCCAGCAGCGGGTGCCCCACCAGCGCCAGATCCCCGATGAGATCGAGTGCCTTGTGCCGTCCGAATTCGTCCGGGAAGCGCAGCGGGCCGTTCATGACCCCGCTCTCGTTGAGCACGATGGCGTTGTCAAGCGAGCCGCCGCGAATGAGCCCCATTCGGCGCAGCCCTTCGAAATCTTGTACGAAGCCGAATGTCCGCGCGGGCGCCAGCATCCGGCTGAAAGATTCCCGTCCCACGCGCATCTCGACTTCCTGCGCACCCACGGCCGGATGCGCGTATTCCACAAAACAGCGAACCTGAAAATCGTCGGCTGGATAAATCCCGATGCGCCGGTCGCCTTCGGAAACTTCGAGAGGTTTCACCACCCTCAGATAACGCCGCCGCTTTCTCAATCGGCGAATCCCCGCCTGCTCGAGCATCTCGATGAACGGCTGCGCGGAGCCGTCCAGGATCGGCAATTCGAGCGCGTCCAGCTCGATGTACACGTTGTCCACGCCGCAGGAATAAAGAGCCGCAAGCACGTGCTCGGTCGTGGAGAGCAGCACGCCCTTTTTCATCAGGCTGGTCGCGTAGCTCACTCGGGCCACGTTACGCACGTGCGCTTCGATCTCAAAGTTGTCCAGGTCCACGCGCCGGAAGACGATCCCTGTGTTGGCCGGCGCGGGCACGAGTCGCAGGTGGCATTTCACCGCCGTGTGCAGCCCTACTCCCTTGGTGGCAACTGGCCTTTCGATTGTGGTCTGATAGGTCATTGGGGAAGCCGTTATCTTAGCATATGATGGGCCCCCATGGTATTTGGTTACTTCATTAAAATCAATGAGTTGCGACCAAAAGATAAACCTTGTGTGGTAAAAACGCCACAAAACACATCATTTGGCGTGTCGATTTGCACCGATTTCCCGTCTCGATCATCCAAGCCGGGAAAAAACCTTCGCCAAGCGACATCCATCCGTACGCAGCGCTTGTGTCCCTTTGGCCCTGCGCTTAGAATGGCTGATTGAGACTGCGTCCATGGCCACTCCATTCCGCATAATTTCGAATACCGCTCCGATCCCGGTTCCCGAAGTTTCGCTCGATCCGTCTGGGCATCTTCGACCGGAGTGGTTGCGCGTCAAATTTTTCAACGGACCGAACTATCAGGATCTAAAACGCATCATGCACACGCTGGGCCTCAACACCGTGTGCGAAAGCGCCCGCTGCCCCAACATGGGCGAGTGCTGGGAGCACCGCACGGCAACGTTCATGATTTTGGGCAACATCTGTACGCGCGCCTGCGGCTTTTGCGCTGTTCCTTCGGGCAAGCCTGCTGCGCCGCCGGACGAGCACGAGCCGGAGCGCGTCGCCGAAGCTGTCGAACGCATGGGACTGCGCTATGCGGTGGTGACTTCCGTCAACCGCGACGACCAGCCCGATGGCGGCGCGGCTATTTTTGCCCGCACGATCGCCGAAATTCGCGGGCGCGTCCCGGACTGCAAAGTCGAAGTGTTGATCCCGGATTTTCGCGGAGACTGGCAAGCACTGGAGACAGTCGTTGGCGCCCGGCCCGACGTGCTCGACCACAACACGGAAACAGTCCCGCGGCTGTATCGCGAAGTGCGCAAGGGCGCGATTTACGAGCGTTCGCTCGAACTCCTCCGCCGCGCGAAATGCCTGGCGCCGGAGATGCCCACGAAGACGGGACTGATGCTGGGTCTGGGCGAAACGCGCGAGGAAGTGCTTGCAGCGATGCAGGATCTCACCGCGCAGGGCACTGACATTCTCACGCTGGGGCAGTACCTGCAGCCCACGCGCGAGCACCTGCCCGTCGTGCGCTTCGTCCATCCCGATGAATTTGCCGAGTACAAGAAACTCGGCGAGCAGATGGGTTTTGCGCACGTGGAGTCAGGGCCGCTGGTGCGTTCCTCGTACCACGCGTTTGAGCAGGAAGCTGCCGCGCACGTTTAGTGCTGTGACTGATTCGCGCGCTGGCAGTTGGCGATGGAAACGGTTGAACTCCCACAATCAGATTCCGTAGAGGAAAAAATCAGATGAGACAAGCACGGACTTCTGCAAGTCTGTTTTCCCGGGTGGCCGTCTGCGTTCTGTTCCTTTGTGCAATCCCGGCAGCCTCAGCTCAAAACGCCGCCCCTATGTCCGGTGCGGACGTTTATCAGAAGCACTGCGCGACGTGTCACGATCAAGTGGACAATCAGGCGCTGTCGCGCGATGCCTTACAGAAGATGCCGGCCGCGCGCATCCTGCGGACACTGGATTTCGGATGGATGATGGGTATTGCCTACCCCATAAAACGCGAAGAACGCGAGGCTGTAGCCAACTATCTGGGGACCCCGGGTGGAGAGCCCCCGCCTCCGGCGAGCAGCTTCTGTTCCTCGGGAATACGTCCGATGGCTGGCTCTGCATCGCAAAGTTGGGCCGGTTGGAGCCCCTCCCCATTGAATACGCGGTACCAGACGGCCGAGCAGGCCGGGCTCACCATGGGACAGGTCCGCCACCTCAAGTTGAAATGGGCTTTTGGTTTTTCGGGAGACATCACCGCGTTCGCGGCGCCGACCGTTTTGAACGGAACCCTCTTCGTGGGCAGTGCCGGGGGGGCAGTACAGGCTTTGGACGCCAAGACGGGATGTCTGGAATGGGTGTTTCAGGCAGTCGGACCCGTGCGTTCGGCGATCGTCCCCGTTCGAAATGGTTCTACGTACTCGCTGGTGTTTGGCGACCTGACGGGTTGGGTCTATTCGCTGGACGCAAAAACGGGCAAACAGCTTTGGAAACGCAGAGTGGAAGACCACGAAGCCACGCGCCTGACCGGCTCGCCTGTAGCACACAACGGTGTCGTGTTCATTCCAGCCGCCTCCTGGGAGGAAACTCGCTCCGTCGATCCCCAATACACGTGCTGTACGTTTCGAGGCAGCTTGACTGCACTTCGCGTCGGCGACGGCTCCGTGGTTTGGAAGTCCTATATGGTGGATGCACCCAAGAAAACGGGTGTCAACAGTGTGGGAGCTGAACAGTGGGGGCCTTCCGGCGCTCCGATCTGGTCCAGTCCAACGATCGACACGAAACGCGGACTTCTTTATGTCACCACGGGAGACAATTATTCCTCGCCGCCGACCGCCACCAGCGATGCCGTGAGGGCGCTCGAGATCAAAACGGGACGGGTGGTATGGTCCCAGCAGACAACCTCGAATGACGCGTACACATCTGCCTGCCGCAGAAAAGGCGTGAATTGCCCTCCCGAGAACGGACCAGATTACGACTTCGGATCATCAGCCCTGCTGGTCCATGCGTCGAATGGCCGGGAAATTCTTCTTGCCGGACAAAAGTCAGGCGTCGTTTACGCCCTCGATCCGGCCGCAAAGGGCAAGATTCTTTGGCAAACTCGCGTCGGGAAAGGCGGCCTTAACGGAGGTGTGCAGTGGGGCATGGCCAGCGACGAGCAAAAAGTGTACGCAGCCGTCTCCGACGTGTCTGCCGTAATGAATACTGCAGGGCCTGTCGGTGGCGCAACGTTTGATCCCGTGCAGGGCGGCGGCCTGACCGCTTTGCATCTTGAAGATGGTGGCAAAGCCTGGTTCGCCCCGAGCCATCCGTGCGATCCACCGCGTCCCGGTTGCAGTCCCGGCCAATCGGCCGCGCTTACCCTGATCCCCGGCATCGTCTTCTCAGGATCGCTCGACGGTCATATGCGGGCGTTCGCCACCGAAGACGGCGAAGTTGTTTGGGATTTCGATACCACGAAGGACTACGCCACTGTAAATGGAATCCAAGCCAAGGGAGGTTCACTTGACGGACCCGGCCCAGTCATCGTAGGCGGCATGATGTTTGTCAATTCCGGATATCCCCGGAATGGCGGCATGCCCGGCAACGTATTGCTGGCGTTTGCGCCGGAGGATTAGTCCGGATTTTCTGCAGTGCGCGATTGTGCAAGATCCCTCGAAAATAAATCGTATTAATCCGTATTGACATATCAAATAAAATCAAATATAAATGTATTTTCTGGAGGTGGCCATGCGCTCCGACGAACTGCTCAACCCCCGCGATGCCGCGCGCGCGCTGGGGATCAGCTATCCCACACTCAAGCAGTGGATCTACAAGAAGAAGCTGCGCAGCATCCAAACGGCCGGGGGGCATCACCGCATTCCCGCCTCCGAAATCGAGCGGTTTCTGCCGCGCACAGAGGAAAAAGACGTGCTGGCCGGGCGCCGCGGTTTCCGGCGCATCAGCGGGCGAAATCAACTGGTTGGCAGGATCGTCGAAGTGCGCTACAGCGGCCTGCTGGCCCAGGTGAAACTTTCGATCGGGGGGCAGCGCATCTCGTCGATCATCACGGCGGACGCCGCGCGCGAAATGCGCCTGGAAAAAGGGCAGACCGCGGCAGCCCTCATCAAGTCCACCGAAGTCATGATCGTACGCGTTTGATTGGCGGTGGCAAAAAGGTGATACGAATTTCCCCAATAATGAATGTAGTGCTCGCAGGGCTGTTGTGGACTGCTCCGCCTTTACAAGCTGCGAAAAAAGTGCTTTTCGCCGTCATTCCGAACGAAGTGAGGAATCTCTCTTTGTCCAAAACCCAGGAGAAGAGGGATTCCTCGGCACGCAACGTGCCTCGGAATGACATCGTAATCTGTTTTTTCGCAAGCTGTTTGGCCGATGGCGCACAACGGCCCACTTTCGCGCTGCTGGCTGCGCAGAAGCCATGCGGCGCCATCACAGTGGCCGCCGCCGCGGACCTGATGTACGCGATGAACGAAATCGCCGCGAATTTCGAGAAGGCGGCCGGTTGCACGGTTCGCGTGAGCATGGGATCCTCCGGGAATTTCCTTTCACAGATCGAGAATGGCGCACCCTTCGACGTTTTTTTCTCCGCGGACATCAAGTATCCGAAAAAGCTCGAATCCAAAGGGCTCGCCGTGCCGGGAAGCACATACTTGTACGCAGTTGGAAAAATTGTGTTGTGGGCGAGGAATGATTTCCGTCTGGACATCAGCAAAGGGCTTGCGGCGCTGCGAGATCCCTCTATCCGGAAAGTTGCCATCGCCAATCCGCAGCATGCGCCTTACGGGCGCGCTGCCGAGGAGGCACTGCGGAAAGCGGGCGTCTATGATGCGATCAAAGATCGCCTCGTGCTCGGCGAGAATATTTCGCAGGCGGCGCAGTTTGTCGAATCGGGAAATGCTGACGCTGGAATCCTCGCGCTCTCCCTCGTCCTTTCACCGGGGCTTAAGGAAAAAGGCCATTACTGGAGAATTCCGGAGAATTTGTACACTCCCATCCAGCAGGGCGTCGTGCTAGTGCAGTCTTCCCAGAATCCGCAAGGCGCGCGAGAGTTCCTCGAATACATCAAAACACCTGCGACAGCCGCGCTGCTCGAGCGCTACGGGTTTGTGCTGCCCGGCAAGGTGAACCCTTGAACTGGCAGGCCATTGCGCTTTCTTTGAAGCTGGCGGTATGCGTTGCGGGGATTCTCCTCGTCGCGGGCCTGCCCATCGCCTATTGGGTGACGTTCTCGCGCTGGCGGTGGAAATTTCTGATCGAGGCGGTTGTCGCCCTCCCGCTCGTTCTTCCTCCCACCGTGCTCGGCTATTACATTCTCGTCGGCCTCGGCCCGCGAACATTTCCCGGAAAATTGTGGCAGTCGTGGTTCGGCCACACGCTGCCGTTCACGTTCAGCGGCCTGTTGATCGCTTCCGTGCTCTATAGCCTGCCGTTTGCGGTGCAGCCGTTTTCCGCCGGATTTGAAACTGTGGACCGCAGGCTGATCGAGGCGTCGTGGACGCTCGGTGCTTCCCGGCTGGGAACATTTTTTCGCGTGATCCTGCCGCTCTCCGCGGCCGGCGCGGTGACCGGGACGGTGCTCAGTTTCGCGCACACGATCGGCGAATTCGGGGTCGTGCTGATGGTCGGCGGAAACATCCCTGGCGTGACGCGGACCGTCTCCATAGACATCTACGATCAGGTGCAGGCGGCCAATTACGACGCCGCGAATCGGACTGCCCTGGTCCTGCTCCTATTTTCCTTCCTGGTCCTTTCCGTTATTTACGGGACAAATCGCAGGGCGCTGAGCCTTTGGCGGAAGCAATAGAACAGAACACACGAGAAAGAGAATATGTCGCTCGAAGTCGCGGTTGAAAAACAAGTGTCCGGTTTCCGGCTCGCTGTCGAGTTCACAGCAGACGGCGCACCGTTGGGTTTGCTCGGCCCTTCCGGCTCGGGCAAGACGATGACGCTGCGCGCTATCGCGGGGCTGGAATCGCCGGACCGCGGGCGCATCGTGCTCCACGGGCGCGTGCTCTTCGATTCCGCGCACGGGATCAACGTGCCGGCGCGAGCGCGGCGCATCGGTTTGCTCTTCCAGCACTATGCGCTGTTCCCGCACCTGACCGTCGCGAAAAATATTGCGTTCGGGTTAGGGCATCTGCCGGAGCCCGAGCGGGCTCGCCGCATCGAGCAGCAACTCGCCGCCGCACACCTGGAAGGGCTCGCGGGCCGGTATCCCGCCGCGCTTTCGGGCGGCGAACAGCAGCGGGTGGCGCTGGCGCGGGCCCTGGCTGTGGAACCGGCGGCGCTGCTGCTCGATGAACCATTTTCCGCGCTCGACACGCACCTGCGCAGCGCGCTCGAACGGCAACTCCGAGAGACACTAAGCGACTATCGCGGAGCAACGCTCTTCGTGAGTCATAATCTGGAGGAGACCTACCGCATTTGCGGGGAACTTGTGGTGCTGGCGCGCGGAAGCGTGGCGGCGCGCGGTCCCAAGGAAGAAATCTTCCGCCAACCGCCGACTCTCGAAGTCGCGCGCCTGACCGGATGCAAAAATTTTTCCCGCGCGCGCCGCGCGCCCGGTGGCCTCGTCGAAGCGCTTGACTGGGGCTGCACGGTCCGCGTGACGCAGCAGTTTGCGAAGCCTCCCGCGCACGTCGCGATTCGCGCGCACCATATTCGCGTGCGTGCGCCGGGAACCGCGGCGGACGGCCGCGACAATATATTTCCCTGCTGGCTTGCCGCGATGACCGAGACGCCCTTCCGCGTCACCCTGGATCTGCGAATCGGCGGCCCGCCCTCCGGCGCTTCAGCTCAGGAAGGCCCGCCCGCAAGTCCCGCCGATTTTCACGTTCAAGCGGAAGTTTTCAAACAGGAATGGGAAGCTTTTCGCAATCTCCCGCAGCCCTGGCAGGTGGAATTCGCTCCAGATCGGTTATTTCTTCTGCCGGACTAATTGCCCTATCAGACTTGTACTTCGTGGTGGCGTCTTTTGTAGTGCCAGCCTTCAGGCCGGCATCCTGAAGTTGGCCAGATGCTCGCCTGAAGGCGAGCGCTACACGAGATTCGATCAATCTTGAATGTTCAATTGTTGTGTGAAGACCGTGCAACCGGAAGACGCGCCTGCGCAAGTATCAGTCTGGAAAATGCACGTGGAGCTGGAGGAGGCCGGATTGAGGTTCGTCGCGGCTGTTTCCCGCGTGGCTACGTTCAGGGAGAAATCGTGAACGAGATCGCGCCTGAAGAGCCACCGCCTGGCGCGAGAGTAAACACAGTGACCTGGACAGTTCTTGGGGTCCCGCCGGGCCCCGCAGTAAAAAGATCTGTCGCTGGTATCGTTGCATTGAGTTGCGTTGCGCCAACGTAGTTAGTCGCCTTGGGGCTGCCATCCCACTGCACGACGGAACAAGGGACGAAGGAGCTGCCGGTCACTGTCAGAGTAAATGTCGGGGAACCTGGTGTCGCGGTAGTTTGCGAAAGCGAGATGATGCTTGGTGCGGGAAGACTTGTCGCAGGCGTAGTCATGGTGAAGGCCACGGTGTTGGATGGTGCTGAAGGATTGGAGACAGAGATTCCAACAGTTCCAGGAAATGCTGCATCGGTGGCGAATATCGAAGCGGTGAGCAGAGTCGAACTCCCAAAAGTGGTTGCGCGGGGCGAACCATTCCAGTTGACAACCGAACCGTTCACGAAATTTGAGCCGTTCACGGTCAGTGTAAAACCGTTGGGTTGGCAGTATGGCGTCGATGAGAGTGAAGTCGAGGGCGCCGAGACGGATGTAATCGCCGGCGCCGCACCTGCGGGAGCATCAATCTTGAAATTGATGAGGTTCGACACTTCGGTCGTTGTGGTAGCGGTTGTGCCCGAAGTGCCCGAAACGGACGAGCCGGGAATCTGGATGGCTACCTGTACCGTGCCAGCGGTAGCGATGTTGGAGGCAGGAACGGCCGCTGTCAGCTGGGTGGGGCTCACGAACGTAGTTGTCAGAGCGCTTCCATTCCACAGGATTTTCGCGCCGGAGACAAAACCGGCGCCGTTGGCGGTAAGCGTGAACGGCTGTCCTCCCGCAGCCACCGAGGCAGGACTTAGAAACGTAAGGACCGAGGAGGACGTCTGGCTCGTCAAGTTCGTGTTGAACTCGGAGCAGCCTCCCACCAGGCCCAACACCGCCAGCGCCGCGACCAGCCACCTGCGCGAATACATCCGAACACGCTCCTCCCCGAGCCATCCATGCGAGACGCCGGCCGGCGAAAATCCTGCGAGAACTATCCGGGTGCTGAGGAAACCAGCGACAATCGAGTAATTGGGAAAAACCCCACGCCAAACCGGCCTGTTTCTGATACCACCAGAGCCCGTCCCAAGTCAACCCGGACCACCCCACAGCCTACACTACAGCAAGCCTCGTGAGATGCACAGCGTGCGTCAAGCCGTTGCCCGGAGTGAGGTATCTCCAATCGTTCTAGTTGCTCTGCCCCGCACCGAGCGCGGCCAGAGCCTCGCGAACAAGCCGCTGCACGCGACTTGCGCACGTGGCATCCTCCATCGGGGCTGCCGCGGCGGCGCGAAACCGCGCCGCCGCCTCGTCGTTGTGGCCGAGTTTCGCAGCCACGTCTCCGGCCAGCAGCAAAAACAGGGGATTTTCCGGAAACTCGGACGTGAGAGGCGCGGCAGCTTCGGCGGCGCGCGCATAGTCGCGGTCGTAGTTGCGCAGATTCTTCGCCATGTAGAAACGCGCTTCGACCCGTGTCAACTCGCTCTTCGCGGCCGCCGTCTCCAGTTGGCGGAGGCCCACGCGTTTGTCGCCGCCTGGGATGCCCATGAAGAAGCGCAAGATCTTTGCGATCGCCGAAAGAGTGTCCACATAATAGTTGTAAAGACCGAGACCTGTGTAGGCATCCGCCATGTCGGGGTCGAGTTCGAGGCAGCGCAGCAGATGCTTGCGCATCTCGACGCCCGCGCGGGCCGTGGACATCTTCTCGTAACGCAGGCCCACGAGCCGTGCGCGCAGTGCGTAGCCCATCCCGGCGTACAACTCCATCTCGGCGGTGTCCGATTTAGAGATGGACGCCTCGGCGAGCCGCGCCACTTTGTCGGCGAGGGCGAGATACGCGTCGTCTTCCGGCCCACGAACATGGGTCCAGGCATCCACCGTGTTGTATTTTCGCTCGGCCGATGAGCAGTAGATCTTCCACCAGAGCACGTCGGCCTCGAGCAGATAGCCCAACGGATGCTCGGGATGCTCGGCTTCGAGCTTGCGGAACAATACGAATGCCTGATCCGTCTTGCCCGTATACATCAGCTTCAAACCCTCGGTGGCCTCAGGCGGAATTTTCAATTGCGACGCCCGGCCTCCTGCGGGAGCAAGCAACATAGCGGCCAGAAGGAGAACCGCGCGGAAGTGGAAGGTCAGGATGCGCACCGGGCTATTCCTGATATTTCTTCTCGACGATATATTTGCGGCTGAACAACCACGCGCCGGTTACGTACATCGCGAAACATTCTAGCGCAAACACGGGGGAAGCCAGATACCCTGGCACGGGCATCTGGAAGATCTTCCATTCCTGGAGGATCGGAAAGGTGTAAATCCACTTCGCTCGAGCCCAGTAATTCCAGAACTCCCATAGCCAGCCGTACACCCATCCGGCGATAAGGAACGAGTACACGCGCCCACGGTAACCGCGAGCGAGGTCGCCCGAAAACGAGGGTAAATGTAAACGGTGGTTGATCGGTTCGAGCAGAAATAGAAAGCCGAGCCAGACCAAGCTGAACAAATACGCGCTCGTCTGCCTTGGAACCAGGAGCGGCACGATCAGCATCACGGTGCCGAGCGCGATCAGAGCCGTTTCCGCCGCGCGGCTGAAGCGAATCGGCCGCGATTCCGATTTGAACCAGCCGAAGGATTCGATCAGCGCGGCGGTCATGAAAATGGCCGGCGTAATGGTCGCAAACGACCATGCGTAGCCGAACCATCGCTCGACGCGGCCCTGCGGCAGGCCCACGTACATCCAGTTCGCCAGACGCAAATTATAGGCTTCGAAAATGAGCCACAAGGGGATCGAGAGAGCGGCCATCTTCAGCAAACCGCGCGACTCATCGCACAGCCGCAAACGGCCGGAGATCGCGAAGGCTGCCGCGTCCGCCAGCAAAATGTACGCCGTCCAGGCCAGCGGATTGAAGTACGTGGCCGCAGGTTCGACGCCGTGAAACATCAGGAACTCGGCGCACGCCAGAGTAACCAGGCCGAGCCAGCCGTGCGCGGGCAACGGCCTGCGCCGCGTGTGGAAAAATTCCGCGACGAGAATCGTCACCGTCGCCGCCGTCAGGATAATACCGAGCTTCAGCATGCGCTCCGTTTGCTCCGCCAGGATTTTGCATCATTTTTCGGATCCCTGGCCGAGTTTTACGCAGCGATTTCTTGGTCGAAGCTTTAGGCTGCTGCGCGCATCTGATATGCTTTGGCCGCTTTTGGGCCGTCCATGTCCACACCTCTGCCATCGGAAAAACTCGAACGCGGCCTCGGCCTCACGGAGGCCGTCGCGCTGAACATGAACGCGATGGTGGGGATCGGACCATTCATCGTAATTCCGCTGGTGATTCAGGCGATGGGCGGGCCGCAGTGCTTGCTGGCGTGGGTGGCGGGCGCCGTACTCTCATTGCTGGACGGCCTGGTGTGGGCTGAGCTGGGCGCGGCGATGCCGCGCGCCGGCGGCACGTATGTGTTTCTGCGCGAGGCCTACGGTCCGGGGCGCGGCGGGCGGTTGATGTCTTTCCTGTACATCTGGCAGACGCTGATCCAGGCGCCCCTCGTCGTAGCCTCAGGCGCGATCGGCTTCTCGCAGTACCTCACGTATCTTGTTCCGCTCGGCGTCTATCAACAGAAAGCTGTTTCCGCCGCGCTCGTTGTTTTCCTGATCGTACTTCTTTACCGCAGAATTACGGCCGTTGGCCTCATCTCCAAGTTTCTATGGATCGGCGTGGTCGGGACGATGCTGTGGATGATCTGGGGCGGGGTGACGCACTTCTCCGCGCGGATGGCGTTTGATTTTCCCGCTGGCGCCTGGAATTGGTCGTGGCTTTTCTTCGCGGGACTCGGCTCGGCGACGGTCAACACGATTTACACGTACCTGGGCTACTACCACATCTGCAATCTGGGCGCGGAGATTCGCCAGCCCGAACGCAACATCCCGCGCGCGATTCTGCTGTCGGTCGCGGGGATCGCGGTGCTGTATCTGGCCATGCAAACGAGCATTCTCGGCGTGGTGCCGTGGCGCGAGGCCCAGAATTCGCAATACATCGTGAGCACGTTCGTCGAGCGGCTGTACGGAACGCGCGCGGCGGCGTTCGCAACCATCATGATTCTGTGGATCGCGTTCGCCTCGCTGTTCACGACGCTGCTCAGCTACTCACGCGTTCCGTTTGCCGCGGCCGAGGACGGCAATTTCTTTTCGGTGTTTGCGCGCGTGCATCCCACCAAGCACTTTCCGCACGTCTCCCTTCTCTTCTTGGGCGTTGCGTCGCTGGCGTTCAGCGTATTGTTCCGGCTATCGAGCGTCATCAAGGCGATCATCGCCGTGCGTCTTCTCGTGCAGTTCATCAGCCAGGCTGTGGGCGTGATGATTTTGCGCCGCCGCTGGCCTCCCGAACGCCTTCCCTTTAAGATGTGGCTCTATCCCTGGCCCGCCGTGCTCTCTATCCTGGGCTGGGCGGCGCTGTTTTATTACACGGGATGGAAATTCGCCCTGGGAGGAATCGGCGTCATTTCTCTGGGCATCTTTACCTATATGATCCAAGCGCGCTACAGGCGCCTGTGGCCTTTCGCCGCGGCCGGAGATGCGGCCCGAGGTATGGAACGATGAAACGCTGGCTCAGACTCGCCGTGCTCGCGATGCTCGTCGCGCTGGCCGTGGTGACGCAGGTTGTAGCGCAGCAGGAGACTGATGCGCCCGGACGCGGCCAGACGGTTGCCGACACGCTCGAAGCGATCCAGCAGGCGCGTGTGGTGACGCGCGTCCTATTCATCGTGGCACACCCTGACGACGAGGCTTCCATGCTGCTTACGTATCTACCCCATGGCCTGGGCGCGGATACCACGCTGCTCACGCTGAACCGCGGAGAGGGCGGACAAAACGCCATCGGACCGGAACAGGGCAAGCAACTCGGCATCCTGCGCAGCGCGGAACTTTCCGCCGCCATGAATGTCGAAGGGCCGCACCTCTATTTCACGCGCGTAGTCGATTTCGGGTTTTCGAAAACTCTTAAAGAAACACTGGAAATGTGGCAGGGCGTCGCACTGGAGGACATGGTGCGCGTGATTCGAACGTTGCGCCCGAACATTGTCGTGAACGGCTGGGGAGGCCAGAAAACGGGGCACGGCAATCACCAGGCTTCCGGATACCTGACGCCGCAGGCGGTCGAGGCGGCAGCCGACCCGAAGCAATATCCCGATCAGCTTGTCGACGGGCTGAAACCGTGGCGAGTTGGAATGGTGCTCGATCCTGTCCGCGCACAGGGACCGCAGGACGAGAAGGTGGACTACACCGGCGCGTGGGTGGTGCCCGCCGACGATATTTCTCCCATCTGGGGACGCAGCTATCGCGAGATTTCCATCGAAGGCTACGTGCATCACCGCTCTCAGGGCGTAACGCCATTTTTGAATTCGCCGTTCGTCCGCCGTCCTTATGGCCTGAAGCGCGCGACCGGCGGGCCGCCCTCTCCAGCGGATTTTGCGCAGCCGATCACGTCGCTCGGGAGCGTGATTCCGGTGCCGGCCGAGCAACCGCTCGCCGCAGTCGATCGCGCGCTCGACCAGGCCCGTGCGGCGGCAGAAAAGCTGGACTGGCCCGGTGCGGTGCGCTCCATCGCAGAGGCAGGGAAACAGATCGTGTCGCTTGAAGACCAGGTGAAGCGTTCGCAAGACTCGTCCGCCGCAGGCGGACTGTGGGAACTCGGACAAGTGCGCGACCGCATCAACCACGCGCTCGCGGATGCCACGGCGATCAAGATCGTTTCGAACGCCGACCGGAGCGAGCTTGTCGCGGGCGAAAGTTTCAACGTGCGCGCCGAAGTGGCCCACCGTGCGGACACCCCCGCGGTTTTCTCCAAGCCGAGCCTGACGCTGCCGTCCGGATGGAGCATCACGAAGCAGGAAGATAAGGACGGCTCGACCAATTTCAGCGTCGCGGTTCCCGCCGGGGCGCAGACGCCGCACACGCCGGGCGACTGGATGTATCCGTTCCCTCCGGCGATGGTCAGCGCGCGCACGCGCGTCGAGGTGGAAGGCTACGCTTTTGATTTCACCGTGCCGGTTGAGAGCCGCCACGCCACGACGACTGCCGTGCTGACCTACCCGCTGTGCCTGGTTCCGCCCGTCGCGCTCACCGTCGAGCCGGAACAGTACGTGGTGGTGGAAACGCGCCAGCCGAAGCAGTTTGAAGTCTTCGCGCGTGTGCGCTCGTTTGCGCAGACGCCGTCCAAGGTCGTGGTTGGAGTGGAGGTCCCGTCCGGCTGGAAGGCGCCGCAGCCGGAGGCCGTCGAGTTCTCGGGCGCGGGCGATCGCCTCGTGCACATGGTCGTGACGCCCCCTGCGAAAATCCCGGCAGGCAATTACGAGTTGAAGGCCTACGCGAAGCGCGGCGCGGAAACGTTCGAAACGTCGCTCGAGCCGCTGCCCTCGCTGCCGACCTACTTGTGGAGTGCGCCTGCCAAGATACCCGTGCGCGCGTTCGCCATCGCCGTTCCCGATCATCTCCGTGCCGGCTATATCGCCGCCGAAAATGATGCCATCCCGGATTCGTTGCGGCGCCTGGGCGTTGAAGTCGAAATGCTCGACGCGGATGCGCTAGCGTTTAGCGATCTCAGCCGGTTCGACGCGATCGTGCTCGGCCTGCGCGCCTATGAGCTGCGCTCCGACGTCGTCGCCTCAAACCGCCGCCTGCTCGACTACGCGGCCGGAGGCGGCACGCTCGTGGTGCAGGACGAACGGCCGGCGATCTGGGATGCGCTCAAGCCCGCTCCGTTCCCGGCGACGATGGGTACGACGGCCCCCCGCATCACCGACGAAAACGCGGCGGTGAATTTCACCGATCCCGCGAGCCCGCTGCTGAATTTTCCGAATAAAATTGGCGCACACGATTTTGACGGCTGGGTGCAGGAGCGCGGCCTCTATTTCTGGGACAAGTGGGATCCGCAATATCACACCCTTCTCTCGATGCACGATCCCGGAGAAAAGGACCTGACCGGCAGCCTTCTCTGGACGCGCACCGGCAAGGGCACGTACATCTATACGGGACTGTCGTTCTCGCGCCAGTTGCCCGAAGGCAACGCCGGCGCCTTCCGCCTGTTCGTAAACCTGCTCAGCCAGTCGCGTAACAAGGCGAAGTAATCGCATCCTCGAGTTGAGCAAACCCTGGCGGTTGGCGAAAGCTCTTGGGGTGAAGTTTCGGGTGCCGCAGCCCTTCACCTTTTTTGTGAAGGGTGCTGGTTTAGCCGGAGTCACCCAGAACTACGTTGACACGAACTTCGTGACACACCATATTCGCGTTATGAAAGCCAAACTCCGGAATATCAACGTCATGCTCGATGAACAGGTTGCCCGATGGGCGCGCATGGAGGCGGCTCGAAAGGAAACGAGTGTCTCGCGCCTGCTGGGTGAGATCCTCAGAGAGCGTATGCTCGATAAAGACGGCTACGAAGCTGCGATGCGCCGCGCCCTGGCACGCAAGGCCTTCCTCAAGACGGACGGCCAATATCTATCGCACGAGAAGGCCCATGGCCGCGCCCGTCATCGTTGACGCGAATGTCTTTCCCAGCGACCCGGCATCCCTTCCCCACATGTGAATTTCCGTGTTAACTCAAGCCAGGCGGCTTGCAAGAGGGGAAAAATCCCGGAGGACACGGTAATGAGCAAGAGAAATATTTCCAGCGATCTCATGGAAGGCGTCGCTGCGATGAAGGGCCATCGTGAAGGCAAGCTCACGTTGCGCAGCTACAGGGTGGAACCTGCGCCGCTTCCGAAAGTGAACTCGAAACTGATTCCGGACACACAACAAAAACTACGTTGCTCGCGAGCCCTCTTCGCGCGTGGACCATTTCCCAACGAGAACTAAAGATGAAGGGCCTGCCACCCGCTTGGACGCTCTGCGCAACAGCTCAGCGGCCCGGCTGCATCCCCTGCGCCTTGTAGACTGCCGCTGCGTCGGGCGACGAAAGGTAGTCCAAAAGCGCCTTGGCGGCTACGGGGTCTTTCGCGTGGGTGGACACGAACCCCACCAAAGTAGTCGGAGTCGAAATCTCCCGCGGCAGAGGCCCTACCACGTCGATGCCGGGCTCGCTCATTTCGCTGAGGAAGGTCAGGCCGATCTCGACCTCACCCTTGGCGGCCATCGCCATTGCGCCGGCGCCGCCCTGGGCGCGCTTGATCTTCGGCTGCATTTGCTCGGCGATCCCGAGCTTCTTGAGCGTCGCGTCGAAGCTGACCCCGGCGGCCGCTCCACCCGCCGCGTCCGGATAGGAGATAGAATTCGCCGCGAGCAGCATCTTTTTGACCGCTTCGGGTGTCGAGATGTCGGGCCTGAGCGCGCCCTTCCGCACGGCGACCCCCACGGCAACGCTTGCAAGCGGCGTCTCGGTGCTGGCGACGACGTTGCCCGAGGCGAGCACTTCCGTGAGGGGCGGCTGCACGACCGGCACGTCGAAAGCGTCGCCCTGTATAACCTGCTTCTTGGTTCCGCCGCCGGAGCCGAATGTCGCCTTGACCTTGTAGCCCGTCTTGCGTTCGAATCCCGGGATTAGCTGCTCTATCGCTGTCCTGATGCCGCCGGGCGCTACGAGAGTGACCTCGCTCTGGGCGCGGGCGCTGTACGAATTGCCCAGGACTAGAGTTACGACGACAACTGACGAAAGCAGATATTTCATGGCTTCCTCCCCCAATCGGCCAGGTATTCGACTTCGACGTTCGATGACGATTTCATACCAAGGTTGGTTGGCATTGTCACACTGATTGCTCGCCCGGCACAACCTCGGCCCTCGGTCATTTGGTGGCGGGGTTCTGCTCAGAACTGAGATTGAATGACGCGGGCAGTCGGGTTGATAATCATTGGTGATCAGAAAGAGGATGGTGCTTCAGTTGTCCATTCGTAGTGAGTTGGTGAAACTACTTCCACGAGTTGCGGGAATGCTTCTTTTCTTGGGACTCGGCAGCGGCCTGCTCGCCTTGGGCCGCCCTGCGTATCAGGGATCCACCTTCCAGAGGTTCGTATACGGCGAAGACGGTCCCATTGCTCTCCAAATCGACCCGCGTGACAAGACGGAGTGGGCGTTCGTGCGGCTTCATTATGACGGGTATTCCGGCGGAGCCGGTTGTTTCCGCGGTGGCTGGTCGAGGTGGACCGTGGACGCTCCCAAAGCCGATCGGCAGTTTGCCCAGGGCGTTCGGCGTCTTACGCGCCTTGACACCCGGTCTGTCGAGCAGGTGGTCGATCCCAACAGCGACGAGCTATTTAATTGGCCGTGGATTTACGCCGTCGAAGTTGGGAGCTGGGACTTCACGCAAGACCAAGCCAGCCGCATGCGCCAGTATCTGCTCAAGGGCGGCTTCCTAATGGTCGACGACTTCCACGGCACCTGTGAATGGAGCGTCTTCCTGAATGGGATTCGCAAGGTTTTCCCCGACCGTCCCATCGAGGACCTCAATAACAAAGAAGAAATTTTTCACGCACTTTATGATTTGGACGAGCGCTTTCAAGTGCCCGGCGCCCAGTTCCTCTATACCGGCAGAATCTATGAGAGGGACGGCTATGAAGCAAAGTGGCGCGGCATTCGCGACGACACCGGCCGCATCATGGTGGCGATTTGCCACAACATGGATCTAGGCGATGCCTGGGAGTGGGCCGACAGTCCTCGCTATCCGGAGCGGTACACATCGCTGGCCTATCGGGTGGGGATAAATTACATCATTTATTCTATGACCCATTGATGCGCTTATGTTGCGTCCGGCCGTTTGATCATTTGACTTGGCTATCCTAATAGTGCCTGAGGAAAATGATGCGCTCTCCAGATTGTGTGACCGAGATCACTCGGCCTTGTGTCGGTTGACACAGCAAAATACGATTAAGTAAGAACAGCCTGAAGCAGACAGACTACAATGGAGGCCGTGCTTGGTGAGAAAACTGTCTATGGTTGTCTCTTCTTTAATCATCATGTCAGTATTTTGGCTGCAATCAGTGGAATCGACGCCTGCCAGGCCCCAACAAAAACCGCATTTGAATCACATACCCCAGCATGGCGGAGTCTTCTTCATGGCTTTGGACAACAAACACCACTTGGAAGGGGTGCTGCTCCCGTCTCGCCTGTTCAGAGTCTACCTGTACGATGCATACACAAAGCCGCTGTCGGCCGCTAAGGTTAAGCAGGCTAGTGGAACAGTACAGGTCGGGGAATCCGCCGATACCCCCAGAATACCGCTAGTGGTTGGGAATGACGGGCGGACACTGGAGGTTTCACTGGGGAAGGATCTAAAACTTCCCGTGACTCTCACTCTCTCACTGCATCTGCCGGACGTGGCGCTAAATGCAAGACCTGAAGTCTTCACCTTCCCTTTCAGCCATTTTATCGCAGAGGACACTCCGAGCCGGCCGTCTGTCCCGAAGGGCCACTCCGGAACCGGAACGAGCGGCATGAAAATGGATCACTGACGAAAGGATCATCAACCAATCAAACTGGACTATCCAAATGCCGAGGCGTCAGTATGTGTCATCGGCATGTGGGGAGATAACCTGTGCCGTTTGGAAGGACTGCCATGAAGAACTTTGAAACTACTGTCTCCACTTCTAAATCATTTGACGATACAGTAAAAACGATTGAGCA
Source organism: Terriglobia bacterium (assembly GCA_041488495.1). Lineage (GTDB taxonomy): Bacteria > Acidobacteriota > Terriglobia > Acidiferrales > UBA7541 > Palsa-360. Next base: position 177,432 of record JBGPPL010000001.1, read on the forward strand.
AAAAGCTGCAGAGAAAGGGTTTCGTGTTCTACACACGCACGATGTCGCTGCCACCTTAGCTGAGAAAGGGTTTCCGCGCGAACCTCTGAAGATTATCGAGGTCTGTAACGCACGATACGCGAGCGAGGTCCTGAAGAAGGACATTAAGGTTGCCCTGATGTTACCTTGCCCTATCAGCGTCTATACGCAAGAAGGAAAGACATTCATCAGCGCGATGCTTCCGTCTCGCATCGCTGATTTTTTTCCAGGCGCAGGGATGGAGCCAATCGCCAACGAAGTGGAAAAGGTCATTTTGGCCATCATAAACGAAGCCAGAATCTAATTCTGACTAGCGCCTGTTGAATAACTCGAATTATGTATTATGGAATCAATGACTTAGCCTGGTTCTGCAACAGATTCTATAGCCATGTGAAAGATCATCGGCAATGGTCATCCTTGCGGCTGATCTAAGGCATCCCGGAACAGAATTCCCCTCCGCGCCCCGCTGGCCAGAGTGTCCAAAGCGTAAGCTGTGACTCATTCCCAATGAGCCCAGAAAATATTGGCCCAGGGAACGGCCAATTTCCCTAACAATGGAAGGATCGTACGGAATCTACTCCGTTTCTACTTTGCGATGGAGGCGCCGGTATGCTGATTCCATTGCGTCACGAAAACATGCAAGGGCGTCGCTGGCCGGTCATCACCATCGGGCTCATTGCACTCAACATCCTGATCTTCCTGGGAACTCACTTGTCCATGGACCAGCAGGCTCCGGAGCTGACTGAGGTCAGGGTGCACGTTCTCTTGCTGGCCGCCATGCACCCGGAACTCAAGATGCAGGAGAAAGCTCAACGGTTCGTCAGCACGATCCAAACAAAGAGTCCGAGTATGTGGAAGCAACTGCAGAATCCGAACCGGGAGCTACAAGATGCCTGGGACGCGAGAATCCGGCTGCAAGAGGACCCGGAAGCCCTGCAACAGGAGATGGACTCACTGTCGAGCCGCTACGCGGAACTGGATTCTGCTTCCATCCTCGGGAAATATGCTTTCGTTCCGGCACATCCGACAGCGATGAGCTATCTCACCGCGAATTTTCTGCACGGGGGCTGGCTCCATTTGATCGGCAATATGTGGTTCCTTTGGCTGGCTGGCGGAATTCTCGAGGACACCTGGGGCAGGATGATCTTTCCCGCGTTTTACTTGATTGCGGGTGCGCTCGCGTTGCAGGTTCATGCCCTGGTCAACGCGGGGAGTCTCACGCCTACGATCGGCGCTTCGGGCGCCGTCGCCGGGCTGATGGGCGCATTCCTGGTGCGATTCCCCACGACAAAGATCGAGATGGGCTGGCTGCTGATGTACCGTTTCTACCGCTTCAAAGCTGCCGCCTACTGGCTGCTCCCTCTATGGCTCCTGATGGAGATTTTTTACGGGTCGCTGTTGGGAGGGTTCTCCAGTGTTGCACACTGGGCGCACATCGGCGGTTTCGTTTTTGGCGGGTTGATAGCAATGGGAGTGCGGGCGTCCGGGCTCGAGCAGATGGCGGAGGAAAGAATTCAGGAAAAGATCTCCTGGGTCAGCCATCCGTTGCTCGCGGAAGCCAGCGAACAGGTCGAAAAGGGACAACTGGACGCGGCAGCGTCGAATCTGCAGAAACTGCTCCAGGAAAAGCCGGATTCCATTGACGCGTACCGGATGCTGCAACACATCCACTGGCGCAAGAGCGACCTGCCGGCCCATCGCGATGCACTGCAAAAGCTCCTCGCGTTGGAATTAAAAGCGAACGATGCCGAAGGGGCCTGGCAGACATACCAAAATCTCAAAAATGCGGGCGGGGAAAAACTCTCCGCATCGGTCTGGCTCGATCTTTGCCGCCAGCTTGAGACCCAGCCGGACCTGGAGCGGGCTGCCGGCGAGTACAAGGAGCTCATCCAGGCTTACGCCACAGAAAAGCAAGGGCTGCTTGCGCAGATGGCCGCGGGCCGCATCTACCTGAAGCGCCTCAATCGTCCCTCGGACGCGCTGCGATTCTACGAGGCTGCAGAAGCCTCGCCCGTACCGCATCCTGACTGGCAGGCCACCATCGACCGCGGCATCGCAGACGCCAAGAAGGCGCTGCAACCGCAGACCGCGCCCGTCACACCCGTCTCCTGAAGACCGCGTGCCATTCCGGGCTAAATGGCATGCTCGGAGGGACTGATTTCGGGGCTTTGATCCTGCCTGGAGCCATCGCACGAATTCCACGTCGGGAAGCTTCCTTTCCAGATGAACGCGTTTCTCTTAATTCGCCAGGACGGGCCGCTCGTTGCCCACTACTTAAAGCAGTCTAAGGTTGACATGAGAGGGCCGCGGGCATATGGTTCCACGCAAGGCAGGGTTGAAATCTAAAATCCCGGCTCAATATGTGCTTAACAATATGCATTCAGCGATGTATGGACTCTGCCCCCGAACGCGCCATGCGGTGCACTCCTGTTCGATCGAGGCTTAATATGAGAAAATTTTGGATGTTTCCCTCTGTCTTGTTCGTTATGGCCATCGGGATCAGCCTGGCAACAGCGCAAACACCGAGCGACAAATCTGTTGTCAGACTGGACCCGGCGCTGGATGCACTAGTGTCCCCAGACGCCAAGGTGCAGCTCGTGAAGGGTGGTTTTGGATTTACCGAGGGCACGACCTGGATACAAAAGGGGAAGAGCGGATACCTGTTGTTCAGCGACATGCCCGCCAACGTCATTTTTAAGATGACACCGGATGGCAATGTGTCCCTGTATTTGGACCACAGTGGCTATACCGGGTATGACATCTGGAACGTTGGCTTTGAACAGACGAACGGGAAAGATCCCAGCGATCCGCGTTTCAAGAAGTTTTTTATGATCGGATCGGATGGGCTCACGTTGGACCGACAAGGCAGACTCATTATCGCCACCTGGGCGAATCGGTCCATCGCCCGACTGGAAAAGAACGGTACGCGCACGACCTTAGCCGATCGCTACGAAGGGAAACGCTTCGGTGGTCCGAACGATGTCATTGTTAAGAAGGATGGAACGATTTACTTCACTGATCAGTTTGGCGGTTTGCGACTCCGGGAGAAGGACCCTGGGATTGAGTTGCCCCCCGGCGTTTACATGATCAAGGACGGCAAGGTGACATTACTCATAAAAGATTTTGTAAGCCCGAACGGTCTTGCTTTTTCTCCGGATGAAAAAGTGTTCTATGCGAATGATACGACCAGGAAGCTCGTCATGCGTTACGACGTGCAACCCGACGATACGATCTCGAATGGCCGTCTGTTTCTTGATACGAGCGTAGAGAAGGCCCCCGGCAACCCCGATGGCATGAAGGTGGACATAAAGGGCAACGTTTACGAATCGGGTCCCGGCGGAATCTGGATTGTATCGCCTGAGGGCAAACGCCTGGGCACGATTCTGGTTCCCGAGATGGTCGCAAACTTAGAGTTCGGCGACGCCGACTACAAGACCGTCTATATTGCAGCTCGCGAGGGTATATATAAAATTCGAGTGAATACCGCGGGGATTCGGTAGGGTTCCCTGCCGGGTGTGCTGGCCTTCACGCATAGCTTGTACTTGATCCTCAATTTCTTTCCCTGAATGCTCTCCTGTGAATCGCTAATCCGTATTTCTCACGACGATGCAAGCGGGCGGAACGAAAACACCAGTTCGTTGCGGTACGAGGGCTCTAGGTAGCGCCAGCGCCTCGCTGGCGTCCATGACGCCGCGGGGTTCCGGAGGACATGTATAATCTCTTCCATGCCACAACCAGACTTGGCCCGACTTTGGGAAGAACACACAAACCACGAATTTGTGACACGCGATACCGAATCCACGCTGGCCACAATGGTGGACGATGCCTACGTCAACCACGTGCCCGTGATGACCGGCGGGTACGGAAAGACAGCCTTGCGTGCCTTTTATTCGCGGGATTTTATCCCGAGTATGCCGCCCGACACTACGCTCACACCCGTTTCGCGTACCATCGGCGAGAACCAGCTTGTGGATGAGATGATCTTCTCTTTCACGCACACACAAGAAATTCCTTGGATGCTCCCCGGCATTTCTCCCACGCATCGCCATGTCGAAGTGCCGCTGGTTGCCATTGTGCGATTCCGGGAAGGCAAGCTCGCGCACGAACACATTTACTGGGACCAGGCTTCCGTGCTCAAACAAATCGGGCTCCTCGCGGACCCGGCACTGCCGGTCTTCGGGGCAGAGACTGCCCGCAAAGTGGTCGATCCGAAGTTCATTTACAAGCCTTCTCACGAGGGGTAGACATTGGGTGGTTGAAGCGAAGCTTTCTCGCAGAGTTCTAAAAAGCAAGAAGACTGCTACCGGAAGTTTCTGAGTGCAAAAGACGAAAGAAGTGGCGCGCCCGCACGCGTATGATCGGAGCGGCGAGCCCAATCGAACTCCGGCCAAAAACATCTGCGTAAATTGAAAAAGTTGATTCGGGAGCAGATGTGTTTCCAAAAGGATGCAGCGTCTTCTGTCCCCCGTGAGTGTGACTGAGAACCGCCCAAAAATACGCAAGGTTTCGGTGATGAATGTTAAGATGTGCCCGTCGTGACATGTCTCTGGCCAGCATCCATTTTACAGTGTGATCCACACCAAAGACGGTGAGGGAAACGCATATGCGACATGATCGAAAGGCGCAGATGAGAGTGCCAAACAGCGGCGCAAACCTGAGCCGGCGAACCCTGTTGCAGCGCGCTGGTTGGGTTACGGCGGGTGCAGTATTCGGGCCAAACGTTCTGACGGCTGCAGAAACGGTCAGCCCAGTGATGGCCAAGCTCAGCAGCTATATGAGCGAGGCGCGCAGCCGCTCACTGCCAGACGAGGTGATCGAGAAAGCAAAGCGCCATACACTGGACACCCTGGGTGCCATGATCTCGGGATCCGAGCTTCCTCCGGGACGCGCAGCGATTCAGTTCGCCCGCGCTTATGGCGGAGACAAGGTTGCGACGATCGCCGGTTCAAACGTGCTGTGCGGCGCGATCGAGGCGGCTCTTGCGAACGGGGTGCTCGCCCATTCTGACGAGACCGATGATTCGCACGCGCTGTCCCATTGCCATCCCGGCTGCGCGATAGTGCCCGCCGCATTGGCAGCCGGAGAGCAGTTCGGGATTGACGGCACGCAGTTCCTGCGCGCTGTGGCACTAGGCTACGATATCGGACCACGCGTGACGATGACTATGGGCGGTCAGGCCGTGCAGTTCAGGTATCACAGGAGCAGCCACAGCATCGCGGGAACGTTTGGGGCCGCGGCTGCCGCCGGATGCGCCGCGAATCTGAGCGCACAGCAGATGCGCTGGCTGCTGGATTATACGGCGCAGGAAGCCTCGGGCATCGCTTCGTGGCAGCGCGATACGGACCATATGGAAAAGGGGTTCGTCTTCGCGGGAATGCCGGCGCGCAACGGGGTTACGGCTGCAGTACTAGTGAAGGCCGGTTGGACCGGCATCGATGACGTACTCTCGGGAGCCGACAATTTCCTACAAGCCTACGCGCCAGAAGCGGATCCGTCGGGCCTTGTCGAAAAGCTCGGCGAGCGGTACGAAGTGACGCGGACGAATATCAAGAAGTGGACGGTGGGATCGCCCATTCAGGCGGCGCTGGATGCATTGGAAAACCTGCTGAAGAAACACCCCCTCGAGCCAGACCAGGTACAGAAAATCATTGTGCGGCTCGCTCCTACCGAGGGATCGATCGTGAACAACCGCAACATCCCGGATATCTGCCTCCAACACCTGATCGCCGTGATGTTAATCGACAAAACGGTCTCGTTCCGCTCCGCGCACGACAAGGCGCGCATGCAGGATCCAGCCATACTCCGCCAGCGTGCGAAGGTGCAGTTCGTGGGGGATGATGAACTCCAGAAGGAACTGCCGGCGCGGGAAGCAATCGTCGAGGTCACGCTGAATGACGGAACGCTTTTGAGCGAGCGGGTCAATGCAGTGCGGGGTACGGCTGAAAACCCAATGACGCGTGAGGAGATTGCCGCGAAGGCGCGCGACTTGATGACGCCCGTGCTTGGCTCAGCGGCCTGTAACCATTTGATTGACAAGGTGCTGGCGATCGAAAATGTGAAGGACATTCGAGAGCTGCGGCCGTTGCTTCAGCGGAGCTGACATCCGTCAAGCGCGCACGAATTCGCGCGACAGTGAGGCCGGGCAGAGCAGTGAGCGCAAGATCTGCTGCGAGGGCTCGCGCGAATTCAACGTCTGCTGAACCAACGGCTTCGTTTCAGTCCTTCATTTTTTCATGCGCCCGCAATGCGACCCGGTACGACCGCTCCTTCACCCGGCAAATGTCGCCTGGGTCCAAGCAGGGTTAATTCAATGAAGCCGTTATTGAAGAAATGCAACTACAAACCAGAGGCCCGCGGTACGCTGGCCGGCCTCCGCGTGCTCGATTTGTCCCGCCTCTTTGCCGGCAACGTGTTGACGCAAATTCTTGGCGACTTCGGCGCCGAGGTGATCAAGGTCGAGCCGCCAGCGGGCGACAGCTTGCGTGCCTGGCACACGAACGGGGTGCCCACGCACTGGAAAATCTACGCGCGAAACAAAAAGAGTTTGTGCCTGGATCTGCGCAAGCCCCAGGCCCGGGAATTACTGCTCCGCTTCGTTCCGTCGGCACATATTTTTATTGAGAGCTTCCGGCCTGGCACGCTTGAGAAGATGGAATTGGCGCCTGAAATGCTCCTCGAACGCAATCCGAATCTGGTGATCATGCGCATTTCCGGCTGGGGGCAGTCGGGACCATACAGACGGCGCCCCGGCTTCGGTACGCTGATCGAGGCCATGTCGGGTTTTGCGTCAATGAATGGGTTTGCCGATCGCGAGCCGGTGCTGCCGCCCATGTATCTCGCCGATGGCGTGGCCGGATTGTATGGCACCGCAGCCGTGATGATTGCACTCCGCGAAGTCGAACAGAACGGCGGACATGGCCAGGTAATCGACCTTCCGCTCTTGGATCCGCTGTTCGCAATCCTCGGCCCGCAAGCGGCGAACTATCGTCTGACCGGGAAGGTTAAGCCGCGGACGGGAAGTCGCTCAAGCAATTCCGCGCCGCGGAATGTCTACAAGTGCAAGGATGGCAAGTACGTTGCGCTCTCGGCATCCACGGAAAAAATGGCTCGGCGTTTATTCCATGCCATCGGTCGGCCGGATCTGGCCGACGATCCGCGATTCCGCACCAATGCTAGCCGGGTGAAATACGCCGAGGAACTTGACGCCGCTGTCGGCGGGTTCATTGTCCAACGGACTCAGGCGGAGAACGTGACGTTCTTCGAGCAGGCCGAGGTCACGATCGGACCGGTCTACGACATCTCGCAAATTCTCGAAGACCCGCACGTGATCGAGCGAGAGGTGGTCGCCGACTATCCTGATCCCGACATGGACGCCTTGCCCATGCATCATGTGGCAGCGCGATTCCTGGAGACGCCGGCATCCATTCGCACGCCTGCGCCGCTCTTGGGTGAGCACAACCGGGAGCTTCTAGGAGAAGTTGGGGTGGACGACACAGCTTATAGCGAACTGTTCGCCTCGGGCGTCGTAGCCGAGGGCAGTTTCCCGGTGCAAGCGGTGGAGGAATGAATCAGGTCGCGACTTGCGTGTTGCGGGGACAAATCAGGCGAGCGACACCGGCGTCGGCCGATCACAGAAACGTGACTCGACCGGAACACCACCGCACATCTCAGGAAAGGGCAGCCATATGATTCGTTCACTGCTCTACGTGCCGGCGAGCTCCAAGCGCTTTATCGCCAAGGCGCACGAACGAGAAGCTGACGCTATCATCCTTGACCTCGAAGATTCGGTCGCGCCAAGCGAGAAGGAGAAGGCGCGTACTGGTCTCGCCGAATCGGTTCCAGCAGTCTCCCGCAACGGCGCCAAGGTGTTCGTGCGCATAAACGCGAATGAAGACATGATCCTCGCCGATGCAGAAGCCGCCTGCCGCGCCGGCGCATTCGGGCTGTTCGTCCCGAAGGCGAGTCATCCGGGCGAACTGAAGCGCCTGGACAGGCATCTCGCCAAAGTGGAGAAGGCCATGAAGAACCGGCAAAAGACCATGCTCGTTCCCATGATCGAAGATCCCGGCGCTGTGCTCGATGCCCGCGAGCTTGCCGAAGCCACCCCGAGGGTGTTCGGTCTAATCACAGGTTCTGAGGATTTGGCAACCGCAATGGGCGCGGAACCGACGCCCGAAGTGTTGCGCTTCCCCAAGCTATTGGTGCACCTGGCGGCCAAGGCGGCGGGCGTACTATCGTTTGGGTTCCTGCTCTCCCAAGCTGACTTTCGCGACATCACGGGCATTGCGCGCGCGGCCCGGGAAGCCCGCGCCTTCGGATTCGATGGCGCCACCTGCGTGCATCCGAGCGCCATCGCCATCCTGAACAGGACCTTCGCGCCGTCGGCCGAGGAGATCGACCGCGCTAACCGAATGATCCTTGCATACGAGGAATCCTTGGCGGCGGGCAAAGGTGCTTGCGTGTTTGAAGGCAGAATGATTGATGTCGCCATGGTCACGCGTGCCCGAGCTCTGCTCGCCAAGCAGACCAGTCAACAAGACCGACCGCAATCAATCTGAGATGGGCGCGAGGTGCCAGGAACTGTGATGCCGGATGCATCGAAATTCGGGAAACGTCCCAGGCAAAATGCAACGGATATGGCCCACGCAAAGTCGGCGCTGCGGAGCAGCCTGGCCTCGTTCGCTGGCATGCGGTCACTGATGAATTACCGGATTGGAATCATTCCGCTGCCCGTCTACCTCGTTCTGCTCGTGCTCGTCGTTGGCTTTGCCCTCACCGGAAAAATGAGCGGTGAGATCAGCATGATGATGGCCGCATTAGTGCTCGGCGGTTTTACATGTGCCGAGATCGGCAAGCGCATTCCCCTTCTGGGTGGCATCGGCGGTGCGGCGTTGGTCACGATTTTTCTTCCGTCATTCCTGGTTGACGCTCACTTTCTACCAGCGCAGTTCATCGAGAGCGTCACAACCTTCACCACTTCGACCAACTTCATCTACCTCTTCATCGCGGCGGTCGTCGTAGGGAGCATCCTGAGCATGGACCGAAAATCCATGATTGAGGGCTTCCTGAAGATCTGCGTGCCTCTCGCAGCCGGGTCCATCGTTGCCATCATCGTTGGCGTCACGGTAGGGTGGTTACTGGGCCTCGGCGCCTGGCGAAGTCTATTTTTCGTCGTCATTCCGATCATGGCCGGAGGTGTGGGCGAGGGGGCGATCCCGCTTTCGGTCGGCTATTCCGAGATTCTTGGCCAGAACCAAGGGCAGGTGCTCGCGCAGCTATTGCCGCTCGTGTTCTTCGGCAATCTCACCGCCATCCTGATCTCGGGCGTCCTGAACAACCTCGGCAAGCGCTATCCACAACTGACAGGTAACGGCCGCTTGCAGCCGGGCATTGACGAACAAAATCCCAAAGCGGTCAGATGGCGGGATAGCGACGCCCACTCAACCATCGATATCGGAACCGTCGCAGCCGGCGGCATCACCGCGATTACGGTCTACCTGGTCGGCGTGATGCTGCACTCACTCCTCGGACTGCCGGCGCCGGTCGGCATGCTGTTCATCGCGGTGCTGCTCAAGTTGATGAGTGCCGTGCCGAGTAATCTGGAGGAGGGCGTCCGCGTCGTGTTTCGATTCTTTGTGACCGCCGTGACCTATCCATTGCTGTTTGCCACGGCTGTGGCCATGACCCCGTGGCACGAACTGGTCGCTGCGTTTCATCTGGCAAACCTGATCACCATCGTCGCCACGGTCGCTTCGCTGACCGCAAGCGGCTACTTCGTCGGCCGTTGGCTCGGGATGTACCCCGTCGAGGCCGCTATCGTGAACGCCACGCACAGCGGCCTTGGCGGCACCGGCGACGTCATGATCCTGAGCGCTGCCGAACGCATGGAGCTGATGCCCTTCGCCCAGGTCGCGACGCGCATCGGCGGCGCGATTACCGTCACACTGGCGCTGATTGCGCTCTCGCGGATCAGACCGCTGTGACCTGCGGATATCTTTGCACCCGCACGGCTCAGGGTTGCACGTCGAAAACTTGCAGGGCCAGTTGCGCGTCCTGCTTGCCCTTACCGGAAACGGCGACGTAGAGCCGATTGAGCTGGGGCACAAGAAGCGAAGTCTTGGCGCGGAATCCCGTCGGGACGTCCGCGACGTGGCTGTAGTGGTTCGCGTCGTTTTGCGCGAAAACAGTGGTGGTCTCGCTTCCGGTTACATAAATTCGTCTGTGCGCGACATCGAACCACATGTCATCATTGAAACCCGCGCAAGGGAATGTGGTTATGACTTTACCCGTATCGGTGTCGAACACGAAAAACTTTGGCGGAGTACGCGTGGCGATAAACAGCCGATGATTCGGCTCATCGAGGGCCATCGAATTGGGCGTTTCAGCTTCCGGAATGGGCCAACTCGCAATCAGTTTGCGCGTGTTCAGGTCAACGACTCCAACCTCTTTCGGGCCGTTTAGATTCACAAAGAGCTTTTTGCGGTCGTGACTGATGGCCATGGCCTCCGAATGGTTCCCTGGAAGCGTAATGTCCCCGACCAGTTTGAATGTCTTGGTATCAATGATGTTGATCAGGTGTGTCTTTCCTCCCGGTTCATTGCCACCGCTTTCCACGTAGTAGTACTTGTCCACAGGATTGAAAATGGCGCCGTCCACGGCAGGGGGAAGTTTGATCGTGCTCAAGATCTTGTAGTCCACTCCGCTCACCAATTCAACCATCCCGAAACCATCCCCATCCGTTACGATGAATTTGTTGGTAGCGGGCAGATACAAAATCGCATGGGGTTGACCAAACCCATTGATGCTTTTAATCCGTTTTCCCTCCAAGTCAAAAACTTCGACAGTCTTATGATCTTCGGCTGTGAGGAATAGACGCTTTCCTTTGAGGTCTAGCCCGAAATGGTCGAAGTCTCCTGAGAAACCCGGAAGCGGGGTTGTTGCAATCAGCTTGAGCGGCTGCTTTTCTTGGGCGTTGACCTTCAGAATCAGCCCGAGGAAAACCAGCGAACATATCGCAAGTAATCTTTTCATCTTCTTCTCCTTTGAAATAGGGTACGGACCTGGCATCGAAGGCGCCCACATTCTTCGTGAAAATTGCGCATATGCGTTGAGATCATCTCACTTCAGCTCAGATCGTAACGTAATAGGACTAAGCGTTCTGCTCAAGTGTTTCTCTGTCGAATCTTGAATCATGCTTCTCTGCGCTTTTATTGAGGCAGACCACTTACATACGCTTTCCGAAATAGCTCAACTGCTTGGAGGGCGCTTGGCCGCCCAACTTTCGAGCAACAGTGGTTGATAGAAGCTGATTCGCGTGTGAGGTCAACCACCCGCCTGCCGAACAGAAGCGCCCCGCGACCGAGAAGTTTGAAAAGCTCCGCGCCGAGGGCGTGATCAACGCTGCCGCGGCGAGACAAAGTCATAGGGTACCTACAGAAGTCACTACATTGGAGAGGGTGCGGTGATGCGTGCAGACGATAATTTATTGAACAGAATGGCGCGCCCGGAGAGATTCGAACTCCCGACCCTCTGCTTCGAAGGCAGATGCTCTATCCAGCTGAGCTACGGGCGCATCGCCCGTTGATTCTACCACTTACGGAACTGCTGACAAACGAGGTTTAAGGAGCGGAGGGCAAACAGTGCCTAATTTCACTGACAGTCTCTAGCAACCCAAGGCATGACGGTAGCTCAAGTTATTCAGGCCCCGACCATGGTGGATGCGGAGATGATGGGATGGCAAAACCAAATTGGCTCGATTGAAATAAGTACGCCGATATGATCGCCGTCTCCAGCGATCCGCTAAAGGACATCACCGAACTTAAAAAAGCCATATTTGTGATGATGGGTGAAAAGGCCATGCGAAACGACTTGGATGTTGGCAAGGCCTTGCTGAGCCGTGGCGAGAATTAACCTGACCGGGAATTTTTGCACTAGGTGAAGTGAGAACGAAATCATCCGGGGAAGTGTACTTCGCAAATAGTCCGGCCTCAGAACCAATGTCCCGCCCTTCATGAAAGAATGCTTATCTCGGTGAAACCTTCCTATGCCAAAAGGGCTCGCGAAGGCGAAATCGAAAGCCATTGATACGAGTGTCAGATACCGCCAAGTTATGATCGAGCCAAGACCACAACGTTTCGACCGAGGTGAGCTTACTGTTGCAGGCCGATGCTGTGGAGCAGATTTGCGAACCGCGGATCGCCGCGCAAGGCGTCGAGTTGTGGGTCGCGCAGCTCGAATGGCAGGATAGAGCGGTCGTCGACGCCGCGTTTCAGCCATCCTAGCGCCACATCCTTGTTGCCCAGGGCAGCATAAATGTGTGCAATTGCGCTTGCTCGGCTTGTGCCCCCCTGTTCTTTTTCGAGTTGGTGCACGATCTCAAGCGCCTTGGCCGTCTGGTTCGTGAGCGCGTAGAACGAGCCCAGCTCCCATTCCGACGGGGATCGCCTTCTGCCCAGCGCATAGAATTTATCGTGGTTTTCGAGGGCCTGCTTGAAGTCGCGTATCATCTCGTAAGCCTCGGCCAAGTGTCCGAACGATGGGCGAAACGCGGGTTCAAGCTCGAGGGCGTGGCGATAGCGATCGATGGCCTCTGTATAGTGGCGCGCACGAAAGAGGATTCTACCTTCCGTGTCGGCAAGCGTCGCCGAAAGGGGATCGAGTTCGGCGGCCTTCTGCGCCGAGGCAATCGCCTCGTCGTTTTTGCCCATTGTCTGCAAGTAGTAGGCGTACTGGAAATACGCGTCGGCCAGATTGGGATTCAACGTGAGTGCGCGCTGGAATTCCTCGTCGGAGGCAGCCCAATTCCACTCATATTGAAAATGAACTTCGGCCAAGGAGAGATGCGCCTGCGCGAGATTCGGATCGAGCTCCAGCGCCCTCGTCGCATTATGGCGGACATCTTCAGCCGAGTGGCCCACGCCGAAACCACCCCAGATGTCCCTCACAATGTACGCATTGGCTAGGCCAGCGTAGGCCAGAGCGTATCCGGGATCGCTGTCGATCGCCTTTCTAAAGTAAAGGATGGAATCATCGAGCGATTTCGAATCGAGATTGTTGACCAGATGAAGCCCCATGAGGTAGGCCAAATGGGCGTCGGGGTCGACGGGGCGTGAGCTGGCTAGGCGCGTTTGTTCTTGCGGTGTGAGCTGTACGCGGATTTCGCCTGCGATGGCGCGGGCGAGCTCGTCCTCGAGCGAAAGTACCTCCCGAAAGGCTCGCTCGTAGTTCCTTGCCCACAAATGCCGATCGGCCTGCGCATCGATCAACTGGACGTTGATCCCGACCCGATCACCCGAGCGTTGCACCGAGCCTTCGATCACCGCGTCCACTCCCAGTTCCTTTGCGATCTGTGGCAGCGGCTCACGGGTCCCCTTGTACTGCATCACCGAGGTGCGGGAGATCACCTTCAGTGCGCTGATCTGCGCCAAGTTGGTGATCAATTGCTCGGTCATGCCGTCAGCGAAGTAGTCCTGATCGGGATCGTGGGAAAGATTTTCCAGCGGCAACACTGCGATCGATTCGATGCTCGGAGGACCCGCTAAACGCCTCAACCGCTCGCGCACGCCGGCTACTTTGGACAGGATGCCCGCCACGATGACCGTGGACACAACGATGCCTGCAACAATTCCCAGCTTCCGCCAAGGGATATACGCTGGCGCAGGCCGCGCGGCCGAAGTCATCGCTGCCGGCAAAGCCAACCGCCGCAGGTCCACGCCGACTTCCTTTGCCGATTGGTAGCGATTCTGCGGGTCCTTCTCTAAGCACTTCAGAATGACCCGCTCGAAATCAAGTGACAGCCGAGGGTTGAGTGCCCGCGGTGCTGTGGGCAGTTGATGAAGAATCGCGTCGGTCAGGCGTGGCACCGAGTCGTCTTGGAAGGGGCGCCGGTTCGTAGCCATCTCATACAGGACCGCGCCGAGAGCATGGATGTCTGTGCGCGCATCGGCCGGCTCACCTCTCAGCTGCTCGGGGGCCATGTAGGGCAGCGTGCCAGCAATGGCCTGCGTTTCGGTGAAGCTTTCTGTCATCGTCGTGTCGCTCACCGGGCGCAGCAGCTTGGCCAAGCCGAAATCCAACACCTTTACCTGCCCCTTCTCTGTGACCATCACGTTGCCAGGCTTGAGATCGCGGTGCACCACGCCGTGTTCGTGCGCTTCCTCGAGCGCCGCGGTGATCTCCCCGCCCAGCGATGCGACTTCTCTTTCCCCAAGCACCGTCCCACCGATCTTTTCGGCTAGCGTCCTGCCAGCGATGTGCTCCATCACAAGAAAATCGACGCCATCCTGCGCGTCAAATTCGAACACCGTGGCGATGTTGGGATGATTCAGCTTGGCTAGCGTCAAAGCCTCCTTGCGGAAGCGGCGTCGCGTCGCCTCATCTGTGAGTGCGCCGGTAGGAAGAACCTTGAGCGCAACGTCGCGGTCAAGCCGGGGATCGCGTGCGCGATAGACTTCCCCCATCCCTCCCGCACCAAGCAAGGAAAGAACCTGGTAGGAGCCAATCTGACGCCCTATCAACGACTGGCCTGAACCATGGCTTAACATTCTCGCTGCCACCTCAAGCGCCGGCGCTTCCAGGAATCCCTCCGCTCCTTTCTCTTGTGCGAGCAAGGACTCCACTTCCCGCCGCAGCGATGGCTCAGTGGAAACTTGATCCAGATAAGCCGCCCGATCCGCGGGTGCGCGCTCCAGCGCGCCGGAGAGCATCGCCCTGACCTGTTGCCAGCGTTCAGGTGTCATCTGCCATCGTCCTTGATCATTTCCCGATGAAGCCACATCCGGGCCATTGCCCATTCGCGTTTCACCGTGGCGGGAGAAATCCCCAGCACAACCGCCGTGTCCTGAATGGAGAGCCCGCCGAAGAATCGTAACTCGATGATTCGGCTCTGCCGGGGATCTAGTCCGGCGAGACTGTTCAAGGCGTCATCGAGGGCGACAAGGTCCACCTCTTCATTTTTTTTTTGTTGGGGCAAGGCGATCTTCGTATCCAGGGTGAACCGTGGAGCCCCCGCGCCGCGCTTGGCAGCAAGACGGCTTCGGGCATAGTCCACCAGGATGTGGCGCATCGCTTGCGACGCGACGCCAAAAAAGTGTGCCCGGTTTTGCCACTGCGGAGATTCCTGGTGGACTAGACGAAGATAGGCCTCGTTCACCAGCGCCGCGCTCTGGAGGGTGTGATCGGGGCGCTGGCGCCACAGATGGCGGCGCGCGATGCGGCGCAACTCATCGTAAACCAGGGGTACCAGCGCTTCCCGCGCGTCCGCGTTGCCCTGGCCCCAGTTGACCAGAAGCTCAGTGACACGCACGGACGAAGCTGGGCACATGTTCTCGCTCCGATCTGGGGCGACCAATCAAGGCTTTGCCGACAAGTTAACGCCCGAAGTATGTAAAGTAAAGCCTAATTACCCGAAGAAGAGCTTGGGCGTTTCGAAAAACTGCCTCCCGGTCGAACTGCGCAAGAATTCCACGAATTGTGTGAGCCGATCTGCCTGTCGTTCTCGTTCCCTCAATTGAAGCCACGATGCGGACCCCAGCCGCCCAGCGGAGACGGGTCGTGCCAGTGAGGAGAAAACGCCATGAAGACGACCTGGAGACGGTTGCTGATGTTGGGGTTGATTCTGACAGAGGGGTTAACAGGACTCGGTCGGAGCGCAGCAGGTGGTTCGCCACCCTCGAGGACAGAAAGCGACCTTCAAATTGCGGTCCGGGTCCACAACAATGTGCAAATGCAACCCGACATATTGGCTCGAGCGGAACTGGTGGCGACACAGATTTTGCGCCAAGCTGGTGTCCGGGCAATCTGGTTCGATTGCAGCACGATGGTCGCAACAGTCCAGCGGCAACCGCTCTGTGATCGCCCCCCGGAACGGACCGATCTCTTCCTCGATTTCGATGAGGAGATCCAGTCTTTAAGTCCAAATATGAGGGGAAACACACTCGGTTTTGCCTTGATTCCCGGTGGTGGCGGGCAGGGCGATCGGGCCTATATCTCGGACCGCCGCGTCCACATTACAGCCAGGCGGTTCGAAACATCGTCGGCAATGATTTTGGGCCTTGCGGCGGCGCACGAAATCGGCCACCTGTTGATGGATTCGGGCGACCATTCGCCATCGGGACTCATGCGGGCTGGTTGGGATATCAAGGATATAAGACACGCTGCCAAGGGCGATTTGCGATTCACGCAAGATCAAGTCAAGCAGGTCCATGCCGGTGCACTTGCGCGAATGACATTACAGAATGCCCCCAAAGTGGAAGCAGCGGTATATCGCTGAAAGCGTGGGAAGAATCCGCGCTCGTATCAAGCGAGCGTTCTCTTGGTAGGGCTTTTTACCAGCAATGATGAAAGGGGTCCACAAACGGGGTTGTGGGAATAAAAAAATGAGGTTGTAGATGTGCAGCCGGCTACTCGGAAACTATTCGTAAACGGAATTGTGGGAAGTTGGCAAAACAGGGCACGGGCGTCAGTCGGACGGGTGTGCCGTAAATAATAAGATGGTGAAGTGACGACCAGGACTGTTCGCGGCCGACGCGGCGGAGCGAATTCGGTACAACTTCGGTACAACTGGGGGTGATATTTCAGGAGAGAGAACCCGTAAGCGACGCTCCGCGAAGCATTTAGGAGTTCCGCCTTTCTTTTTCGAAGGCAGATGCTCTATCCAGCTGAGCTACGGGCGCACATCGTTACTCTACCTAAAATCTTGGTGAGTGGTCCAATCTTAATAACACCTTCGGAAGATGCTGGCAGGCTTACTTCTTGTCCTTGCTGTCCTTATAGCCCTTCTTGCTGACTTCGGCAGAGCGCTGCTCGAGCGAGGCCCGGGTGAAGAGCTGCGGCGAAAGGTTCGAACTGTACTTGCAGCCGGTAAGGTAGAGCTGAAACACCTGACGGCCATTTTGCTTGTCGGTTTCAGAACTGACTGGCTTCGTCGCCACCACACGATGAAAACCGCTGGGAGAGAAAACCCCAAGAGCCGTGCCAGGCAGTGCAACGAACCAAGTTCATGGGGCGCTAACCCAGAACAAACTTTTCTCCATCACACGGGCTGGATGTCAGGACAAAAGTCCTCACCACTTCCAGTCGGAGGCGGGGCATTTCTCTTGACATCCCTATCTTATAGAACTCTATCGGACATTTCATGTGCTACCGACACCAAGAACAAAAGTTCTTGACACGTTTCGCCACCGGTGCTACACGATGGCCCATATTCTCTAGCTGTGTACCTAACGCGTATTGTTGTCCGACCTTTTAGGAGGTTCAATATGCTACCCACGGTGTTTCAACGAAACATTAGTGCCGCTCTCTCGGTATTCGTTTTGGCTATCAGTTTGCTTTGCGCAAGTTGGGCGCATGCGCAGGTTTCTGGAGCCAGTGTCTCCGGTACAGTCACCGATCCTTCCGGCTCCGCCATTCCTAGAGCGCAAATCACTATTAAGGATGTGGCCACTGGGGTCGCGCGTGTCCTTGTTTCTGACAGCGCGGGACTTTACTCCACTCCGAACCTACTGCCGGGGAGTTACGAGATAAATGTCACGGCACCGGGTTTCAGCACCCAGCATCGGACAGGCATCACGCTGACTGTCGGCGCTCAGCAGACGCTCGATATCACTATGCAGCTAGGGCAGGTGAGTCAAACGGTTGAGGTCAGCGCGGAAGCACCCAAAGTGGAGCTGACCTCGTCCATGTTGAGCGGCGAGGTAAACGCGACGACGGTGCGCGAGTTACCCCTAAACGGCCGTTCGTGGGTCGACCTGGGGAGTCTCCAGCCCGGAGTCAACCAGCCGAACACGCAGAAACCCCTCACGATCGCGGGCCGGGGGCAGCGCGGCTTTGGGACGCAGGTGTCGATCACGGGCGCTCGCCCCGATGAAAATCTGTATCGCTTGGACGGCATTAATGTCAATGACTACTCTAATAGTTCACCCAGTAACGTCTCCGGCGGTGCTACGGGCGTTGATGCCATCCAGGAATTCTCGGTTTTGACGGGCAATGCTCCGGCGCAGTATGGCCGGTCCTCTGGAGGAATTTTCAACGCCATTACGCGTTCCGGGACGAACCAGTTCCACGGCTCCGCTTATGAGTTCCTACGTAATAGCGCTCTGGATGCTCGAAACTTTTTCGACCTGGCAAAGATTCCCCCCTTCCGGCGCAATCAGTTCGGAGCGTCTCTGGGCGGGCCCATCCGTAAGGACTCGACTTTCATTTTCGGTGACTACGAGGGCCTGCGACAGTCGCTCGGGATTACCCAAACTGGCACCACGCTCTCCGACAATGCACGCAAAGGAATCCTCAGTACGGGTAACGTTATCGTTGACTCGAACGTGGCAGCCTTCGTTGCAGCCATCTATCCGGTTGCCAATGGCCCTTTGATAGGCTCAGGTGACACCGCTCGGTTTACGACTTCGGTGACGCAACCGACGACTGATAACTTCTGGACAACCAGGGTTGACCAGAGGTTTTCAGACAAAGACAGCATGGACGGGGTGTACTCCTTCGACGCCGGTTCCCTCTACGTTCCTGACTTACAAGACTCCAAGCTGGGGCTGTTTAGTACGCGACACCACTCGGTAGCGATAGAAGAGACTCATGTGTTTAGTGCGAGCACCACTAACTCTTTTCGACTTGGCTTCAACCGGTCGGTCGGGAGTATTGGTTCAACGCCGACTGCGGTGAACCCCGCAGTCAAGGACCCTGCCTTCGCTGCGATTCCGGGACATTTTGCGCCTTCTGTATCCGTGCCGGGGGTTTCCATCTTCAACGGGGGCTTGGGTGGTCCTCCGTTTTACTTCTTCCATTACAACTCGTATCAGGCCTACGACGACGCCTTCCTCACGAAAGGAATTCACCAGATAAAAATCGGTTTCTCATTCGAGAGGATGCAGGACAATGACGGGGCCCTTCAGGGCCTCGACGGCGCTTTCACCTTTAAGACGCTGCCGAATTTCCTGACGAACAAGCCGTCGAAGTTTTCAGGGGCACTTGCCTCTAGCGGAACCACCGTGCGCGGCATTCGCGAGTCGATCATCGGCGCTTACATCCAGGATGATATTCGCGTCAGATCAAACCTGACCGTGAATTTGGGGCTACGCTACGAGTTCGCGACCGTTCCTACAGAGGTACACAACGAGATTACGAACATGGTTCCTTTCACTGCTGCCCAGCCGGTGCTTGGCTCGCCCTTCTTCTCGAATTTTACCCATCGCGATTTGCAACCTCGCATTGGTTTCTCCTTTGATCCATTTAAGGACGGCAAGACGGCTATCCGGGGCGGCTTTGGCATCTACGATATGCTGCCATTGCCATACGAGTTCTTTCTCGGGAATGCAACGACCGCGCCTTTCTTCACGCAAGGTTCGGTAAACAGCGTCGCCGGATCCCTGAATGGGACATTTCCCGGCACCGCGATTGGATTTCTCTCCGGGAATCCTAAGACCTTCAAGTATTCCTATGTCGAACCCAATTCGAAGCGACGCTATATCATGCAGTGGAACCTTAACGTTCAGCGCCAGCTTACTCCGAACCTGACGCTCATGGTCGGGTATGTAGGCTCGAGAAGTTTGCATCTTCCGCAACACCAGGATGACATGGATTTCGTCATTCCCACGTCGACCTCCGCGGGCTATGTATTCCCGTTTGGCGCAACTGTACAAAAATTGAACACGAACGCAGGTGTGTTGGTCGGCGAAGAGATGCAAAACCACTCTTGGTATGACGCCCTGCAGGTCGAAGTCACAAAAAAACTGAGCCACGGCTTGATGCTGCACGGATCCTATAGTTGGGGAAGGAATATTGACTACTCTTCGGGCACCTTTGCTGGAGACTCGTTTGGGAATGGCGAAACAACCCAGCCATGGTTCAACCCTCAGATTTGGCGGGGCTTGACCGATTTCAATATTAGCCACAATTTGATCATCAATGGCACCTGGAACCTGCCATCCCCCATGGGGGGAGCAGGAGTTGCAGGGCATGCACTGGGCGGCTGGCAGCTAGGCGGCATCCTGAAGGTCAACGGGGGCGTACCTTTCACCCCGAACTTTGGCGCAGGCGGAGATCCAGCGGGAGTACTTGGCTCTGACACTTCCTTCGTGACGCCGAATCGCTTGACGGGTTCCGGCTGCAACACATTGGTCAATCCCGGCAATCCCAACAATTACATCAAGGCACAATGCTTTGCGATCCCAACGGCACCCTCTGCTGCCTTCTACACGGCGAACTGCGACCCAAGCAAGGGCAAGGGCATCGCTTCTCTAGAGTGTTACAATCTTTTTGGCAATGCCGGTCGCAACATCTTAATCGGACCCGGCTTGATCAACTTGGACTTTTCGGTCTTCAAGAACAACTACATCAAAAGAATATCTGAGAATTTTAACATCCAGTTCCGGTGGGAAATCTTCAATATTCTTAATCGCGCGAACTTCTCGGTGCCAGCAAGCACATCTATTTTTGACGCTGTAGGCACTGATGTCTCAGCGGGCGATCTGATTACTACCACGCAGACGCCTTCTAGGCAGATGCAGGTCGCGCTAAAGGTGATTTTTTAGTAGCGCCCCCGGCGCCTCTGGTTCTGTTCACGCTACAGCGTGTTGCGGTGAGCAGGTCTCAATGGTCCTTGGCCTTTCAGTTTGCCGCTAAACCTGCGGTGAAGACTGTGAACTCTTATCGGATACTGGCCGCCTCCGAATTTTGGGTTTAACAAATCTTTGTTTGCCCTCCATCGAAACCACTCAGCGCTTGCCGTTCGCGGCAGCCAGATACTTCTGCAGCGATTCCTTATAAGAGTCATTCTCCGGATTGCGTGCAAGCGCCTTTTGTTCGGCTTCCACGGCTTTCTCCGTCTGTCCGGCTGAGAAATAGGCTGCGGCCAGGGTATCGAGATAGTCCGGATTATTTCCGGCAGCGACAGCCTTGGTCGCAAGAGCAATTGCCTCCTGTGGATTTCGGACACTCGAGTTCCTGGAAGTAGCGAGCAGATGAGCGAGGTTGTTCAAGGCATCCGGATTGTCCTGCTCCACCGCTTTTCGATACCACTTCACAGCTTCGACGGGATCCTCGGGCACACCGTCGCCGTTCTCGTACAGGACTCCCAAACCCAACTGTCCGGCTGCCAGGCCCTGATCCGCGGATTTGCGCATCCAATTCAGTGCTTCTTTCAGATTTCTGGGCACACCCAGGCCTTGGATGTACATGACGGCGAGATTGTGCTCGCTTTGAGCATCGCCCTGCTCTGCCGCGAGGCGCAGCCATTTCGTGGCTTCCGCGTTATCCGCCGTAACCCCTCGGCCCTTGAAATACATCTCGGCCAGATAACGCTCGCCGACAGGGTTGTCTTGATCGGCGGCCTTGCGGAGCCATTTCACGGCTTCCGCATCGTCTTTGCCAACGCCGTCACCGGTCAAGTAGATCAAGCCCAACTGTACTTGCGCCCTCACATCTCCGGCGTTAGCCATCTGTTTCAGATCGGCGATGGCTCTCTGTCTAGCCGGTGCTTGTGCTGAAGATTGGGCCAGCGCCAGACCACCCGGCTGGAGAACCAATGCCGCTGCCAGCGCGATCACGCCTAATTTAGTCATTGTTCGCCCGCTCGATACGGGAGCTTACCACGGTCCGTTCGCGTCGAGCACAATTCCAAACGTGAGAACTGGGGTAATAAGTGATTCGAAGGCCACTCTCCGCGAAGCTTCAGGGGCTGAAGCCCCTGGTTGCGCGAACTGGAATGTCGGAGCTGAAGCTCCGACCTCCTGAGGACTAGAGTCAATCCAAACATTTCCAATTTAGGAGACTACCCTGATCCGACTTTTCGAGGCTTGGCCCAAGGCTGTGATATAAACTTAGGCCGGCCGTGCTCGCTGACAAGAACCAACCGCGCCGGCCAGGAGAAGGTGATAATGAATAAGTTTTTCGTTGTTGTCCTACTTGGATCTTTGCTGGCGATTCCTGCGGCGGCACAGACGGAACAGCAACCTCCTGCCAATCCGTTGTCCACGTGGCTTCGCAACGCCTACACAAACAATCACAATATCATCATGAGATCCGCGGAGAAGATGCCGGAAGAAAATTATGGCATGCGCCCCGGCCCGCAGGAGGAAGTGCGCACGTTTGGACAACAGGTCGGGCACATTGCCAACTATAATTATCTTTGGTGTTCACAGGCCAAGGGCGAAAAGAATCCGAACGCGGGCAATAATCTTGAGAAGCTGACGACGAAAGCCGAACTCGTGAAGGCTTTGAATGATGCTTTTGCTTATTGTGACAGCGTGTACGCATTCCTGACCGACACCTCCGGCATGGAGATGATCGATATCACCCAGGAGAGCGGCCGGCAAACGCGAAATCTGCGCATGGCCCTGTTGATCCTGAATTATGGCCATAACAACGAAATCTACGGGAATCTCGTCACCTATCTGCGGATCAAGAGTATCGTGCCAGCATCTTCTGAGCCGCGCCCGCAACAGCCGCAACCACAACGCTGAAGCGACGCAACAGTGAAACTATACGGCCGGCGTACGAATGAAAATGGGGAACCAGGATCGGCTCCCCATTTCCCTCTTTCGTTTTCTCGACCGCAACTCAGTCAGTAAGTGGCCGCCATCGTTGTGATTTTGGTCTTATCGGGATACAACACCCCCAACGCCATTTCTTTCGCATCTGCCGCTCGGGTTGTGTACCAGATAGAGTCTTGACGTGAGACTTCTATCTTCGGCATATCGGGTCTCTGAATGTCAGGATAATAGGTGAACTTCTTGGTTGGCGGTTCAAACTTGATCAATCCTCCACCTTGCCCTGAGTCAGCGATCCAAAGATTATAGTCGTGGTCCTCCTGAATATCGTATGGGAAACCGAGCTTCATGGGCTCGGTATAATCGACTACCTCGCCCGTATTCGGGCTGGGTTTATCGCTGGTGTCTGCGGATCTTGCGCAAGCGCCAAATTATCAGATAGCCGACGTAAAAAAACACGACCCACATAAGTCCGTAGAAAAACACGAAAGGCAGGGCGATGCCAGCGGTAGGATAGGGGGTGATGAGCACCCCTTCAGGAGGCAAAGAGATTTCGGGGCGGGGGCCGAAGTCTACGGAAGTCACGGCGTGAGCAGCAGCGAATTGGGCGCCGCCGTCATAGGTGGTCTCGACCGGATATTGTCCGTACCGCTGGTCCTGCATTCGCAATTCGGCTTTGCCCTCGGCGTTCGTTGGGCGGCTTCCATAGTCCAGAGTCCCGAATGAAGTTTTCAGCTTGAAATCAACGGGTTGATAGGTTACCGGCTGGCCTTTGGCATCGAGCAGTTTCGCAGTCACTACAAACGTGGGAGGATTCTGGATGCGATCGTCGGATTCGTCCGGACGCCATGCGAAAAAGTGATCCAGAAATGACTCTACCCAACCTGTCCCGCCGCGGGATTGGGCTTTACTGGTCGTTGGCTTGGAAGCCACCTCTGTCCGCCACTCCATTGACAACACGGTGGCCTGCGGCTTTTTTGTCTCGGGGGGTTCGGCTGCCCGGGCGTGGGTAGCACCGACAAGCACGCACGCGATCAAAATGATCGGGATTGAGCCCCACCGTTGAGGAGCAGGCTGAGGAGCCGGCGCCACGGCGCGTCCCGCTTCCCGCTCCGCGTCATCTTCGCGCGTCTCCCAGATAGAAACCATCGGGAACAGTTTGGCGAACAGCATGTAGATAAGCAGGAATACAGCCACGGCACCAGCGGTGACGGACCATTCCACCCAGGTGGGACGATAGTGAAGCCAATCATACGGGAGCTTTGCATTCGGCAAATAAGGAACGGAAAGCGTGGGAATGATAATGAGATAGCGCTTGGCCCAAGCCCCAACGACAACCAAGAAAGATGCCAGCGCGAGTACAGGAGGGGTGAACCTCTGCAAGCGTTTCAGGCCAAGAACAGCCATCATCATGAGCATTGGGATAAAGATGACAATGCTCTGGACTGACCAGAACATTGTAGAGAAATTACCGAAGAACAGCCCGTGCAACAAGAGCTTCTCCGGCCCCTCGACCTTATAACCCGTCGTCAAGTATTCGTTAATGTTAAAGTAAAGATATATCAGGCAGAATGAGAGCAGCAGCAACCCCAGATTCCGGAAGTGGATGGGCTCGATATAGTCTTCCAGGTGGAACACCCGCCGAAGGATATACATCGAGAGCACCACGCCTGCCGCCCCGGAATAGATTGCGCCCACGACAAAGTAGGGGCCAAAGATGCTGCTATTCCAGCCGGGCCGCAGCGTCATTGCGAAGATCCATGAAACAACGGTATGCACCGAAATCGCCAGCGGGATGATGATAACCGCCAATATCGAAATGCATTTCTCCAGCAGGTGCTGTTCCTCAACGCTGCCCGTCCATCCGAGCGAAAGCGCATGGTAAAATTTCCGGCGCCTCTGTCCGAACTCCTCCCGCTGCGCCAGGAAAGCGAGATCCGGAATCATGGGAAGATAGAGATAAATGATGCAGCCGGTCAGATACGTGCTCACCCCGAGAACGTCCCAGAAGATCGAAGATTGGATGCGTCCGTGGGTGAATAAATACAGCATCCTTTCCGGACGGCCCATATCGATGATCACCATGGGCCCGCCGATGCACAACGCGAACACGGTGATGCCTTCAGCCAACCGGGTGATCGGACGCCGCCACCCCGCGTCGGTGACCCGAAGAACGGCTGAGATCAGCGTTCCGGCGTGACTGATCCCGATGAAGAAGACAAAGTCCGTGATGTACATGCCCCAGGAAGTTTGGTCGCGCATTCCGGTGACGATCAGTCCCTGGCGAAGCTGATAGATGTAAGCGTAGCCCCCCCAGAGTACGACGCAGGATAAGGCCCCGATCCACAGATAGAATGTCAACGACGTCTCCGTGACGGAACGCAGCAAATTGGCTTCTCGTTTCGAAATCATGACTTTTTCTCCGCAGCTTCTTTTTCTTTAAGTTCACCCGGCGCGGGATGCTTGCGCTTGGCGGCTGGCAGATAGTAAACACGAGGATCCGTGCCTAATTCCTCAAGCAGCCGGAAGCCTGCGCCTTGTTTGGTGACCTTGGAGAGCTGGATGGTTTCCTCCTTGCTGTTTGTGCCTGCGTCCTCATATTGGTCGCCAAAATAAATGGCGCCCATGGTGCATTGCTCGGCACAGGCCGGCAGTTTTCTGGCGCGCAACTCGTTCGGGCAGAAGATGCACTTCTCGACCACACCTTTGCGATGGGGATAATCATATTCCATCGAGTACGGTACCGAAAGCTCTTCCCGCGTGTGGGGCGGTTCGCCCCAGTTAAACGAGCGCGCTGAGTTAAAAAGGCGCGTTCAGATACCGGATTTGAAAATTATTAGGATCTCGCGAAAACCTGACCAATGTGGAAGGGACGCTCGCCGCCTCTTCGCTTTCCGCCTTCCCTTTCGATTTAGGAGGTGACCCAGTAGTTGGCGGGCCGGCTTCGGGTGGCTTCCCGACCGCTGCGCGCAACCTGGAATCGTACTGGCTGCGGCCGAGCAGGTAGCCGAGCGTGAAGACGACGTCGAAAATTACGACGAGCAGCAGAGACAGCCCAACCGGGTGTCTGCTCTCCAGCACAAAATCGCCGCCGCTTTTTTCCCCTCTTGAAGCCATCTACTTTTTTGAGCCGAGAGCCTTGGCCCATTCGCTGATGATGTCAATCGGCAGTGGGAACACGATGGTCGTGTTTTTCTCGATGCCGATTTCGGTCAAGGTCTGCAGGTAGCGGAGCTGGATCGCGGCGGGTTGCGTTTCGAGCACTTTGGCAGCCTCAGCCAGCTTTGCCGATGCCTGGGCTTCGCCCTCTGCGTGGATGATCTTGGCACGTCGCTCTCGCTCGGCCTCCGCCTGGCGCGCGATGGCGCGCTGCATCTGTTCCGGAATATCGACCTGCTTGACTTCGACCTTCGTTACCTTAATACCCCAAGGTTCGGTATCCTGGTCAAGAATGGTTTGCAGCTTGCTGTTGACCTTTTCGCGCTCGGCAAGGATCTGATCGAGCTCGAACTGTCCCACGATGCTGCGCAGCGTGGTCTGCGCCTTCTGCGACGTCGCGTAGAGATAGTTCTGCACCTGCGAAAGCGCGAGATTCGCATCCACCACGCGGAAATACGCAACCGCGTTTACCTTCACCGAGACGTTGTCGCGCGTGATGATGTCTTGCGAAGGCACGTCGAGCGTCTCGATCCGCAGCGGGATCCGGTAGAGCTTCTCGATTGGCCAGAATACGACGCGCAGGCCGGCCCCTTTGGCTTCCGGCTGCATGCGCCCGAGGCGCAGTACCACGCCGCGCTCCCATTCCTTGATGACAAAAAGCGAATTCCAGAACCAGATCAGGACGATGAACACCGGGATCAGTAGTCCGTACAACGAAATGCCCATTTCTCCTCCTCAGAATCGCGACGGCCTGAACCGACCCGTCGCAGCACTTGCACTCTACACGCAACAACCTCTCACTTGCCGGCACCGTGGTGTTCGGCTGGCACAACATGCAGCGTCAATCCCTCAATGCGGGTCACACGCACATGGGCGCCTGACGGAATCAATAACTTAACTAGGTTTATGCAATACGCTCTAGTAGCGACCTTCGCCTCCTAGCTGGATTTAGCCTGGTGCTTACGGATCTGGGGCAGGCGCCAGAAGAGCACATAGCAGCCGAAGTACAAAAACGCGAGCCACGTGATTCCGAAGAAAACCCAGAAAGGCACCGCGACCCAAGCGGTACCATTGGGAGCGATAAGCACCCCCTCAGGAGGCAAAGAGATTTCGGGGCGGGGTCCAAAGTCTACCGAAGTCACGGCGTGAGCAGCAGCGAATTGGGCGCCGCCATCATAGCTGCCCTCGACCGGATATTGTCCATGCCGCCGGTCCTGCACTGGAAATTGGGCTTTGCCCTCGGCGTTCGTTGGGCGGCTTCCATAGTCCAGCTTGCCGAAGGAAGTTCTCAGTGAGAGAGCGACGACCTGATAGGCGAGTGGCTGACCCTTGGCACCGAGCAGCGTCGCAGTCACTACAAACGTGGGAGGATTCTGGGTGCGATCGTTGGATTCGGCTGGAAGCCACCCGAACAGGCGGCCGAAGAATCTGTCTAGGACAGTTACCTGGCGGGCGCTGGATTGTGTTTGTTTAGCTCCATCGTTCGTTGGGGCGGGAGCCGCCACTTGCTGCCACTCCAGTGACAACGTAGTGGCCTCCGGCTGTTTCGCCGGGCCTTTCTTCTGGGCCGCCCAGGCGTGGCCAGCACCGAAAAGCAAGCATGCGATCAAAATGATGGTCGTGGTCGGGATCGAGCCCAACCGTTGAGGAGCTGGCTGAGGAGCCGGCGTCACTGCGTGTTCCACTTGAGCCTCATCGAGACGCGTCTCCCAGATGGAAACCATCGGAAACAACTTGGTGAACAGCATATACATGAGCAAGAAAATAGCCGTTCCTCCAAAAGTGACGGACCATTCCACCCAGCTGGGGCGATAATGGAGCCAATCGAACGGGAGGTTTGGATTGAACGGGATGTTTGTGTTTGTACTCGGCAAATAGGGAGTGGAAAGCGTTGGAACAATGATGAGATAGCGCTTGCCCCACGCACCAATGACAATCAGGGCGGACGCCAGCGCGACTACGGAGGGGGTGAACCTCCGCAGTCGTTTCAGGCTCAGGACGCCCGCGATCATGATCAACGGAATACCGATGCACACAGCCAGGACGGACCACGTCAGCACAGCGAAGTCACCGAAGAATAGCTGATGCAACAAGAGCTTCTCCGGCCCCTCGATTTTATATGCCGCGGTCAGATACTCGTTGATGGTGAAATAGAAATACAGCAGAGAGAATGTAACGAGCAACAATCCCAGATTCCGGAAGTGGATGGGCTTGATGTAATCTTCCAAGTGGAGCACGCGCAGAAGTATGTACATCGAAAGCACGACGCCTGCCGTCCCGGAATAGATTGCACCCATGACGAAATAGGCGCCAAAATTGCTGCTGTTCCAGCCTGGCCGCAGCGTCATCGCGAAGATCCACGAAACAACGGTATGCACCGAAACTGCCAGCATGATCATGAGGATTGCCATCCGCGAAATGGTTTTCTCAAGCAGACGTTGTTCCTCGGCACTACCGGTCCATCCAAACGTAAGCCTGCGATATAGCTTCCGGCGCCAAGCCGCAAGCTCCTGCCGCTCAGACAGCAGAGCCAGATCCGGAATCATGGGAAGATAAAGATAAAGGGCGCAGCCGGTCAGGTACGTACTAATCGCGACCACGTCCCAGAGGATCACGGATTGGATGCGTTCATGGGTGAGTAAATACAGCATCCTATCCGGACGGCCCATATCGATCATCACCATGGGCCCACCGACGCACAAAGCGAACACGGTGATGGCTTCGGACAACCGGGTGATCGGATGCCGCCACCCCGCGCCGGTGACCCGAAGAATGGCTGAGATCAGCGTTCCCCCGTAACTGATCCCGGTAAAGAAGATAAAGTTCGCGATGTACAAGCCCCAGGAGGTTTGGTCGCGCATTCCGGTGACGACCAAGCCCCAGCGAAGCTGCGTTATGTAACCGTAGAGCCCCCAGAGCGCGACGGCGGAAAGTATCCCGAACCACACATAAAATCGCCACGATGTATGGGTAAGGACGCGCAGCAAATTGGCTTCTCGGTCGGATGTCATGACTTCTTCTCCCCAGCTTATTTTCCTTTAAGTTCACCCGGCCCGGGATACTTGCGATTGGCGGCAGGCAGGTAGTAAACACGAGGATCCGTGCCCAGTTCCTCAAGCAGCCGGAAGCCTGCGCCTTGTTTGGTGACTTTGGACAGCTGGATGGTGTGCCCCTTGCTGTTTGTGACTGCGTCCTCATATTGGTCGCCAAAATAAATGGCGCCCATGGTGCATTGCTCGGCGCAGGCCGGCAGTTTTCCCGCGCGCAACTCGTGCGGGCAGAAGATGCACTTCTCGACCACACCTTTGCGATGGGGATAGTTATATTCCATCGAATATGGCTGGGAAAGCTCTTCCCGCGTGTGGGGCGGTTCGCCCCAGTTGAAGGAACGTGCTGAGTAGGGGCATTGGGCCATGCAGTTCCGGCAACCTATACAGCGATCCTGATCCATCATGACAATTCCGTCGGTGCGTTTGAAGGTGGCCCCCACCGGGCATCCGCGCACACACGGAGGGTTGTCGCACTGCATGCAGGGCCGAGCCAGGAAATAGGGCCCGGAAGCCGGGTTGTCCAGCACCTCAAAGACCCTGATCCATTCCTGCATCGGGGGCACAAAATGCATGGCATTGCAGGCCTTCGTGCAGTCCCCGCAGCCGTCACATTTTGTCAGGTCAATTACCATGACCCACTTCTGATTAGAGGGCGCGACCGAGCGGGCCGGCAACGCCTGCTGAAAAACCTGCGCCGCAGTCCCTTTCGCAGCAGCCAGGGAAGCAATCAGGGCGCTTCCGCCTCCCTGCAGTAGCGACCAGAAGAAACCTCGACGTGATATCGGCATATAGCCCCCTCACTGTGTGACGGTCATTTTCAATGCCATGTCATCGTGGCCTTTGCCACATTTGGCAAGACATTCGATCTTGTATTCGCCCGGCTTGCTGGGCGCGACTAGGGTAAATTCATTCATCCCTTCTTTCAGGCACGCGTCCCAACCCTGATCCTTCAGTTCGTTGATGGAGAAGCTGTGAACGCAGCCGGGATACTTCGGGTCAGTCTCGGTTCCTTTATGCGCGGTGATCCTAAACTTAATTACCTCGTTCGCTTTCACCGTGATCACCGGTTCCTTCTGCCCGGGAACCTTAAACTTGTTATCTTTATCGGCGGTTAGCTGGATCACGCGAGGCGCCTGTGCGAGCGTGTATCGTGACGGAACGATCATCGCGACCAGCAGGAGCAGCGAAACCCAGGGAACGAGCCGATATTGCCTTCCGAGCCGCGCGAACGATCTGTTTTCTGTTGTGCATCTTTCGATTTGAGTTTTCTTGGTTTTCACCATCGTATCCCCCCCTATGTAATTTAGTTAATTCGCATCATGCCGACATATTCGTTCATTAGGCAATCTGGCGCGGTGACCACTGTCACAACCCTTTGTGTTGGCAGCAGTCAGGGAAGCAACCAGGACGCCTCCGCCTCCCTGCAGTAGCGACCAAAAGAAACCTCGACGTGATGTCGACATATGGCTCCCTCACCCTGTGACGATCATTTTCATTGCCATTTCATCGTGGCCTTTGCCACATTTGACCGTACATTCGATCTTGTATTCGCCCGGCTTGCTGGGCGCGACCAGGGTAAATTCATTCATCCCTTCCTTCAGTCTCACGTCCCAACCCTGATCCTTCAGTTCGTTGACGGTGAAGCTGTGAGCCGTGCCGTCCGGATCAAACTCGGTTCCTTTATGCGCGGTGATCCTAAACTTAATCACCTCCTTCGCTTTCACCGTGATGACGGGCTCCTTCTGCCCTGGAACCTTAAACTTGTTATCTTTATCGGCGGTTAGCTGGATCACGCGAGGCGCCTGTGCGAGCGTGTATAGCGACGGAACTACACCCATCGCGACAAGCAGGAGCAGCGAAACCCAGGGAACGAGCCGATATTGCCTTCCGAGCCGCGCGAACGATCTGCTTTCTGTTGTGCATCTTTCGATTTGAGTTTTCTTGGTTTCCACCACAGCATTCCTCCTTGTACACGACCCCAACTTAAAACGGATACCGAAGGGCAAGAGTTACGTTGTTCACACCAAATTCTTGGCTGTCAACGAAAATGCATGCTGATTTGGATGCCACCTCATACCATTTCAGAAGGCATATCGTAGCGCAAACATTAAGGTGCTGCCGTTGAAGTCCGGCCCCCCCACCGGCTGAAGCGCGTAAGTCCCATTGGTAGTCCCATTCAAGGTGACGGGGATACTGGTATTGATCGGCGTTTTGGAGTTGTATCCGTAATAGTTCCACTCGTTCTTGTAGCTCAGGCCCTTGTAAAGGTCGATTTGGATCGAAGCGAACGGCTTCTGGTAGGTGAAGGCCAGCGTGCCGCCAGGTTGCAGCGGATCCAGGAACACCGTACTGCCGCCAGCAAATGTCCCGGCATATCCGACGGTCGCTGTGACTCGCTTCACCGGTTTCCACATCACGTCGCTGTAGGCGAAATGCTGCTTGTTGGAATAGAACGCCATTGTGCCCAGAGTGATCGTGGAGTTCGACGCCATCAGATTCTTTATTGAAGGGGGGCACGGTGCGTTAGTTGGCGTATATACTAAGAATCCGACGGTACCGCCGGGGCCGGTCATCGTTAGTGATCCGGTAGAGGCAACAGTGTCGCGGAAGCAAATAAACGTCTGCGCAGAAAGATCGGTGTAATTATATCCAACGGTATAGGCAAACTTGGAATTCGGCGCCAGCACCGTAGAAAAACTGTACGTCCGGCCGTGCTCGAGGTTGTTGACTGAATCGATGTTGTCGCGGTTCTCGTGAATATCAACCGCACCGTTGATGGTCGCCCACGTCCGTGGTCTATAATCCACGTGAATCTTGTAGGTCTGGATTTGCCGCGGCCAAATTCGCGTGTACGAGAAATTGTTATATCCGAACTCAAAATCAGCATTGATTCGCAGCGTATCCATCGGTCGCAGTGTCAGGCCGGCGAGACCTACCTGCTCGTCGATGGTCTCAGTGTCGCGATCCGCACTTATAGAAAGAGCTGGAACATACGTAATCGAGCCGTCTGTGTTTAGCGTGCACCCTGAAGGAAGCACTTGCGGTGCCGGCAACGCGGGGAATGCACACGATCCGCGGGCCGCCAGAAAATCATTCGCCGCAGTGCCCGCGGCACCGCCGGGATAGTAAGTTGCCCCCGTGACAACACCCCCGGTAGCGGTCATGCCATCAGAGATTTTTCTATTCTCGTAGAAGTACCCAATTCGACCGCTGAAGCGCTTTGTGAAATCGGCTTCGAGCTGAATTGTATTTGATAGTTGCCTTTGACCCAGGAATGTCGCATTCACGGTGCTCTGTAAGTCTGCGGCTGCTGTGGTGCCGTGTTGTGGGCAGGTAATCGCGGTGTAGGGTGCCGGACAGATACTGGTGAAGGTCGGCCCGCCAGCAACCAGGGGCGAAAACCGTGCGATTGGCAGCAGTATGCCGGTCTGACCGGTCACCTGGGGGAGCGTGGCATACAGGTTCGTGGCCAGTTGGTTAAAAGATCCGGGATTGCGCCAGTTGTCGAAACGAACAGAATCGATAATCCGAACTTTTTCGGCCAACGAATAAATCGCAGACCAATTCGCGTGCACAAAGACTTGCTTGGCGTTTCCCGACCCTGTGGCGATGGCCTCGCGAACCTGCCCCGAAGTATTCACGTTTGCAGGGGCTGTCCATTCGTTTGCATCGTCATTGAGACCGAACATAATGTTGTTGCTGCTGTTGTAGCTGGCCGAACCTGACATCTCAAGATTCCTGAAATATGTGGACTGAAAGCTCAATCGCTCCGTGGGCATGGAATTCCGCGTTGGGGCAACCCTAGAATATGACAGGAAACCTTTGCAGGTTGGGCTTGCGTAACCTGTCGATAGGAACGGTGCCGCACAAGGACTTGTCGTTCCCGCCGGTGGGTAGTACCAGACGAGCCCCATATCCACAGGTACTGTGCCCGGAAACTGAGTCGTTGAGATCAAGAAAGGCAGACTGGCAAGAGTGTCGCTGGTGTCCTGCTTGTTATATTCAAGGAACTGATCGTAGGAAATTGTCGTCTTGGGCAGAAACTGGAAGTCCACGCCGATCCGATACACATTCGTCGTCATCTGGAAATTTTGTGCCAGTCGGAAATCGGTAGTGCCGTGGTACGACGTAAACGAGGGCCCTTGATCCACATATCGCGAATAGCCCAATCGAAAGCGCAGGCGGGATTGCGGCAGAAGCGTCAAGTTGTAATCCTGCATGCGCCTCACACGGTAGAGCGCGTGTGGTGAGGACGTGGCCGCGAACGAGGGATTGGTGACCGCGAACGAGGAAGGGGCGCCCGTCGGAGGAATCGGGACCGGGTTTAGCGGGTTCGCGAGCATGTTGTAATTCCAGAAATTCTTGTGGCGGCGGAACACTACGGAAAAGTCATACGACTTATTCTTTTGGACCCGCAGGCGCGAGACGTTGTCCGGGTCGCCGCCATAGCCGAAGTTGCTGAAGCGGAGGTTGTCAAACAGGAGCCCCTGGTGGTTGAGGGACCTCATGTCCAGGTTGTAATTGAGCAAACGCGGGCCGGAACCCAGATTCACGAACGTGCCATACGTCTCCTGGTTCCCATTAATCCAGCCTTGCCGATAGCCAAACTCAGCCGCCTGCCGGACATTATAATTGCCTGAATTAGTTCCTTTGGGTTCCTCGGAGCTATCCTGGGCTCGGGACGCAGGTGAGAGGAGAAGCACCACCACCACTACCAACAGCAAACCGAGCGGTCTAACGCCCATACGATTACTCATGATTTTTCTCCCCGACAAATGAGAGTTGGCAGTTCTGCCAGCCAGCGATGTGATTCGTCACGCCTTCGTCAATGGAATAATTCTTCATGTTTGGTCTTACCTAAAAAGGATGTCTCTAAGATTCGATCCGTGAACTTGTGTGTGACAGAGCGTGCAAGCCTGTTGTTGGGTAGAGTTCTGAGCATCCATCGTCGGCCCGTGGGCGGAGATGGATGCGGTGTGGCATTGCAGGCAAAGTAGATTGACATTGCTAAACTTCAGCATGTGAGGATTTGCCCCGCCGTGCGGGATATGGCAGGTCGCGCATCCTGCCGTCCTTACTGACGCATGCTCAAACACGAACGGTCCCTGCTTGTCTGTGTGGCACCCGAAACAGACCACATCCCCTGCCGCCGATGTCCGGACTTGCCTGACCTGATGATTCGACTCCCAAACTCCGCCTGTTCCGTGCTGGTTGTGGCAGTCGGTGCACTGAATCAGGCCCTCATTTACACGATGTCGGAACGGCATATTGAATTGGGACTTCTGCTGCAAATGGCAGGAATAGCAAAGCTCGGGCTGCGCCTTAATCAATAACCTTTCTTTCGTTGCCGCGTAGTGCGGCGAGTGGCAGTCGATGCAGCTTACCTTGTTCTGCCGGTGGAACGAATTCGCGCTATTGAGGTGACTTGGCCCGGACGCATGGCAGGTGAGGCAGCGGGTGTTTACCATCTCTGGGGATGCGATTTTCACATCGAAGTCAAAGATGAGCTTCTTCGCGTCGGGATTTTTCGTGTTGTTGCGCTCCGCTTCCAGTTCTGCATCGGCGTGCGCTTTGCTCGGGCCGTGACACCCATCGCAGCTGCTGGTGCTCGTTTTGGCTGCCTCCGTGCCCGTGTCGTACGTGCCCGTGTGGGCGGTTTTCGAAACCTGTTCGCCCGCGACGCGGTGACAATGGAGGCACACATCACTTCCTGTCAACGTTCTGGTATCGGCCTGGGCGGCAGCTTGCCCGGAAACGGCGGTGGATAGAGCCGCGGCTGGCTGCTTCTGAGCGAAAGCAACACCGGACCCCAATTGCAACAGGGGCAGAGCTAACAGCCAGATCCACATTCGGAGTTTCTTAGAATGTTTCGTCATTGGCACACCCTTTTTCTTCATTCGGCGGTTACCTCTCATCCTGGGCGTTTCGCAAAAAACTCTGATGGAAGTTACACATCCCGGTGAGACACCGCGCATCTCTTCTTACAGCAGAGCCTTACACATCCGGACCCGAAACAAAATAACTTGCGGCTGGCTTACCCTGATTCAACCGTGCCCACCAACGACCCACCTCACAATTCCGAATAAGAGCGCAAGTGCCGCCACTGCAGCCAATAACCACACCCAAAAGGCCTTCCGCCCATTTAGGTTAGTCTGGACGTCGCTCCTGTTCGGATTGCTCAAGCCACAACTCTCCTCCTCCCCAGTAAAGCAGTGCATGAGACGGTCCACAATTGGCTGGATAGGTGAATCTCGACCTAACTCGTTGTGCCGACGTAAGTTCTTGTGTTGTGTCTTAGGCTTCGCGGGCTGGGCGAACGGGTTGTCCGCCTGTGCTAAAACTGCACAAGTGGATGCGTGAAGCTGCCAAACAATTCAAAACAAAGGGAAAATAATGGGATTGCCCGGGTGTTCAATTCTTGGACAGAAAACTATTGCGGGATCTTCAGCTTGAAGGTGGCGCGTCATCGCTCTGCAACGATTCGCTCTCCAAACCGTGCTCCCGCAACTTGCGGTAGAGCGAGCCCCGTGACAATCCCAATAGCTCGGCCGCTTGCGACTTGTTGCCGCTAGCAATCCTCAACGCTTGGCGGATCGCAAACTTCTCCATGCTCTCCAGCGAGCAATCGGCAGCGATGCCAACGGACAAGGCAGTGGGCGGTGCTTGTGCGCGCAATAGCGGGCCGATATCGCGTTCTTTGATCACCTGAGGATTCTCCGTCGAAACAGCCACAGCGCTCTCGAGAATATGGGAGAGTTCACGGACATTGCCGGGGAAGGAATAGGCCAATAGTGCATCCAGCGCCGCTCGGTCTAGCGAAATAACCCGGCCATACCGTTGAGTGAATTGTTGCAGAAAATTTTCGCTCAACAAGTACAAGTCTTCGCGACGCTGCCTGAGAGGGGGCACTTGAATCACAATGGTCGAAATGCGAAAGAATAGGTCTTCTCGCAAGCTGCCGCCCACGATTTCGGCCAGCGGCCGGTTGCAAGCAGAGATAACCCTCACGTCCACGTACAGCGCATTTGTCTCCCCCACCGGGCGGACCTCCCCCCCTTCCAGCACTCGCAGGAGTTTTGCCTGCGCTCCGTGCGGCAGATCAATGATTTCATCCAGAAACAGTGTGCCGCCATTCGCCGCCTGGAAAAGCCCGAGGTGGTCCGCCACGGCGCCGGTGAATGCGCCCTTGCGATGGCCGAACAATTCGCTTTCCGCAAGCTCTTGGGGAATAGCCGCGCAGTTCACTGGGATGAAGGGCCGCCCCATGCGAGGGCTGGCACGATGGATCGCTCTGGCGAGCAACTCTTTTCCTGTCCCTGTCTCCCCCACGATCAGGACCGGGGCCGCACTCTGCGCCGCCACCAGGGCGCGCCCGAGAACACCTCGCATTACAGATGAGCCCGCAATGATCTCCGCGAAGGGTGACCCGCTCCCGTACTGTCCTTCGAGTTGCGCGACCCGTTCCTTGAGCTTATAAAGCTCCATTAGACGGGAAACCCTCTTGAGTATTGTTTCGGTGTCAAAGGGCTTCGTAATGTAGTCTTCCGCTCCCCGTTTAATGGCCTCAACCGCTGTCTCGATGGTGCCGAATCCTGTCATAAGGATTACACTGACGTCAGGACGGGATTGGCGCACATAATCCAAGACACCGAGCCCGTCCACGACCGGCATCACTAAGTCCACTAGTACGACGCAAATCTGTTTTTCCCGAGATAGCACAGCTATGGCTTCCGTACCGGAGAGCGCCGCGTGCACAGAGGGGTACCGCAGTCGCAGGATCTTGGCAAGACTCGTCGCCAGAACTTCATCGTCGTCAACCACCAGGATTCCAAGAGTTTGTTCGACGAATGGCATGCTCATGTGTGCATCTCTGCGGCCAGGGTGCCAACCATGGAGCCTTCCTTAAGGAGGGGGATTCGTACCGTCACCCGCAGCCCTCCTTCCTTTTGGTTCTGAAGCTGAATGGTGCCGTTATGTTCCTCAACAATGTTCCGTGCGATGGCAAGCCCGAGTCCTGTGCCTCTTCCGGCAGGCTTGGTGGTGAAAAAAGGCTCAAAGACCCGCGGCCAGAGCAGGTCGGCTATTCCGGGGCCGTTGTCGTCCAGGTTGATTTCAGCAACGCGGTCGGATTGGACACGACAGTGGATGTGAATCCGTCCTCCGGTGGGAATTGCATCCACGGCATTACTGAGTAGAGCAGAAAACATGGCTTCGAGGTGATTTGGGTCGCCGAGGATTCGACAGGAGCCGAGTTCCTCACATTCCGTTTGTAAGGTTGCGCGTTTCAGGTTCAAGTTTGGTCGAAAGAGCGTCAGCACCGCCTCGATCACTTCACCGAGCGCGATAGGTTTCTGCTGCAAGTGAGGCCGGCGGGCAAACTGGAGCAGGTTCTGCACGAAAACCTGGCAAAAACGGATGCGCTGCTCGATGGTCGCCAGCTCCTCAATTGGACCGACCTCTCGCATCTGCTCGCGTAGGATCTCCACCTGAAGCAACATCGCTGTGAGCGGCGTGTTGAGGTGATGAGCAGCGCCAGCAGCCATCTGTCCCATCAAGGTGAGCTTTTCTAGCTCCAAGAGTTTGTCGCGCATCCGCAGGCGAGGCCGAATGTCCTGCACAACTTCGACATAGAACCGTGGCCGGTTCGCCACTGGCGGGATGCGTGAATAACTGGCGGCCACCGGAATGAGCTCACCCTGAGCGGTGCACCTTTCGGTCTCGTGGTCGAGAACTTTTTGGTCCGTTTCCAGACGATCGAGAATCTGGCGGAGTTCCGCCCACCGCCCAGCGGGAACGTTTGGAAGAGGTCGTCCGAGCGCTTGTTGCTGGTCGAAACCAAAGAGGCGCTCAGCGGCGTCGTTCCATTCCACCACCTGGTAGGATTCGTCAAACAGAGCCACAGCTTCTGGCATGTGGTTGAGAATGGAGCGATAGTGCTCGTAGGATTGTTCCAGTTCCTCTTCTTGTCGGCGGCGTTCACGCAATACGAACCAGGCAGCCCAGATCCCAGTGAGAAGCGCAGTAGCAATGCCACGCGTGATGTACAGGTAGTGGAGGGTGATGT
Organism: Terriglobia bacterium; assembly: GCA_041488495.1. Lineage (GTDB taxonomy): Bacteria > Acidobacteriota > Terriglobia > Acidiferrales > UBA7541 > Palsa-360. The sequence continues at coordinate 215,216 of JBGPPL010000001.1, forward strand.
AGTCGAGATCGCGGAAGTAACGGCGCTCGACAAGTTCCCAAAGCCCGAAAACGAGGGCCAATAGCGTTAAGCAGGATAGCGTCAGGGTGAGTAGAAACCAGTTCCGGCCTGTGGGTTCCGCTTCAGCCTTTCCGCCATTCCTCATTTTGGTTTCCTCTGGATGAGACAGATTTGCTCGGAATCGAGAAAAGCAACTTCTGAATCAGGAAACGTCCGAGACGATTCCAAGTAAAAAAGTTTTACCGAATCATTACAAAGTATCTCAGATATCGGGGCAAAGCATATGGATTTTGAACACCATTGCGTCATATAGCCCGGCACGATTTAACTGAGGCACAAAAGCCACATTCTGGTCGGCAACAAAGTTCTAAGCCGGAATTTCCATTTTGCCTTCCGAAGCAGAACTAAACATTATTATACACCCACGAAGCCAATAGCTGAGCATGACCGCGACTGCGGCGCATAGCCGCTTCAACTGATGAATTTGCTTACGGTAGGACGACGCGTGCGTGCTGGGCCGCGAGGCATCTTCTCCCGGCTCGACCGTCTCGAGTTTAGCGCGCCACTTGTAAAGGCATCGCCGGGTCACCCCCAGCTCTTGCGCCAACTCGCCGGCATCTTCGCTGGTCCTCAGGCACTCGACGGCCATCCGCTGAAACTTCCAGGAGTATCGCTTCCGCTTCACTTTGCAGTCCTTTCCCTGCAAAGTGCGCCCATCCGGACTGTCTCATTTCAAGGGTGCAGTCCATTTTCTGCCGAGATGGTGCGCCCCCGCAAAGCTTGTATGGTCCATTGGAGCAACTTGTAAATAGAATCGATGCGGAATTTCTTGGCGTCAAGCGGTTTCAGCTTTGCGCGCCGTTTGTGACTTGGGTTTTTAGCGGGCGATGCTGGGAATCTTGTCAGGGATGGAAGACTCTTCTGTTCGCTTGGCGCATCCGTTCTTATCATCGCTCGCAGCGGGGCTCCCGAGCTTATCGCCATAGGAATCAAGGAAGGGTACTCGGGGGAGCGAGGCGACGAGCTTTTGTGTGTAAGCGTGCTGTGGTGCACCGAAAATTTGTGCTGGAGGGCCACATTCGAGAATTTGTCCTGCATTCAGAATTGCAATGCGATGACAAAGCGCGGCAACCGATAGCAAATCATGAGAGATATAGAGGATTCCCATTCCAAGCTCACGGTTGAGCTGGGCAAACAAGCGGAGGATTTCCGACTGGGTGATGGTGTCCAAGGCACTGGTGGGCTCATCAGCAATCAGCAGCGAAGGGCGGTGGAGGATGGCCATGGCAATGATGACTCGCTGAGCTTGCCCGACGCTAAGTTGGGAGGGACGGCGACGCAGAAAGTCGTGGTCGTTCGGGAGACTGACGCTCGTCAGCGCGCTGCTGATCGCGGTGTGGCATTTTTCCCGGGTCCCGCTGGCGTGGGCGCGCCAGGCTTCGCTGAGTTGCGATCCAATTCGCAGGGCCGGATTGAGCGACGACAACGGACTCTGCAGCACAATACTCATTTCGCGCCCGCGCAGTGATCTCATCTGCGCTTCCGTCTTCTTGAATAAATCCTCGCCCTGAAAGCATAGCTCCCCTCGGGCCGTTGCCCCTCTGAGATGCAGCAGACGCAAAATCGCAAGCGATAAAGTGCTTTTCCCCGAACCGCTCTGCCCGACGAGGCCGAGGATTTCGCCCCGGCGAAGCTCCATGGAAACATCGCGGAGTACTCCAGCCTTGTTCCGGTAATCAACGGAAAGCCGAAGTGACAGAAGTGGTGAAATTTCGTTCACTTCTGCGCACCGAAAGCCGGATCAGGTCCCAGCCGGAGAACCTCGGCGTTCCAGAACACGTGGGGGTCCAATACGGAAGGAGAGGTTCCCATAATGGCGGGAGAAATGGCCGACATGGCATCCTTGTTGACGAGATAAATAAAGGGTTGCTGCTCGACGACGATCTGCTGGACTTTGTCGAACTCGGATTTGCGTTTTTTGTCCGTGGCGGCTGAAGATTGCGCGTGCATCAACCGGTCCAACTCCGCTTCCCAACCCGTGGCGGGCTTCGATTGCTTCGGATTCCACTGATGATTCTCCGCTGAACTCAGCCACACGTTCATCTGACTGTTCGGGTCCAGATCCGTGTTCACCAGGCCGAGAAGGCAAGCCTCATAGTCATAAGTGCGGGTAATGCGCTCGATCAAGGAGGGAAAATCAAGAGTGACCAGGCTTACCTTGATGCCGATTTGCGAGAGATCCTGCTGGATCATGGTGGCCATTTGCTCGCGGGATTTGTTTCCGGCGTTTGTGATGATCGTAAACTCAACGCGATTTCCAGAGGAATCAAGCAGGGTCCCGCCTTCGAGCCGGAATCCCGCTTGTGCAAGCAGGCGAAGTGCTCCCGCCGAATCGTACTTAGGAACAGGAAGCGAAGAATTGAACCAGAATTGGTTTGCAGGTGAAACGGGGCCGAAAGCCGGCTGCGCGCGGCCACCAAAGACGATCCGGCACAAGTCAGCGCGATTGATGGCCATGGAGACAGCTTTGCGAAATTCCGTGCTGCGGAACCAATTCTTCTTGTGTACCGGCAACGGCGAGGCTGGCACCTGGTTGAACCACATCTGTTCCGAATCCAGGCCCGGGCCAGCGTCATGAACTACCGCAGGCGTTTCTTTCCGCAAGCGTTCGAAATACTCGGCGTCAAGTGTATTGATCAAATGAATTTCACCACGGCGGAACCGCAGCAACTCGATGTCACGATTGCGCTGAATATCGAGCCGAACGGAATCAAGATAGGGCAGAGGTTTTCCGTCCTTATCTTTCTTCCAGTAATTCGGATTGCGCTTGAGAAGCACATAGGATCCCGGGCTGTAATCTGCGACATAGAACGGTCCGAGTACGGCCATCTCCTTCTTCGGAGAATGCGCCGATAGAATGGCGACCTGATCGAAAAGCCGCTCGAGTCCCGCCACCGCCGCCGGGAAGGTAACAACCACAGCGTCCGATGCAGGGGTTTGCACATCCATTTGCCCTTCCCCAGAGCGGAAAGAGTCGCCCGTGGGCGAGTGAAGTTGCGGATCCATCAGGGCTTTCATCGTGTATGCGACATCCTCGGAAGTAAATGGCGTGCCGTCGGAGAAGTGCAGTCCGCCACGCAGACGAAATGCGATTCTTCGACCTTCCTGGCTGACTTTCCAGGAAACGGCCAGACCCGGTTCTAGAGCCTGGGTCTGCCGATTCAACCGGATCAAAACGCCTCCCGTGAGGTAGCGGATCGTTTCCGAAGATTCCTCCTCGACGAGGAGTGGATTGAAGGTTTTCGGATCGCCGCGAAGACAGAAATGGAGCTCTCCGCCAGACTGGCCGATAGATTCGGCGTTGGCCGCCAGCGGCCAACACAAAGCCAGAGTAAGAGCGAAAAGAACGCAGGCACGGTGCTTCACTGGGTGACCTCCTGCGGCGGAAGAACGAGTTGAAAGCTCATGACAACAATCACGAGAAGGACGAGTGGGGCGAGCTTCCAGGGATTTGCCGCAAGTCCGGAAAAATCTTCGAAGCCCCGCATCAAGTTTCCCCACGATGGCATGGGTTCCATCACCCCAAGTCCCAAAATGCTCAAATTAGCCTCGGTCAAAATAAACAGTGGGATCGAAATCCAGAATTGTGCATAGAAAAGGGGGCGAAGGTTTGGCGTCACATGCCGCAGCAGGAGCCGCGTGGGTTTACACCCAGAGGCGCGGGCAAGGAGCAAGAAATCGGAATCCCTAACGCCGCGTGCAGCGGCACAGATGACGCGAACCGATGCCTGCCAGCCCAGGAGGCCCATCATCAAGAAGGCGATGACGACAGAGACCAGCGGTGGAACGTCCAGTGGCAACATCGCTCGGATCATAAGTAGGAGAAATAGCCAAGGTAATGCGAGAGAGAGATCTGTCACCACCAAGACAATCCGTTCGAACCAGCCCCCCAAGAGACCTGCGGCGCTCCCCAGGAGTGCGGCGATTAGCGTCGAGAGCAGGGCGGCGGCCGGAGCGAGGATTAAGGAAACACGCGTGCCGTAAAGCAATCGGGAGAGGGAATCACGTCCCAGCGCATCTGTGCCAAGGGGATGTGCAGTCGAGGGACCGGCGTTGGGGACATCTCTAAACTGCTGGGCATAAGGAGCCGGCACCAACACGGTTGCGAGCACCATCAAGGCGAAGACCACCGACAGGATTATCGCCGCCACTTTCTGCAGAGGGCTCATTCAATGCCTCCCGCGAAAGCGCGCCCGGCTAAATCAGCGAGTGAGTTCGCTGCGAGCATCACCAAACAAACCACAAGGGTCACATTGACGATGAGGGGCAGGTCACGATTGAGCGCTGCCTGCCACGCGAGCTGGCCCAATCCTGGTGAATCACACAGTGCTTCGATCGGAATGGCAGCACCGAAGGCTATGGCGAACGAGACACCGAGAAGAGCCAGCAGTGGCGGCGCTGCAATGGGCAGGACGTGCCGCGACAAGATTGTGCCGTTTCCCAACCCTCTCGCTCGTGCTGCGAGCACGTGGGGCTGGTCATAGGATCGCACCAGCAAATTCCTTATGTAACGATGAAGCCGCGGGGACACAACCACGGCGATCGCGCAGAAGACGGGTGTCCGCAGATGTACGGCAAGCATCGCGACCACTGCGGAAGGTAAAGACAGCAGCAAACTGCTGAATGCCGTGCTCGAAGCCTCGAAGAACCAGCCGCGTGAAGCAAGGCCTAACGATGCCAAGATGGCCGCCGCCAGCCATGCTACGCACAGGCCCCGCACCACCGAGTTCCCGGTTACCGGCAACCTCTGCCGGAGCAACTCCCGAACCGGTCGCTTCAACGAATCGGATTCGCCGAGATCGCCATGGGCGAGCGCCGCGACGTAATGGATGTAGAACAATGGTAGCCCTTCATGAAGCGCTTGCTTCTGACGCAATGCCTCGACGCTCTTTCCACTCCACCTTGGATCGAGTTCCCGTTCTTCAACGCCATATCCGGGCGCAAACCGTACCAGGGTAGCGCTGATCAAAGCGCCTCCGAGGCCTAAGCAGACAAGCAAAAGCAGCCGCCGCAGCAGGAACCGGAATAATTTCGTGACTCTTTTGTTCTCAATCACTTTCAGTCCATGCGAAAAAGGCCTTACAGACCATCGCTTATTCGGCCAAGGGACAGACTGGAACTCCGAATAATGTTTTTCTTTGGCTCCGTGCAGACGCGTCGAAAGAGGAATGTGGTCCACATGGGACAGCTATCCAAGTGCTGCACATTCAGTTTATCGCGGTAGCTGGACAATCTTCGAGGACGGTCAAAGAGCGGGTATACAACTCGTTATGGTGCTGCCTCTTTTGCGCGTACATCCTTCGGTCGGCCTCTGAGAGAAGCTGCTCGGCATCCGTTCCTTCTTCGGGATAAAACGCGTGTCCTACGCTTACAGAGAGTAGATCTCTGCCGGAAATTTCGCGGCCGGCCTCGGCGGCCAAGGACCGCAGGTGCCTTAACTTGTCCTCAAGGTTCTCGTGTTTCAGACCGGGGAGAATCAGAACAAATTCATCTCCGCCCATCCGCGCCACGTAGTCGTACTCGCGGCAGGTTTGTTTCAGTTTCGCCGCAAAGGAGGTCAGCAACCGGTTCCCCTGCAGGTGACCGAACCGGTCATTGATTTGTTTGAATCCATCCAGGTCGCAGACCAGAACCGCGAGAGACATCTGGTGGCGCCGGCAGCGAGCAAGCTCACCATCCAGTTGCACGAACAGGGAGCGCGCATTGGGCAGGCTGGTCAAGTAGTCGGTTGTAGCGGACCTTTCCACCTGCTGGTACTTCAGAGCATTTTCGTAGGACAGCGCGATTTTCGAACTAATCGCGAGCAGGATGCGGAGATGATCTCGAGTGAAAGCTTCGGCCCCGGTACGATAGAGGGCAAGAACGCCCACGACACCGTCTACCCCTTCCAGGGGAACGGCGAGGACGGAGCGCAGACTGAGGTAGTTTGTCGGATCATTCAGACGGCTGGACTCGGCCGCCAGATTTCCATTCACAATCGGCTTCCGATTTTCTGCCACCCATCCCGAGACGCCTTCGCCGATGCGAATCCGGAGCGAAGAAAGAAGACGGAAGTTGTCCCCACTTACGTGCTCTGGGACGAGCTCGTTGTTACGGAGGCAGTAAATTGCTATGGAATCGTACGGAACCAGGTGCTTCAGACGAGCCGCCAGCATCGAAAGGGTTTCGTCCAGACTCAGAGAATTGCCCAGTTCTTGCGTGAGTTCGAAGAGCATCTGAACTTCATGACGCGCGGCAGCGATCGAAGTCAAGAAATCGATCGAGCTGCTTCCTGGTGTGATCGGCCCGACATCGCTGTTTTCAAAGCCCGCCCCTGGCGCCCCTCCATTCTCGACCCTGATGTCTCTGGAGAGCTTTATTCGTTGGCCCGTGCTTGCCCTAGCCAGAAGCTCGAGCTCTCTGTGGTGCCGCTGGAGCACTTCCACGACCCGGGGATCGAAACACTTGCCGGCTTCCCCAACAACGTGTTTCATAGCTTCGTCGAGCGACAGAGCCGGCCGATATTGACGGTCCGAGGCAAGCCCGTCCAGGCAATCCACGACCGAGAGGATTCGGGCACCGATCGGAATCTGTTCGGCACGTAGCCCGTCGGGATAACCGTTTCCATCCCAGCGCTCGTGGTGAGCGCGCACGATCGGGACGACCGGATATGGGAATTGCACACGCTCGAGGATTTCAGCTCCTACAATCGGATGGACCTTCATCCGCTCAAATTCCTCTGGTGTCAATCGCCCCGGCTTGGAGATGATGTGCTCGGGGACGGCCAGCTTGCCGATGTCGTGCAGGACCGCCGCCGCTCGAAGAGCTTCCTGCTCAGATTCGCTCAGCCCCAACTCTTTGCTGATCCCCAGGGCATAAATCTGCACGCGATGCAGGTGCTCGTGTGTGCTTTGATCTTTTGCTTCGATGGCTAGGGCCAGGGCTTCGATCGTCCGGAGATGGAGCGAAGCCATGTCTTGTGCGTGGTTGCGTTCTGCTTCCAACCGCGCCAAATAGAGGCGATAAGAACGAAAGATCAAATAGACCACGGGAAGGACTAGAAGTGATGATTGCCAGCCGACTTTCTTGTCGACAAAAGCGACGATCCCCGCGGTCGCGGCACCAAGCAAATAATACGGAAACGACCAGAAATAACATTCGGACCAAATCTTCCGCAGGGATTTTTGTTCGGTGAGCGCGATTACGCAAGCCACCGGGCCCGTATTGAGGACAAAGAACGTTGACGCCGCGGCAACCAACATTAGCAGTTCGTTTTCCGCGACGAAGCGGCCCAGCTTCAAATGAAAGATGAAATAGGTGGCCGTCACTGCAGAGGCCATGCTCGCGGTATTGAATGCGACCTGAATTGGCTTTGGCCAAGTCTTGGACTTCCAATAACACTGGATGACTGTGCCCAAGATGCCCATCAGCATCGTCTGAGCCAAAGTCAGCTCACGAATGCCAATCAGAATGAACAGGAAGATGACAGACATCGTTCCGGTGACCCCTGGCAGACTCACTTTCATGCCGGAGGCAAGCAAGGCCAACGCGAGATAACAAAGGTAACGTGAGAGGTCCACCCACTGGCCATCATTATGAAAAATTCCCACAAAGAGGGAGAGAATACCTGCCAGTAGAGTGAAACCAATGTAGGCGCGCGCTTTCGTCGAAGTCGTGGGCATGGAATTTTGTGTCAACGCCAGGTGAGGGAGCAACTGACTTGCCATCTGGCCAGCCCCAGCGTGCCAATCCTAGTTCGTTGAAGCGGCAGGATTTCGGACTTCCTCCATTCCTTCAAGAATTCTGCCGATTGCCTGCCTTGCGACAGGTTGTCGTCTTGCTTTTGCGGATGGGCCAAAATGTCTCATCTCTTCACTGCAGGGCAGAAGAGGGAAATTCGCCGACTATGCTCTTTGTATGTAAGGAGTCAGGTGGTACCCGTGGGTTATTTTTTCAGACCACTAGTACTATGGGCTGTTTCGAGTTATGACGGCATGCTTCATACATTCGGTCGGAAGACCTAAGGGAGCAATGATAATGAGCTGTAGCCCTTGCCCCGAAGTGGTCCTTGGATTACCGGCGGTCATCCGCAGCGACGGCATGCGCCGCGTAATGGACTTGGTCAAGCGTGTTGCGCAAACCGATGCCTCCGTGCTCATCACCGGGGAAAGCGGGGTCGGCAAGGAGCTTGTCGCACGGGCACTTCATGAGCATTCGCTGCGCTGCAACTTGCCTTGGGTGGACCTCAATTGTGGGGCCCTTCCCGAACATCTGGTGGAAAGCGAGTTATTCGGATACGAAAGAGGCGCCTTCAGCGGCGCCGTCCAAACCAAGCAGGGTCTTCTTGAGTTGGCGCATCCGGGCACGCTCTTCTTGGATGAAATTGGTGATCTTGACGCTCGGGTGCAAGTGAAGCTGCTCCGTGTCTTGGATGGTGCACCCTATTACCGCCTCGGAGGACTCAAAAAAATCTCTCCAAACGTCCGCATCGTAGCTGCAACGAATCAGGATCTGCAGAAGGCCATTGAGGCGGGAAAGTTCCGCAGCGATCTCTTCCACCGGCTCAACCAGATTCACATTCACGTGCCGCCTCTGCGCGAACGGCCGGAAGACATCCCCGTCTTAGCTGAGTTTTTCTTGCGCAAACAAAATCCGAATCTGCGTTTCGCGCCGACAGCACTGGACGTGTTGTACCAATTCCCATGGCCCGGAAATGTGCGAGAGCTGCGCAATGCAGTGATTCGCGCCGCGATCCTCGCCAGTGGAGACGAAATCCGGCCCGAGGACTTGCCTCTGGGCGAGCGGGAAGCTCCTTCGCATTCGACATTTACCGCATCAAGGCTCGACGAGATGGAACGCCAGATGATTTTTCAAGCGCTGGATCAGGCTGACGGACACCACTCAAGAGCCGCAAGGGTGCTGGGGATTTCTAGGCGAACCCTCAGCCGTAAGCTAAAAAAATACGAGGTCGGCAATGCATGCGAAAGAGTCATGGTCGGCTAAGCACTCCCTGGGACCCCCGCAGGACAGACGGAGAACACCCCGGCAGCAGGCAAAGGGAGTGGTCTTCCTCACCCTTCGCGACTCCGATTCATCGGAAATTCCTGGTTTCCTGTTGGACGTGAGCGCGTCTGGGTTTCGTGCCGCGCACAGATTCAAGGAGCTCTGCTCTGGTCAGGAAGTCGTGTTCAGTCATGATGGAGGGGCGGGTGTTGCCAGGGTCGTCTGGACACGGATCCTTGGCCAGACCGTAGAGAGCGGCTTCTTGGTCTATCCGACAGAGGAAAGGAAAAGAATAGGGGCAGATAGAAGCGCCTGAAATGGTCCTCCCTTGAAAGTTCTACCCGCTGGTTTTTCCCTGCTACGCTTATGCCGAAGAATTTCCTCGGTCATCCGAGTATCCGGAGTTTCCCCATGTTTTTCTCCACTGATCTTTGAGTTGGAGGAGTGACACTTTGGCCGTTAACACGGCAAGTTGTGTAACTTCTGATTTCCAAAGAGATTAGCTGGTCGAACTTCTCAGGCTAACCACCTTCGGTGACAAATTGTCGCAGCGGCCGTAAGGCCCAAGTTCCTGTAACGAATTCATTCTGCAAGAGTTTTTCACATCCTCGGGTTAGGAACGCCAAATGCATCAGAGAGTTCCGGAATCTCGAGGATAGAACCTTGAAGACGATGATTAAATGCTGGCTACTCGCCGCCTTCCTAATCAGCTCCTCACTGCTGGCCAGCCCATCCTGGGCCGACGGCTCCAAGCTCGCCAAGGACACAAAGAATCAAGATTCCCAACGGATAGACGTAATCATCCAGTTCAAGCATCTTCCCGCGCCGGGTCAAGAGGAGACGATTCGCAGCGTAGGTGGAGTCCTCAAGGCTGAGTTCAATTTGATTCATGCAGGTCTCTACTCAGTCCCGGCAAGCGTCCTCGAGCATCTCGCCAACGATCCGAACATTGTCTATATCTCACCTGATAGGCCGATCGGCGCACTTCTGAACAACGCCACACCCGCGGTGAACGCCGATATCGCGTGGAGCCACGGCTGGGATGGCACGGGGATTGGCATAGCTGTGGTTGACAGCGGGGTCAGCAACAACAAGGACTTCCAGCTTTCCGGCAAAACGACATCGCGTCTCTTGTACAGCCACGCGTTCTACGGGGGAACTAGAACATACGATGAATACGGTCACGGCACCCACGTGGCCGGCATAGTGGCGAGCAGTGGCACGAATTCGACCGGTTCCCAATACATCTACACGTTCAAAGGCATCGCGCCAAATGCGAATCTCATCAATCTCCGCGCGCTCGATCAGAACGGAGTTGGCACCGACAGCAGTGTGATTTCTGCCATCCAGGCGGCCGTACAACTCAAGAATACCTACAACATTCGGATAATTAATCTGTCTCTGGGCCGTCCGGTTTTTGAGAGCTACAAACTCGACCCGCTTTGCCAAGCCGTCGAAGCCGCCTGGAAAGCGGGAATCGTTGTAGTCGTCGCTGCGGGAAACTCTGGTCGCGATAACTCGCAGGGCACAAACGGTTACGCCACCGTCACCGCCCCAGGCAACGATCCCTACGTCATTACCGTCGGCGCAATGAAAACCGGGGGCACGCCGAGCCGAAGCGACGACATGATCGCCAGTTACAGTTCCAAAGGCCCAACCTTGATCGACCACGTGGCTAAGCCAGACTTGGTTGCGCCCGGCAATCGTACGATCTCAGTGCTCGACACGAAGGGCTCCCTGCAGTACAGCTACCCATCCAACACCGTCCCCTCGTCTTATTATCAGAAGAGCGGCTCGAATACCGGTTCGTCCTATTACACGCTGAGCGGCACGAGCATGGCCGCTGCTGTGGTCAGCGGCAGCGTGGCGGTCCTACTGCAGTCGCACCCGAACCTGACGCCGGATCAAGTCAAGGCCCGGCTGATGAACACGGCCTCCAAAAACTTCCCCTGCAACAGTACGGCGACCGACCCGGCTACAGGCGTTACTTATACAAGCCAGTACGACCTTTTCACCGTCGGTGCCGGGTATATGGATGTAGCCGCAGCATTGGCCAGCACCGATGTGGCGACCGGCAACGCGCTGTCTCCTACGGCTACCTACGACTCGAGCAGCGGCAACATTTACCTGGTCTTCGACTCCGGCGCCGTTTGGGGCACAGGCGCGGTGTGGGGAACGGGCGCCGTCTGGGGCACCAATGCCTTCGTCAATGGCTCTGGCGCCGTCTGGGGCACTGGTGCCGTCTGGGGCACGAGTACGAACAGTGGCTTTGGCGCCGTCTGGGGTACCGGCGCGGTCTGGGGCACCAGCTCGCAAGACTCCGTCGAGAGCATCAACGTAGCCATTACGGGTGAAAACTAATATGAAATCCACCCTCAAGCGCGAACCTTTCCAAGACACGCCGGCTGTGGGTCATTCACGGCAGACCACATGCGTCAAGCCTCAAACCAGTTCGGTGTTGTCAAGCATCGGGACGTGGGGCACGCGGCTCGCTCTGTTGGCGCTGATCACTTTGCTGGCTGCCGGATTGTCCCTTGCGGACGGCAAAAAGCACAAGCTGTCGAAAGATCTTGACGACCTCAAGAGTGCCCATAACGGCGCTACCGTGGACGTCATCATCCAATTCAACCAAACACCGACCGATGCCCATCATCAGAAGGTGCAGAACAAGGGCGGCATCCTGAAGACGAGGCTAGATGTCATCAAGGGTGCCCATTATTCCATTCCCGCTGAGTCGCTTGAGTCCCTGGCGGACGACCCTGACGTGGCCTACATTTCGCCGAATCGCGAGGTCAGCGGATCTCTTGATTATGTAACCTCGGCAGTGGGCGCGCCCACTGCTTGGAACATTTATGGCCTCGACGGCACAGGCATCGGCGTAGCAATCATTGACAGCGGGATTCACAACAACAATGACTTCAATCCATGGTCCGGGAAGAACAGAGTCGTCTATAACCAAGATCTTATCGGCGGCGGTGGCCCTGCTGCGGAGGATCTCTATGGCCATGGGACGCACGTGGCCGGGATCGTCGGGAGCACCGGGAAGGGCTCGACGTGCTCCGATTGCACGCACACCTTCAAGGGAGTCGCGCCCAATATTAACCTGATCAATCTCCGCGTGCTGAATCAGAACGGGAAAAGCTCCGATAGCGTGGTCATTTCGGCCATCCAGAGAGCCATCTCGCTCCAAGATACGTACAACATCAAAGTGATTAACCTTTCGCTCGGCCGCGGTGTTTATGAGAGCTATAAGCGGGATCCGCTGTGCCAAGCCGTCGAGGCCGCTTGGAATGCGGGAATCGTTGTTGTGGTGGCCGCAGGGAATAATGGCCGCGATAACTCGCAGGGCACCAACGGCTACGGAACGATCGCCGCTCCCGGCAACGATCCTTATGTGATCACCGTCGGGGCGATGAAGACGAACAGGACTTATTCGACGACCGACGACACGATTGCCACCTACAGCGCGAAAGGTCCAACGGGCTACGACCACATCGTGAAACCGGATTTAGTTGCTCCGGGCAATCGGGTCGTCTCTGACGACTATTCTGCATCTACTCTGTGGAAGAACAATCCCAGCAATCTGGTGGCTCTGAAGTATTACCAGGAAACGTTGAATACGGGGAACTCAAGTCAGTACTTCACGCTGAGCGGGACCAGCATGGCCACGCCTGTGGTGAGCGGGGCGGCGGCACTTCTCCTTCAGCAATACCCATATCTCACACCGGATCAGGTCAAAATGCGGCTGATGAAGACGGCTTCCAAGACGTTCCCGGCCAGCAGCAGCGTCACCGACCCGACCACGGGCATTACCTACACTGATTACTATGACATCTTCACGATCGGCGCCGGCTACCTCAACATTCCTGCGGCGCTAGCCAACAACGATCTAGCGAACGGCTCGGCGATGTCGCCCTCCGTGCGTTTCGACCAGGGCACCCAGACCGTCTATCTGGTCAACGGCACGAGCGTTGTTTGGGGTACCAGCGTCGTTTGGGGCAACTCATTGGTGTGGGGCACAAGCGTCGTTTGGGGCGACTCCGTGCTCTGGGACAGCTCAGTGGTCTGGGGTACCAGCGGCTGTTCAGGCTTCAGCGTGGTGTGGGGCACCGGTGTTGTCTGGGGTGACTCATCAGACAAGTCAAGCTCGACAGCGCTGAGCGTCACGGTCACAGGCGAGAATTAACGAATCGACAGGGATTGGCGCACAGAGGTGAACACATGAGTTCTAGAGCGAAACTGACTAACGCGGTGTTGCCAAGTGCCGCGACGTGGGGCGCGCGGCTCGCTCTGTTGGCGCTGTTCACTTTGCTGACTGCGGGACTGTCCCTTGCTGACGGCAAGAGCCACAAGCTCTCCAAAGAGTTTCAAGCCCAGAAGAAGACTGCGAGTGGCGCCACGGTGGACGTCATCATTCAATTCAAGCAGGTGCCGACAAACGCCCACCATCGGAAAGTGCGAGATAAGGGTGGCGTGCTGAAGACCAAGTTGGACGTCATCAAGGGTGCCCATTATTCCGTCCCCGTTGAGTCGCTGGAAGCCTTGGCCGATGACCCCGACGTCATCTACATCTCGCCCGACCGTGCGACGAAGGGAGCGCTCGATCACGTCGTCCGAGCCGTGAATGCGGACATTGCCCTCGCCAACGGCTGGGATGGTACGGGAATCGGCGTGGCGGTTGTAGACAGCGGCGTCACGCTCCACGATGACTTGAACACGGACCAGGGTGCACTGTCTTCGCGCGTCGTCTATAGCCAAAGCTTCGTCCCCGGCGACACGAGCACCGCGGACGCGTATGGACACGGCACGCATGTCGCAGGGATCATCTCATCGAACGGCCATGATTCCCTTTCTGCTTACCGTGGCGTCTATCGCGGGATCGCTCCGGAAGCAAATATCATTAATCTTCGCGTTCTCGACGGAAGTGGCGCGGGCACGGATAGCGCCGTAATCGCAGCCATTCAGCAAGCGATCGCGCTCAAGACCACATATAACATCCGCGTTTTGAACCTCTCGCTCGGTCGGCCGGTCTACGAGAGTTACACTCTGGATCCACTCTGCCAGGCTGCGGAAGCGGCGTGGCAAGCCGGCATCGTCGTTGTGGTGGCCGCTGGCAATTCTGGGCGCGACAATTCACTGAGGACGCATGGGTACGCCACTATCGCGGCTCCCGGAAACGACCCCTACGTTATCACCGTGGGCGCCACCAACTTGCATAACTCTTATTCTCAAGCAAGCCAAACGATCGCGAGTTACAGCTCCAGAGGTCCGACGCTCGTCGATCATGTTGTGAAACCGGATTTGGCCGCGCCAGGCAACCAGGTCGTGTCCCTAATCGACCCGGGCGGTTCGCTCGCCGCCAAATATCTGGCCTACGATGTCTTCCCTTGCAACAGCACGTTGACTGTCTGCAACTCAACGATCGGCAACCCGGACTACTTCCGCTTGAGCGGAACGAGCATGGCGACGCCGGTCGTCAGCGGCGCCGCGGCGCTTCTCCTTCAACAGAATCCGACGATGACCCCGGATCAGGTGAAGGCCCGGCTGATGAAAACGGCGTGGAAAGGCTCCAGCCATTACATCACTGAATTCGACAACCGCGGGAATATGTACAACCTGCAGCACGACATCTTCGCGATCGGTGCCGGTTTCGTGGATGTTGCCGCGGCCTTGTCGAACACCGACCTCGCACCCGCTACGCTGGGCAGCGCCAAATCGCCGCTGGTGTCGTATGACCCTCTAACCCACACGGTTTCGCTGGTATCCGATCCAACTTCGATCTGGAACACCTCTGTTGTGTGGGGAACCTCCGTGGTCTGGGGAACGTCCGTTTTCAACGGCACGACTCTGCAGGGCTATGCCGTCGTGTGGGGCGACTCCATGGTCTGGGGAACGAGTACGGACCAGGGCTTTTGCGTCGTGTGGGGCGACTCCGTGGTCTGGGGCAGCAGCACGATGCAAGCCCTTAGCGACGATGATGGCGGAGATTCGGAATAGAGGAAGGGTGTCGAACATGCACAAGGATCGGAAGGGAGTGATCACGATGCTAAGTCCGGCGAGAATCTACATCGCTTGTGTTGCAGCCGCTGGGCTGATCATTTTGGCCGTCGGCCTGTACCACTGCCAGTCGTCTGGCCTCTGGCGTTTCCTGGCCTTCCTATCCTTAGCCCTCATCGTCTCAACGCAAAAGATTCGCCTCCCGAAAATGAAAGGCACGATGTCGCTGAGTTTCCTGTTCATCCTGATCGGGATCGCGGACTTCAGCTTTGGTGAAACGCTCTTGCTGGGTTGCGCCGCCGCCATCGTCCAATCGCTGTGGAAAACAAAGCACCCGCCCACAGGCAAGCAGGTTATCTTCAACATCGGCACGCTGGTGCTTTGCGCCGGATTCGCCGACTGGGCAAGCCACGGGATATTGGGCCTGACCCATACTAATTCCCTCCTGTTGCTGCTAGCGTCCGCTTGCTTTTTGTTTCTTCTAATGAACACGGGTTTAGTTGCGGGTGTGATCGCGCTCACGGAGCAGAGACCCCTCCGTAAAGAATGGCTGCACTGCTTCTATTGGTCCTTCCCCTATTTCCTGGTAGGTGCCGTGGCCGCCGGGCTAGTCAGCGCAACGAGCCACTCCAAGGGATGGACCGTCGCGCTCCTCGTGCTTCCACTGATGTATTTGTGCCACTTCTGGTATCACATTCACGTCGAGAATGTCGCGCGCAGACAGGCCTTTGCCGTCAATCAGGACGAGCTTTCCCCGGCCCTAATGCAAGACTCATAGTCTGGTGTCTCAGTTCCTGGCGAGAATAAGTGCCCGGTCAGTCCGAGCTAACAGCAGAAAATTTATCTGATTGCTCCGTTTCAATCCCGTTGTCAGTCTTGCCGTCCAAAATAGATTCGCAACAACTTCAAGTGAACGAACTGTTTCAGTAAAAATTCCTTCTCACTTTTTCGCCCAAACGGGCCGGACAGGCCCCCGTATCTCGGAATGCGCCTTGCCACTAAAGATTTCCCCCCTTTTTCCCTTCTGGATGTTCCTTCTATAAGTAGGGGGCTGTGACCGGAACTAGGCTGGCTCAAGCAGTCTGCTAGTGTTGAGCTTCTGTGTAAAACCAAGCCCCGACGATCATGGCCGCGACAACCTCAACCAAACCGACGATAGTGACGATCGCGAAGAGGCGCCTTGGGATCAGGCCCGTCGAGACCAAGCCAAGGTTGGGCAGCGCATATCCGATTATCCAGTAACCAAAGCCGACTAGCGCTGCGGTCCGAGGACCGGCGCCATATCGTGGGCGGGCGGCCGCATAAAGCCAGACTGCCGTGATGCCCACGAGGAATCCCATCAGCACGAATATCACGGCGGCGCCCTTTGGCATCTGGAGGCCGAGGTTCTACATGACCGCATTCCAATCGGACGCCAGCACCACACCGTTTGTGACGTACTCGAATACGTTGACCACTATACCTGCTAACAGCCCGCCGAGTAGGACACGACCCCAATTGATCTTTCCCATGAGAGCCTCCTTCATGACGGAGCGTTTACTGCTCAACCGTGGAACTATTGCGGGGATCATATGAGGGGTTAAGACAGAAGTCAATCCAGGCTCTAGAACCCCTTTCGTACTAGGCCTGCAAGCTGCTGACTTCACTGGTTGGGCACGCAGCGTTTTTTGCGGTTCCAGAAACAAATCTTTTAATTTAATCCCGCCTTGGAATGTCGCTTTAAACTCAATTGGGATTTTGCGTCCGAGAACTAACATCGGACCTTCATGGCTATCGGATTATGCGCGATGCGGCTTCGACATCAGAAACTCCACAAAGAATCAGAGCACGCTTCGCACTCTTGTCCATGCTTCCATAGAGATACTCAATGTTGATCCCCGCATCGGCCAACTTGCGGGTGATTCTTCCCAGCGCACCGGGGCGATTGCCCACAAGGACTGTCAGGATGTTCTCTTCCTTGTATTTCAGGCCCATCCGTTCACAGACCTTCTTCGCTGTGTCCCCCTGACTGACCAGCAACCGAACCGACACGATCGGCTTACCCTCGCTAGCTTGGATGGCTTGGATGTTAACGGCAACCTTTGCCAGTTCAGTGCAAAGCTCGGCCAAGGAGCCAGGACGATTTTCCAACATCACCACGAGTTGTTTCGCAACCGCCACAGGAGCCTCCTTCAGACGGGATTCAAGTGTGTTCGGAGTCTATACCTCCGATTGACTCACCACACTAGTTTCGTTGAAATACCCCAACGTGGCGCGGTGCCCGACCTGAAGACGCGATAACTGTCCTGCCTCAGCTGGAAATGAAGAAAGCGTTCATCCGTTAAGATAACGGAGCGAACACATGAAAAAGCAACGGAAGCACTACACGCCGGAAGAGAAGGTCGCCATTCTGAGGAGGCATTTGGTGGAAGGAGTGCCGATCTCGGATCTGTGTGACGAACTGGGGCTCCAGCCGACCGTGTTCTACCGCTGGCAGAAGGAGTTCTTCGAGAACGGAGCCGCAGCTTTCCAGCAGAGAGGCCGGACCAACCATCAGCCCGAACAGGAACGAATTGCTTATCTGGAACAGAAGATCCAGACGAAGGATGAGGTTCTGGCCGAACTGATGGCGGAGCATGTCGCCCTAAAAAAAAGAGTTGGGGAACTCTTTTCGGGGTTTGGGTTCCGCACGATACGCGGGACCAGATCGTGGATTTTGCCCGGCGCTGGTCTGAGAAGACTGAGATCGGCGCCGGGCGATTCATCTTGTGGCTCGACATCACGGCCAGCAAGTTCTACGGCTGGCGCGCGCGGTACGGCAAGGCCAATGAGCATAACGGCTGGGTTCCCCGGGATTTTTGGCTTGAGGATTGGGAGAGGCAGGCGATCATTGCATTCCACCTGAAGAATTTGCTGGAAGGCTACCGGCGGCTGACGTTCATGATGCTGGACGCCGACATCGTGGCGGTGAGTCCGGCCAGCGTGTGGCGGGTACTGAGCCGAGCAGGACTGCTGCGGAAGTGGAACGGGAAGCCCTCGAAGAAAGGGACGGGTTTTGAACAACCGCCGCAGCCGCACCAGCATTGGCATATCGATGTTTCCTACTTGAATGTTTGCGCGACGTTCTACTACCTGTGCAGCATTCTGGACGGCTACAGCCGCTATCTGGTTCATTGGGATCTGCGCGAGCAGATGACGGAAGCCGACATTGAGATC
>JBGPPL010000002.1:0-225325 GCA_041488495.1 Terriglobia bacterium
GCCCACTGGAATCCAAACCCACTAGATGAAACACCGTCTTACCTAGATCGATACCCAGCGCATAGATTTTCATGAGACGCCTCCTTGCCCCGCACTCTACAACTTCTAGAGACCTGCGGCGGACCATCCCATTAACTGGCCACTACTAGAATAGCAAACAGATGGTGTATGCCCCGCTTCTGCGCCATAATGGCTACAACGTGGCCCTGCCCCTTCTCATCACGGGCTGCAAAGAACTCCTAACGCTTCGCGGCAACGTTCCCCGGCGCGGTGCGGCGATGCGGGACCCCAGTCTTGTGCGCGATGCTGCCGTGCTGGTGCGCGACGGAAATATCATCGCCGTTGGGCCGCGGCGGCGCGTGGCACGTCTTCCCGAAACGCGAGGGGCGAAAAAACTGGATTTGGGTGGGCGCGTGGTCCTGCCGGGTCTTGTCGACTCCCACACCCACCTCATTTTTCCCGCCAGCCGCGTGGCCGAATACGAACGGCGCATCGAGGGCGCGACCTATGAAGAAATCGCGCGTAAAGGCGGCGGAATCCTCTCGACTGCGCTTACGCTCCGTCGAGCGAAACCAAATGCGTTGAAGACTCGGGCGCTCGCGGCCCTCCGGCAGTTCGCCGCTCACGGCACCACTACGCTTGAGGCCAAGAGCGGCTACGGCCTGGACACGAAGAGCGAATTGGGGACGCTCCGCTTGCTGCGCGAGCTACACCATGAACAGCCGCTTGACATCCACTCCACGTTTCTGGGCGCGCACGTGGTACCCTCCGAGTTTCGCGGCCGCGCCGATACCTACGTCGAATTTCTGCTCCATATGCTGATTCCTCAAGTGGCACTCGCCGGACTTGCTGAATTCTGTGACGTCTTCTGCGATCGCGGCGCATTCACTGTTGCGCAGTCGCGGCGCATTTTGACGGTCGGCCGCGCATGTGGCCTGGTGCCCCGCCTCCACGCTGAACAGATTGCCAGGACCGGCGCCGCGCGCCTTGCGATAGAGCTCGATGCCGCGAGCGCAGACCATCTCGAGAAGATCAATCCTGCCGACATCCGCGCGCTGGCATCGTCGAACGTCGTGGCCACATTGTTGCCGGGATCCTCTTTTCACCTGGGCCTTGCTCAGTATGCCCCGGCGCGAAAACTACTGGACACAGGCGCCGTGGTTGCCCTGGCCTCGGACTATAACCCCGGCACCAGTCCCACGCTGAGCCTGCCCATGGTGATGTCGCTTGCCTGCTCGCAAATGCGCATGACCCCGGCCGAGGCGATTGCGGCGGCAACGATTAACGCGGCCTATTCCCTGCGGCGTCACACGCGCATCGGCTCCATCGAAGTTGGCAAATACGCGGACCTGGCCATCTTCGATGTGGAGGACTACCGCGAAATACCGTACTATTTTGGTGTTAACTACTGCGTGATGACAATCAAGCGCGGCGAAGTCGTGTACTCCCGCGAAGGAACCTGACCGGAGCAGTTCCCCAGGGCCTCATGAAACGCCTGATCGAATGCGTGCCAAATTTCTCCGAAGGACGCGACACATCTAAAGTGGACGCGCTCGTCG
Organism: Terriglobia bacterium; assembly: GCA_041488495.1. GTDB lineage: Bacteria > Acidobacteriota > Terriglobia > Acidiferrales > UBA7541 > Palsa-360. The sequence goes on from JBGPPL010000002.1 coordinate 1,560, forward strand.
ACGCGATGCAAGGTGTGCCGGGCGTCCTGGTGCTTGACCGTGAGAGCGACGCGGATCACAACCGCTCGGTGATCACTCTTGCCGGCGAGCCAGAAGCCGTGGCCGAGGCGGCGCTCCGCGGGGTGGGTGCGGCCGCCGAGATGATCGACTTGACGCGGCACACCGGCGCGCATCCGCGAATCGGCGCAACCGACGTGCTACCGTTCATTCCCATCGAGGGCTGCACGATCGAGGACTGCGTGGCACTGGCCCGGCGCGTGGGCCGCGAAATCTGGGAGCGGTATCGCATCCCGGTCTATTTTTACGAAGCGGCGGCAACGCGGCCCGAGCGCATAAACCTCGAAAATATTCGCAAGGGGCAATTCGAGGGCTTGCGTGAAGACGCGCTGCGCGATCCGGACCGCGCGCCGGACATTGGCGAACCCAGGCTGCACCCCACCGCGGGGGCGACAGCCGTGGGCGCGCGAAAATTCCTGATCGCTTACAACATCAATCTGGATACGCACGACGTTTCCATCGCAAAAAAGATCGCGAAAGCGATCCGGTTTTCAAGCGGCGGACTGCGCTACGTGAAAGCGATGGGCGTGGACTTGAAGGCCCGAGACCTCGCGCAAGTCTCCATCAACCTCACAGACTTCGAACAGACTCCACTGCACCGCGTGTTCGAAATGGTCAAGCGCGAAGCCGAGCGCCACGGTTGCACGATCGCCGGAAGCGAGATCGTCGGACTGCTTCCCCGCAAGGCCATCGAGCTGACGGCTGAGTTTTATCTGCAACTCGAGAATTTTTCTCCCGCGCTGGTGCTTGAAAACCGCCTGTTCTCCGCGCTGGAGGGCATGCCCGTCCAAGCACCCGGCCGGGGCAGGTTGGCCGGGCTAGCGCAGCCATTTCTTGACGCCGTCTCCGCGCCTACGGCAACCCCGGGCGGTGGGTCCGTGGCCGCGTTCGCGGGAGCATTGGCCGCGAGCCTCGGGGAAATGGTGGCCGGGCTCTCACGCAAGAAGGAATCACAGGCGGCGTTCGCCGAAGACTTGAGTGCCTCGGTTTCCGCCATGCGTGAAGCGGCCCGCAAGCTGGCCGCGGCAATCGACCGCGACGCCCAATCGTATGACGCTGTCATGGTTGCACTGAAACTACCGAAGAAGAGCGGCGAGGAGCGGGCCCGGCGCGAATCCGCGATTCAGAGCGCGACCCGGCATGCCGCCGAGGTGCCCATGGAAACGGCCCTCGCCGCCGTCGAGATTTTTGAAAAATTGGTGCAACTCGAAGCCATCGTCGCGACGTCTATGCTCTCAGACTTGCATGTGGGTCGCTTGATGGCAGCAGCAGCAGCACGCGGCGCTCTGGAAAATGTGGCGATCAACCTTGCGTCTATCGACGATTCGGCATTCGTTTCAGATATGAAGTTCCGCGCGGCAGCGGTCGAAGCGCGGTTGGCGGCGAGCCCGGTAACGACAGGTGAGTGATCCCCTCCGGAATCGGACCGTGCGCCGCAAAGCAGGAGGAGACAGGTGAATACGAAAAGGATTCTTTTGCTGGCAATTCTCATCTCGCTGGCATGCGCATGGCCCGGGACGTCTCGTGCCGGGAGTGTTGGCTCCGACATCCTCGGCCTGTTTCCCAAGGATTCAGGCGAGCTGGCGTATGCCGATCTGAAGGAGGCTCGCCAGTTCCCCTGGTTTGCTCAACTCAAGGAGCAAATGCTGCCTGCGAAATTCCGCCAGTTCGAGCAATTCCTTACCTCAGCCGGAATAGACCCAAACACCCAGGTAACCGAATTGGTTTGGGCACTGGTGCCGGGCAAGTCGACCACCGACACCAGCGGGGGCTCCGTTCCCGTCAGCGAGCAGATTGTGGGGATCGCACTCGGGCAGTTTCAACCTTCTTCTGCAGAGGCCTATTTCACGTCGAAGAAGCTTCCGATCGTCAAGATCCGGACCTTCTCGCTGTTTGCGTTTGGTGGAGGCAGCGGGCCGAACGACCTGTTTTTCTTTTTCATCGATTCGAACACGGCCGCGTTTGGCCAAAGGCAGCAGCTTGAGAAACTAATCGGCGTGCGATACGGCGAAACCCAGGGTTTGTATTCGAACACCGACATGTCTTCCCTGGTGGACGGGGCAAATGGCAGCGGGACGGTCTGGGCCGTGCTTAACCCGTCCTACACGCGCCTGGCGATGCAGCAGCTCGTGCCGGAGACCTCGCAGTTCCCCGCCGCCGCGCAACTCACCTCCAAGCTCAAGGCCATGACGATCAGCATCAAGGGAGGCAGCGGAGTCGACGCGAAGTTTGAAGCCGTTTGCGGCTCGCCGGATGACGCCAATACATTCGCTGCCCTGCTGCAGGCGGGAATGATGTACCGGAAGTATCAGATCGGAAACACGAATCCGGAGCTGGGACAATTGCTCGACAGCGCGCAGATCACACCCGCCGGCGACAGGCTCGATCTGAAGCTCTCACTCACTGACGACCAGATGCTGTCGCTGATCCGGAGGAATACGTTTGCGGTGACGATGTAGTGGTACTGCCTGTTTACCCTGAGCCTCCTGCTAGTCCGCCTGATGGCTCAGAGCTTGCGTTGTAGGAATTTCACCAGCGTCGTACGCGCGATGCCCTCTTCAGCGTTGAACATCACCCGGTCCACCCGCGAAAGCAACTCCAAGCCATTCAGTCCGCCCGCTCCGCCTGCGGGCGCGTCGGGAAGCGTGAAACTCTCAAGGCCGACCGCCGGTACCAACTGCCCGTGATGGTGGATGGAAATCTCGATGCGATCTGGAAACGTGTCGAGGGTGACATCGAGCCCTCCGTCGGCGTCCGTGAGTTGCGAGAGGGCCTCCCGGCAAACGTCTTCGGAGGCTTTGGCAAAATCGTCGGAACTCTCCGCTTCGAGCCCCGCGCGCGAAGCCTGAAAATGCACGGCACTGCGTACAGCGGCGATCAGGCGTGGGTCCCGGTCCAGATGGAACACGACGCGTGTCGATTCATCCGGCATGACTGTCCGCCACGTGAATGTCGCATGCTTCCCGGCAATCTGGACAGTAGTATTTGCCGTCCGCACAAAGCCGGATGCCGTCGAGTCCCTGGCAATAGCAACAGTAGCGGTCGCATGCGCACTCTCTCTCCGGCTTATCGCACTGCGAGCACAGGACCGTGGTTTGCATATCTTTTCCTCGTCACTGCGGCCAGGCTCGAAAGAAACCGGCTCGCGAAGAACCCTGGAAAGACTATAGGCCAGCTCTGCGCGGCAGAACAAGCCACAAGTGTCGTGCTGCGCAACACCTGCGCGCAACACCGCACACGATTACTGTTCACTCAGCCTTGCCGCCGTTCGTTGACAAAGGGATGCGTGTCCGATAGTGTTGTTCAATCGAATTAACAAGAAGAGGAGAGCTGAATGGCGCAAGGAGCACCGACCAAGGTAAAGAAGCGCAAGAAGTCAGTATTGAAGCGGGCGAAGCAGTCCCACGTGCGCGCGGAAATAAACCGCGCAAACCGCACCCGCGTGCGAACGATCATGAAGCGTCTGCGAACAGCGATTGCTGCAAAAGATGGGACGGCCGCTGGAAATCTACTCCAGCCGACTCTGTCTGCGATCGACCGCGCCATCAGCAAGGGTGTGCTCGAGGAAAATACGGGCAACCGCTACAAGTCGAGGCTTACCATCGCTATAAACGGCTTGCGGGCGACAGCCAAGGCTTAGCCAAACATTTCTGACATTCGAGAGAACCGCCCGGGAAGACGCTTCCCGGGCGGTTTCATTTCATCCCGCAGGAGCTAGGCTGGGTTCGATGAGGCCAGCTGTGCGACGAGGAATTCCATCACGGCGCGCTGGCTAGTTCCGCCCGACTTCAGGCGGCTATCCGCCTCGTACAAAGCCACCAATCCCATGGTGAGCTGCGTCCTGGGAAATTTTCGCGATTGGCGCATTGCCAGCTCAGCCGTGCGCGCCTGCATGTGAAGACGTCCGGCGGCCTGCCATCCCGTGGCGCCTGGGGGCAATTCCTGGGCCTCGAGCAGTTTCCGGTACATCCATGCTAGGGCGCCGAGCAACTGAGCCGGTTGCTCGCCCTCCCGCAGTAGGCTGTCGAGGAATTCCAGGGCGACGGAAGGCTGCCGCGAAGCCAGCATATCCGCCAGCTCCCAGACCGAATATTTGCGGGCCGATACAACAAGCTGTTCGACATCCGCGAGCGTGATGCGGCGGCGGCCGCCCACGTAGGCGGCAAGTTTTTCCAGCTCCGTGCGAATGGCGGCCAGTTCCCCGTTGAGAATCTCGGAGAGTTCCTCCGCAGCGTCGCGCTCAAACTCTACTCCCAACTCGCGTGCCATTTCGAAAGCGAGGGGCACAGCCAGCTTCGCGCGCTTCTCAGGATCGTCCGAAAGCTCGACGGCAACGACCACTGTTTTCTCCGCAAACATCTTCGCGAGACGCATCCGCTGATCGAGCGCGGCAGCTTCGAACACCAGCACGGAAAAGGGGGCCGGATCTTCCAGATATTCCGAAAGCTGTTTCACCAGTGCGTCGCGTGAATCCTCGCCCAGCCACTCCCAGGCCTCGACGTCGCTGACGAAAATGACCTGCTGCGGCGCCAACATCGGCAGTGTCTGCGCCTGTCCGAGAATCGTGGAGAGCGAGTCGTCGTCAGCGGAAAATCGCGTGATTCCCCAATCGCGGACCCCCTCCGGCACAAAAGCATCCGCGATTTTCCGGCGGCACAATTCGCGCAAGTACGATTCATCCCCCAGCAGAAGAATTCCAGGGACGGGTTTCCCTTTCGCCAAACGGCCCAGAAGCTGCTCAGGCGAGACGGAGGCCATCAGAAATTCTCCACCACATCCGCTACCAGCCGTGAAGCAAAATCTCTGGCCATGCGGTCGAGCGCCGGGCCCTGTTCGTCAAAGAAAGTTGCAGGATCGGTCGATAGTTCGTACGCCTCGCGGAATAAATAGTTGTCGTTCTGGTAGAGGATCTTTTTAGTCTCTCGCTCCTCCAGCCGAACTTTTAGGCGCACGGATACGAGCATCGTGGTGGCCCGGGCTGTCGACGTACTCACATTCGGGTTTGCCGTGGGATTCGGAGTGGTGTCGAAAACAACGGGGCTCGATTCCAGACTCGTAATTTCCCCGTGCAGGACGGCATCGGCCGAGTCTTCCGTCGAAACAATGCGGTATTTTGTCCGCGCAAGGAATTCGCGAACCACGGCTTCCGTCATGCGTTGTTCGACACGATAGCGGTTCGTTCGGTTCTCCATCGCAGGCACTGCGATAACTTTGAGCCCCGGAGGCAGCCGCGACGCAGTGCCTCCGACGTGATACCCGCAGGCGGAAAGGAATACTGCCACACAGACACAGAGGCACAGAGGAAGAAAAGAAATACTGAGAATATGCGGTTTGAAAGAAGAGCAAGAGCGCGAATCCATCATAATGCGTTTCTCTGTGGGCTCTGTGCCTCTGTAGCCAACCCATTCCTGTTGTTCACGATGCAAGGAGCTTCCCCGCAATAGCAACGGCAGTCGCAGCCGGCACACGCAAATTGTCCGCAGCGCCCCACAGCCAGACTCCGGTTTCGATGCTTGGATCGGGCTCTGGTTGCCCGATGACGGGCCGCCCTTCCCCGGCCACGCTGACGCTGGTCGGCACAGGATCGTCCGCAGCAGCCACCTTCAAACCGGCCTCTTTCAGCCGCACCACCAGGTCTTCCACCGCAGTGGAGGCACTAAACTCTGCGTAGGCAGTGAACCCGTGGGAATAGAATACCGGAGCTTGCACGAGGGCAATGGCCGGCATTGGAACTCGGCCGGCAAGGTAACTTCGAACTTCCCCCACGATTGCCGCGCGAACATCGCCAAGTTTTTCGCTGCTTCCCCCACCGTAGGTGGCCAGCATGTTAAACCCTACCTGGGTGTCAAAGACGTCTTGTGGAATCGGTTCGAAGGAAAGTAGCTTCACGACCTGACTCTCCAACTCTTCGACACCCTCCCGCCCGCGCTCCGACACAGGTTGAAAGAACGTCAGGACGAGCCGATTGAGTCCCATCGGCGCAAGCGCCGCGGAAAGCGAAATCGCAACGTCTGCAGGAGCCGATGGCGCCAGGAACAGGCTGCGCGGTTGGCCCGGCACGACTTTACCGTCCGGGGACACCAACACGGAGTCCAATGCCGGGATCCAGGGCCGCGCCCCAGATTCCACCACCAGACCGCCGCTTAAATCAATCACCGTCGCTCCAGCACGTCGCGCCTCGTTGCCATGTCGAACGGAAAAGCCCGGGGAACCCGTAAAGAAAGCGAAGCGCATCCGTTCAAAGCTGTCTTCGTCCACGGTCTCGATCACTGCCGGTTCGCCGCCCGCCTCGGTCAGTGTGCCGGCGACAAACTCTTCGTCGAGCAAACAGATTTCACTGGCCGGAAAATTCGATTCCTCCAGAAATTGCTTCAGTTCCTTGCCGCGCAGGGATGCCGCACCTGCGATGGCTACGCGAACCGCTTCATGGGAGGGGGCCATATCTCAAGCAGGATGTGAAACCACGTGATGACGGACGACACGCACGACATGGAGCGCGAGACCGACGGCAACATAGCTCGTCGCGATCAACATGAGCACGACTTCAGAATAGGCAACGATAAACCACGCGAGCATAGCAATCAGAATAATTATCAAGGAAGGTTGTCGTCGTGCCAGGGGCACATCCTTGAAGCTGCGATACCTCACCGTGCTGGCCATCAGCGCCGCGGCGGTTGCGACCAGCAACAGCCAAAGCACCGACCAGCGCCAATCGTCGACCGGAAACTTGATCGCGTGTATGCACGCCGCGATCAATCCCGCAGCCGCGGGGCACGGCAACCCGATGAAATAGCGAGATCCACCGGGCGCCATTCCCTGAATGTTGAATCGAGCAAGCCGCCAGGCACAACAAATCACGAAGGCAAGGCCGATCCACCAGCCAATCTGGTGCATGCGGCGAATATCAATGGTTCCGCTCTCGGAAATTCCCCGAACGCCCCAGGTGAATGCCAGGACCGCTGGCGCGATGCCGAAGCTCACTATGTCGGCCAAGGAATCAAACTGCTTTCCAAATTCGCTGCTCGTGCCCGTAGCGCGAGCCACAAACCCGTCGAAAGAATCAAACAAGATAGCGAGGCCGATCGCTTTTGCAGCGTTGTCCAAATCTGTGGCGCCGCCCTTGAGCGTGGACATCACGGCATAGAAACCGCAAAGCATGTTGGCAACGGTCAGCGAGCTGGGCAAAAGGTAGATGCCGCGGCGCAAGCGATGATTGGCCCGACGCGACCCGGGAAAACCCAGTTCATGTTGTTCAGAGTTGTTCATCGCCACCGCGCCAGGATGCTCGATCCCCCTGCCACGTGCTGGCCAAGGCGAACGAGAATCTCTACCCGATCTGGAAGCCAAATATCCACGCGTGAACCAAAACGTATCATACCTACTCGCTCGCCCCGAGTCACGGAATCCCCCACCGCCTTCCAGCACAATATGCGCCGCGCAACCCAACCGGCGATCTGCTTGAAGACGACTTCCCCATGTTCGGTGGAAAGGTGAATTACATTCTGTTCGTTTTCTTCCGACGCGCGTCCCCGCATCGCCGCGTAAAATCGCCCCTTGCGATATTCCATGGCCGTGATGCGGCCCGCCACCGGCGCACGGTTTACATGCACGTCGAAAATGGAAAGAAAGACGCTGATTCTGCGGCCGGGGTTTGCGCCGCGCGCCTCTTCCACAACCTCCATAACGCGTCCGTCGGCCGGAGAAACAATCGCGGCAGGATCGGATGGAGGAGTTCTCTCAGGATCACGGAAAAAGAACAGAATAAACGCACCCAGCAGGAGTAGCACGCCGCCCAGCCAGTTCCAGTGAAATCCAAGCGCCATCACTCCAAACAACAATGGCGCCGCGGCAAACTTATAGCCGTCTTTGACCATGAAGATCCCTGACAGGAGAAAAAATGCAACACTCCTCCTGAGTTCGCGGACATTCTATCCCAAATTGCCGGTTCGCCGGTGCGCTTATCGCCCCGGTGACTGGCCGAGACGTTGAGCGATGTGGCGTTCCATCGCGTCCTTGACGCTTAATTTTAGCTTCTTGAGGGTGACTTGCCGCTGAAGGTCTTCCAGATTCAGGTAGGATGCTTGGGAGAGCTGCTCTAGCTGGGCTTCGTAGTCCGAGTGCTGTTGTGCCAGCTTCTGAAACTCCTGATCATATGTCAACAGTTGCTCGCGTATCTCCCGGCTCAATGTGGGCATCACGCGCCTCCTGACTGAAGCGATTTGTGAATGAGATGTTACATAACGAACACAAACTAGCACAATGTAAAACGCCAGCCAAGCGAATTTGCCGGCAATTTGCTAGAAAGTTTCGTCCATGTGCCGGGAAAGCAATAGGGCGTCCTCGACGGGGTCCCGGTAGTACCGAGACCGGCGGCCACATTCTGTAAAACCGTGGCGGGCGTACAACGCGATGGCCGGACCGTTCGAGGCTCGCACCTCCAAATAGGCGCGCACGTTCCCGGCGATGCGCGCGAATTCGAGCGCGGATCCCAGCAAGTTTGACCCGATCCCACTCCGGCGTTGGGCCCGAGAGACCGCCATGTTCAGAATTTCGAACTCGTCTGCTGCCATGCGGCCGATGAGGAAGCCGACGACGCTTCCACTGCGCTCAGCAACCCAGGCGGCGGACTCCGCGGATGCCCATTGCAGAAGGCTCTCCCGAGACCATGTCGCTGCTTCCGGATTTTCCCGGAGAATCGCCAACACAGCTGGAACGTCTATTGACTTTAGCCGGCGAATCGCCACGCCCGCCACCGCTCTGGACGCCTCGCCCCCGGGGGCCATCACGCACCCGTCCACGTTACTTCCGCATCCGAGCGGCGAATGTAGTTTGCGTCGAGTCCGAGTGGATCCACCAGATCACCACGATTTGCACGGTCAAATCCCAACCGGCCAATCATGGGCGCCAGACTCGCCGAGACCTGCTCGATCCGCGCTCCGGGAAGAATGGATTGGACCAAATTCAATGGAAGCACATCGGGTGTCGATGATACCAAGACAGCCTGCCTCGGGCCGCAATTCTCTTTCACCAAAGCGAGGAACTCCTCCAGCGAAAGGAGTGCTTCCTCGCCGACAAGTTGCAAGGCGGTAGACTCAGTTGCGCCTCGGCGGTAGGTCGAACCGAAAACGTGGCCCCGTCGGGCGTCCAGGAACGGACTGATTACCTCGTCATTGGCTCTCGCCTGGGCCGCAATCGCCTCCAGGCCACTGATCGCCGCAATCGGCTTCTGGTAGATCTCCGCCCAACCTTTCACCGCAGTGAGACCTACTCGCAGCCCAGTGAATGACCCAGGCCCAGCCGCGACGGCGAAAACGCCTATCTGGTCCATGCGGAATTGCGCCCTGGATTGCAGCAATTCCAAATCTCGAAAGAGCCGGGTCGAATAAGGCGTCTCTTCCCGGGCTGCGACCTCCGCCAAGACCTGCCTATCTCTCAGCAATGCAACACTTCCAGCTCGCGTACTCGTATCAATCGCCAGAATCAACATGGAGAGACATTCTAGCGCGAAATCAGGCAGTCTTGACGAGGAGGATGAAGCCCCAGCACACCAGGCAGTCTGTAAATGTTATGTAAAATTATTGAGCAATTTGAATACCAATCGCGAAGCAAAATTCATCTTAACTTGCTGATTCTAGAAGAAATATCTTGACTTCGGTCCTACATTGAAACAAACTGCTCTTGCTTTCCTTGAGGGGGCTTCCAAACCATGGACTATAAGATAGGGGACAAGGTAGTCTATCCGAACCACGGCGTTGGGATCATCGAACAGATCAATTTCGGAGTTTTGAACGGACGCACAGAAAAGTATTACATGCTTAAGATTTATTCGAGTGGCCTGAAGGTCATGGTCCCGGCGACCAACGCGATTTCCGTTGGCTTGCGGCCCGTGATTCGCAATGGAGAAACGCTCAAGGTTCTGAGCTTTCTGGAGAAGGGAAAACCCAATTCACATCATGACTGGAAACACCGATTCAAAGAAAATTCCGAGCGGATGCGGACCGGCGCACTCATTGAAGTAGCCGCGGTACTGAAAAGTTTAGTTTCACTGAGCCGTACAAAACCGCTTTCCTTCCGCGAAAAGAAAATGCTCGAGCGAGCCAAGTTCCTCCTCGTCAGCGAACTCGCCACCGCACGAAACACCTCCACAGAAACGATGGAAGGCGCCTTGATCAGGTCTCTCGCAAAGGCGCGGCTGCAAATGCCTTCGCCATTCGAAAAACCGGAAGCGGTAGAGTTCTAGTTTTTGAGTTTCGTTCGTGAAAAGCCTCAGGGCGTGATTGCTTTGAGGCTTTTTTCTTTCGTGCCTCCTCGCGATTTTCTTTCTGCCTGGCCCCAGCCCCCTCCGCCGGGCGTCTCGATTCGGACGATTGTACCCACATGCGCATAGAAGCTGCATTTCGAGGGAAGGCGCCGGGGCCGGCCGCCGATGACAATTGCGTTTCTCCCTGCTGCGCCGGGTGAACCTCCGGACAAACCGTACGGCGGAATTTTCCTTCGATCGGACAGCACGGCAATTTGCGCGTCGGCAAGCATTTCGATTTCGCGAATAATTCCGTCTCCTCCTCGAAATTTCCCGCGGCCTCCCGAGGCATGGCGCATCGCATAGCGATGCACGCGAACGGGATAGACGTGCTCGAGAACTTCGACCGGCGTGTTGAGCGTATTCGTCATGTGGCTGTGTGTGGCATTCCATCCGTTGCAGCCCGGCCCGGCGCCTGTGCCGCCGGCAATCGTCTCGTAGTAGGCGAAAGGAGCGCCGTCGTGCCGCGCGTCTGCTCCTCCGAATGTGAGATTGTTCATCGTGCCCTGGCTCGCCGCCGGAATTCGCAAAGGAATTGCGCGCGCGAGGGCCCGCAGCAACGTGTCTACGATGCGCTGCGAAGTTTCGACATTCCCTCCGGCCACTGCGGCCGGCGGCCGGGCGTTGACAATCGTGCCCGCCGGTGCGATTACGCGAATCGGCCTCATCAGACCCGACGTTGCGGGCACTTGTTCGTCGAGCAGGCAACGAAAAACATAAAATACAGCCGAGTGTGTGATCGCCGCAACGGCGTTGACGCTGCCGGCGCATTGCGGCGCGCTGCCGGTGAAATCCACCTCCGCGCGGCGCCAGCGAACACGGATCGTCACGGCGATGCGATGCGGCTGATCCGTTACGCCATCGTCATCCAGGAAATCTTCGGCGTGATAGGTGCCTTCGGGAATTGCAGCGATCGCGGCAGCCATCATTCTGGCCGAGTAATCGAGAAGGTGACGGCCGTAGGCGAGGACTTCACGTCTTCCATATTTTGCGACCATTCCGATCAGACGGCGCTCTCCGATCCGGCATGCCGCGATCTGTGCGGTCAGATCTCCCTCGCGCTCCCGCGCGGTTCGCACGTTTGCGAGGATCAGCGACATCACGTCGCGCACGATGCGGCCATGTTCCAAGATCTTTACCGGGGGCACGCGAAGTCCTTCCTGGAAAATCTCGCGCGCCAGGCCCATGGAACCGGCATAGGCCCCTCCTATGTCGGCGTGGTGCGCGCGGTTGGCGATGTAGAACAAAGGCCGCGATGCGTGGGCGGTGTAGACGGGCATCACCATCGTGAGGTCGGGCAGGTGTGTTCCCCCGGCGTACGGATCGTTGAGCAGTGCGGCGTCGCCCGGCTCAAGCGTGAGCGCATCAATCGCGGCAGCGACCGACATCGGCATAGAGCCCAGGTGAACGGGCATGTGATCGCCCATAGCGAGGACTTGCCCCGTACCGTCGAAGACCGCGCAGGAATAATCCCGACGCTCCTTGATATTCGGGGAGAACGCTGCCCGGCGCAGCGCCGCGCCCATTTCGTCCGCAACCGAATGAAAGAGATTCTTGAAGATTTCCAGGCGCGTGGGATCGACCTTCATCGGCGCGGCTCCAAAATGAGGTTTCCGTAGGCGTCCACGCGTCCCGTCCAAAGCGGTGGTAGGACCGTCGTTGCACTGTATTCCGTCACGACCGCCGGCCCCGGGATACGATTCCCTGCCCGCAACCCGGCGCGATCGTAAACCGTGGTGGAACACTTACGCCCCGCAAACAAGACACTACTCCGGGAGACGATTGCTGCCGCGGGACTGGTGCCGTGCAGTTTCAATTTCGGCAGACCGGGCTTCGGCACGCTTCCCGAGAATCGCGCGCGAATGTTGACCACTTCGCAAGATCGGCCCCGGTCGGAATATCCATAGCGCAATTCATGCGCGCGATGAAACGCAGCCACGTAATTCCCTGCGAATGGCACCGTTAGCTCGTACGACTGGCCGGCATACCGCATGTCGAGTGCGCGATCTATGCGGACAGAGCCGGCCGCGAATCCTTCGGTGCGCATTTGCGCGTGGCCTTCGCGCTGCAACACCGCGAACTCCTGCCGGAGTTTGCCACGCACTTGGGAAGCGCTACGAACGTCCAAACGAATCGTGCGCGACAAATCCTTGGTCACATCGGCGCGCAAAATGCCAAGCGCCGATAGTGCGCCGGGAAAGCACGGAACCAGCACGCGCGGGATTTCGAGGGCCGCCGCCAAGTCGCAAGCGTGCAACGCGCCCGCGCCGCCGAACGCGACCAGGGTGTAGTCGCGCGGGTCGTGTCCGCGTTCGACTGAAATCACGCGGATTGCTTTCTCCATGACGGAGTTGGCGACATCCAGTATCCCCTGCGCAAACTGTTCGACCGACCGAATCGGGCCGCGCGCCCGCTCCATCAGACGCCTCGTGCGCGCCACATCGAGTTCGAAAGCGCCACCGAGCAGCCCCGCTTTCGGAATCCGTCCGAGCAGGAGGTTCGCGTCCGTGACGGTGGCCTTTTCTCCTCTCCCGTAGCAAATCGGGCCGGGATCGGCCCCGGCGCTCTCCGGTCCGACCCTGAGCGCTCCGGCGCGGTCGAATCGCACCAGAGAGCCGCCGCCCGCCCCTACCGTGTGGATGTCGAGCATCGGGACAGCGACGGGAAGGTCCGACACGATGGTTTCGGATGTCGTGGCAAGAGCGTCCTGCTTCCGCGCGTCCAGGAGCGCTACATCGGTTGACGTGCCGCCCATGTCAAATGTGATGACGCGGTCGAAACCGGCGAGGTCAGCGACGTACTGCGCGCCGAGGACTCCACCCGCGGGGCCCGAGAGAATCGTTCGCACCGGCTCACGCGCCGCAGCGCCCGCAGAGAGAATGCCGCCGTTCGATTGCATGACGCGAACGCGCGCCCAGCTGGACCGACGATACCGTTTGCCGCCACCCGCAGACCAAGCCATCGCATGACGCTCAATATCATCCAGATAGCGGCTCATCACCGGCACAAGATAAGCATTGACGACCGTTGTGGACGTGCGTTCGAACTCTCGATATTCAGGAAGGATCTTATGCGACGCGGACACCTGGAATCCGGCTGAAGACAAGGCGCGAGCGATCGCTCTCTCGTGTTTGGAATTCACGAAGGAAAATAGCAGACACACGGCAACGGATTGCGTTCCACTGCGGGCAACGGCCCGCACGACCCGTGCAATCTCCCGGCGCCCCGGCGGCAACAATACTCGCCCATCGGAGTCCAGCCTTTCAGCCAGTCCAAATCGCCGCGAGCGCGGCACCAAAGGTTCCTTCTTCTTGAGCAACAGGTCATACAGTCGCGGGCGCGCCTGGCGGCCAATTTCGAGGACGTCCTCGAACCCTGCGGTCGTCACGAGAGCGATACATTTCCCTCGCCGCTGCAGCAGTGCGTTTGTGCCAACGGTTGTACCGCAGACAAGATCGAGGGCGGCAGGGTCCGTTCCGCCTTCCCTGGTGAGGATCTTTTCGAGTGCAAGTGCGACGGCTTCGGCAGGATTGTGCGGCGTCGAAGAAAACTTCAGAACTTCGAGGCGACCATTCCGGACAAAGACGCAATCGGTAAATGTGCCGCCGGTATCAATCGCGATGCGCATGAAAACGGGGATTGTAGCTCAAGTTGAAAGCTGTAAGTTGAAAGTCGAAAGCAAACACTTGTTCGCTGATCGCCCCCAAACAGGTGATTCGGCTTCAGGCAAGGCGAAGATTGGGTTCGGCGTTCAAATCGGAAGAGGCGAGGTCGCCGGCGAGCAGGTGGGGATACGCGGCGGCGGCAATCATGGCCGCATTATCAGTGGATAATGCCCTGCTGGGAAAAAAGACGTTCACGCCCATCGGGCCGGACTTGGACGCAAACGTGTCTCGCAATTCAGAATTGGCAGCCACGCCGCCCGACACGAGAATCGTGCGCGCCCCTGTTTCTGCCGCGGCCGCAAGCGTACGCGTCACCAGATCGTGAACGACGGCTGCCTGGAAATTGGAAATGAGTGAGAGCGTCTGCGGGCTGCACAGAGGCAGCAAATCGGCGGCTTTCCGGCGCCCTTTTTGAAGCGCCTTGCGGCGGGCCTCAATTTCCGTGCTGAACTCAGGATGCGCGCGGAGATAGTACAAAACGGCGGTCTTGATTCCGCTGAAGCTGAAGTCGTAGGGGTTTCCTTTGATCTTCACCGGCCCGAAATTCAATCCATTCCTGGCATTGGAGCCTAAGCCCGAAGTGGCCACCTGCGCGGCAAGCTGGTCGATCACGGGCCCACCGGGATAGCCGAGTGCAAGCAGCCTCGCGACCTTGTCATAGGCCTCTCCCGCCGCATCGTCGCGAGTGCCGCCGAGGCGGTGGTACAGGAATCCGCGCGCGGATACGTCACCTTTTGGCGGGCTGCAGGTGCAGCCCACACCCGTTGGCGGGCTGCAAGTGCAGTCCGCACCCGAGTTTCTGCTCCCCGCTTGGATGTGATAGAGCAACGTGTGTCCACCGGAAACGATCAGACAGACCGCCGGCAGTTCCGGCATGCGCCCCGCTAGGTGAGCCTCGAGGAACACGGCATGGACATGGCCTTCGAGATGATTCACCGGGACGAGCGGCTTGCCGAGTTCAAGCGCAAGGACTTTGCCGTACGTCACACCCACCAGCAACGAGCCGACCAACCCGGGCCCCTGGGTCACGCCGATGGCGTCGATATCGGTAAAGGAGAGTCCCGCCTGCGCGAGTGCTTCGCGAACGACCGGGACGATCTGCCGCAGGTGCTCGCGCGAGGCCAGCTCGGGCACTACGCCGCCATACTTGCGATGGATATCCATCTGTGAGGCGACCACGCTCGACAAAATGTCGCGGCCATCCGCGACAATGGCAGCGGCGGTTTCGTCGCAAGATGATTCGATTCCGAGGATGCGCGTTGACATAAGTCGATTGCCTGCCTCGAGAAAGTCCCATGTTAGCACAGCGGGAGGAGGTGCCTGCTGGCGTCAAGTTTACGTCTTCGCCGGCGATTGGCGTTCCTAGCGCTCCAAAATATTAGCCTTTCGCTACTTCGCAGGTATCAGATGGATTGACATGGAACATGAACGCCACGTAAGGTGATTGAACGCCGCTAAGCGTATGACCGAGAAGCCCCAACGCGTCCGCAAAGCTGTCCTGCCCGCCGCAGGACTGGGCACGCGATTTCTTCCCGCGACCAAGGCGCAGCCAAAGGAAATGCTGCCCGTCGTCGACAAACCCCTGATCCAATACGTCGTGGAAGAATGCGTCGCTTCCGGAATCGAAAACATCATCATCGTCACGGGCCGCGGCAAGAACGCAATCGAGGATCACTTTGACTCCTCGCCGGAACTCGAGAGCTTTCTTGAAAACAAAGGCAAGTCTGATCTGGCCGAACTGGTCCATAACATCGGCAATATGGTGCACTTCAGCTATACGCGGCAGAAAGAGCCGCTCGGCCTCGGACACGCCGTTCTCGTAGCCAAGGAACTGGTGGGCAACGAGCCATTTGCTGTCTTGCTTGGCGATGTGATCATACCGGGCCCGCGGCCCGCGACTCGCCAACTGGTCGAGGTGTACGAGGCCACCGGCAAAGGCGCTATCACCGTCGAAGAAGTGCCGCGCGCAAGAACCGGACTGTATGGCATCGTGGACGTCGAACCCCCAAAAGATTCTCGCTGGGGCGAACGGCTTATGCTTATTCGTGACCTCGTCGAGAAACCGAGCCCGTCGGAAGCGCCCTCCAACCTCGCAATTACTGGACGCTACGTCCTACCTCCCGAAGCATTCGATTGCCTGGAACGCACGAAGCCGGGCCGCGGGGGCGAGATCCAATTGACCGACGCCCTGCGCTTGCTCGCAAAGGAAACCGGGCTATACGCCCATGTTTACGACGGGAAGTCGTATGATGCGGGAGACAAACTAGGCTTTCTGAAGGCCACCGTCGAGATCGCACTTGAAAACCAGGAGTTCGGCGGAGATTTCCGGGACTATCTACGTTCGCTCAAGCTGTAACGGCTTCCTTCGAACCCTGTTCACTGCAAACTATTTTTCCTTGGAGGCTGCAGGCTTTTTTGTTTCCTTTGCGGGCTCCGCCTTGGAGTCGGATTTCGAGGACTTCTCAGACTTCTCAGACTTCTCGGATTTTTCTGACTGTTCGGATTTCGAACCATCTCCGCCCGAGGTCTTCCGGCCGTAATCGGTGACGTACCAGCCGGTGCCTTTGAACTGGATCGCCGGAGCGGTGAGGACCGCTTCTACTTTGCCGCCGCAATGCGGGCATTTTTTCAGGTGCGGCCCATTCAGGTTTTCGATCTTATCGGTGTGGCGCTTGCATTTCAGGCAGCGGTACTCGTAGAGCGGCAATTCGAATCTCCTCCTGCTTAATGATAAGCTTCTTATCTTATCATGCTGCGCAACTGCTCATGCCTGTGTGGCTGGCAAGTTCGATAGACGCAACGAACGTCGCATGTTTCCCCTATATGCTAAACTGACGGCCCAGGAATAAAAATGGCGGCGAAAACCCAACCCGAAATAGCGACCGGCTGCCTGTACCTGGTGGCCACACCGATCGGCAACCTCGAAGACATTACACTGCGCGCGATTCGCATCCTCAAGGAGGCGGACCTTATCGCCTGCGAAGACACGCGGCAAACGCAAAAATTGCTCCGTCGTTACGGCATCCGGAAGGAATTGGTCAGCTATCACGAACACAATGAATTGACCCGCTCGCCCGAATTGGTGATCGAACTGGAGCAAGGCGCCAAGATCGCGCTGGTGAGTGATGCGGGCACTCCCGGAATATCCGACCCTGGCCATCATCTGGTTAGTCTATGCCTGCGGCATCACATCCCCGTGGTGCCAATCCCCGGCCCTTCGGCTTTGGTTGCGGCGCTGGCGGCCTCCGGGCTGCCGACGGAAGAGTTTTTGTTCGTGGGATTCTTGCCACCGCGCACTGGCGCGCGCCGGAAGGCCCTCGACGCGTTGAAAAAAGAACCGCGGACCCTGATCCTCTACGAGGCCCCGCACCGGCTTGTAGAGACTCTCAGTGACGCCGCGGATATTCTTGGGCCGCGTCCCGCAGTCATTGCACGCGAGGTCACAAAGATCCACGAGGAATTTCTACGAGGCCACCTTTCCGAACTGCTCGAATCGGCGCGCAAACGCGCGCCACGAGGGGAAATTACGCTCTTGATCGGGAGGGGCGATCCGCAGACTCAGCAGGTGGAGCCGAGCGTGTCGCTCAAGGAACGCGTCGCGCAGCTCGAAGCGGAGGCCGGCATCGACCGCAAAGCAGCGCTGAAACAGGCGGCGCGGGAGCGAGGTCTGGCCAAGCGCGAAGCCTACAAGCAGCTTCTGCTGGAACGCTAGACTGCGCATGACGGGATTTCAGTGGCTGAAGAGGCTGCGTGTCAACTCATATGTGAAGCGTTTTTGTAGCGTCGGCCTTCAGGCCGACACGTAGATTCAAGCACATGCCCGCCTGAAGGCGGGCGCTACAAAGACCAAGACCACGTCGTCACGCACCTGCTGAAGCCCCCAGCTTTTGCACGATTGAATGTTGCGGCTAACGGTTCGGCTGCGCCCACCACAAGAACCGCCACCCACAAAGCCAATTACACGGTCGATTCCGAAACGAACATGCGGTGAAAGCGCGGGCCGGTGAACTCAACGCCGACAATTAGCTCGCGAGTGTCTTTCCCCGGTGCGATGTGGACAATGCGGCCATGGGTGGAAAACTCCGCATCGGGCTCACCCGTTGATGGCGAAGATGGAATGCTAATCTCTATTCTCATGCCGAGATCCACCGTGTAGCGGGTCGCGAAAGCCGCGCCCCCACGGCACACGTTCTCGCTGGAGGTCCGCTCCTCGAACCACGCGCCGCTGCGGTCGGTGCCGCGAACCAGCATCGGAAGGTGGACCGGAACACGGTGTTCGCGGCGGCGTTCGAGGGCGGGGGTTGTCGCGCCAGCAGTGGTCATACAGCGCCTCCCGCGGTGACGGAATCAGCGAAAAACGAATCCACTCGATCCAGAATTTCGGCGGGTGTGCGAGCCGTGTGCACGGTCCTGCGCAACGCGCTGCCGTCGCGAACCCCGTGCGTGAACCAGCATGCGAACTGTTTCATCTTGCCGATCGCGTCGGGCCACTCGGTCTCCACCAGATTGCGGAAGTAAGTGGACAGCAGGCGATACCGGTCCATCTCAGTTGGCTCGTCGTAGGATCCAGTTTCCACACTCTGCGCAATCTGCCGGAAAATCCAGGGATTTGTCGACGCGGCCCGGCCGATCATGACGGCGTCGCAGCCGGTTTCACGGACCATTCTCATCGCGTCTTCGGGTGCATTGATGTCGCCGTTGCCGATCACAGGAACGGCCACCGCCTGCTTCACCTCGCGAATGATACTCCAATCAGCGCGCCCCGCGTATCCCTGCAAGCGAGTGCGCGGGTGGACGGCGATTCCCTCGATGCCAATCTGCTCGGCCATGCGCGCCACTTCCACCGCGACGATGGTGGTTGCATCCCATCCGGCGCGAATTTTGATGGTCAGCGGGATGCTTACCGCCGCGCGCACGGCACGCAGCACCTGCTCGAGCGCCTTCAGATCGCGCAGCAGGCCCGAGCCGCCGCACTTGACCACTTTCTTCGCCGGGCAGCCGAGATTGATGTCGACGAAGTCGAACCCGAGTTGCTCGACCATGCCCGCCGCGCGCGACATTACATTCGGGTCGGCGCCGAACAGCTGTCCCGTGATGGGGCGCTCGTCCGGCTCAAAGCAGAGATACCGCGACGTGCGCGCGGCATTTCGCGTAATACATTCGGCGCTGGTGAATTCGGTCATGAGCAGGCCGCAGCCGCCGAGGCCGCGGATCATCCGGCGAAAAACCGTATCGGTCACACCGGCCATAGGCGCGAGGACTGTTGCCGGAACAATGTGCTGATCGCGGATCGTGAATTGTGCGGGTAACATTCTCGCCTACAATAAAGTCTCGTCCAGCCGCCGAGTTACTGATTCTTTACCGTGCGTATCGGTTCCGTCAATGGGGACGCGCCGAGACAACTCCAGCGCTTCAGGCCGCGCCTCACGCCGGCGTGGCTCAGGCCGCGCAGGCGCAGGAGCAACTCGATGAGCCGCTCCGCCCACGGCGGCTAGATGGGCGGCGAGCGCTTCGGCGGAGCCGTCAAAAAATCCCGTAACGATTTTTGCAATCGCACTGACACGCGCTTCATCGGCGCTCAGATTCGCCTGATACCGATACGCACGGCCTACTTTGCGCCGCGTCACGATCCCCTTCTGCGCCAGCCGGTCCATGATCGTCATGATCGTCGTGTAGGCCCGGGGCCGCGTGGCGGCCAGTTGCCGATGGATGTCGCGGACGGTGCCCTCGCCGAGCGGCCAGAGCACGCTCATGCACTCGAGCTCGAGCGGGGCGAGGTCGAGAATGGAGTGGCGAGGACCGCTGCCGCGATTGGGCGATACGCCTTGTTCCATTTGTCTATTCCTTCGCGCCCAGACTCTTCAGCGCATCCGCTTGTGGCTGCGTTGGGGCATTCTTCGCTGCCGCTTCTTCCCCACGGCGGAAAAGATCAACCCGCAGGAAACGACGCTCGAGCGCGCCGCTAAATGCCGTCCAGTTGCCCTCGCCCTTATCGGAAGCAAGCGCGGCACGGACAGCGGCCATCTTGGAATCCAAGTCGTCAAGGTAATGCAGCATCAGTGCTTCGCGGAACATGGGAAGCTTGGGCGAACCAAACGCATACTGCCCGTGATGGCTGGCGACCATATGCTGTACCAGCGTCTTCAGGCTGGACGGAAATCCCTCGATGGCGTCGATCTTCCTGGTGACGCGTTCGTATTCGATCAGAATGTGCCCGAGCAGCTGGCCTTCGTCGGTGTAACCGAGCGAGCGCTCGTAGCTCAATTCCTCCAGTTTCCCTATGTCGTGCAACACCGCTCCGGTCAGCAACAGGTCGGGGTCCGCTTCAGGATACTGCGCAAGAACCGCGCGGCAGAGGCCGCACAAGCTCACCACGTGTTCGAGCAGGCCGCCGAGATAGGCGTGATGCATCACCTTGGCCGCCGGCGCGCGTTTGAGGCGCGGAACGATCTCCGGGTCCTGGACGACGCTCTCCAGGAGTCGCCTCAGCCACAAATTTCCAACCGAAGCGACGAACTCGAGCAGTCTCGCGTAAAGTTGCTCCACATCTTCAGCGGTGTGGGCGAAGAAATCCGCAGCGTCCACTTCGTGATCCCCGGCACGGCGGATCTTGTCGATCGAAATCTGGAGTTTGTTGCGGTAGCTTTCGACGCGAGCCTGGATTTTGACAAAATCATCCCGCTCGAACGAGGCCGCATCGCGCTCGAAACCGTCCCACATGCGCGATTCGATCGTGCCGGTGCGGTCGCCCAATTCCAGGCGCAGATACGGTTTTCCCTCGCGCGTCGCACGGATCTCTTTTTCACAAACGAGAAAATAGGAGGTAATGTTCTGGTCTGCCTGCAGGTCGGAGACAAAGGCCTGTTTCATGTTCCGGATTTCTTCTTGGGAAGGATCAGAAGTCTTCGGCCGGATTTCTTCTTGCTGTCCTTATCAGGCGTCACAGCGACTTCCTCGATCGGCTGGCTGCTCACCGCCGCCGTATCCGAGTAGCCGGGCTTGATCTGGAGATAGCTGTCTTCCCGCAAAGTCTGGAGATAGGCCCTCATTGCCGGCTCCATTTTCTCTTCATACAGACGATTGCTGATCTCGGGTTCTACTTTGTCGAGCGGCTGCTCGCCCGTCTGGTAGCGCTCGCGGACCTGAAGAATCTCAAATCCAGTTTTCGTCTCGATTACATCGGTCATTTGTCCGCGGTTCAGCGCGAACACTTTCCCCGAAATATTCGGGTCGAGTTTTGACCGTTCGAACGATCCGAGTTCGCCTGATTGCTGCGCGGTAGAACTGTCGGAGAAGCGTTTGGCCAATTCGCCGAAATCGTCGCCGTTCTTCAGCACACGGTCCCGCAAATTCTCGGCCTTCTTGCGGAGAGCGGGAATATCTGCAGCGGGCTTGTTTTCGGTGGAGACGAAGATTTCACGGAGCACGACCATCTCCGGCCTCACGAAATCTTGCTTATGCGCCTCGTAATATTTGACGACGTCTTCATGACTGTTGATGATGCGCGAGCCCACTTCCTTGCGGATCACTTCCTGCGTCAGTAACTGATTCTTGATCTGGCTCTTGAAGTCCTCGAAGTCTTGTCCGGTCTTGGTGACCTCTTTCTCCAGGGTTTCCATGTCGGGAAGCTTGTACTGCTGGCGGATGGCATCCAGCCTCTTGACGACTTCGCCGTCAACGTTAATGTTGGAGTCCTTCGCGCGTTGCACGAGCAGAGACTGGTCGATCAGGTCGCGCAGGAGGTTCTTTTCTTTTGACGCAAGTTGCTCGCGCAACTGCTCAGGAGTGCAATTCTGGCATTCCTGCTCCACTTCGCTGTCGACGCTTGCCCGCGCATGTCCCAAGTCCTCGCGCGTAATGACGTCGTTATTCACACGTGCGACAATTTCTTCGACGATTACGGTTTTCGTTTGCGCGCTAAGAGTCGCTGCGGCAAAAAACAGGGGAATCATCAGCCACTTACTTTGTTTCATAGGAATCACTCTACTCCGAAGTTTATCGCTTCGTTTCCAGAGGAAGCAACACGTTTCTGACACTTTCGGCGATCCGTCCGCGCCGCTCGATGCGCATCCAGAGCGTTCCGCCCGGGTCCAGGCGCATGCCCTCCCCCCTGGCTCGGATGAGCCCAACCAGTTTCTCTGGCGGCAAGGTCGTCTCAGGATGAAATTTGATCGCCACTTCGTTAGCCCGCCGCTCTATCGATGAAACCAAAAGCTGCTCCGCTAGTCCCTTCAGCAGCGCATAATCCAGAAGGTTTCCCACGGCCGGGGGCGAGGGCCCAAACCGGTCGGCCAGTTCGCGGCCCACCTCTTCTCGTTCCGTGTCATTGGTGATTCCCGCGATGCGCTTGTACGTCCTCAAGCGCAAGTTCTCGTTAGGGATGTACTCCTGTGGGATGCGAATATCGAGCCCGAGGTTGATCGTAGCGCGCATCTCCGGCTTGCTCTCTTCACCCTTCAAGGCGGCAACCGCCCGCTCCATCATCTGGCAGTACAGATCAAACCCAATCGCGTTGATGTGTCCGTGCTGCTGGCCTCCGAGCAGGTTTCCGGCCCCTCGCAGTTCCAGATCGAGCGCCGCAACGCGGAACCCCGCTCCGAGCGTGCTGAATTCCTTGAGTGCCGCGAGCCTGCGCTTGGCTAACGGCGTGAGCGACACGTCCTCCGGAACAAGCAAGTACGCATAGGCGCGCTGGTTCGAACGCCCTACGCGTCCGCGAAGCTGATACAACTCGGAAAGGCCGAAACGGTCCGCGCGATTGATGAGAATCGTGTTCGCGCGCGGAATATCGAGCCCATTTTCGACGATGGTCGTCGAGACGAGGACATTGGCCTCAGCGCGCACGAATTTCAGCATCACGGATTCAAGCTCTTTGTCGTCCATCTGGCCGTGCCCCACTACAACGCGCGCTTTCGGAACGAGCTGATTGACCAGAGCGGCGAGGGAGTAAATCGTCTCGACCCGATTGTGCACGAGGAATACTTGCCCGTCGCGCGCCAGCTCTTCCTCAATCGCGCGGCGCACCAGCGATTCGCCAAAGGGAGCCACGACAGTTTGAATCGCGAGGCGGTCTTTCGGAGGCGTTTCGATCACACTCATGTCCCGCAGCCCGACCAGAGACATATTGAGTGTACGCGGAATGGGCGTCGCCGAAAGCGTCAGCACATCCACATTTTGCTTCAACTCTTTCAAACGTTCCTTGTGCGCGACGCCGAAGCGTTGCTCTTCGTCCACCACCAGAAGGCCAAGGTCGTGAAATTTTACATCGCGCGAGAGCAGCCGGTGCGTGCCAATGACGATATCCACCTTGCCCGTTTCCACGCCGGTCAGAGCCTCTTTCAACTCGCGCGGCGTGCGAAACCGGCTGACCATGTCGATGTTCACAGGAAACGCCGCGAAGCGGCGGCGGAACGTCTCGTAATGCTGGAATGCAAGCACCGTCGTCGGAGCAAGGACGACGACCTGCTTCGAGTCGGTGACGGCCTTGAAGGCAGCGCGCATCGCCACTTCGGTCTTGCCGTACCCTACGTCGCCGCAGAGGAGGCGGTCCATCGGCTGCGGACGTTCCATATCGCGTTTCACGTCCGCGATAGCGATGGCCTGATCCGGCGTTTCTTCAAACTCAAAGGCGTCCTCAAACTCATGCTGAAACGCGCCGTCCGGCGAGAACGCGAAGCCCTCTCCGGCCTTCCGCTCGGCGTACAGCTTCAGCAGTTTGTCGGCCATGTCTTCGACCGACTTGCGGACGCGAGCCTTGCGCGCCGTCCAGGTCGTGCCGCCGAGCCTGTCGAGAGGGGGCTTCGTCCCTTCGACCGCGCGGTAGCTCTGCACCAGGTCAAGGCGCTCGAGCGGCACATAGAGGCGCGCGTCATCCGCGTAACGCAGGCGCATAAACTCACCGCGCGCGCCGCCATTTTCGATTTGGTGCAATCCTTCAAACTGGCCGATGCCGTGGTCCACATGCACAACGTAGTCCCCGGACTTCAGCTCGGAAAAGTCGCTGAAAAAACTGGCTGTTTTCGGCCGCCGGCGTGACGGTGCGCCGGGCGGCAGAGTCTCAAAGAGATCGCCCGTCCCGTAAATCGTCAGATGAGAGTCGGGAAAAACGACGCCGTCGGTGAACGGCGCGCGAACCAGCACAACCGCGGGGATACTGCCGGCGGTCGAGTCCTCGGCCAGACGCGTGCTCGTGGGATTTTCTTCAATCTCGCCCAGGCGGTATGGCGCCTCGTATTCATGGCAAAGATCGACGAACCGCTCGAGTTCACCGAGATTCCCGGCCGCAAGCAGAACTCGCTCGCCCGCGGTGATGCGTTCGCGCGCTTCCGCCATGAACGCGGGAACGTTGCCGTGATAGCGCGTCGTGGGTTGCGTTTGAATCGTGCGCGTCTCGATTCCCTCCCGTGCTACGAGAAGGTGATCGAGTTCCAGACGCGCATGGCGCGAGAGCTGCAGATCCCAATCGTCGGTAAAAAAATGCGATGCAATCGCGTTTTCAGTAGAGTCATCCGCGTTTTGAGAAGTGTCTTCCGCATTCGCGAAGAACTCTCTTGCCGCTTCGTCGATCGCTTCTGGTTCGTCGAGAATGACGACGGTTTCCTCGCGCAAATCGAACAGGGAATGCGCCCGCGGGAACATTTCCAGTCCGCCGGAATGCTCGCTGCCTCGGGAGCCGTTCGCAGGAAGTTCCAGCAGCGGGGGAAGAGTCACACGTTCAATTGGGCGCACCGAACGCTGCGTGTTTGGGTCAAACTCCCGCAAGGATTCGACCGAATCTCCAAATAATTCGAGACGCACGGGCCGCTCTGCTTCCGCTGGGAACACATCCACAATTCCTCCGCGAACCGTGAATTGACCGGGCATTTCAACCATGTCGTGGGACTCGTATCCGACGCTCCGGAGATGCGCAACAAACTCCTCAAGCGAGATTTCCTGGTCCCGGGCGAGCGTGCGCGCCTGTCCCGCATAAGATGCGGCGTCGGCCAGGCGCATGCGCGCCGCGGCAATCGGCGCAACAACCACGCGGGCGAGCCCGCTTGTATATCGCCATAAGGTGACCGCACGAGTCTCGAGGATTTCCGGGTGTGGCGAGACTTCCTGCCAGGGTAACGCATCGAGGGCAGGCAAAACGGCCACTTCGGTGGCCTCCTGACCTGCGAGCGCCCTGTAGAAAAACTGCAAGGACGCGGCCAACGTTTCCGCGCGCGCACCCGATGCCACAAGTACAACAACGGGCCGGCGAAGCTCCGCCGCAACATGGGCCGCGACCAAAGCTTTGGCGGTATCCGTTAGGCCAGCCAGACGCTCGTGCGCAGCCCCCCGGCGCAGCGCGGAAATGGCTGATTCCAGGGCTGGATGGCGGGTTACGGACGCCAGAGTTTCCGAGACCGAGGGTAGAAGCATGGTCAGGTGTGGCGGTCAGCCGCTCCGCCCTCAAGGGCTGATGCGGCCTTGCGAATCCTCTGTAGAAGACTGGTCGTGGAATAGCCCGGAGTGAGAGGGATGGAAACGACCCGGCCGCCCGCGGCCTCAACTTCTTCGCGGCCGGCAACCTCGTTCGGTCCCCAATCCGCGCCTTTGACGAGTACGCTGGGGAGCACGCGCGCGATCAACTCTCGCGGTGTCGGCTCATCAAAAACCGTGACGTAATCCACGGACGACAGCGCAGCCAGAACCTCGGCGCGGTCCTGCTGCGGCACCAGCGGGCGTTCCGGGCCCTTGTTGCCGCGAACGCTGCGATCGCTGTTGACCGCGACGACGAGCAGGTCCCCCAAAGCGCGCGCTTCCGCCAGACAGCGCACGTGGCCCGGATGCAGCAGGTCGAAGCATCCGTTGGTGAAAACCACGCGGCGCCCATTGCGCTTTTCGCGCGTGGTGAGCAGAATGAGTTCGTCTTGCGAAAGGATTTTTCCCATCGATGGTGTTGCGGCAGAGAACTTACACGCTGTGGCCCGCATCACAGCCGCCTTCATATTAACACGCTGCCGGGCGCGCATGACGTCGCGCCGCCGGAACGAACCATAATTTCTTGCCGGACAAATCCTATTGGAATCGCGAATGCGGAATTTTGCCCGGGCATTCCTGGGATAAAGATGCGGTGCCAATTTGATACGCCGCCGCATCGGATCACTCCGGCTGCCCTCATATTTTCTGCTATACTCGCGGCATGGTTCATGGCGGCGATTTTTCCGCTGGCCTGATGGAACCTCTTGACCAGCGCCGGGTTCCGTGCCAGGCTCTGCCTTTTTCATCGAGGCTTTTAGATGCGTGATATTGCGATTGTGGGTGGCGGCCCGGCTGGCGCGATGTGCGGGGAGCACCTGGCGCGTTCTGGATACCGCGTCACGATATATGACGAGCATCTGGCCTGGGAAAAACCGTGCGGGGGCGGGCTCACCCACAAAGCGATCAAGGTGTATCCCTTTCTTCTTGACGGACCCTATCCCAAAAAACTGATCCGCACCGTTGAGCTGATTTCCAGCAAGGGTCATCGAGCGCACCTCTCGCTCGATCAACCTATCGTCATCTATTCGAGGACGGTGCTAAACGGGCTCCTTCTCGAACGAGCGGAGGCAGCGGGCTGCCGCATCATATGCTCACGTGTGAATCAGATCGACACCCATGGGGAGCGCCCCATGCTCGTGATCGGTGAAAATCGAGTAGATGCGGACTTCATCGTCATTGCGGCCGGGGCACGCAATTCTCTGTTGCCGAATACGAGGCCGCTTTTGCGCAGCGAGCTCGAAATGACTCTCGGTTACTTCGTGCCGGCCCAGGCGGAGGGGATTTGCGTAAAATTCCTACGCCGCTTCGAGGGCTACCTGTGGTCGTTCCCGCGCTGCGATCATCTTTCGGTTGGAATTTGCGGCAGCATGGCGCGGCACACCAGCCAGGAGCTGCGGCGCCACCTTCACGCGTTCATGGCCGAAGAACAGATTCCGCGCGAAGGCGCACAGCTCTACAGTCATCTCCTCCCGTCTCCGCAGCCGCAAACGCTTTCCGCGCGGCGTGTTGTCGGACGCAACTGGGCGCTGGTAGGCGATGCAGCCGCCTGGGTGGACCCGATCACTGGAGAAGGGCTCTACTACGCGTTGCGCTCGGGAGACCTGCTGGCGCAAGCGCTGATTTCCGGCAAACCCAGTGAGTATCCCATGCGGATCCGCAAAGCTTTTTCAGCCGATCTGGAATTTGCTACGCGCATCGCGCGCCGGTTCTACCGCGGACGATTTCTGGGCGGCGCGGTCGCAACGCGAATGATCCAACTCATCGAGCGGAGCCCAACCTTCCGCGCGTTGATGGCTGATCTGTTCGGGGGCTCACAAGATTATAGCAGCCTGAAGCGGCGTCTCTGGGCGCAGTGCGGCACGACGCTCACGGAAGTCGTCGGCAGTCTCATGAAAGGGCAGCCCACATTGGCAAAGAGCGCGCCAGCGGCCAGCACGGAAAACCTGCAGTGAGAATGAACCGGTTCTTCTGACCAAGCAAAAAATAGAGTCAGTATGCGGTGCGCCGCACTACGGGCTTGCGCGTCGGAGGTGGCAGTATTGTGGCCATCTTGCGAATCATGGCCAGAACCAGGCGCTTGTCACCTTCGGAAAGCGTGGTGCTGTATTTCTTGATTTCAGAAAGGAAACGAATTTCGTCCTCGGAAAGTTCTCCGAGCATTTTCTGCGTGTCACGGTCGCGCGGTGTTTCCGCGCCAGGGAAGAAATCAGCGAGCGCAATCTCCATCGCCTCTGCGATCTTCGCGAGCGTCTCAAGCGATGGCACTGTGTGACCGTTCTCGACACGGGAGAGATAGCAACGCAACAAACCCGTTCGCCGCTCGATATCGCCCTGCGAAAGGCCTCGCTGGCCACGGTAACTTCGAATTACTTCGCCAATATTGACCTTGGGCTTCTCTTTTGGCACAGCTTCCACACCCTTCCAATTGCGCGATTATATTACGCAGCGGGGCGGAGGCACGCAAGGAATTTCTTCCCGACTGCTGCTACCGGTGCGCCCCATCCACCCGAAACAATTGGTTTCCCTTTACTAGAGATTAACGACCCTGCACGGTGAACGGCTGCTCGATGCGAAAATCGAGCAGCGTCTCGCTCGGCACATGAACCTGCTCGCCCTTGGTCATCACCTGTACGGCTGCGCCCGCACCAGCACCCACACCAGCGCCGATAGCCGCGCCCTTGCCCCCGCCCGCGATCGCCCCAATGACCGTACCGGCGACTGCGCCGATACCTACTTTCTTCGCTGTGTTTGCGCCTCGCGAGGACCCGGATACATCGTAGTCCCCGGACATAATCGGCTGGAGACGGTTGTTGATGAGCATATCGGTAAGCTCCAGCTTGAGCTGCGACTTGCCCTCGAAATGCCCGGCCTCCTTCGCCTCGGCCAGCCGCCCATATACGTCGGCCCCGCGCGGGGCCACGACAACTCCGTCCACGGTGAGGTCCTGCTCGAGGCTCGCGCGGAATCGGTCGCCCACGTAATTCTTGTCCGAATCCACGCTATCAATCATGCGCACCAACAGGCTCGTTCCCGCCGGAACTGTCACTCCGGGGCCGCCCTTGGCGGTATTTGCCGCAGCAGCATTCACCATCGAAGCTGGTGGTGCAGCCTGGAACCCCGATGAAGCTGTTGGCACGCTCATGAAGGTGAGGGAGATGACCTGATTCACGTCGTACAGCTCGATTTTGCCGTTCGTTTCAAATTGCACGCTTGCTTGCGTTCCACCCAGGAATCTGCCCTGGATCACGCGGCCATCTTTCATTTGCAGTGTATCGGCAGAAGCGGAGACAGACATCAATCCGAGCCCAATCCATGCGAGCCCAGTAAACAGCCTTTGCGAAGTCTTCATGTTCGACTCCTTGAGTTCATTGGAAGCTTGCCGGTAGACATTTTTTCGAACACGCTGTGGCACTTCTCTTCGGCTGGACTTTCAGAATACACCATGCGGCGATTGATGAACAGCAGTTCGACTGTTTGTTCGATTCTGGAATCAGCCGAAATGGATTTCCGTGTCCCGAATGTCTTGAATCACCTTCCAGGGGTTACTTCTCGAAAGCGTTTAAGACAGTGTTGAAACGCGGCTGAAGGAAACCTCAGGAGTGACGTGCCGCGAAGCAGCACCTAACTTGACTCGGCGGGCAACTGCACCCGCATTTGGGTCCCATGGCCCGGGAGATTGATGGCTTCGATCGTACCGCTGTAAGCGTCCACCAGCGCTTTGCAAATTGCCAGCCCCAACCCGAATCCGCCCGTGGAGCGCGCGCGGGAAGGATCCCCGCGATGAAACCGCTCGAAGATGTGACCCAGCTCCTCAGGAGGAATACCAGGCCCGGAATCCACCACGGAGACCTCAACCATAGCACCACCGTTTCGCCGCACTCGCAACGTCACCGTTGATCCTTCCGGGCTATACTGCACCGCGTTTTCCAGCAGGTTCAGCCAAATCAGTTCGAGATCCTCCGGGTCCGCGCGCAGATATACTGCTGCCGGGCTTTCAAACTCCAGAACAACCTTGCGCGCATCCGCTACCTTGCGGATGCGCGATACGGCTGCCTCACAAGTCGAAGTAAGCTCCGTCGTGGCCAGCTTGGAGGGCATGCCGTATTCGGCCAACTGCTCGATGCGCGCCAGGCGAAGCATCCGGCCCAGCAAATCTTCCAGTCGCCCGCAGTCTTCGAGTACCCCTTCGAGTTCCGCCTGGTACTCCTGCTGCGTCCGCGGCCGGTGAAGCAAGGATTGCAGAGTGGACTTGACGATTGCCACGGACGTCTTTAACTCGTGGGCGGCATCGTTGGTGAAATCGCGCTGTTCAAGGAACGATTCCTTGAGCCGGCCGAGCACTGCTTCGATCGCCCGCACGAACGGAGAAAGCTCGGTGGCCAGGGTGGCTCCGGACGGCGCACTGAAGTTCCAGTTGTGCACGGAGATGGTGTCCGCGCGCGCGGCCAATTCGCGCAAGGGCTCGAGTCCGCGCCGCACGCTCCAGACCGCGAACGCATTCGCCGCCAGCAACAGCAAGAGGCTCGTGCCGCCCACGTATAATGCGAGTTTTGTCAAACGAAGGCGGTTTTCCGTCAGCGAAGATGCGTAAATCACCGTCACCTTTGCCGGAGGCTCTCCTTCATCTTCATCATCCTCTGAATCAAGTACCGGAACATCCCGCAAAAGCACAGCCCGATAGGGCGCTCCAGCCACAGAGAAGCCAGCGTACCGTCCATCCGTTTGTGCCACCTCCGGAGGAACACTGTCCCAGCCTTTCGATCGCGCGATCAGACGGCCGTCCGACGCTCGAATCTCATACAGGTCCCTATGGACTTGATCTGCGGGAGGAGGCAGCAGCGTCGCATCAAAAATCAGGACGTGGGGTTTGGTCTCTGTGTATCGCACCAGCGCCAAAGCGCTCCTCGCGCCGCCTTCGAGAGCCGTATTGAACGCACGACTAAGCTCCGAGCGAGCGTAGAGTACGGCCACCACGGTCAGCCCCACGGCCAGCAAAAGCTGACACGTGACCACGGTCGCGATGATACGTCTTGTTAGCGAGAAACCTTTCACAGTTCACTTGTCCTATATCCCCGGCCTGCTCCTCAACGTGGTCCATCTCCCACGGCAAGGAGTGTGACGGCTCCGATTGGCAAAGCTATCTTGTCTTCGAGCTGCTGATCGTTCCTGATGGCCCTGACATGCACTAACGACTCGGTCGCAGCACATATCCATGTCCCCGGACCGTGTGGATCAGTTTCTCGGCGTGGCAATCGTCAATCTTGCGCCGCAATCCGGAAATATAGACCTCGATGACATTGCTAAATTTTTCCCAGTTGTAGTCGTAGAGGTGCTCAAGAAGCTCTGTTTTTGAGACCACCGCACGCGGGCGGTGCCCCAGATATTCGAGGACGCGGTACTCCATGGGAGCCAGCGCGATCTCCCTGTTCCCCCTGCGCACCGAGCGCGCCACTGTGTCGAGTTGAAGGTCGGCAATGGAGATCACGGGAGCGCGCTGCCCCGTGCCCCGCCGGACCAAAGCCTTGGCACGCGCCAGGAACTCGCCCAGATCAAAAGGTTTCGCTAAGTAGTCATCCGCGCCGGCATTGAGCAACTTCACGACGGACTCCTTCTCGTCTCGGGCGGACAGCACCAGCACGGGAGTCGCGTGGCCTTGCTTGCGATAGCGGACCAGGAGGCTCTGCCCGTCAAGCTTCGGAAGCATTAGGTCCAGCACGATTAAGTCGTACGAACTCGACTCAGCGAGGTAAAGTCCTTGCGCACCGTCACTCGCCACGTCGACGGCATAGCCCGCGCTTTCGCGTAGCGCTCGCGCGATGTTATCCGACAAGCGTCGCTCATCCTCTACTACAAGCACCCGCACCCGTTTCGCTCCTCATATCGGAATTCTGGCCGGCACCCCTGACCCCGAGAATACCTCTGCTAACGTTTGTGCTCTCATTGTACTGCAAGCCAGCCTGTACTGTGCACCGTATATCGCCATTCGAGCTGCCGCTCACAACCCGGAACTTCGGGCCCACTCTTCTGCAATCATCAAGAAAAGACAATTGTGTCGCGCTACAATATCCGCAGGCCTCGCGACTGGAGCCGCCACGCAAGCTACGGCATGAAGTAAGAGACCTTGTGAGCGGATCTGTCGTCGAACGCCTAGGAGATCCAACCTTCATGGCCTCCCCTAAAACGCCGCTGATCGGAGTCATCGAGCCAGTCATGCAGAGGATTCCCGAGGGTTGGTTCTGGATGGGGTGCGCCGATGGCCGGGACGATGAAAAACCTGTGCATCGCGTTTGGGTGGATGCGTTCGAACTCGCCGCTTACCAAACCACCAACGCGGAGTATTCCAGCTTTCTGAAAGCGACGCTCCATCCGAAGCCATTGTCCTGGGATGATCCCGACTTCAACCATCCGAAACAGCCTGTCGCCGCAGTATCCTGGTTTGATGCGATAGCATACTGCGAGTGGCTCAGCCTTACAACCCGCAAGCGTTATCGCTTGCCCACCGAGGCCGAGTGGGAGCGCGCCGCTCGCGGCGGCGTAGAAAATTCCCTCTACCCGTGGGGAGACTGCCAACCCGGACAGCTTCCCGATTACGCCAATCGTTGGAAGAGTGGGCCCGAGCCGGTCGGACTTTATTCGCCCAATGCATATGGGCTCTACAATCTTGGCGACAACGTGCACGAATGGTGTGCCGACTGGTACGACGCCGACTACTACGCTTGCTCACCAGAACGAAATCCGCAAGGCCCCGCGACGGGCAGCCGCCGGGCGTCTCGCGGCGGTTCCTGGCGGCACCACATCAAGGTAACGCGCACCGCCGCCCGCTCCAGCATCCCGCCTGAGTTCAAGTATGCTGATTATGGATTTCGCGTCGCGCTCGGCGCGTAGCGGTTTGGGAATCTTGCAGATTGCTTCGGCTGCAGAGACAACGTTTGTGCCGGAGGAGGGAGTCGAACCCACACGGCCTTGCGACCAACGGATTTTGAGTCCGCCGCGTCTGCCATTCCGCCACTCCGGCTTGCATAGATTCTACACGACACGCGCCGCCTGCCAAAGGCTTGCTCGAAGTCTCGCCTCTGACTACACTTCGCATCACGGAGATGGTCCCGGCCATTGTTCTGGCGGGCTCCAAGTGGAGCCCGCACCCGACTCCACGCCGGTCCTAATTCCGGCGGGCTCCATATTCTGGCGGGCTTCAAGTAAAGCCCGCTCCCGATGGAGCCCGCACCCGATGCGCAGAACCATGCCAGATAATCCAACCAGCCCTCCGGCCGAGACTGCGGAAACGCTTCCTGCCGCTGTTTCAGCACAGCCATTACACAACTCTCCTGCGAACTGGCGCATGGGGTTCTGGAGCCTGATTGTCACGCAATTCCAGGGGGCGTTCAACGACAACGCGCTGAAGTTCCTCGTCATCTATCTCATTGTCGAACGCAACTTCCCTGAGGCCGTGCGCGACCGCTTTGTCCTGCTCGTGGGCGCGCTGTTTGCTCTTCCCTTCATCCTGTTCTCGCTGTCGGGCGGCTATCTCGCCGACCGCTACAGCAAGCGCTCGGTCACGATCGGCACGAAGATTTTCGAGATCGGCGTAATGATTTTTGCGCTAGTGGCCCTCGCCATCGGCCATCTGCCTATGGAGGCCGCCGCGGTCTTCCTGATCAGCACGCAGGGTGCGCTCTTCGGCCCGTCGAAGTACGGTCTCCTGCCTGAGCTGCTTCCAGAAAGGGAGCTCTCCTGGGGAAATGGCGTCATCGAGCTGGGCACATTCATCGCAGCCATAACCGCAACGATGGCTGCCGGATTTCTCGCTGTCGCGTTCCGCGGCCGGCAGATATGGTCCGGCGTGATTCTTCTGGCGTTCACTCTGTCGGGCCTCATCATGAGCTTTGGTATTTCGCGTGTGCCAGCCGCCGATCCCGCACGCCGATTCCGGACAAATCCTTTCGCCGATCTCGGCGGCCAGATCCGCATCATCGCGCGGGATCGCGTCCTGGCGTGGGCGGTCGCGGGCAACACGTACCTGTGGTTTCTGGCCGCGCTGCTCCAATTTGTCATCGTCATCTACGGCCACGATGTTCTGCGCGTGAATGAAACACAAATCAGCTACCTCCAGGCCGCGGTAGGCATCGGTATTGGAGTTGGGAGCCTCGCCGCGGGCTATTTGTCTTTCGGAACCATCGAGTATGGCCTCGTCCCGCTGGGCGCCCTGGGGATGACCATCTTCGGTTTTCTCGTGTCGCGGAGCGGACTAAGTATCTGGCAGGTCCGGTCCGATCTGGCATTGCTCGGATTTTTCGGAGGGTTCTACGCAGTTCCTCTCAACGCGCTAATCCAGCACCGCCCTGCACCCGAGCACAAGGGCGGAGTCATCGCTGCATCGAGCCTGCTGTCGTTCGTCGGCATCTTTCTTGCCGCTGGGGTGTATTTCGCACTTTCCTCGTTCGCGCATCTCAACGCCGCTCAGATTTTCCTGGCCGGCGCCATAATGACCCTCGCTGCGACCTTTTATTCCGTTTTCCTGCTACCGGATTCCGTGCGGCGCCTGCGGCGCTGGGTTATGGATCGCTTCAGAGGCTGAGGCTCCTGTTTCTTGAGGGTCTTGCAAGTCGCGGCGGATGGTTCGTTTGCACCCACCACAGAAACCGCAACCCACAAGACGATCTCACCAAACGGCCCGCTAGAAGATCGCAAACTTCACGTGCAGGAACTTCTTCGGGTCCTTCCGGAAATCTCCCACCAACAGACGCATGTCTCCCGCGAGGCCCGACATGTTGTCGAAGAGCTTGGGGTCCGTGAAAAACTTTCCTGCCGTAGTCTCATTGGAATTCAACTTTGCCGTCGCGCTGGAAAGGTTTTCGCCCACCTGGCGGTACTGCAGGAACAGTGAGTCGTCGGTAGCTAATTTTCCGAGCGTGCCCTTTCCCGCTCGAACATCCGCAACAAGTGCGTTGCCATTGTTCATCAGCTGCTTCGCGCTGTCGTGAAGTTCCGGTTCATACACGAGTTTGCCCAGCGTGCCCTGCTTGGTTTCCACGGCTGTGAGCACGTTATCGAGGCGGCCCGCGGCGGAATTCACACTGTTATACACTTCGTCGCTGACCATCAGTTTGCCGAGCGTTCCTTTCCCCGCCGTCACATCGGCCATCAAGCGGTCGAGGTTTCCGAGCGAGCTGTTCAGATGTTTGTAGGCATCCTCGTCCACCATAAACTTACCGAGCGAGCCGCGCCCATTCCTGACGTCGTCCAGGACTGCGCTGGCCTTTTCCGTGATCGCGTTCAGATTCGTCATTAGGTCAGCGCTACGTTCGACGACGGCCTTGAGGGCTTTCTCTTCGCGTCCGGGTATTTCCTCTTCGTTCTCCAATTTCCTGCCGACGAAACCTCGATCGATATCCACATAGCGGTTGCCCAGCAGCCCCTCGGTGATAAGCCCAGCCGAGGAGTCGGAGCGAATGTAGTCTTGATATTGTTTCTGAATTCGCATATCCACTCGGATGCTGCGCGTCTTCACCGGCTGCTCTCCCGGTTTCGGGAATGAAACGAATATTTTTTCCACGTTCCCGACTTCCAGGCCGTCCAGACGAACGGGTGCCCCGACCGTCAGGCCGTCCACTTCGGGAAGAAGTGTGTGCAGCCTGTACTTCGGTCCGAGCGCTCCCGCTCCCGTAACGTAAAAAATGACAACCACCAAAAGAGCCGCTGCAGCCAGCACGAAAAGTCCCACTCGCAACTCGGTCCAGGTCAATTGTTTGTGTTGCGCCATCTTCGCCCCTCCTCAAGAATCGCCTACTGCCTTATTGCAACTTACAACAGAAATCGCCGGAGATACTCGTCTTTCGAATCTGCAATCGTCTGCGGGCTTCCTTCGAAATAAGCCTTCCCGGCGCGCAGAACAACGAAGTTCGTCGCCGCACCCCCGTCTCGGGAACCGTTGCCGCTGTGCAGGGCGGGCACGACGCGGCCCGTCTCGCCGTCGAACCGGTAATTTGCAAGCCCGAATGCGTCTTGCAGGCGGTGGGTGGCAAGCAGCGATGTCACGCCTTGCGTGTCACGCAAGCGCAGGATCAGCGTGATGATCGTCTGCGATGTCACCGGATCGAGTCCGGCAGTCGGAGAATCATAAAGAACCACAGGCGGCCGGCCGATCAGGGCCCGCGCGATAGAAACGCGGCGCTTCATGCCTCCCGAAAGTTCCGGAGGTAGTTTATCGACCGTGTCTTCCATCTCCACGAACCGCAGTGATTCCCGCACGCGCTGCTCGATTTCTTCATCATCTACGCCGTCTTCGCGCAAACGATAAGCCACATTGTCCGCGACGCTCAAGGAATCAAACAACGCTCCTTCCTGAAACACAAATCCGATCTGCCGGCGAAAATCCAGCAGTTCCCTTTCGGACATAGAGCCGAGATCGCGCCCCAGCATGCGCACCGTGCCGGAATCGGGCCGGAGCAGGCCCGCGGCGAGTTTCAGCGCGAGTGTCTTGCCCGTCCCACTTTCACCAATCAGGACTTTGGTTTCACGAGCCGCGACGGAAAACGTGAGGCCGGTCAGGACATCGCCCTGACCGAAACCGATGCGTATGTTTTCGAAGGAGAGAACCCGCTCGCTCGCGGTGTCCATGGTCATCACTAATGGAGAGCGTTTGCGCCGTTTCCGTCGCGTCTCGCGCAATCGCTCGGTAGATTATAGACGCAAAAGGGCTGTGTCAGGTGCGGATTGCACAGGGGATTAGAAAACGTGACCGGCAAGGAACAGCATGAGCTTCGTCAGGAAGAAATTGGTGACGAGGATGAACACGGAGGAAGCCACAACCGCCTGCGTTGTCGCGCGACCGACGCCTTGCGTCCCTCCGCGTACCGTCAGCCCCTGGTAGCAGCCGACCGTCGAAAGGATGAACCCGAAAACGAGCGGTTTGGAGAGTCCCTGCATCAGGTCCGAAAAAACCAAGGCATCGATCGCGCGCGTCCAGAACGCAATCGCACCGAGCCGCAACGTGAAGGACGACACGATGTAGCCGCCAATCAGTCCCACGAAGTCTGCCATCGCCGTCAGCAGCGGGAGCACCAATACGGTCGCGACCACGCGCGGGGTCACCAGCTTACGAGTCGGGTCTGTCCCCATGGCGCGCATCGCGTCCACCTGCTCGGTCACAACCATCGAACCCAGCTCCGATGCGATCCCTGAGGAGTTGCGCCCCGCGACCAACAATCCGGTGATGGTCGGCCCGAGCTCGCGCACCAACGCCAGGGACACCACGTCAGCCGTCAGCGCCGTTTGGCCGAAGCGCTCAAACTGAGCCGCCGTCTGCAGCACCATGACGGCTCCGATGAAAAAGCCTGTCAGGACTACAATCGGCAAAGACCCTACGCCGATGATGTCCATCTGGTCGAGAACGTCCGAGATGTAATAGGGAGGATGGAACAGATTGGTGACCGACTGCACCGACAACAGCGTGTAATCCTGCACATGCTGGATGCGTTGTTTCGCGCTTTCCATCAGGACGCCGGTCAGCGAAATGGGACTGCTCTCAAGAGGTTTGGGATGTGTGGTCGCCATCGGTCGCCGGAGGGTGCCCCTCGCTCATGGCTAACTTCCCCGACAGCGTACTGGTCGCCGCCGGGCGCGTCAAGCATCGTGAATGTCCGGGGCGGTTTCCGATAACGACGTTTCTCGGGAGGATTCCGGCGCCTCAACTCCTTCCGCAGTTCTGTCGCAGTACTTGGGACGAATTCCCAGGAACGCTGTGTACAAAAGTGAACAGACTTCCCGCTTTCACTGCGGTAAACGACTGTCTCTGCACTGAGGTTGATTCTCTGACTTGACCAAAGCTCGAGATGGTGACCAAGATGAGATCTCAGGAAACGAAAAGAAATGTTTCGATCGCATATTCTGCCTGGTTAGGTAAACCGGTGGTTTTGCTCGTCGTTATCCGTCAATGTCACGTCCCATTACCTTGCAACATTGTCGGCGAATCTATCGCCGACCTGCGCATCCGCATCAAGCCTGGGTGGGAGATGGATATCCGAAAGGAGTTGATTCTCGCTGTCGAAGAAGACGCGGTCGCCCTGGATAGCCGGATAAATTGACGCGACCGGCCAGACTTCCCCAAAACTACTCCTGGCCCGGTTGGTCATTTCTCACCACCATCCTTGCGTTGGATGTAACCGAAATGCTTTCTGACAATCGAAGTGGCGGATTTGACCCCTCCGCCCTCTTTTTCTGAGATCCGGCGTATCTACCCGTCTTTAGGGTCTATTGTGCTGAAAGCTAAAAGAGAATGCATAAAATCTCCGCTTCGCGCAGTCTTGACCGTCCATGGGACTGAAATGAATTGAGGACCCTGCGATTCCGATTTGGCAGCCTTGCTGATGTGCGAGTATGAATCGAACGGGCTACTTCGGATGTGGAATTCAGGGACTGCTCCGCAAGCGGAGAGTCCTCCGGTGGCAACAAAACAGTCCGTGACTTCAACAGCAAACGCCTCACTATTGAATTTACAGAAATGTCTCGTTGCCACGCAGACTCTTCAGTGCCTTAAGTCACGTTGGAATCCGGGTAGGCGATGTGTGAGAAGGCTTGTTGCCCGGGCTAGTCGCGGTCGGGTTGAGTATGGCGCCACTTCCAGTATTGCTTCTGCTGGCTGCGCTTCGTCTTGGAGAAGTTCACAGCATATCTGGGATGCTCTATCCGGTAGTCAGTGTAGTAGCGACCTTCGCGGTCATCCCAATTATGGTAGTCACGGTGGTCGCGATCGTAGAATCGTACGCTGAGCTGTTGCGGTGCGGCGTTGGCCCTAATCGCCAACGGAGCAACGAGCGCGGCGGCCAGGAAAAGTGAACCTAGGAATAGGCTTTTACGGTGCATTTCGTCCCCCTTAATCCGGGTTTCCATGTTTGGAATCTCGGCTGGTTGCAGTATGCACCCTCAGCTTTGTGTGGTCTGTTCAATGTAGCTCACCTATAGCCCGGTGAAATTCCCCCTGGTGGCAGGACAATTTAGGAGCGAAGAGCGCGACAGCGGGCGGAAACCATGTTCGGGAAGGGGCCACACGAAAATAAGAAGCTCTTTTCGCCGAAGTCGTAACTACGACTTGATCCCAGGTGTGCGTGAATTGTCGGGCACGCGGAGCGCTTTGTGGACATCAAGGCAGAAAAGGGGTGGGACAACGATTGCCCAGCCCTGCCTATCCGGAGGCGCGACACAAGTCGCGCCCCCGGGAACACAGCAGCGTCGGATCAGTCTTTGTGCGGGCTCTTCTCACCGCCGTCACGGTCGTGGCCGTCGTGGCCGTCACCCAACGTCTTGATGGACGGCACGCAGAGCAGTTGCGGCTTCGCGACCTCTAGAGGCTGCTGGCCGAACTGGTTGTCCACCAACACCTCCCGACGCTCGGTGCCCTCTTTGTCTCCCTGTTTGTCTCCCTTCTTGTTGCCCTCTTTGCTGCCCTCTTTGTCCCCCGCGCGGATGTTGTAGCACACGAGATGATCGATGGAGTTTCTGAGATCATCAGGGAATATCAGAACAGCATGGCCCGGATCCGCGTTCTTGACCACAGGGGTACAGATCAACTGCGGATCCCTGACCGTGACCGTTGTTACCCCAAACTGATCCTCGAGGAGCACTTCACGCCGCGCAAACTTGTCGTCAGGCTTTGCTTCGTAACACTTATAGTGGTCGATGAGTAGCTGCGTGACACCTCTTACCCGCGGGAACGGCAGCGGCTGCGGACAGGGTCCCGACGAACACCTGGAGGCGACGTTGTTGGTATCCATCGTCACCGCACCATCTATCGCCAAGGCTCTACCGGACACGCTGGCGCCGGTAGTCAAGGTGATGCTCGCCTGCGCGAGAATATTTCCTGTGAACCCAGTGCCTGTACCGATAGTCGCGGAGCTACCGACCACCCAATACACGTCGGTATCTTGACCGCCACCGCTCACGACAACAGACGAGTTGGTTGCGGTGGTGAGCGTGCTCTTGATCTGGAAAATCCAAACACCAGCGCCCTGGAGATTGAGTTTCCCCGTCAACTGGGCCGACGAGTCAAAACAATAGACGCCCGGCGCAAGAGTAAGCCCTCCCAGATCCTGGCCAGTCAAGTTGGTTAGGCACGGGTGCTTCGGCGCACTTAGAGCTATGAACGCAGTGATGAGATCAAGGTGAGCCGATGTCGCGGGAGGAATGTTATGGAATGTTCCCCCCGTCACTGTCCCTGGAGGAAAGCCAGTGATTGCGGTACCTGGGCTGACACCGAGACTTCCGGTGACGATGGTCGCGCCGGTATTAGTCACCGTCGAGCCACCCAGGACCGCGAAACTCTGCACATCGCTACTCAGTGGTGGCGCCGTCGTCTGCGCCCAGCACAGGCTACCCATACTCAACATGCAAATAAGCAACATAAGTTTTTTCATAGCAAATCTCCTTGGCTGGATTTCTCTTCATCGCCGCTGACAGTGCGGCACAAACATTGTCGAGTCGATCTTGAGACCCCAAACCGGGGTGGATGCTAACAGCTGGTGTAATCTGGCATCTATCCACTTTTGAACACCCTCGAAACAAACGGGCCGCAGGTGGTCTGCCAGTACCTTCAGTACGTCAATTCATTCTTAAGCTTCCAATCCGAAAGCCGCCATAAATTCAGGGGTTTATGATGGTCGCCTACGTGCCGGCGATTTAGAAACTGGACGAATCACTTTCCGAGAAGCGCGAGATATGTCCGGATGGATTCGATGGTGCGCCTTCACTTCCCACATTGCCGTACCCGGACAGCCAGCGCGATACTTGGGAGAAGGCTGCTATTGACAGTAATCATCAGTTCCTCGTCTCGTGTAGCCATGAGTACACGGAGGCGCGACATAAGCCGCGCCCCCGTGCAATTTACTTCAGCATGCCTCTAAGGCTGAGTAGGATGGAACTGGATGTTCCCCTTGCTGATTACCCGCGGTGATGTGATCTCGCTCAGTGGTACACCGGTCACCGTGACACCAAACAGATCGTTGACGCCGGGCTCGGCGTGGTCTTCCACCGTCCCGCTGAAGGCGCAACTGCCGCCGCAGGTGCCGGAGAACAAGACCGTCTTGGGTGAGCCGTCTGGGTTGAATGCGATCACCACGATATCGGTGACCGGGCCATTGACGTGCAGGCCGGTAAAGTGGTTGACATAGTCGAAGTGGCCGCCAAGGCCGCCACTGCCCGTTCCGGCGTTGAAGCCGAAGGCCGCAGTGCCGGTGTCGGCGGGACCAGGCACTTGGATTTGGCCGCCGCCGGTTACCTTGATTTTTCCAGCCGCGGGCGGCGTGGTGCCGCCAGAGCCCTCGTTGCAGGCGTTGACCAGGTCGGTACTCAGCGTCACTGCGCCGGTTAGCGCAAAAAGTCCGCCAGACACGTTTGCGCTTGTCAGAGTGTCGCTGGCAAGCGCGATAATGACTCCTTGGATCTGACTTCCTGAACCCAAAGTGGCGGTGCTGCCAACTTGCCAAAAAACTCCCGGCGTGCAGGCATCAATATCAAACGGATGTCCATTGACGAGAACAGACCCAGCAGTTGTGAGCGAGCTCCCTATCTTGAAAATCCAGGGGCCCGCGCCCCCGAGGTAGAGTGTTCCAGTTAACCCAGCCGAGGAACTGAAACAATAGACGCCTGACAACAGCGGCGTCCCCAGCGTCGATACATCTGCGGTGCCCAGATCCAGGCCAGTCAAGTCGGTAGTGCAGGTTTCGCCTGCAAGAAAACCGTACGCAAGCGCGGCATCATGATGAGCCGCTTGCGCGGTCGCATCCGTCGTGTGTATCGTTCCGCTGACTACGGAGCACGGTGCGGGAAAACCCGTAATTGAGGAGCCGGGCCAGACGCCGAGGTCTCCGGTGATGGTGGAAGTCGCAGCACAAGTAACCGCTGCAGAACCCAGAACGGCGAAGCTTGTCGCCGAGCCCAGTGATGGCGCCGACTGCGCCCAGCACAGGCTACTCATACTCAACATGCAAATAACGAACACAAGTTTTTTCATACCAATCCTCCGTGGTTGGACTGGGGACAGACCGGCATGTTAGAAGCCGGGAAGACAAGCGTCTGTTCTCTTTTGGACACCTTCGGATTTTGGCTTCACGCTCGCTTGTGATTCGGCGATTCCGGTTTGCTCAAGCGCTATTTCCGCGACCAGAAGTTCAAGAAGGAAATTCCGGTTTGATCGAATACCTCCGTCCGTCTTTCGGATGAGACATGAGACCGCGCTTCACCTGATTCCTGTGCCTGTACTGCGGTTTCTCGAATTTCTTCTTCTGACTCCAAACATAGAAACTACAGAACCGCCCTAACCTGAGAGGCCTCGCGCCCCCGTTTCCTCACTTTACGCGCCGTGCAGGGTCCGATAGAATGCGGAGCCTTCCATGTTGCGGTTCGTTACAGCCGGTGAGTCTCATGGTCAGGCGCTGATTGCTTGGATCAGCGGCTTGCCTGCGGGTGTGCCCATCGATTTCGAGTTCATCCAGGGGGAGTTGCACCGCCGGCAGCTGGGCTACGGGCGGGGTGGGCGCCAGAAGATCGAAAAGGACCGTGTCGAAGCCCTCTCGGGCATACGGCACGGGCAAACGATCGGTGCGCCGATCGCGTTGCGCCTCGAAAACAAGGATTGGGCCAATTGGGAGAAGGCTCTGCCGGTGGAGGATATCCCGGGCGCGGAAGAAGCGCGCCGCCCGCTGACCGCGCCGCGCCCGGGCCATGCGGACCTGGCCGGCGCGATGAAGTTCAACTTCCACGATGCTCGATATATTTTGGAGCGCGCATCGGCGCGGGAGACCGCGGCGCGCGTGGCAGCGGGCGCGATCGCGAAGCTGCTTCTCCGGCAATTCGATTGTACCGTGCTGAGCCACGTGATCGCCGTCGGCAATACGCGCCTCGGGCGCGCAGCCACGTGGAGCGAAATTCAAGCCATCTGCGCCAATCTCGATTCTCCGCTGCGCTGCGTCGATCCGGCCACCGAAGCGCAGATGAAAGGTGAAGTCGACCTCGTGCATCGGACGGGCAACACGGTGGGAGGCATCTTCGAAGTGGTCGCGCACAACGTCATCACGGGTCTGGGATCCCACGCGCAATGGGACGAAAAGCTCGATGCGCGGCTGGCACAAGCGGTCATGTCGATTCAGGCTGTGAAGGGCGTTGAGATTGGCGCGGGCATTGCCGCGGCCACATCCTACGGTTCCGAAGTGATGGATGAGATCGGCTACGATGCGTCGACCAAGCGGTTCACACGCGCATCCAACCGGGCCGGAGGCCTCGAAGGCGGCATCACGAACGGCGAAGACGTCGTTGTCCGCGGCTATCTGAAACCGATCTCCACTTTGCGAAGCCCGCTTAAGACTGCGGACATGGTGACGAAGCAGCCCATTTCCGCCGCGTACGAACGCTCTGATGTTTGCGTCGTGCCCGCAGGGGGTGTGGCGGGAGAAGCAATGGTGTCGCTGGTGCTGGCACAAGCGTTGCTTGAGAAATTCGGGGGAGACTCTCTGGCAGAAACTCACCGGAATTTTGAGGGCTACTTGAAGCAATTAAAAGAGTTTTGAGACCACGGATGCATACCGATGAACATGGATCAACAACCAGTTTCCCGGCCGATTTTGATTGAGGAGGAGCCGACGGAGAAGATTCTCGCTGCCGCCTTCAAGGTGCTGAATACTCCGGGCACATGAACTGAGTCGATCTGAGAACCAGAATCAAAATCCGTATTCATCCGTGTGCATCCGTGATTCCAAGAAGCCAGGTGAACTGCTGAGATGATTTATCCGATTACAAAGTACGGTGCAGCCGTGCTGGAGTCCCCGGCAAAACCGGTGGACAAGTTTGACGAAGAGTTCGCCAAGCTCTGCGAGGACATGTTCGAGTCCATGTATGTGGCGCAGGGCGTAGGTCTGGCCGCGCCGCAAATCGGCCTCTCGAAGACGCTCGCTGTGGTCGATGTGAGCGTGGGGAAGAATCCCGAAGCGAAGCTCGTGCTCGCAAACCCCGAGATCATTCACGTCGAAGGGGACCAGCGGGAGGAAGAAGGCTGTCTCTCCCTGCCGGGATTTCGCGGCTCGGTGCTGCGGCCGGCCTACGTGACCATTCGCGCCCAGAACATCAAGGGAGAAACGTTTGAGATGCGCGGCGAAGGCTTGCTCGCCCGCGCCTTCTGTCACGAGATCGATCACTTGAACGGCATCCTTTTCATCCAGCACCTCAGCATGCTCAAGAGGGACTTGATGAAACGCCGCATCCGCAAATTGCGGAAGACCGGCGACTGGTAGTCTGTAGCGCGCGGGTGTCCGCCATGCGCATCGT
Source organism: Terriglobia bacterium (assembly GCA_041488495.1). GTDB lineage: Bacteria > Acidobacteriota > Terriglobia > Acidiferrales > UBA7541 > Palsa-360. The sequence continues at coordinate 45,396 of JBGPPL010000002.1, forward strand.
CTTTTGTGGAACGCCGGAATTTGCTGTACCCTCGCTCCGGCGGCTTGCCGGTGAACCCGGCATTTCCGTTGAAGCCGTCATCACGCAGCCCGACCGTCCTCGCGGCCGCGGGCAGCACGTTAGCGGCTCCCCCGTCAAAGAATCGGCGCTCGCAGCCAGCCTGCACGTCTATCAACCGGAAACCATCAAGTCGGACTCGGCGCAGGAATTCCTGAAACGTGTCGCGCCTGATGCCGTGGTGATTATCGCTTATGGACAGATCATTCCTGAACGGCTTCTGACTCTTCCCCGCCTCGGCTGGATCAACTTGCACGCATCGCTGCTCCCCCGATATCGCGGCGCCGCGCCCATTCATTGGGCCATTGCCAATGGCGAGACAGCCACGGGACTCACCACGATGCAGATTGACGCGGGGATGGATACAGGCCCGACTCTGCTGCAGCACGCGTTGGAAATCGGTCCGGACGAAACTGCCCCGGAGCTGGCTGGGCGCATGAGCGAAATAGGCGCCGGCCTGATCGTGGATTCGCTGTGGCGGCTCGACCGCGGGGAGATCTTGCCTCGGCCTCAAGACCAAGCAAAGGTGTCTGACGCTCCGATATTGAAAAAAGAGGACGGCCGGATTGAATGGACACGCACCGCGCAGCAGATATATAACCGCGTGCGCGGCTTTACGCCGTGGCCCGGGGCGTACACCACGTTCCGCGGGCAGACGTGCCATCTATGGGGCCGCCCCGAGAGAGGTGCAGCCGCCGATGGCCGAATCACGACGGGCGAAATCATCCCTTCGACAAAGGAAGTGTATGTGGTGTGCGGTGAAGGAACTTGTTTGCGGCTGGAATCAGTGCAACTCGAGGGGCGCAAGCGGATTTCCGCGCGGGAATTCGCCAACGGTGCGCGTTTTACGCCAGCAGAACGTTTTGTTTAGACGTCACAAGCAGGAACGCTTTCTCTTGTTTGAAATCGTTTTGTTCGAGTTTCGGTTTTTGTAGCCCGCGTCTTCAGACGCGGGGTTTTTCTCTAGGTTTGCTGAAACACCTCGCCTCTAAAGAGGCGAGCTACAGCGTTAGTTCCCTGCTCCATCGTAGTGTGTTTCCATGTCCGCCTATGGGTATCTCGCAAGCGCGAACAATTGCATTTGATGTCCTGCAGCGCGTCGCAACACAGGATGCATACGCTGACGAAGTGCTGCGCGCTGAGCTTGGTGACAGCATTCGCGCCGAAGATGCGGGGCTTGCGACCGAATTGGCGCTGGGCGTTCTGCGCTGGCAGCGGCTTCTTGATTTCCTGATCGAACGCAGCTTGACGAAGACGGCCAGAGCCCTGGACGTCGAGGTCCGGATCACCTTACGGCTGGGCGTCTACCAACTTTGGTTCCTGGACCGCGTGCCCGCTCACGCCGCGGTCCACGAATCCGTCGAACTTGTGAAGCGTGCGCGCAAGCGGTCTGCGGCTCCGCTGGTAAACGCCGTGCTGCGCAAAGCGGCGAAGGAGGCAAACCGGGGGGCACGGTCACGCAGCGCTGTCGCTTCGCTTCTGCCAAAGGATCTTTCGCCCGAGGAACGCCTGGGAATTCTCCACTCCCATCCCACTTGGCTCGTCGAGCGTTGGCTGCGCATCTTTGGCGAAGAGCGCGCCGGCGCACTGCTCGAGGCGAACAATCGCGTCCCGGCTGTGTCCTGTTACATGCTCGATGCGCAGCGTCGCGATGATGCTTTGGCCTCACTCATAAAAGCAGGATGCGTGGTCGAGCCGGGACTTCTGCTGCGGGACGCCTGGAAACTGCACGGGGGAAATCCGGCCGCAAGCGAAGCTGTACAGCAAGGTTGGGTCGCGATTCAAGATGAAGCTTCTCAGGCCGTGGCGCATCTATTGGCCGTCGAGAACGGAAACACGGTTCTCGATCTTTGCGCCGCCCCGGGAGGAAAAACGCTCCTGCTCGCGCGTGCTGCCGGCTCACAAGGACACGTGATCGCAGCGGATCTGCATGAGCATCGCGTGCGTGCGATGGCGCAGCGCTTCGAACGGGCGGGCATTCGAAACGCCGAGTCCATCGCGCTCGATGGCACGCAACCGCTCCCGTTCGAACACCGGTTCGAACGTATTCTGGTCGATGCGCCGTGCTCCGGAACCGGCACGCTTGCGCGCCACCCCGAGATTCGATGGCGGCTCCGCGCCGAAGATCTTACAAATTTGCGTGCGCGCCAAATTCGTTTATTGCGGAATGCTCTCGCGAATCTCTCGCCTTCAGGACGCTTGATCTATTCGACGTGCTCGCTCGAGCCGGAAGAAAACGAACTCGTTGTAAAGGAAGCGCTTGGTGGCGCGCCAGACGAATTCCGCGTCGTCACGCCGCGGGGAGCGCTCCAGCGAGTCTTGCGGGAAGGCGTCGCGGTTGAGAGTCTCATCGGCGCGGACGGATTTTTCCGGACCTATCCTCCTGAACACGGGACCGACGGATTCTTCGCGGCTGTGATCGAGCGCACGGACGAAAAGATTTAACACAGATGACACAGAAAGGAGCAGGAGGGAGAGACGGACAGAACAAGGCGTTGCCTGGACTCGATACCTGCTCGCATAGCCTGCACGAGCCTGTCTTTTCTCTTCCTCATCTCTGTGCCCTCTGTGTTCTCTGCGGTGAAACATTCTTTACGCGGATGGACTGGAAGCGGGCGGTAGCGCGTGCTAGATTGAACGCGGGGGAACAATGACCTTCCGTGAGCGAATCGAATGGCTGCTGCGCATGGGCCTGGTTGTGTTCGTGCTGGCCGCGGCGGCATTCCTCAGCGGGGTGATAGCGATGCGCTTCGCCATTCAAGGGCGAGAAGTGGATATGCCCGACCTGGTGGGCAAGAGTTCGGCCGATGCACTGGCTCTCCTCCGCGCACGCGGTCTGCAGTTCAAGATCGCCGACCGCATCTACAGTGATCTCCCTGCAAACTCCGTCGTGCGGCAGAGTCCGCCGGCAGGTGAGCACATGAAAATTTCCCAGGATGCACATGCGGTTCTCAGCCTTGGGCCGCAAAACGTGACGATCCCCGAACTGGCAGGTGAAAGTTTGCGCGTCGCGCGGATTCAGCTACTGCAGGCGGGCCTGCAATTGGGCGAAGTCACATCTTATTCGGTGCCGAATCTGCCCGCGGACACGGTAGTGCAGCAGAACCCGCTGTCGGGGACACGCGCCGCGAGTCTCCGCGTGAATCTGCTGGTGGCACAAGGGAATCCGCAAACTGCCTATATCATGTCCTGGCTGGTGGGCATGCAGTTGCCGGACGCAGATCGGCTGGTTTCCTCCGGGGGATTGAAATTGGCAAAGACCACCTACTCTTCGTCTCCACAATGGCCGAAGGGCACAGTGATCGACCAAACCCCCGACCAGGGCTCCAAGGTGACCAGCGAAACGCCTATCGAACTGGTCGTCGCGCAGTAGGGGGCGCGACCTAGGACCAGAATTTTGTCAGTGCGTTCTCACCTATGCAAATTCGATGGGTTGGTTCCTTTCAGAACGAGAGACTGTCCAACACCTTGCGCGATTCTGGTAAGATACGAGCGGAGAAACTGTGATCTACCCGGTCGAAATAGCCCCTTCGATTCTTGCCTCAGACTTCGCATCCCTGGGAGAAGGAATTCGCGCCGTCGAGCGAGGCGGCGCAACGCTGCTGCACGTGGATGTGATGGATGGACACTTCGTGCCGAACATTTCGATCGGAGTTCCCGTCGTGGCGTCCCTTCGCAAGGCAACCCGCCTGCCCCTTGACGTGCATCTGATGATCGAGAATCCCGAGCAGTACATTCCGCTGTTCGCGGAAGCAGGCGCCGACATGATTTCTGTGCACCAGGAATCTACACCGCATCTGGATCGCGCTCTGGCCATGATTCGCGAGCATGGCTGCCAGCCGGGAGCTGTGATCAATCCGGCGACGCCCGTATCGGCGCTCTCCGAAGTTCTTGGAAAGGTGGATTACGTATTGGTGATGTCGGTCAATCCGGGCTTCGGCGGGCAGAAATTTATTCCCGGTGCGCTTGAAAAAATTCGCCAGCTAAAACTAACTCGAGAGAGATACAATCAGTCGTTTCGTATCGAAGTAGATGGAGGAGTCGGCCCGGAAAATGTGGCCGATCTGGTTCGAGCCGGCGCTGAAATTCTGGTTGCCGGAACTTCTATCTTTCATATGCCAGACCCCGCTGAGGCGGTTCGGTTGATGAAACAGATGGCCGGCGGGACGCTGGCACGAAAAGCTTGAGGTGGAATTGGTGAAATACGGCCGCATATTTTTGATCGCAGTACTTGCAGCGGCGCTATTGGCGGGTTGCTTCGGAAAAAAGAAGCCCGCCCCGATCGCCGGCACTTCGGCCGAACCCGACAAGGTTCTGTTCTCCAGGGCGACAGATGATATTAAGCATGGACGTTACACCGTCGGCCGCTTGGCGCTGCAAACCCTGATCAATACCTATCCGGACAGCGAATACCTGGCGAAAGCGAAACTTGCCATTGGAGACTCGTACTACAAAGAAGGCGGGATGGCCGGGCTGAAGCAGTCGATCGCGGAGTATAAAGACTTCATCACGTTCTTCCCCTTCCTCGATGAAGCCGGCTACGCCCAGATGCAGATCGCCATGGGACATTACCGCCTGATGGAAAAGCCCGACCGCGACCATGCCGAAGCCGTGCAAGCTGAAGCCGAATTCCAAACTTTCCTGGAAAAATATCCGAATAGCCCTCTGGCCCCACAAGCTGAACAGCGCCTTCGTGAAACTCAAGAGGTGCTGGCCGAAGGCAACTTCCGCGTTGCACGTTTCTATTACATACGAGGCGCATATAAGGCAGCCGGCGCGCGATTGCTCGAGTTGACCAACCGGTATTCGCTCTACAGCGAGGCCAGCCAGGCCAACTGGATGCTCGGGCAGATTTATGAAAAAACGGAGCACAATGAGATTGCGGCCCAGTATTACGCCAGGATTGTGAAGGATTACCCACTCTCTTCGACAGCAGGCGAAGCCAAAGCCAAACTCACCAAATTTGGCGTGCCGGTCCCGCAGCCCGACCCGACTGCTGTTGCGCGGATGCAAAAGGAAGAGGAAGCCGCCCGCAACCGTCCTGGTATTGTAAGGCGATCCATGGGGGTTCTGAAGACCGGGCCTGATGTATCGATGTCCGCTCACAGCGGTGCGCCCACAATGACTCCTGCCAGTGAAACGGGCGATGAAACTCTCAGCTTTGGAACGCCGCCGACCCTTGGCATAAGCGGCGGGGCCGCCGCCGGTAACACTGCGACGGTCGAAACAGTAACGCCGGGAACCGGTGCTTCGCTGGCGCAGCCCGCAGCCAATTCTACGGACGCCACCTCGCCTGCCGATAGCGTCTCGGGCGATCCGAATGCGGCCCAGCCCGCAAGTACCACAACGGCCGCGCCACCAGCTGATAAGAGCCAGGAATCCACGACCAAGAAAAAGAAGGGCATCCATAAGATCATCCCCTTCTGAATCTGCCTTCCCTGTACGATTGGCCACGTTAGTTCATTCAGACACATTCCCGCCCAGTCTTTATTGACTCACCTAGATCAAGGTGTTACCAATAGCGAGAGGCTGTTCGTGTACCCCCATGGCGATGAACAGGTGTACCTCGGGAGACCGGAGGACGGCACGTGGCAAAGATTCTGGTAGCCGACGATAACAGCAACGTCCAGAAAACCATGGCCCTGGCGCTGGCGGATCTGGGTGTGGAAGTGGTTTCCGTGAACAACGGCGAAGCTGCTGTGCGCAAACTGGCCGATATCTCTCCCGACTTGGTGTTAGCCGACATTTTCATGCCCGTGCGGAACGGGTACGAAGTCTGCGAATACATCAAAAAAGATTCTCGATTCGCTCACGTACCAGTTGTATTGCTGGTGGGCGCATTTGATCCTCTTGACGAGCGTGAAGCGCAGCGGGTCGGCGCCGATGGAATTCTGAAAAAACCGTTTGTCCCTCCGGATCCGCTGATTACCATGGTCAAGATGCTGCTTAACCGGGCGATGGGCGAGCGACTGGCCGCGGTTTCTGTCCCTAAGACAGCTGTGACGGTGCAGGCGAAGACCGGCACCGAAGCGACCGCGGAAGTGCATGCACCGGTCCCGCCAATATCGGAAGAACCATCACCGGAAGAATTCTCAATTCCCGCCGGGCGCGTGTCTTTCGGCGAGGGCGACCGCCCTGTCGCGTTTGGCCAACTATTGGAAACACCCGCGCGGGAAACCGCGCCCTCCGGCACACGGGTTATTGAACCGGTAGACGACGAACAGATCTTGACCAGTTCGCGCGACGCTACTCTGGGTGAGCCGATTTTCTGGCGGAATGACTCGCCCGAAGCGGAACCTGATGCGGCGCAACCCGCAGACAGCCCAGACGAACTCTCGCTACGCTCGTCGACCCAGGAAGAAGAATCGCTGCCCCGGCAAGAGGATGCCGGTCCGTTGCTGCCGGTCGAACCCCTCGAACTCGTTCGCGAACGACAGGAAGAGACAGCGCCATCGGTTGTGGATTCGAAACCAGTCATACTGGACCCGGCGGCGCAAGCTCCGTTGACGGTGGAGTCTGGCAAAGCCCCGGAACTTGCGGCGAATCCCATCGAATGGCTGGCAACCGCGCCGGCGCAACACTCCGACGCCGCGTCAGAAACAACTCCGGGATGGGACGAACCGATTGCCGAGACTGCCAACACGATGGATGCAGTGGAGCCTTCGGTGCATTCTGTGCCCGCAATGGAGCCGAAACCGTGGAGCGCCAACGAGACTGTTGCCAAGGTCCTGCCACAATCTCCACAGCCGCCTGAGGATACCGCCCGGTCGGTTCCAATACACAAATGGGCCGAAATGACCGAGATCATCGAGGAGAGTGCCAGCGAGCTCGCAGCGCAGCATACCGCTCAGGTTTCCGCGCCTGATCCTGCGCTTGTCGAGGCCGTCGTTCAGCGAGTCCTAGATAAGATGCGTCCGCAAGTCGTGGACATCATTACCAAGGAATTTCTGCGGCCCGTTGTTCAAGCGTTGGTCCATCGGGAAATCGAGAAGCATTAGCATTTTCAGTTTCGCTTCGCCTCTCTGCTAATCCGCAAACCCTTTACTTGCTGCCTTATCAACGGCGGATTTGACCGCCTGCGCCAGCCTCCGTATAGTAATCGTCCTGAGCCGAAGGCCGGAGAACATGCCAAGAGAGATCCCCAAAGCATACGAGCCGCAACAGATCGAGCAGCGTTGGGCGAAACGTTGGGCGGAGGAAAAGCTCTTTCGCGCCGATGCGGACGCGCCCGGGCCGGTATTTTCGATTGTCATCCCGCCACCCAACGTGACCGGGTCATTGCACATCGGCCACATGCTCAACCACACGGAGATCGATATCCTCACGCGGTGGCGGCGAATGCAGGGGTACAACACTTTGTACCTCCCGGGCACGGACCACGCGGGGATTTCCACGCAGCGCGTCGTCGTCCGTCAGCTTGCGGCAAAGGGAATCAACTACCGCGACCTGGGTCGCGAAGCATTCGAACGGAAGGTCTGGGAGTGGAAGGAAGAATCCGGCGGAACGATTACCCGGCAAATGCTCCAGCTGGGAGAAAGCTGTGACTGGACCCGCGAACGTTTCACGCTTTCACCGGAGTTGTCGCGCGCGGTTACGGAAGTCTTCGTACGGCTGTACGAGGACGGCCTGATTTATCGCGGGCATTACATCATCAACTGGTGCCCACAGTGCCGCACCGCGATCAGCGACCTGGAGACCGTTCACGAAGAGCGGCAAGGACATCTCTGGCACATTCGCTACCCCATAGTAGGGACAAACGAATCCGTTGTCGTCGCCACCACGCGGCCGGAAACGATGCTCGGGGATACCGCTGTGGCCGTTCATCCCAGCGACCCGCGCTATCAACATCTGATCGGCAAAATGGTACTTCTCCCGTTGATGAACCGCGAGATCCCGATCGTCGATGACTTTGTCGTTGACCGCGAGTTCGGCACGGGCGCCGTCAAAGTCACGCCGGCGCATGACCCGAATGACTTCGAAATCGGACGGCGGCACAGCCTGCCAGAAATCGACGTCATGACCGATGACGCGAAGATGAGCGCCGCGGCAGGACAATATGCGGGACTCGATCGGTTCGAGGCGCGAAAGAGGATTGTCGCGGACCTGGAAGCAACGGGCTTACTTGAAAAAGTCGCCGATCACACCCACGCGGTTGGCACGTGCGACCGCTGCGGTACCATCATCGAACCGCGCGCCTCGACGCAGTGGTTCGTGAAGATGAAGCCGCTGGCCGAGCCGGCGATTGCCGCTGTCGAGCGCGGCGACATTGAAATGGTTCCGGAGAACCGCCGCGCCGAGTACTTCGAGTGGATGCGCAACATCCGCGACTGGTGTATATCCCGCCAGCTTTGGTGGGGACACCGGATTCCCGCGTGGTATTGCGGCGACTGCGAGGAAATTACCGTCGCCCGGCAGACGCCGGCAAAGTGCGCGAAGTGCGGCTCGGCCAGGCTGACGCAGGATCCGGACGTGCTTGAGACGTGGTTCAGTTCCGCGCTTTGGCCGTTCTCGACAATGGGCTGGCCTGCCGATACGGCCGATTTCCGAAAATACTATCCGACTAGCCTGCTCATTACCGCGTACGATATCCTCTTCTTCTGGGTCGCGAGAATGATCATGATGGGGCTGAAGTTTACCGGCCAGGTTCCCTTCCGGCAGGTCTGTCTGCATTCCCTGGTGCGCGACGCCGAGGGCCAGAAGATGTCGAAGTCGAAAGGAACCGGGATCGATCCCGTCGAGCTCAACGAAAAATTTGGAACCGACGCGATGCGCTTCACGCTGGCGAGCATGGCCGCGCCCGGGACCGACATCGTTTTGTCCGAGGACCGTATCCTGAGCTACCGGGCGTTTGCCAACAAGATATGGAACGCCGCAAGATTCGTGTTTCTCAATTTGGACAAGTACGAAGCTGCTGGCGGAGCAACGCTCGAAGCCCTGGCATCTCCTGAAGTGCGCGCGTCTGCGCCCTTTGCCGTGAACGGCGAAGTCGCGCTCGTCGACCGGTGGATTTTCTCGCGCCTGGCCCGCGCCACGGCCCAGGTGAACGACGCGCTCGAGCACTTCCGTTTTCATGAAGCGGCGCACGTCGTGTATCACTTCTTCTGGGGCGATTTCTGCGACTGGTACATCGAATGGGTGAAGCCCGAATTGACTTCGGCAGACCGCGAGAAGGCGCAAGCCACGTGGAAAAACCTGTTCGCGGCGTTCGAGAGCGCGCTGCGGCTGCTCCATCCCTTCATGCCATTCCTCACCGAGGAACTGTGGCACCAGTTGCCGCAACGTAGCGGCGCGCGCTCGATCGCCCTCGATCGCTTTCCCGAACCGCATGCCGAGCGGATGGATCCCACGGCGGAAGAGCAGATTGCCCTGTTGCAGGAAATCATCACGGCGGCCCGGAATATTCGTGCGGAGATGAAACTCGACATGAAGGCAAAGCTCCTGGCCCGATTCGCATTGGGGTCAGATTCCATACGAACCTATGTCGAGCAAAGCATCGATACGATTCTGCGGCTCGCAAATCTCTCTTCCCTGTTGTTTGCGACGCCGCCCTTTGATTCCACCAAGGGCGTCATCCGTTCCACCAAGGATTTTGAATTGTTCATCGCGTATGAAGCAGCCTTTGACGTCACGGCCGCAGTCGCGCGCCTGCGCAAGGAACTCGACCGCCTTTCGAAAGACATCGATTCGAAGCAACAGCGTCTGGAAGACCAGACGTTTCGCAGCCGCGCCCCGGAACATATCGTGAAGGGACTCGAAACAACGCTCGCCGAACGACGGGCTGAGTTTGAGAAACTGAAAGAACGGCTCGCGCAGCTCGAAAAGAATCTTGCCGCATCGCCATAGTAGGGGCACGGTTCACCGAGAACGTTCTCCGTGAACGGCATGCCGTGCCCCTACAGCGGACGGCGCGTGCAAACAGGCCCTAGCACGGCATGCGAAGTGTTTCTGATTCATCATGACGCAAACGACTGTGACCGGAACGACGGACCGTCGCATCGACGCGCTCCTGGCGCTGCTTGCCGACAATGCCATGATCGTGATCAGCGGGGCAAAGATCGCGCGCGAAATTGGCGTGACCCGCTTCACCGTGTGGCGTTGGATCGAAAAACTTCGCGCTTTGGGCGTTCGTGTGAAAGGACATCCACGCAGCGGCTATCAGATCGAGAAGGTGCCGGATGTGCTTGTGCCGAAGCTTCTCCGCAAGCGGTTGCACCAGAGCCCGATCGGCAAGCGCATCCACCATTTCTTCAAGACGGATTCGACCAACTCCGTCGCCATGCGGCTCGGCGAACAAGGAGAACCCCACGGAACCCTCGTCATTGCCGAGGAACAGACGGCGGGACGCGGCCGGGGCGGGCACACGTGGCATTCGGAAAAGACAAATGGCATATATTTGACCGTGCTCCTGCGGCCCCCCATTTCGCCACAGCAGGCGCCGCTGATCACGATGGTCGCGGGTCTTGCCGTCCGGGATGCCATCGTGGAGCAGACCGGTCTTGTGCCTGACCTCCGTTGGCCGAATGATCTGCTTTTCGGACGCAAAAAATTCTGCGGGATCTTGACCGAAATGAATGCCGAGCAGGACCGAATCCATTTCGTGGCCATAGGGATAGGAATCAACGTAAACCACGTGCAAGTCCCGGACGAACTGGCAGCGATTGCGACTTCGCTGCGGATCGAGACCGGCCGAAACCATTCCCGGGTGGAGGTCGTCGCGCGGTTGCTGCGGCACCTCGACTCCTACTACAATCGCTTTATGAGTGAAGGCGCGGAAGCGATTGTTGCGCGGTTTTCGGAAGTCTCGAGCTATGCGCGCGGAAAACGCGTGCGGATCACCACCACGACGGGAACTTATACGGGCACGACCGAAGGCCTCGAACCGGGAGGGCTTCTGCGGGTAAGGCGCGATGATGGGCGCACAATGCCGGTGATTTCCGGGACACTCACCGAGGCGGATTGATGCTGCTGACGCTCGATGTCGGGAACACGAATACGGTCCTGGGATTGTTCCGGGACACCGAATTGGTGGCGCACTGGCGCCTCACGACGGCGCGCGACCAGACAGTCGATGAATACGGCATCCTTACGCGGGAACTCTTTACCCTGGCAGAAATAGATCCGGCCGCGGTCCATGGCGTGATTATAAGCTCAGTCGTACCGCCGCTAAATCCGACGCTGGAAGAAATGTCGGAGCGGTATTTTCACGTGAAGGCGCTGTTTATCGAGCCGGGCGTGAAGACCGGAATGCCTGTGCTGTATGACAACCCGCAGGAAGTGGGCGCCGACCGGATTGTGAACAGTGTAGCCGCGTTTTCGAAGTATGGCGGGCCGTGTATCGTGGTGGACTTCGGCACAGCGATCAATTTCGACGTCATCTCCGCGCGCGGCGAGTACATGGGCGGCGTCCTCGCCCCCGGCATCGGCATTTCGGCCGAAGCGCTTTTCTCTCGCGCGGCGCGATTGTTCCGGGTTGAAATCAAGGACCCGGGCAAGATTATCGGCACCAACACGATGCAATCGCTGCAGTCCGGGCTCTATTACGGGTATGCGGACATGGTGGACGGCATCGTCGAACGCATCAAGGGCGTGGTGGGCGAAAAGACGCGCGTGGTTGCAACGGGAGGACAGGCGTCTCTGATCGCGCGAGCGTCGCGCCATATTCAAGTCATCGACGAGTTCCTCACTCTGGAAGGCCTGCGCATCGTCTGGGAACGGAACCACGCGGCGAAGCGCACGTCCGCAGGCAGTCCGGACACGGCGTCCGTTCAGGGCCCCGTCACGGAACCACGAAAGCCGCGACTTTGAAGCCCACCGAAGCGATGGCCGAATTTAACTATTTTAACTATTTCACCGAAATCGAAGAGTATTTCTGGCAGAAACGCGGCGCGCATCTCCTGGTTTCGCCCCTGGACTGGGCTATCGTCGAAACCTGGCAGAAGGCCGGCATCCCGCTGCCCGCCGTGCTCAAGGGAATTGACCGGGCGTTCGAAAGCTATGGGCGTTCGCGCCGCGCTGCCGGCGGCCGGCAACTCAAGAGCCTCGCCTACTGTGTGGACGCAGTGCTGGACGCCGCGGAGGAAGAAAAGGAAGCCTCTGCGGGCGCCGGACCGAGCACTGAAATAAAGCGAGACGCGCCGGAATCGTTTTCCCGAGAGGAACTTCGATCATTTTTCAGACGGAATGAGGAGCGAATTTCTGCCGCAGTCGCGGCGCTGCGCACAACGCAGACCGAACTGGCCTCGCGTCTGGAAGAGAGCTGTTTGCGCCTTGCCGAAATGTTGCCGCTGATCGATACGCCGGGGACATTGGATCTTGAGGACCTGGAGCGCCGGCTCACAGTTGTCGAAGAAAAGCTCACGGCTGCGCTGACTGCTACTGCGCCCGAAAAGTTTCTCCTCGATGTGCGCCGGGAGATGGATCACCAACTGGCGCCGTACCGCCGGAAGATGACCTCCGCGCAACTTACGCAACTCGAACGGCAATACGTGCAGAAGCGGCTCTGGGAGCGATATAATCTTCCCCGCCTGAGCCTGTTCTACCTGACCTGAGGCCCCCGGCCAAGGATCGCACCTCCCGCAACGGAAAGTGACTCCAAATGGAAGTCAGAATTGAAAAGCTCGTGTATGGCGGCGACGGTCTGGCACACCATGAAGGCCAGACGGTGTTCGTGCCTCTGGTCCTCCCCGGGGAACTCGTGAGCATCGAGTCCGCCGCACGCAAGAAGAAATTTGTCCGCGGACGTCTCGAACGCGTCGTAGAAGCCTCGCCGGAGCGTGTGGCGGCCCCGTGCCCGTACTTCGGGCGTTGCGGCGGCTGCCAGTACCAGCACATCCCATATGACGCGCAGATCCGCTATAAGGCCGATATCCTTCGCGAGACGCTCGGCAGGATCGGCCGTGTGCCCTGGGACGGACCGATTGGAACGCACGCTTCCCCGCCCTTCGGCTACCGCAATCGCACGCAGTGGAAAATTCGAACGGCCCATGAAGGCGCTGCAGGAGCCACCGGAATCGGCTACTTTGAAGCTGGGAGCACACGCCTATGTGCTGTGGACGAATGTGCAATTCTTTCGCCCCGGCTCGCCGAAACGTTCGCGAAGCTTCGCGCGCTGTTAGCCTCAAGCAAGACTTTTTCCGCGATCGATGAAATCGAGGCGTTCTCGGACGCGGCAGACGAGAAGATTCTGCTGAACCTCTCCGCAGAACGGCTGGCCGATTCACCGGAATCGATCGCATCGGCCCTGCGAGAGGTCCTGCCAGGTGTCGCGTCCATGCTGGTGCAGGATCGCCGAGCCGATAAATTTGAATTGTTTGGACCGGGCTACCTGTCTTATTTGGCGGGCGGGGCCGAGTTCCGCGTCGGTCATCTTTCGTTTTTTCAGGTCAACCGGTTTTTGATCGACGCGTTGATGGAGACCGTGATCGGCGACAGCCGCGGACGGCTGGCGCTGGACTTGTTCGCGGGCGTCGGTCTTTTCACCGTCCCGCTGACCAAACGATTTGAGCGTGTGATCGGCGTCGAATCCAATCTTGCCGCTGCCAAGGATTTGGAAGTCAACCTTCAGTCGAGCGGCGGAGCTTCTCCCACGCATCGTCACGCGACAGCGGAAGCGTTTCTAGCACACTGGCAGGAAAGACCCGATTTAGTCGTCCTGGACCCGCCGCGGGCGGGCGTCGAGCCCGAGGCGCTGACGCGCCTCAAGAAACTCGCGCCCTGGCGCATCAACTACCTCTCCTGCGATCCGGCGACTTTGGCGCGCGATCTCGCCGCTCTGGTTGGCAGCCGGGAGAATCCCGGACCGTACGAGATCAGAGATATTAATTTATTTGACATTTTCCCACAAACATATCATATGGAGGCATTGGTGCGGCTGAAACGGCGCACATGAAACTTCCTTCACTCTGGCCCGTCGTCTGCTTTGCGGGAGGGATTCTCCTCTCCGGCAAACTCACAGCACACTTTTTCCTCGCGCCTCGAGTCTTTCTTCTGGCCGCAGCTTGCCTTCTTCTCGCAGGATTTATCCTGCTCTCCAGGAGATGGCTTCTTCCCGCAGGGCTTGCGGCTACAGTTGCGTGGCTGTGCCTTGGCTGCGCCGCTGCAGGTCTCGAACGAATTTCGGTCCCGGCGAATCTGGCAAGCTCACTCGTCGAATCCGGCAAGTTGGACTCAAGCGTGGCCTTGCGCTGGCGAGGCCGCTTGCGCGTGGATCCTGTGGCGCTTCCGTGGGGAACGCGATACGCGATCAATCTCGACGAGGTCGAATCTGCAGCCGGCGCCGTACCGGTCAGTGGAGGATTGCGTGTAACTTCCTACGCCGGCGAACCGAATGCGGCCGCACATCCGCTGGCGCGCGCCGGAGATCGCGCCGAAGTTCTTGCTTGTGCGCTTCCGGTACACAATTTCGGCAATCCCGGTAGCTTCGATGATCGTGGTTACCTCGCGCTCCAGGGTATTCATTTGCTAGGCACACTCCGCAACGATCAGCTTCTGACCATTCTCGGGCATCCGCGTTTGACGATTTCCGAACGCCTCGCTCGCGAGCGGGGCCGGCTTCTCAGTATCATCAACGACCTATTTGTTTCGCGTCCCGGCGAGGCGGCGCTGGCGCGCGCGATGCTGCTGGGTGACCGTAGCTTCGTTGAACACGACCGCGTCGTCGAATATCAGCGAACCGGCGTGTATCACGTCCTGGTTCTTGCGGGACTCCACGTCGGCGCGCTGACCGCTTTTTTTATATGGGCCGGCCGGCGCCTCCATCTCGGACTTATCTCCCGGACGCTGCTCACGCTGTCAATCCTCGTGGCTTACGTCGGCATCGTCGAAGACCGCCCCCCGATTCTGCGCGCCGCTTTGATGGCGGCGTTCTACTTGTCCGGGCGTTTACTCTATCGCCGCATGGACCTGCTCAATGTAGCCGCGCTGTCCGCGCTCGCCATCCTTGCCGTGCGCCCGTCTGAAATCAACGATGCAAGCTTCCTTCTTTCTTTCTCGGCCGCGGGCATCATCGGGGCTCTTGCCGTTCCCTGGATTGCGCACACCAGCGATCCTTATCTTCGCGGCCTCGAGTATTTGACGGACGTCAGCTGCGACGTCTCGCACATGCCGCGCGTGATTCAATTCCGAATCGAAGCGCGAGCCGCGGCAGCATGGGTTACAGCGAGGCTCCCGCGCCCCGCCGCGCCCTTCGGACTTCACCTGCTCGTTGTCCCGCTTCGTACCGGTCTCTATCTCTGGGAACTGATGATCATTTCCACCATCCTTCAACTCGGCATGCTTCCCCCGCTCGCCTACTACTTTCACCGCGTGATGCTTGCCGGGCCTCTCGCGAATATTCTCGCCGTCTTGCTGACGGGCTTGATTGTTCCCCTTGGACTCTTCACGCTCGCGGCTTCACTGGCGTCCCACACTCTTGCAGCATGGCTCG
The DNA here is from genome assembly GCA_041488495.1 of Terriglobia bacterium. Lineage (GTDB taxonomy): Bacteria > Acidobacteriota > Terriglobia > Acidiferrales > UBA7541 > Palsa-360. The sequence goes on from JBGPPL010000002.1 coordinate 60,877, forward strand.
CAAAGCTTCTGGGACTTTTTCTCGCGGTGCTCGACACATCCGTGCAGTGGTTTGCCCGGTGGCAAGGCGCGAGCTATCGCATTCCGGAACCGCCGCTGATCCTCATCGCCGCATTTGCTGCGATAGCTGTCCTCCTTTCTGTTGCGATCCGGTCGCTCCGGCGAGGCTGGCAATGGGTTGCAACGCTGAACCTTCTGGCGGCCGCGACACTCATCGCGACGCATCCCTTTGCCCCGAATCTCAAAAGCAAGAACCTGGAGGTGACTGTCCTGGACGTGGGCCAGGGCGACAGCCTGTTCGTGGCGTTCCCTGGCGGCCGCACGATGCTGGTCGACGCAGGAGGCACCCTGGGGAGCTTCCACGCGGGTGGGATGCGCTCCGGGCTTGATATCGGAGAAGACGTGGTCTCGCCGTACTTGTGGTCACGTGGGCTGAAGCAAATTGAAGTCGTCGCGCTCACCCACGCACACCAGGATCATCTCGGAGGGCTCCCAGCGGTCCTCGAGAATTTTCGGGTGCAGGAACTTTGGGTCGGCCGGGACATCGGGAGCGCGGCCTATCAGCAGGTTTTCGCGATCGCACGGCAGCGCGGAATTCGTGTCATACACATGAAGCAAGGGGATTCATTCGCCCGGGAAAATGTGTCAGGAAGCATTCTGTGGCCGGAAGACCTCACCGAGAATCGGACGGCGAAGAACGACGACTCCCTCGTCATGCGGTTGACGGACGATTCCCAATCGATTTTGTTGCCGGGCGACATTGAGCGCCCCTCGGAGCGGACAATCCTCGCGGAGAATGAAGTCGTAGGCGCCAATTTCCTGAAGGTCGCTCACCATGGCAGCAAGACGTCCACGATTGAGCCGTTCCTATCCAGCTCGCATCCGGCATTCGCGGCGATTTCGGTGGGAAGGGAAAACGGCTTCGGCCATCCCTCTCCGGAAGTACTGGAGAGATTGGAAGCAGCCGGAGTGCGCGTCTATCGCACCGACCGCGACGGGGCGATTACCGCAACGACGGACGGTCAAACGCTGACCGTGAGTACATTCCTTAACGCGATCCAATAACGCCGCACGGCATTCATCGCCGCCACAGCATCAGGAGCCATAGGATCGCCATCGCTACCGCAAGCCCGATGGCCGCTTCGTATTCGCGGTTTTGGCGATAGAGCGCCGACGAAAACCGTTCTCCCATAGACCTCGCGGGAGACAATCGCGGCCAGAACGCGGGCACCCGCGACGCATATTCGACAAACGCGTCACCGTAGAGCGTCTTTAGCTCTGCCTGCTCGCGGCGAATCACGGCCGGATAAAACACCATCAGGTACGCAGCAAGCAGCGCCGTGGAAATCCAGGAATGGCTTGCCACGGAAAAGCCAGCGCCCAGAAGCACACTGCCCAGATACAGCGGGTTTCGCGTATAGGCGTACGGTCCTGAAGTCGCCAACTGTTTGTGTTTGCGAAGATGCCCCGCGGCGTAGGCGCGCAGCAGCAGCCCCACTGCGGCGATCCCCACTCCGCAAAAAAGCCATTTCGGTTGCGGCCTTGCAAACCAGAACGCCGCAATCCCAACCGGGTACCCCACGCGAACTCGCCATCGAATCCAGAAATTAGTAGCGCCGCTCACGCAGAAACCTTCACGAGTGAACCTGCCGCATCCAACACTTGCTCGACGGTGATTCGAAGCATCGACGGCGAATAGGATGCCCGCCGCTTGTAGCTGATCTCCTCGGGCCGCGCTTCGCTCACAATCACGGCTCCCGGCACAAACGGACCGTTCCGCGCCGGATCGGTGGGACCGTACAGGCCAACCACCGGTGCACCAAGAGCCGCAGCCAGGTGCAACGGCCCAGAATCCGCCGCGACGACGCATCGCGCATGAGCCAGCAATCCCATCAATTCCTCGATCGTGGTGGCTATCACTATCGGCGTTGCCGGACTCGCTGCGCGGCAAGTCTCTTCCGCGAACGACTCTTCGCCGGGGCCGTGGATCACGACCGCACGCAAGCCATGTCGCTTCTCGAATTCGCGGCAAAAGACGCCGTAGCGTTCCGCCGGCCAGCATTTCGCGCGCCAACTTCCTCCCGGTCCCACAACGATGTAACCTCGGATTCCCCGCTCGGCAAGTCGCGCGCGGACCGATGCCGCCCCGCCCGCCGGAACGCGGAGCGGATACTCGGGTTTTGCGGGACGCGATGCTCCCGCCTTTTCGGCCAGGGAATAATTTAGCTCCGCAACGTGCCGGCCTATCGGAGAGACACGCTCGGTGTACAACAGAGCCGCTCCTGCTTCGCGCGCCCAACCGCGCTCAAATCCTATGCGACGCGGCGCAGTGGAAAGCATGGCGAGCACCGACGATTTGTAGAGCCCTTGAAAATCGATCGCGCACATATAGCTTGCCTGCCGCAATCGGCGCACACATGTAAGCGCGCCGAAAATCGAAGCGCGGTCAAACGGGATGACTTCGCTGATGGCAGGGCTGCCTTCCAGCACGGGCGCCCATTTTCGCTCGACGACCCAATCGATCCGCGCGTTTCTGTGCGCCGCTCGAAGCGCCGCAACCGCGGGGAGAGTATGCAGGATATCGCCGAGAGCGGTTAGCCGCACAACCAGGTACCGTTCACCGCCTTCAATCATTGAGAATGCGGCGCACCGCCTCCGTTAGATCTTCCGCAAGCGCGTCCGGCTGCCTAGGCCATTTCGCATGGTGCAATTCATACTCCCCGCGGCCGTATCCGGTCATCACCAGGATTCCGCGGCCTCCCGCCGCATGCGCCATCTCGAGGTCCGCGTAACGGTCGCCGACTACCCAGGAAGCAGCGAGGTCCAGCGCGTGCTCGCGAGCTGCACGTTCGAGCAAGCCTGGGTTCGGCTTGCGGCATTCACAGGCGTCTTCCGCTTTGTGCGGGCAGAAATAGATGGCGTCGACGCGCGCGCCCCCACCGGCGAGCTCTGCAATCATCTTTTCATGGACCTGATGCACGAGCGACTCCGGAAAAATATCGCGCGCCACTCCGGATTGATTCGTCACGACGATGACAGGGATCTGCGCTTCGTTCAATCGGCGGATCGCTGCGGCCGCGTAGGGGAAAATACGCAACCGGTCCGCGTGGTTGACGTAGCCCATTTCCTCGCTGATCGTTCCGTCGCGGTCCAGGAAAACGGCCCGTCGAAGCGGGCGTGACTCAGGCATTCTGGCTGCTCCAGGGTTGGGAGTTCCTCACGGCGTCCTGAACGCGCTGTGCGGCAACAAAGACGGAATCCACGTCGATGCGTGTCATGCAACGATGATCCACCGGGCAACTCCGCAGGAAACACGGGCTGCAGGAAACAACCTCGCGAATCAGGGTAAATTGCGGCGTCATCGGGGCCGTGCACTCCGGATCCGTCGGACCGAAAATGCCAATAACCGGCAGCCCCGCCGCTGCGGCCACGTGCATGGCGCCGGAATCGTTTCCGATAAAAATCGAGCAGGCTGAAAAAAACGCCGCGAGATCACGCATGGATGTCTGCCCGACAAGCGAAATCGCGGGGCACTTCATGCTCGAACAAATTCGCGAGGCCACTTCCTTTTCACTTGGCGTGCCGAAAAGTATCACATCGGCTCCGCATTCAGAAATCAGGCGATCCGCGAGAGCCGCAAATCGCTCCGGCGGCCAGCATTTTGCCGCGCCGTACGAAGCGCCGGGAGCGAGCGCGCAACGCCAGGCGCCGTCCCTTGCGCCAGCGCGCAATAACGATGCCTCTGCCGTTTCGCGCAACGATTCCGCTACCTGCAATCGAATCGGTGTGATTTCGCCACGCGCTTCGATCCAGCCCGCACGCCGCACCAATTCCAAATAGTAATGCGACTCGTGGCGCGGGATGTCTCCCTTTTTCGGCACACGAACCGGCTTGGTGAGCAGTAATCCACGCCCATCGCGCGTATAACCGGCGCGCTCGGGAATGCCCGCGCGCCATGCAAGCCACGCCGCTTCAAACGCATTCTGCAGGAGCACGGCGAGATCGAACTTTTCGCGGCGCAACTCACCAACGAGTTTCTCGCGGCCCAACCATCCTCGGTGGCGTGCGGCATTGTCGTATTCCAATATCCTGTCTGCGAACGGTTGATCACCATACAAGCCCGCGACAGCCGGGCGCGCCAAAATCGCAATCTCGTCGTTTGCATGTGTCCGACGGATCGCTTCGAGCGCCGGAATCGCCATCACGGCGTCGCCCACCCAATTTGGCGCCCGCACAAGAATTTTCATCGCGCGGCCCCGTGTCGTCTGCCGTTCACGGCATCGGTGATAGCGCCTCTGAACTCTTCAGCTGGCAGTTCTAGCGATATCCGGCAGCAATACACCGGCACGCCGGTGAACTGGACATGCCGGAGATTCCACACATCCTTCTCGGTGCAAAGCAGAGCATCGGCCCCGCAGCTCGCCGCGGAAAGTTCCAGCTCAGCCACTTCTTGTGCGGCATAGACATGATGATCGGCAAAGCTGCGCTCTCCCACCACATGGAATCCCCACCTTTGAAGGTCCTCGAAAAAGGCGGGCGGATTTCCTATTCCGCAGAAAGCCATGAAGCGGGCACACGGCCAATCCTGTTGGGGCAGGGCCACCGCAAGTTGAGGAACACGAAGCACGTTTTCGAGTTTCGTTGTGGCGTAGAAGACAGGGCTCTTCGTGTAACGCCGGATCATGGCTTCGATCGCAGGCGCCGGCGCCTGTACGCTTCGCGTAATCACCACCACGCCGGCGCGCCGGAGTGCAGAAATCGGTTCTCGCAGGCGCCCGGCGGGTAAGGTTGCTCCCCCGCCGAATGGATCGGTGGCATCAATGAGCACAACGTCTGCGTCGCGCTCCAATCGCAAGTGCTGGAAACCGTCATCAAGGACAAACCACTCGGTTCCATGCCGCGCGAGAACCTGGCCCTTCTCGTATCGATCGGCCCCCACGCCAATTTGTACTTTTCCGGAAAGGCGTTCGCGCAGCAGCGCAACTTCATCGCTTTGCGGCTCGCCGTGCGTGCCTGCATCCACGGTCCCACGGTATCCGCGCGTCAGAATCGCCGTGCGTTTTCCTTCCCCTGCAAGCCGCTCCGCAATCCACAGAACCATCGGCGTTTTGCCCGTGCCGCCGACAGTGAGGTTTCCTATGCTGATGACCGTTCCCGGCAACCTTCTTGCTCGGAAGATCCCGCGCGCGTAGCACCACACCCGCGCGCGAGCCCCCATGGAGTACAACACAGACAGAGGCCACAGCAGCCGGCGTGATCCGGATGCAATCTTCAAGCGGAGCTCCGATGGCTGTCCACAATTTGCGCAATGCGTGCCAGAACACGCGCGGTTGCGCCGCGATTTCGGTCCACCAAGTCCCGAGCGGCAGCTCCCATCCGCACCGTGCGCACATCATTCTTAAGCAAACCAATCCAGGCTGCTCCCAGCGCTTCCGAGCTGTTCACCTGTACGGCCGCATTGGCATTGAGAAACTTCGCCGCCATTTCACGGAAATTATCCATGGAAGGGCCGTAGACCGGGACTTTACTGAACGCAGCCGGCTCAAGGATATTATGGCCGCCGTTGGGGACAAGCGACCCGCCCACAAAAACTACGTCGGCGAGACGATAGATACTGGCCAGCTCGCCCAGACTGTCGAGCAACAACACGCTGCCGGGCTCCGACAGCCCCGTGCTTGCTGCCCCGTTGAGCGTGATCTTGCTGCGGCGCACAAGTTTTCGATGAGAATCCCCGACGATCCGTGCCGCTGCCTCAAACCGGTCCGGCTTGCGTGGCGCGAGGATCAACAGCGCACGTGGGAATTGCCGCTCGACTTCGGCAAATGCCTGCAAGACGTGCATTTCTTCACCGGCCATCACACTTCCGGCAATTAACACCGGGTGACGACGATTCCGGGCGAGCTCCTCTGCGAGCCAGTTCGACAGCGGACTTTCCGGAGGGTCTCCTAGATCGTATTTCAGATTGCCTGCAACAACGACTCGCGCCGCATCCGCGCCGAGCTCGAGCAGACGCGAAGCATCCTGCTCACCTTGCATCAGGAACAGCGTCGCATCGTTCAAGATGCGTTTCAGAAAACCCCGCAGCGCGCCACCGGAAATGGAAATCGTGCGGCAGAAACCACGAAACGACCGCTCCGACAGCCTGCCATTGACAAAAATCACGGGTACACCCGCCCGCCTGCATTCACGCAAGAAATTGGGCCAGATTTCTGTTTCGACGATGATCACTGTCGCCGGCCGCACTGTTTTCAGGGCACGCCTCACCGGCCCCTGCCAGTCCAGGGGAAAGTAAAAGATCGCATCAGCGAATTGCATCCGCTCGCGCGCGAGCTTCTGTCCGGTTGCCGTGGTTGTGGAAACAATCAGGCGTCGGTCCCGATACCGCTCCTTGAGTTGCTTCGCAAGCGGCTGTGCAGCCAGCACCTCGCCAACAGAAACCGCGTGGATCCAGATCGTTCCTTCGCTCCGATCTTCGCGCCGGCCCAATCGCAACTCCGGCGGGAAACTCCATCCGAGGCGTTCGCGGACATGGCCAAGGTACTTGCCGCCGATCAAGCCTCGGATGAGAAAGTACGGTGAGAGCAGGACCATGCCCGCGGCCGTCAGCAAACTGTAAAGCGCATACATTCCAACGAGTCCTTGGCAGGCCGTCTCCTGTGCCGCAAAAAATGGAAACGTCGCACTCGCACCAGCAAACCGGATATTATAGTGGCAGCGGGACCCCGGTGATACTTATTGTCGGGGAACCTGCCGCCTCGAACGTGCATCATAGAAAAGCGATGCTATACCGAATTCTCGTCTTGACCCTGCTCTGGCCCTTCGGCGCATTCGCGCAAACCGCTCAGGTAGATCCTTTGACGCTGCGCACGCGTGACGTACACCAGAATCTCACCATTGTCGTCGACCCTTATCTTTCCGCGGATCGTTACGATAAGGGGCTATTTGGCAAGACGTCGCCATACGAGGCCGGTATTGCCGCGATCAACGTTTATTTTCGCAATGACAACGACTCACCGATACGCCTCAATCTCGACACGATTCGCCTCGTGATTTCAACTCCGGGTGAGGAGCGCCAGCGATTGGAGCCCCTCTCTCCTGAAGAGGTTGCCGATCGCGCGCTGCTTAAGGCCAGGGCCAATCCGCCCGCTACGCGGCGGCCGTTCCCCTTCCCGGGCTCCCCGTCAAACTCCGGCAGAGGCAAGTCCTGGAACGAGATGGCCTCCACGCTTCGATCCGTTGTGCTCTCCACGGAGGTTCTGCCGCCACACGCGACCACGCACGGTTTTCTTTTTTTTGATATGGACCACCAGTTCGATGCGATTCGCCACTCCCGCGTCTACATCCCGGACCTATCCTTTATGACGGACAAAAAGGCGCTTTTCTTTTTTGAGATCGACCTCAGCATTGTGCCCGCGAACTGACGCAATTTGCAGATGGAAATTTGCCGAACCGTCCGGCGTCGGATAGAATGCTCTCCTCTAACGGGCCCACTCTCCATCATGACTCTCCTTGACGAACTGAATTCCGGGCAGCGCGAAGCGGCAACAGCGATTGAAGGTCCCGTGCTGATTCTCGCCGGCGCAGGGACGGGCAAGACGCGCGCCATTACGTATCGCATCGCTTACCTCATTGAGCAGGGCGTCCCGGGCAGCGCGATTCTCGCCGTTACATTCACGAACAAGGCCGCCGGACAGATGAAGGAGCGCGTCCGCGACCTTTTGGTCCGGAAGGGGCTTGCCTTTGATGATCCCTGGATCGGCACGTTCCATTCCTTTTGCGCCTGGATGTTGCGCCGTGAGGCGACTCGCCTCGGTCTGCCACGGGATTTCAAGATTTATGATGCGGACGACCAGAATGCCGTCGTGAAGCTCGCGTTGGAGCAGCTCAACATCAAGGATCCGGGAGAGCGCGTGCGCGGACTGCTGGAGCGGATCAGCATTGCGAAAAACCACGGGATGACTCCTTCGCAGGTCGCAAGCGACGCCGCGAAGCATAACGATGCATTGGGCATCACAGCCTCCAAGGTGTATGACGCGTACGAGAAAATTCTCCGCAAGGCCGGCGCTCTCGATTTTGATGACCTGCTGCTTCGTGCCGTGCAGGTCCTCAAGGAATTTCCCGAGGCGCGCTCCACCTGGCAGAGCCGCTTCCGTTACATCCACGTCGACGAGTATCAGGACACCAATCGCGTGCAATATGACCTTCTGCGCTTGCTGGCTGGCGAGTCGCGCAACCTCTGCGTCGTCGGCGACGAGGATCAATCCATCTACCGCTGGCGCGGCGCAGTCGTCGGCAACATTCTCCGCTTCGACGAGGATTATCCCGGAGCTCGCGTCGTGCGGCTCGAGCAGAATTACCGCTCGACTCAAAACATTCTCGACGCCGCCGCAGGAGTCGTCGCGAACAACAGGCGGCGTCTTGGAAAGAGTTTGAAGGCCACGCGTTCCTCCGGCAGCAATCTGGGATTCTTTGAAGCGCGCGACTCCAAGGCCGAAGCCGAATACGCCGCCGACCGCATCCGTATCCTGCATGGCGACGACCCCGCCGTGCACGTCGCTGTCTTGTACCGCACGAACGCGCAGTCGCGCGCCTTTGAGGAAGCGCTTCGCGCGCGTGGCATGCGTTACCGGATGCTTGGCGGCTTTTCGTTTTACCAGCGCGAGGAAATCAGAGATGCTCTCGCCTATGCGCGCCTAGCGATTTTCCCAGACGACCCTATTGCCCTCCTGCGCGTAATCAACAAACCGCCGCGTGGATTCGGCAAGACCACCGTGGACTCGCTTTCCGCGCTGGCCCGGGAGCACGACACGTCGTTGTGGGTGGCTATGGGAAAAATGCTTGCGCCTGCGTCTTCCGGCCGCGCCATTGCTCCGCTCAAAGATTTCCGGACATTGATCGAGAGCCTTCACACCGAGGTTTCTTCCTTGCCGCCTGCGGATTTCCTGCAGTCCATTCTCGTCCACAGCGGCTATCTCGACATGCTCATGAACCGGGATTCGAGCGAAGATACCGCGCGCGCCGACAACCTGCGCGAGCTCGTCAACGCCATGGCCGAAGGCGCTGAGCGTGGCGAAACGCTGACGGATTTCCTCGACCACGCCGCTTTGGTCAGTGACGCGGATAACTATGATGAACACGCGTTGATCACACTGATGACGCTGCACAGCGCCAAGGGGCTCGAGTTCGACCACATATTTCTGACCGGCATGGAGGAAGGAGTCTTCCCGCACAGCCGGTCGCAGAACGATCCCGAAGAGCTCGAAGAAGAGCGCCGCCTCTGCTACGTTGGCATGACGCGCGCAAAGGAAACGCTGACGCTCACGCGCGCCGTCTATCGCCGCGTTTATGGCTCCGAACGTCTCACCGGCTCGATGCCGTCTCGTTTTCTCCAGGAGATCCCGGGCGAACTCATCGACACCGCGGAGGGCTCCCTCGCCGATGCGGGCGAAACACGGCGCTACGAGCCCGATCCCGAGTACTCCTACTCGGAGGAAGAATTCGGCCGCCGGGTGCGTCGCACAGCAACTCCCATCCGCGCTGCCAGCGACACGCCCGGCAGAACGCGCTCGTCCGCGCCACGCCGCCTCGGGAGCAGTGCAGCAAATCCACTTATCGGGCAACGCGTGCGCCACGCTACCTACGGCTCCGGGACCATCATCGGCGTCGAGGGCGATGGTGAGGACCGCAAGTTTACCGTTCGTTTCTCCGATCACGGGACCAAGAAACTCATGGAGAGATACGCGAATCTCAGCTGGGCTTGACCGCGGACAGGACTCCGGGGAGAGCTTCTTTGCGCACACTTGCTTTCCCAGCGCGATGCCAGGAGTTGCGGAGAGAGACCCCTCAGGGTAGAGTTTCCACGTTGTTCAATCCGTGTTGCGGTGGGATGGTGCCGAGTGGGTTCAGGACTGTTCCGCGTCAAGAACATCGACCAGTTAATCTCCGATGCGGACGAGCCTGAACGCCGATTGAAAAAATCGCTTGGCTGGCTGAGCCTCACTTCGCTCGGAATTGGCGCGGTGATCGGTTCCGGGATTTTCACAGTCATAGGGACGGCCATCGCCGGACAGAAACTGCAAGTTTCTTCTATCCTGAACGCTCCCCTTCTCGAATATCTGATTTACCGGTCTCCTTCGTTCGGGCGGCCTGGCGCGGGGCCTGCGATTGCCATTTCTTTCACGCTAGTGGCGGTAGTGTGCGGTTTTGCGGCGCTGTGTTACGCCGAACTCGCCGCTATGATCCCGATCGCGGGCAGCGCCTACACTTACACTTACGCCACAATGGGCGAGTTGATCGCCTGGATCATTGGCTGGGACCTCATTCTCGAATATGCCGTCAGCAATATGGCCGTGAGTGTGGGATTCTCGGCGCATGTTGTCGGTCTGCTCGATTGGTTCGGCGTCCATCCCAGCCCGCGTTGGATCTCCCCTGCGTACCTCCCGAGCGGTCTCAGCGATTTTTCTGGGAATCAGCTTTATCCGCCCGGCTGGCACTTTGGCTTCAACTGGCCGGCGTTTCTGATAGTCATGTTGCTCACGGTGGTCCTCGTGCGCGGGATTCGCGAATCCGCTGAAACAAACAACGTGATGGTCCTTCTCAAGATTGTCGCCATCGTAGTTTTTGTGGGTTTCGGCGCAAGGTTCATTCACCCAGCCAATTGGCACCCATTCGCACCGAACGGCTGGCCCGGCATCCTTACCGGCGGCTCCATTATTTTTTTCACTTATATCGGGTTTGATTCAGTCTCCACCGCCGCTGAGGAAACCAAGAATCCCCAGCGGGATCTCCCTATCGGGATTATTGCCACGCTCGTGATCTGCACGATTCTGTATATCGCTGTGGTTGTTGTCCTCACAGGCTTGGTTCCCTGGCAGACACTATTGGACGATGCGGCCCCTGTCGTCAACACGCTGAAGCGTCTCAACCTGGGCACCATCCGCCTGATTGTGCTCCTCGGAGCATTGCTGGGAATGGTTTCCTCCCTGCTCGTCTTCCAACTGGGTCAAGCCCGAGTCTGGTTTGCGATGTCCCGCGACGGCCTGCTGCCGCGCATTTTCAGCCGGGTCCACACCAACTATCGCACTCCTGATTTTTCCACGTGGGTCGCCGGGGTCGTGGTAGGCGTACCTGCAGGTCTGCTGGACATCGGCACGCTCGCCGACCTCTCGAACATCGGCACGTTGTTCGCCTTCGCGCTGGTCGCTGCTGGCGTGCTCATTCTCCGGTACCGCGAGCCCAACCGGCATCGCGCCTTCCGCGCGCCCGGCGGACCGCTCGCGCCCATCATGACGATTCTTACCTGCCTGCTCCTGATGGCGGGCTTGCCGATTATGAATTGGATTCGTTTCTTTGTTTGGCTCGCCATCGGTCTTATGATTTACTTCAGCTATAGCCGCAAGCGCAGCACGCTGCGGGGACAACCCGGAGTTACAGAACGGTGATGCGCAGTTACCGAAACTTCGTATCTCGACGCATGGCCACCGGCGCCATAGCCGTAGCTGCGGCTATTTCCATCTTTGCCTTGCCCTCACTGGCTCTCGCGTGGGGCGCAAATGCCGAACGCCTCGTCGCGAACAAGGCTGTTGAGACGCTCCCTCCGGAAATCCGCGGGTTTTTCGAAGCAAATCGCGATTTTTTGGGCCGCCACGTGACGGGGCCTCTGGATTGGCTTGACAAGACTCCTCTGACCGAACGCCGCAATCACTTCCTTTATCTCGACCGCTACGGAAAGTTTCCTTTCGAATCTTTGCCGCGCGACTACAAAGCCGCTGTCACAAAATTTACCAAGACCAGGCTGGAGGGCTCCGGCGTTCTACCCTGGCAGATTGGCGTTTACAGCCAGAAGCTGACAGCGGCGCTTCGGGACCACGACTGGGAGCAGGCGCGGTTGTCAGCCGCCTATCTGGCTGCATACGTCGCGCAGGCCCACGACCCGTTCCATACGACGGAAAACTTCGACGGTCATTTGTCCGCCCAGACCGGTGTGGATCTCCGGTTCGGATCGAGTCTGGTGGACCGTTTTTCGTTATTTTTCCCCATGCGCCCGAACGACGCGATGTTTCTGCGCGATCCGACCGATCATGCTTTTGACGCGTGCATGTCCGCGCATGCGTGGCTTGAAAACATCCTTCTCGCGGATCACCGCGCCCGCGAAGGGCTTTCCGACTACACGGATGACTTTTACGACCGGTTTTACAATCTAGCCGGGGCCATTCTGATCCGCCAGCTCACCGATGCCGCCACCGATGTAGGCTCCTACTGGATGACCGCGTGGATCAACGCAGGCCGGCCTCAGCTCCCGCCGCAGTAATCGCCGATACCGTGAATACACTCTCATTCGAACATCTCCTCACAGCCCTGCCGAAGGCCGAGCTGCATGTCCATCTGGAGGGCTCGATTGAACCGTCAACCGTCGTGGAGCTGGCAGCGCGACATGGCGTCTCGCTTACCATCGAGGAGGCCGCCGCACGCTACGCTCCGGGCAACTTTCTGCAATTTATCGAGGCATTCAAATGGGTGACCTCCTTCCTTCGCGGGCCCGAAGATTACGCCTTGATCGCGCGACGATTCGCTGAATCGATGCGCCGGCAGAACGTCCTGTATGCTGAGGTGACGGTGTCCATTGGCATCATGTTTTGGCGAAAGCAAGACCCGGCAGCCAACTTTGCCGCTCTACGGGAAGCTGCATCGCAGGTTCCGGGCGTGCGCCTCGCCTGGATTTTCGATGCCGTGCGGCAGTGGGGCGCGAGTGCTGCGATGGAAGTCGCAAGAGTCGCCGCAGAATTGCGCTCGCCCGACATTGTCGCGTTCGGCATCGGCGGCGATGAACTCGCGCTCCCGACGGTCGAATTTCGCTCCGTCTATGAGTACGCGGCGAACCACGGCCTGCATCGCCTCATCCACGCGGGAGAAATCGGCGGGCCTGAGTCGGTTCGCGAAGCCGTCGAAATTCTTGGCGTGGAGCGCATTGGCCACGGAATTGGAGTGATGCGCGACGAGCGCACAATGGATTTTCTGGCCGCCCGAGGCGTTCCCCTGGAGGTCTGCCCGACCAGCAATTTCCGGACCGGAGCCCTCGCTCGCCAGCTCGGGCGCGAAACGTCTGGATACGACCAGCACCCTCTTTTGTCCTTCTTTCGCCGTGGTCTGCCGGTCACGATATCGAGTGACGATCCTGCGATGTTTGAAACTACGGTCAGCAAAGAGTACTTCCATGCACATCGCATGGGCCTCCAATCCGTTGACCTTGTCCGTATCGCGGAGGCCAGCTTCCAGTATGCGTTTCTCCCTGTCGCGGAAAAGGCCGCGCTCCTGGACGAATTTCACTCCGGCACGGCTGCCCTCGGTTTGGTATAATGTCCGAGATGAAAGCTCATGTCTGGGTAATGCCGAAACGTACGGTCTTGGACCCGCAGGGACAAGCGATTCAACACGCCCTGTCTTCGTTGGGCTTCAACAATGTTCGCGACGTTCGTCAGGGCAAATTTTTCGTCCTCGATCTGGATGGCGCCACACAGGCGGCCGCCGAAAAGCAGGTCGAACGCTTGGCGCGGGAGGTCCTGACAAACCCGGTGATTGAGGAATTCCGCTACGAAATCGTCGAGTAGGCGCCTGCCCCCTTCGCCCCGGATCGTTAATTCCAGGAAACATGCTGGCTTGCCGAGCCGAATCTCCGATTCGATTGTGCTAATCTTTTTGAGGTTGGCTTCCCTGTCTGCCGCCCAGGTCGAACGTTTGGAGAGAAAACAGTGTGTGGAATTGTAGGATATATCGGCCCGAAAAAAGTCGTTCCTCTCATCCTTGACGGATTGAAGCGGCTGGAATATCGCGGCTATGATTCGGCAGGCGTAGCTGTTGTCGGACAGAACGGCAAGGTGGAGATCCGCCGTGCTCCGGGAAAACTTCACAACCTTGAAGAAGTAATCCGGCAATCCCCCATCGACGGCTTCTACGGCATTGGCCACACGCGCTGGGCCACGCACGGACGTCCGACCGAAGAGAACGCGCATCCCCACCGCGACTGCACCGGCCAGATCGTCGTCGTCCACAACGGAATCGTGGAGAATTACGTCGAACTGAAACGCCAGCTTGAAAAAGAAGGCCACAAGTTCGTCACGGAAACAGATACTGAAATCATCGCCCACCTGGTGGAAAAACACATGAAGGACGGCGGCCCGCTCGAGGACGCCGTGCGGAAAACGGTGAAACAGCTCACCGGCGTCTATTCCCTGGCCATTCTCTCCGCGCAGGACCCGAACAAGATCATTGCCGCGCGCAACGGCCCGCCTTCCGTGATCGGCCTGGGCCAGGGCGAGTATTTCGTCGCCAGCGACATTCCAGCGATCCTGGCCCACACACGCGACATGTTCTTTCTGGCCGACGGCGACATCGCCGTGCTGACTCCGCAGGGAGTGCGCGTCATGGACCTCGATGGCCACACCATGGAACGGGCCGTGCAGCATATCTCCTGGGACCCGATCATGGCGGAAAAGGGCGGCTTCAAGCACTTCATGCAGAAGGAGATATTTGAACAGCCCCGCGCCGTTCGCGACACCCTTCTCGGCAGCATGGCGCTTGATTCAGCCAAGGTCTTCCTCGACAAGATGGACATCTCCGAGCAGGAATTCCGAAATTTCACCAATATCAAGATTGTTGCCTGCGGCACGAGCTGGCACGCCGGCCAAGCTGGCAAGTTCATGATCGAGCGCCTCGCTAAAGTTCCCGTCGAGGTGGACTACGGCAGCGAATTCCGTTATCGCGACCCGATCATCGATTCGAAAACACTGACGATTTGTATCAGCCAGTCCGGTGAAACCGCGGACACCCTCGCGGCGCAGCGCGAGGCCAAGCAGAAGGGTTCGAAAACGCTCGCCATTTGCAATGTGTTCGGCTCGATGATCACGCGAGAAGCGGCGGGAACGATTCTGACGCATGCCGGCCCAGAGATCGGCGTCGCGTCCACCAAGGCATTCACCGGGCAGTTGACGGCTCTCATGCTGACAGCGATGTATCTGGGGCAGGTGCGCGGCACGCTCACCGACGATCACGCGAAGCGTCTCCTGCAGGAATTCATGCGCATTCCGCACAAGATGGAAACGGTTCTTCATGGCGATGAGGCCGGGATCTACGAAGGCCTCGCACGGCAGTTCTTCCGCCATACCAATTTCCTGTACCTCGGACGCGGCATTCATTTCCCCATCGCTCTCGAAGGCGCCTTGAAACTGAAGGAGATTTCCTATATCCATGCCGAGGGATATCCGGCCGGCGAGATGAAGCACGGGCCCAACGCTCTGATCGATGAGAATCTTCCCGTCGTCATGCTTGCTACGCGGGATGAGAACGACCGCGAATCCATGACGCGGTATGAGAAGAGTGTTTCGAACATAAAGGAAGTCAAGGCGCGCGACGGCATCGTCATTTCTGTTGTCACCGAAGGCGATCAGCTGGCGCGCGAGGCTTCCGATCACGTTATAGTCCTGCCGCCCACCATCGATTTGCTCGCGCCGCTGCTCGAGGTCATACCCTTGCAGTTGCTCGCGTATCACATCGCCGTGCGCCGCGGCTGCGATGTAGACCAACCGCGTAACCTCGCGAAGTCCGTAACCGTGGAGTAGTTCAGCGATTCCCAGGCGACCATCACTCTAAGTTCCCGATTTGCGCTGGCAGCGGGTCTGAAAGCCCCCCCGGTCGTCGGTGGATGCACCAGCCTCGGAATGTGAAGTCACAGTTGAAACCAGACCGGAACTGCGGCAATGCAGCATCGTCGTTGCCACGACTAACGTGCTAATCTTCGCCTTCCGTCTTATACAAATTTACGTACGCAATGGCACAATGCTGTAAACTACGGTGACATTTCCTATAGTTCATGCTTAGAGGCGCAAGAACATGCAAATGATACTTGCAGCGCTGCTTTTTTTGCAGACCCTTCAGGCAAGCCCCCTGCTGGAAAATGATTTCGTTCAGGTGTTCAGGAACAATGCGCCGTGCGCGACGGGTACGGCTTCCTGCGGAGAGCGGGTTGTGGTCGCGCTCGGCTCTGTAGAGGTGAGTGGTCAAAAGATGGAGCGAGGTGACATTAAAGTATTCAAGACAGGCGAACGCTACTCTCCCCCCAAAAGTGGAGATTACCTCGAAGTGGTCATCAAGCCTGCGCATCCCAAAGTGATCGCCCCAAGCGCCGAGACGCCTCCACCACCAGGTAACAAGGTTCTGTATGACGGCAAACAATTCACCGTCTTTGAGGAGAAAATGGAACCCGGCGAGACCAGTTCGCGTCACAGTCACAACCAACGCTTGGCTATTTTCCTTAATAAAACGCAAGTGCAGCAGTGGACAGATGGGAAATCGGAAATCAGGGATTTAGTTCCGGATGTCGTGACCTTCCGGGAAGCGGTGGTTCACGTCTCCAAGGACGTGGGTAAGATTCCTATTCGCAATATCCTAATTGAATTTAAGCCCTAAGCTCCGCGACTGGATTGACTCGCAGACCTGGCCGTCCCTGCCGATAACTTCGTCCAGATAACTCGCCAGATCGGAAACTGCCCCATTAGCCGGCTTTCACTTCCCTTCACCAATTGTGCGGTCCTCGCGTAGAATATGTCTGCCGTGAGACGCCGGTTACTCCAATTCTTCGCCGCTGCCCTGATTCTGTTTGCGCCGCCAAGGATGCATGCACAGCCGCAGGGACAGACTGCGCCGAAGACGTCCAAGATCGCCGGAATCGCCGTCACGGGAACGCTCAAGTTCTCCGCCGAGCAGATCACTTCGGCGAGCGGCCTCAAGATCGGCGATGTCGTCAGCGCGGAGCAGATTCAAGGGGCCGCGGACCGTCTCGCCTCGCTCGGCCTCTTTTCGACGGTCAACTATCACTTCTCATCCAAAGCAGACACGATCTCCCTTGAATTCCAGGTTCAGGAAGCCCACACGGTCCCGCTCTCGTTCGATAATTTTCCGTGGTTCACGGACGATGAACTTGCCGCGGCCATTCGTCAGGAGGTAGGCCTGTTTGCGGGCGATGCCCCTGAGAGTGGGGTCATGGTCGATGAAATAACCAATGCGCTCGATAAGCTGCTGTCTTCCCGCCACATCAAGGGGAATTTAACCCATCAGCTTGTCGCGCAACCCGTCGGCGACGGCATGATCATGCAGTTCCGAATTGAAGATCCCGCGCTCAGGATCCAATCGGTAAAAATTAGCGATCCTCTCGCATCCGATTCCGAACGGCTCAAAGACCGTGTTTCCGACATCAAAGGTCAGCCGTATTCGCGCTTCGTCATTGAAGTTTTTGAAAACGAGCAAGTGCGCCCTCTGTATGACTCGAAGGGCTATCTCCGCGCGAAGATCGGCCCTCCGCAACCCCACATGACGGGAAATTCCGACAATCCCGGAGAATCAAGCATCGAAGTATTCATTCCTGTCACGCCCGGCTCGGTGTACTCGTGGAACGGCGCCTCATGGAAGGGCAACACCGCAGTCCCTTCCGCCAACCTGGATGAACTGGTTGGAATGAAAACAGGTGAAGTAGCCGATGGGGTGAAGATTGAAGCGTTGTGGCGAACTATTGAATCGGAATACGGGAACCACGGATATCTGGACGTAAAGCTTGACGCACAGCAGGACTTTGACGATACCGCCCATCGCGTTTCGTACCGCGTCAACATCGCGGAAGGGCCCCAATACCGCATGGGTGAAATGATCGTTACCGGTCTGTCGCTTGATGCGGAAAAACAATTGCGACACGCATGGCAGCTCGCACCGGGCCAGATTTTTGACAACGGCTATTTCGAGAAACTGCTCAAGGTGCTGGCCGGGCCAAGGCCGGAAATTTTCGGCGAAATGCCCGTTCATTACGACCAGTCCGGCCACTGGCTGCGGCCTAATCCCGATCGGCACACGGTAGATGTTTTGTTGGATTTCAAATAGTGTCGCCAACGACAGACTCTCTACGCGGTAAGGCTATCTAGCGGAATCGTTGTAGGAACACTCATAAGGATGGATTCATTTTCCAGAATGAAATCGCATTTCGAGTTACAATCCCGGTTTATGCATAGCCAAACGCGCATTCTTTTGTGTTTTTTGGCGCTGACCATTTCTGGAGCGGCGCTCGCCCAGCAGCAGTCTCCATCTTCCCAAACTGTCCCGCCGGCAAAATCCCCTCCCGCACGGCAGAAGAAACCGGCCGCGGCGGCGCAAGCCTCGCCCAAACCGAAGAGCGCGCCCGAGCCTGCCGAGCCCCAGGACACAACTCCTAATCCGGACGCTGAACTGCAGGTGGCAGTGCAACAAGCGGGCAACGATAACGCCGCGCTGATCCGTAATCTCGAGGGCTACCTCGTCCGTTATCCCGATTCCCCGCGCCGCGCGGCGATCTACCGCGCCCTGCTCGAATCCGAAATGCAACTTCAGAACCAGAGGCGAGCGCTCGAATACGCCGAGCAGATCATTGCCATTCAGCCGGGAGATAGCCAGACGCTATTCCTGGCCGCCACGCTGCTTGAGAAAATGCCGGACGACGCAAGTCAGGTCCGTGCGATTGGTTACGACACGCACCTGATCGAGCTTGTGGCGAAGGCCGACCCGGAATCACGTTCTCCGCAAATGACACTTGAAGATTGGCAGGCAGGCCGCAACAAGTTCACCATGAATCTCTACGTGTTGCGCGGACGGATTCAAAGACACCTGCACAAGAACGATGAGGCCGTGAAAGATCTGAGTGAGGGTTTTCGCCTTTTGCCCACCGCCGAAGCGGCTCTGAACCTTGGGGAAATCGCCGAAGAGCAAAGGCACGCGGACGAAGCGGTTCGGCAATACGCAGTGGCCTTCCTGCTGGCCGGACAAGACCAAGATGAAAATACAGTGAGCCGCGATTCACTGCGCCTCAAGATGGGGAACCTCTGGAGGCTCACGCACGACTCCAACACGGGCTTGGGCGACATTTTGCTCACGTCCTATGACAAAGCGAGAGCCTTGGCCAAGGCGGACAAACCAGAGACTGTCGCCTATAACAAGGGTCTGACGGACCCGTTCCAATTCAGCTTACGCCGCGTGGATGGAAGTCCGGCAATGAAACTTCCCGATGCGCGAGGCAAAACCGTCATCCTCAACTTCTGGACCACGTGGTGTTCCTATTGCCGGACCACGGAATCCATGTTGGCCGATGTCCGCAAGAAATTCACGGGGCGCGACGATGTCGTCTTCCTGGCGGTGAACGCCGACGAAGAAGAAGGCCTTGTCGGTCCTTTCCTCCAGGCGCAGAAAGTCGAAGGAACTTTGGTCTTTGCGGATGGCCTCGACAGCATCTTCCGGATCGAATCGATTCCGACGATCATCGTCGTTGACCGCGCCGGAAAAATCGCGTACCGCGCGCAGGGGTTCGCACCTGACAACTTCGTCGAAGCTCTTTCGGGCGCAATCACAAAAGCGGCGAGCGGCCCAAGGCAATAAATAATTCGTTTCTCCGCAGTCTTTGGATTGACCAGAAAATCTTAGATGTCCCAGAACTTTCCGGGGGAGTTGACCTCACTTCTTGTCGGCTGAGGACTCCTGCAACGCCACATCCCGGGCGGCGATAATCGTGTTGACGTGAATTCGAACCGTGTCCGCCACGCGCCTGGCGTAGCCGCCTGCCATGGTGGACGCAACGGGAATCCCGCGCTGGCGTGCGCGTTCGAACACCATCCGATCGCGTTTCTGCAGCCCTTCCATCGTCAAGGCCAGCCCGCCTAGTTGGTCTTCGCGATATGGATCCGCCCCGCCCACGTAGAAGATCAAGTCCGGAGTCATCTTGTTGAGGGAATGGATTAGGCCCTCATCCAGCGCGTCCAGATATTCTGCGTCTCGCGTGCCATCTTCGAGGCCTATGTCCTCGTCCGACGGAGGCTTCGGCATGGGGTAATTGTTTTCCTGATGGATGGAAAGTGTGAAAACAGTCGCGTCGTTCGCGAAGATCGCTGCCGTGCCATTGCCATGATGCACATCCGTGTCCACAACCATCGCCATGCGGATAGCCCCTCCGGCCTGGAGAGTCCGGATCGCGATGGCGACGTCATGAAGCATGCAAAACCCTTCGCCATGCCCGGGATACGCATGATGGAATCCTCCACTCAGGTTCGCGGCAAATCCATCCTGAAGAGCACGGCGCCCCGCGAGGATCGATCCACCCGCCGCCAGCCAGAAGGCCTTCACCGTTGAGTCCGAGACCGGAATCTCGAGTTTCATCCGCTCGCTCAACGTGAGGGAATCGGTCTGTAGCTTCCGAACCCACGCCGGGGTGTGCACGCGCAGAACGTCCTCGTCGGCAGCGGGCTCGGGCTCGAGGAAATCGTTTTCGTCGGCCACCCCTTCCTCCAGGAGCGCATCGTGAACCATCTTGAATTTTTGTGATGGGAAAACGTGTGGTCCGAGATCTAAATCGTAGCGAGGATGATAAACGAGCTTGAACGGCAGCATGGGAAAACCTGATCGGGTGCGGGCTCTACTTGGAGCCCGCCGGAATATCGATGGACCTGGGTTAATTGTCCCGGTCGAGGATGAAATCCGGGACAGTCAGCAGCGCGCGCCCGAAATCCGATTTCGCGTTTCCGTTCAGGCAGGCCTTGGCGCGCCGGGCGAAGTCGTGCGCGGCGTTTCGCGTTCGGTCCAGAGACCCTGACTCTTGCACCAGCGCCGTGATCTCCTCCGGCCGGACGCTTTCGAATCCCTTTTCCTCCAGAACGGTCTGAACCAGCCGCTGCCCTTCTGTCCCCGCGCTCTCCAGCGCATAGATCAGCGGCAGCGTGACCTTGCCTTCCTTCAGGTCGCTCAACACAGGTTTGCCCAGTTGCTCGGGAGACGCCGTGAAATCCAACAGGTCATCTACAAGCTGAAAAGCGAGTCCCGCGAAATGTCCATAGTCGGCCATAGCCTGCTCGCCCGCATCGTCCAGGTTCCCGAGGACGGCGCCCAGCCGTGCGCACCCTGCAAACAAACAGGCCGTCTTGCGCGCCGCCAGCTCGACGGCATCTTGTTCGGTCAAATCCATCCGCCCGAGCTTGGTTAACTGGACCAGTTCGCCTTCCACCATGTTCTGCGTGAGCTCAATCAGGACATCGAGGATCTTGAAGTTGCGTTCGGCGAGCGCCATTTGAAACGACTGCATGTACAGCCAGTCGCCGGCCAGCACGCTTCGGTGATTGCCCCATCGCGAATTCGAGGATGGGCGGCCGCGGCGCGTGTTCGCGCCATCGATGACGTCATCGTGGATCAGCGTCGCGCTGTGAATCAACTCGACGACGGCTCCCAACCGCACGGCGCTGTCCCCACGGTACCCCGCGTAGCCCGCGGATAAAAGCAGCAGCGCGGGCCGCAGGCGCTTGCCGCCTCCGGCCAGCAGGTAACCGGAAATCTCCGCCACCGGCTCGATGGCCGAACCGTTCTGGAGCGTAATTTCCTGCTCGACTTTGATCAGGTCCTCGCGAACCAGATCAAATATTTCCTTGGCCGTCAGAAGTGAGATGGCGCTCCTCCCGGAACTTTCATGTTATGCCCGATGGGATGGGCAAGGCCGAAAAACCTGCGAAAATTCTCCGCCGTTGCCCTGGCAACCTCGTCGGCTGCCAAGTCTCTCACATTCGCGATGGTTCGCGCTACTTCCGCCACGTAAGCAGGCTCGTTTCGCTTCCCTCGATGCGGCTGGGGAGCCAGAAACGGCGAATCGGTCTCGACCAGCAAACGATCGAGCGGAATCTGCCGGGCCACATCGCGTAAGTTCTGCGCCTTCGGATAGGTCACATTCCCCGCAAATGACACGAGAAACCCCATTTCCATTCCGCGGCGCGCTTCCTCCATCGTTCCCGCAAAACAATGGAAAATTCCGCCCAGCGCCGAACTCCGCCAGTTCTCGTCCAGTATTCTGAGGCAGTCCGGCCATGCTTCCCGGCAGTGGATGACGACGGGATTCTTCGCAACACGCGCCTGTTCAAGCTGCCGGCGAAAGACGCGAGCTTGTACGTCCCGGGGCGAATGATCGTAATGATAGTCGAGTCCGATTTCACCCCATGCGATGACGCGCGGATGCCGCACCAGCCGGTCGAGTTCGGCGTAATGCGCATCGGTCGCGTGCTTCGCTTCATGCGGATGGATCCCCACCGAGGCATAGATCCAGTCATGCTGCTCGGCGTAAGGAACCGCCGCCCCGAGCTTTTCGAGCTCAGGCCCGTTCCCGATCGCGAGCATGGTCCCGACGCCGGCCGACTGCGCACGCGCGAGCATCGCATCGCGGTCGGCATCAAAGTCGGAGACATCCACGTGCGCATGTGAATCGACCAGGTCCATCGGGTTCCCAGGGTATTGCGGTATCGCCTTCAGGAAGTCCGGGCTTCAGCCGGGACAACAATCACTTTACTTCAGCGGGGCTTTAGAACCTGTGTGGCAGCCCGGTTTTGCTCTCTGTAGCGCCCGCCTTCAGGCGGGCTGGTGCTTGAATCTACAGTGCCGGCCTGAAGGCGCTACAAAAGCGCTTGGCGCATGAGTTGCGGCACAGACTCTTTTAGCCCCCGAAGCCCGCATTAACTACTTGAGCCGCGCTCCCACGGGCACATCTTCCAGAAATCCCGCGAGCACAGGGGAGCCTTCCGGTCCAGCGGAGGCCGCCACAATCATGCCGTTTGATTCCACTCCGCGCAGCTTGCGCGGCTGGAGATTCGTCACCACCACAACCTTGCGGCCGACCAGATCCTCCGGCTTATATGACAGCGCGATCCCTGCAACGATCTGCCGGACCTCGTCGCCGATGTCGACTTGAAGCTGTAGCAATTTGTCGGCGCCGGCCACGCGTTCGGCGGATTTAACCAGCCCCACGCGCATCTCGACCTTTGCAAAATCCTCGATTCCAATTTTTGCCGGCGCAGCCGGTCCCGGCGCTGCGGCTGCACCCGCTCCTGCCGGGGTGGGGGCCGGTGATGTAACCGGAGCTTCCGCAGCCTTGTTCTGTTCCTGCTCCATGGTTTCAATCCTTTCGATCGCTTCAGATTTTTCAACGCGCGGGAAAATTGCTTCGGGTTTGCCGGTCTTTGTCCCGGGCTTGAGCTGTCCCCAGGAAAGTTGGTCCAGCTGGATGTTCCCCAGCGGCACGGTCTGCCCCAATTGGCGCCAGATTTTCTCCGTCGATTGCGGAAGCACGGGATACGCCAGCGCCGTAACAATTCGCAGGCCTTCCGCCGCGGTGTAGAGCACCTTCGCCAGCCGCTCGCGATTCTCCGGCTGCTCGGCCAGCGTCCAGGGCTTCTCGACCGTCAGATACTTGTCGATCGCGGACACTTGTTCCCAGATCCCTTCGAGCGCCAAGGAAAAACTGAACCGGTCATACAACTGGCAGATATTTGTCAGCGCCTCGCTGGCAAAATCTGCTGAACCGGGCTCATTTCCTTCAGCGTCGCGCGCCGCTGGCTTCGGGATCTCGCCCCCGAAGTACCGGTCGATCATCGTCAGTGTGCGGCTGGCAAGATTCCCGAGCCCGTTCGCCAAATCGCTGTTGTAGCGGCTTACCAACGCGTCGTAGGAGAAGCTGCCGTCTTGCCCGAACACAATTTCGCGGAGCAGGTAGTATCGCAACGGCTCGATGCCCAGCACGCTGACGATGGGGCGCGGCCGCACCACGTTCCCGCGTGATTTGCTCATCTTCTCGCTGTCGAACAGCAGCCAGCCGTGCGCCCAGATCTGCCTGGGAAGCGGCAAATCTGCCGCCATCAGAAATGCCGGCCAGTAGACAGCATGGAAACGGATGATTTCCTTCCCGACCAGGTGCAAATCCGCGGGCCAGAGGCCGCGCTCGTCGAATTCCGGTCCACCCACGGCGCTCAGGTACCCGATCAGCGCGTCAAACCACACGTAGAACACATGTGGCGCTTCGCCCGGCACCGGAATGCCCCAGCGAATGGTCGTGCGCGTAATCGAGAGATTCCTCAGTCCTCCCTGCACAAAACTCAAAACTTCGTTGCGCCTGCTTTCGGGACGGATGAAGTCCGGGTTGGCAGCGTAAAAATCAAGAAGCTTCTGTTGGAATCCGGAGAGCTTGAAAAAGTAGTTTTCCTCGGTGACCCTTTCCGTCGGGCGGCCGCAATCCGGACACGGATCGCCGGGGCCTGCGTCCATTACGTAAGCATTGTCGTGCACGCAATACTGCCCGGTATAGTGCCCTTTTTCGATGTACCCGTTTTCACGGCAGCGCTTGAACAGCCACTGAACAGTCCGGTGGTGCCTCTCATCCGTCGTCCGGATGAATTCGTCCCCCGCGATTCCCAAATCGTCCCAGAGTTGCCGCCACTGCGCGGCGATGGCCGTTGAATACTCCTGCGGCGTCTTCCCCGCCTTCTTCGCCGAGCGTTCCACGTTGACGCCGTGCTCGTCGGCCCCGGTCGTCATGAAGACGTCAAATCCCCGCATGCGCTTATACCGGCGAATCACATCGGCCACGATGGTCGAATACGTGTGCCCGATATGCGGCAGACCATTGGTGTAATACAGCGGCGTCGTCAGATAGTACTTCGGCTTGGCTCGGGGAGTGCTCATTCGCCCTTTTTGGGTGCGGGCTCTACTTTTACGCTGAACGCTTCAAGTGAAGCGTGGAGCCCGCCGGAATTGGGTGCGGGCTCTACTTGGAGCCCGCCAGAATATGTTGCGTTTGCCGGATGATCCTAAAGAAACGAAAGACGGCCTGCCGACGCAAGCGCCCTCCGGACTTGAAGCGTGAATGTTGATAGTAAGCGGGCTGCCGGGTGCTGTCAAATCACTGTCATGGCTTATGTTAATCGTTTCTTGCCCCGGTTCGCCCCCCTATGATGCAAGTAGGGGCACGCCGGGTTCGGCGTGCCCCTTTGTCTGCCCTCAATGCCTGTGGGAAATCCGGGCGCAGTGAATCAATCCTGCGGTGGTGGCGGAGGAGGAGGCTGCTTTCCCGCGCCTCGCGGTCCGCGGCCGAAGCCTCTGCCCTTCTGCAGGGTGTAGTCCGATGGAACCGCAAACATCGTCGGGTCGGGTTCGTTACGGACAATGTTGGTCAGTTGAAAAGTGGATGTGCCGAATCTCGGATCCGTGCGCGTCTCAAGGACCGTCAGTTGGAGGTCCGGCGAATACCACCTCTCAGTCGTGATGACGATGGGATTCGCATTACCCGCTGCCCCGGCGGGAATGGTCCGCGTTACCCGAGTGCCCTCAGCCGTCACTCCTTCGAATGTCCTCACTCCGAGCGATTCTGTCGTTGGCTGCCCCGATTCACCCGATGGCGGCGTCAGACGGTTGCCCATCCGGGGAGGGAAATTGCCCCGGGGCCGGCTTGAAAACTGCTGGTAAGTCTTCTTCGTCACATTCAAGAAGTAATGTGTTTGCGCCACGGGGTCCGTAATCGAGACCATCTTTTGCGGTTCTCCGGATGTCGCCAGGGGACCAATGGACGGGAGAGTGATGTCGCGCCGTGTGCGGCCCGAGCTGTCTCGAGTGATATTGCTCGTCGTCTTGTTGTCAATCGTGTTGCCGTCCGCAAGCTTCTGGACATGTTCGGATGTCACCACCGCCGAAAACGGAGATCCCGTAACCGCCTTCCCCCCAATATTGCCGACCATGCCTTCGAACGCAAACATCCCATCGCCGGGCCCGCCGGGTCCTGGCCTCCCGAATCCGCCGCGTGGCGGAGGCGGTGGCCCCGGAGCCTGCGCGCATACCACTGCGGCTGTTCCAACCATCAGCACGGCGATCATCCCCGCACGAATCAGTCTGTGACTCACTGTTGTTGCCTCCTTGAAACAAATGCGTTCGAATAATGCAGCAAACAAAATGGCCGGCTTGCCCCTATTGCACCAGTCGCACCCCACGCGGCCAACCGTCCTGACCGACGAGCACATCCGCGCGAATCCAATCCGATGAGTACAGTTCGTCCACCGGGTAGCCCAATTCTGCCAGCGAGGCGCGCGTCAATTGAACGCGAACTACCATGCCCGGATCCTCGGGGCCGATCCCGTCGGTAAATGGCACGGGCACAAAGTCCGCCATCGAATACGTTCCGCCAGTAGCCGCGTTCGAACCCTCTTGTTCCGCACCTAGGACGGCTTCGTCCGGTTGTGTGGACTCAGGCCCGCTTGCATCCAGCGGCTCTTTCGAGTGGGAGGAAACATCTTTCCCCGGCTCCGGTGGCGGTTGACCCTTCGAAGGAGCTGATGAAGTCCAAAGCACGATCGCCAGCATCGCGGCAGCCGCTCCTGCGGCCGCCCATTCGAAAGTGCGCCACCGAATCGTCCGTCGGCGCTGACTCCGGAAAGCCGAAAGCAGTGCGGCCTCCACACTAGCCGGCGCTTGCTGTTCGCGCACGCTCCCGGCAGCCGCTTCGGTTACGTCCGCAAGCACACCTGCTTCGGCCATACCCTCTGCACACTTACCGCAGTGAGCCGCATGCTCGATCGCGGCCTCGCGCAAAGACACATCGAGCAGTTCCATCCGTACAAATCCGTGCACAACCTCATCAAACTCTCTGCACGTCATGCAACTCATGATCTGCCTCCTGAGCGAGCACCCAACGCTTTGGCTTTTACGCGATTCGGCCGGAGTTTTTCAAGCAATATCGAGCGCGCCCGGTTCAGGCGCGACCTCACCGTTCCCACCGGACACGCCAGCAACGTTGACACCTCTGCGTAGCTCTTACCTTCCAGGTCGCAGAGAGTCACAGGTTCTCGGTAATGCACCGGCAGCGTCAGCACAGCATCCCTCAACCGCCGGACTGTTTCCTCGCGCTCAAGTCCATCGAGAACTGTCTCTGGCTCGCCCGGCTTTTCCGGATAGCGGCCATGCCCGTTTTGACTCCCACGTTCCCCAATCCACCCCGGCCCGTCGCCATCGCCCATTGCGCCGCCCAGCGCCACGTAGCGGCTCTCTTTCTCCTGCAATTTCCTTACATGGTTTCGAGCTATGCCGTATAAGAATGCGGCCGGGGCTCCTTTTTCTTCATCGAACTTCCGGGCTTGGCGAATCAATGTGAGAAATGTCTCCTGCACGACGTCGGCTGCAGCTTCCGGCCGTCCTGTCATGTGCACGGCGTACCGGTACAAGCCGCCCTGGTGTCTGCGGTAGAACTCCAAAAACGCGCCTTCGTCGCCGGTCGAGAGACGCCGCATGAGCTCCATATCCCGTGGTTCGATTATGTCTGGCATCTATACTGGATTGGACGTAGGTTCTCCACTAACAGTAACAATTACTTTTTTCGAGGTGCGAAGTTCCACTTTCTTGTCTCCGTCAGGCCCCCAGATATCCGGCTGAAGATAAGCTACTTAGTGTATGCTTGCGGCGTCCTGAAACTTTAGCCTTGGAACTCGCGGGTGGCTTGCCCCACCCAATCATTCGGAGGGAACTATGAAAATCACGTTGGGGAGAATGTTGAGCCTCTTGCTTGCGCTCGCACTGGTGGCTGGGTCCGGGTCTGCCCAGCTCGCCGAAAAGAAAACACTGACGCTCGCAGTTGCCAAGCAAATTGCTGCGGCGGCTGAAACCGAGGCAATAAACAACAAGTTCACCATGGTCATCACCATCGTAGATGATGGCGGCAACTTGATCTACCTGGAACGCATGGACGAGACCCAGCTTGCAAGTATCGAAATTGCAAGGGGAAAGGCGCACACAGCGTTGGCCTTCAAGCGTCCTACCAAAGCTCTTGAAGACGCCGTTGCTGGAGGACGCAACTCCATCTTGAGTCTGCCGGGAGGCGTCCTGGTGGAAGGGGGCATACCGCTCATTGCCGATGGCAAGATCATCGGAGCGATCGGCGTCAGCGGTGGCACCTCGCCGCAGGATGGAATTGTAGCCAAGGCCGGTGTGGACGCTTTCGCAAAGATGCTCGGCCACTAACGCGCCGGTTGCAATCTGGAAACTGACCCGCGCGCTTGCTAAGATGACGCGGGCCAGAGAAAAGGGTTTGCTACTGCAACCGTGGAACGACGGCATTTTGGGGAAGGAGTGTTAGGGGCATGAAAAGCAGCTTTCGGGCCGCGGTCCGGCTGGCACTTCTTATTGCGCCATTGGGAATTGGCATGATTTTCTTGACGGCCACGCGGGCGAAAAACCCCGACGGCTCCGCGCAAGGTTCCGCAAAGGTCTTGCGTGGCGAGGGCTCATTTAATGATTGGGCAAATGAGCGGCCGGGCAACCGGCACCTCATCAAGTCGTCTGATTTGCCAAAACCGAATGCCACGGAATCCGCTACCAATCAATCCACGGTCGTGCCTCGTCCGGCGGACGCCTGGCCACAGGTGCCTGAGGGGTTCAAGATCGATCTAGCGGCCACGGGGCTCGAGAACCCGCGAGCAATCGTGACCGCGCCAAACGGTGATCTGTTCCTTGCCGAGAGCACCCCCGGGCGCATCCGCGTGATCCGCGGGTTCACCGGCGATGGCAAAGTCGAAACCAATGAAGTCTTCGCCACCGGGCTGACGCTGCCTTACGGAATTGCCTTCTATCCGCCGGGGCCGAATCCCCAGTACGTTTACATCGGGAATACGAATTCCGTGGTCCGCTTTCCCTACCAGAAGGGTGACCTGAAGGCGCGCGGGCCGGCCGAACCCGTCGTTCCGAGTATCCCTGGCGGCAGCAGTTTTGGCGGTGGGCACTGGACTCGGAGTCTGGCGTTTTCGAACGACGGCAAGAAGCTGTATGTCGCTGTGGGTTCCCGTGCGAACGTCGCGGATGACGAGGCGGAAACGAACCGCGCCGACGTGCTCGAATTCAACCCGGACGGAACTGGCCAGCGAATCTATGCCTACGGTATACGGAATGCAGCCGGCCTCACCGTGCATCCAAAGACGGGCCAGCTCTGGGTCGCTGTAAACGAGCGCGATGCGCTGGGCGACGATCTAGTTCCGGACTACGTTACGCACATCGTGGACGGCGGCTTCTACGGCTGGCCGTGGTATTACACGGGGCCGAATCAGGATCCGCGGCTCGCGGGAAAACATCCTGAATTGAAAGAAAAAGTTGTGGTTCCGGATGTGCTGCTGCAGTCGCACTCTGCTCCGCTGGCGTTGACCTTCTATGACGGCAAACAATTCCCCGCCGAATATCGCGGCGACGTGTTCGCCACATCGCATGGGTCCTGGAACCGCGCCCACCGGACGGGTTACAAGGTAGTTCGAATCTCAACTCCAAATGGGAAAGCCACCGGTGAATACGAAGATTTCGTCACGGGCTTTGTCAAAGATGACGGCAATGTATGGGGTCGCCCGGTTGGAGTGGCAGTGGCAAGCGACGGCTCCCTGGTCTTCACCGACGATGGTTCAAACAGCATCTGGCGCGTGACTTACACCGGCAGCAAACGTTCGGCCAAGTAGAGTGCCGCGGCCTAACCGCTGCGCGCCTTACCAGGCTGCGGATAAACTCACTTTGCGGGCAATTCCGAGGAGCAAAGCGACGAGGAATCCCTCATTTTGTGAGCGTTTTTGAAAGAGAGATTCCTCGCTTCGCCTCGGCGCGAGCGCTCGGGGTGACAAAGCCGGTTTTTTTGAAACGCCTGTTAAGGACTGATTCGTAACGCCGAATGTTTATTTGCGCCTTGGAACACCTATTGTGTATCTGTTCCAGGGCCGCCGCGCATGCTTGTACATTCGACCTTCAACTTTCGGCTCGTCTTCCCTATAATCGCTGTTTCTCTTTGCAGATTGGAGCTGCGTGTATCACGACCTCGAAAAGCGCATCCGGGCCGCCCTCACTACACATATCCGGCAGCGCTACAGCCAGGATGTAACCGTCGTCACGGAGCGGCCTCCTCGCATCGAGATGGGCGAGGTCGCCACGCCGGTCTGCTTTGAACTTGCCAAGCGTCTGAAACGCGCGCCTCGGCAAATCGCGCAGGAAATTGCCTCGGAACTGTCTTCCATCGAAGGCGTCGAGCGTGTAGAAATCGCCGGCGGAGGCTACGTCAATCTCTATCTTTCGCGCGCCGCTTTTCTGGCCGCTGCCGTGACCGGCGCAGCGGTAACTCCGCAGATTGCAGGTCCCGATACCGCCAAGTTCATCGTGGAACACACAAATATCAATCCGAACAAGGCGGCGCACATCGGCCATCTGCGCAACGCGGCGTTGGGCGACACGCTGGTGCGCCTGCTTCGCCGCACCGGGCGCCGCGTCGAAGTGCAGAACTACATCGACAACACCGGCGTACAGGTCGCCGATGTCGTGATTGGCTTTATCCACATCGCCAAGAAATCGCCCGGCGAAGTGCGCGCGCGCGCCACCCAGCCGAAGTTCGATTATTTCTGCTGGGACCTCTATGCAAGCGTGACGCACTTCTATGAAGAAGACAAAACGCGTCTGGCGTTGCGCGGCGAAACACTGAAATCGATCGAAGAAGGCCACGGCGCGGCGGCGGAAATGGCTGGGGCGGTCGCTCCTGCGATTGTTCGCTGCCACCTGCGCACGATGGAGCGCCTGGGCATCGAGTACGACTTGCTCCCCCGTGAAAGCGAAATCCTGCACCTGAAATTCTGGGACGCGGCCTTCGAGCTTCTCAAGCAGAAAAACGCGATCCACCTCGCCGCCTCCGGCACAAATGCCGGATGCTGGGTGATGCGCTTGAACGATGCAGTGGACGCCGCCGATGCCTCCGGCGAAGATGACGACGCAAAGATCATCGTCCGCTCCAATGGGACCGTCACGTACGTCGGGAAGGATATTGCCTACCAGCTCTGGAAATTCGGCCTGCTCGGCCGTGATTTCCAGTACGAAATGTTCCACACCTACGCAAACGGCCACACGGTTTGGGGCAGCGTTGCGAGCGGTGGTTCTCCCAACGCGCCCGCGTTCGGACACGCCCAAGTCGTTTACAACGTCATCGATGCCAGACAAGCCTATTTGCAAAACGTCGTCGTCGCCGGGCTTCGCGCGCTCGGGTTCAGCGGGGAAGCTAATCTCTCGATTCACTTTTCCTACGAGGTTGTCGCACTGACGCCGCGCTGTGCCGCCGAGCTTGGATACACGTTGAGTGATGAAGAAGCGAAGAAACCGTACGTCGAAGTCAGCGGCCGCAAGGGCCTGGGCGTGAAAGCGGATGATCTGCTGGACCGTCTCGAAGCCGCCGCGCGCGCCGAGGTGGACCAGCGACACCCGGCATCGCCCGAAAACGAACGCGCCGCCATCGCGCACGCCATTGCGATCGGCGCGCTCCGTTATTTTCTGCTCAAGTTCACTCGCACGGCGATCATCGCATTCGACTTCAAAGACGCGCTCAGTTTTGAAGGAGAAACCGGGCCGTACTGTCAGTACGCCGTGGTGCGCGCGAGAAATATTTTTCGAAAGCTGCGCGAACAACAGCCGGGCTTCGATCTGGTCTCCTTGAGCAATGTGAATCAGGGCGTAGCCGAGCGCTCCTTCGCCGGACCCGATGGAAACGCATTTTGGGAGATGGCGCTGCTCGCGGGATCGCTCGGCACTCAAATCGAAGCCGCCGTGGGAGCGCAAGAGCCCGCTTTCATCGCGAAGTACGCGTTTCAGCTCGCGCAGGCGTTCAATCTTTTTTACCACCGGCATCGCGTCCTCACCGAAGAGGACGAGGCCAAGAAGACGTTCCTTCTTCAGTTGAGCCGCTTGGTGGAACTCCAACTGGTTAGCGCGCTGGAGCTGCTCGGAATCGAATCTCCCGAAAAAATGTAGGTATGTAGCACAGACTTCAGTCTGTGCGGATTTCGCTCTGCCGAAACTTGACGGACACAGGCTGAAGCCTGAGCTGCTTTTTCTTGACAATCTCCGCAACTATTTCGCGGAAGAACTGTTCGCGCCGAATGTCATCGCCAGTTCGACCAGCGTCCGCACGGGCACGCCCGTCGCGCCTTTCGCCGCCCAGGGCTTGACGTCATCCTGCCAGGCAGTTCCGGCGATATCCAGATGGATCCACGGCGTGTCCCCCGTGAATTCCTTTATGAACATCGCGCCCGTAATGGCGCCGCCACCCTTGCCGCTGCCGACATTCTGAATATCTGCGATGCCGCTCTTGATCATCTCGCGGTACTCATCATCGATGGGAAGAGGCCACATTTTTTCGCCCGCCACTTTTGCGCTCGCCAGTAACTGGTCCGTGAACGCCTGATCGGAACCGAAGACTCCGACGTTGACGTTGGCGAGCGCAACTACAACCGCGCCGGTGAGCGTCGCGGCGTCCACCAGGTGCGTGCAGCCAAGCTGCTTCGCGTAAGCAACGCCATCCGCCAGTACAAGGCGGCCCTCAGCATCCGTGTTGATCACTTCGATTGATTTCCCGGACATGGCAATTTGGACGTCGCCGGGCTTCTGCGCGCGGCCGCCAGGCATGTTCTCACTGGACGGCACGACGGCAA
Organism: Terriglobia bacterium; assembly: GCA_041488495.1. Classification (GTDB taxonomy): domain Bacteria; phylum Acidobacteriota; class Terriglobia; order Acidiferrales; family UBA7541; genus Palsa-360. The sequence continues at coordinate 93,212 of JBGPPL010000002.1, forward strand.
TCACTTTGCACCTCGGCTTGAGCCGGGCAATCGCACGCATCGCGCCGAGCATTGCAGCGCCGCCGCACATGTCGTACTTCATCTTCTCCATTTCATTGGCGGGCTTGATCGAAATTCCCCCGGTATCAAAAGTGATCGCCTTGCCGACCAAGCCGAGAACGGGAGCTCCCGGATTCAGTTTTTCGGGGGTATAGGTGACCACGATCAGCCGCGGGGGCTCTGCGCTGCCCTGTGCAACTGAAAGTAAAGCTCCCATCTTGAGCTCTTCGATCTTTTTCTCGTCCAAAATCTCTATGGTGAGACCCGCCTCGCGCGCCATGGCTTCAGCCCGGGAGGCCAGGATGCACGGGGTCAAACGATTCGAAGGCTCGTTGCCGAGTTCACGTGCGAAGTTCTGGGATTCCGCGATGAGGCGGCCGCGCTCGAGTCCGCGATCGGCATCGCTGCGCGAAGACTCTTCCCAGCCGGTAATCGCGGCGGCGATGATTTCATTGCCCGGCTTCTTGTCGGTCTTGTACTTATCCGAATCGAAATTTCCGAGAATGAATCCTTCCGCGATGGCCTGCGCTGCCGCGGAGCTGCGGTCGTCTTCCCGCGCGAGGAAGGTCAGGCGCTTTATCTGTCGTGACTTCAGCGTTCGAACCGCCGCGCCCGCGAGCCTCCGAAGCTCGGGCGTTCCGAATTTGTCTCTTTTCCCTGCCCCGAGGATCAGCACCCTCTGAGCCGCCAGCCCCCGCGGGTAGTGCAGGAGTGTGACCTCGAACATCTTGCCGGTGAGTTCTCCTGAAGCAGCAAGTTTCGAAAGCGCACCGCCCGTGGCCACGTCTATCTCCGACAGAGCACCGTCGACAGGCTTGTCCTGTTCGAATGCGTACGTCACAAGTGCATCGGTATCGATCTTGGCCAATGGCCGGGTGTCTACCGTAGTGTCCATGAGTTCCCTTCTTCGGATGAAATGGCGGCGTCCGTTGGACGGCGCGAAATCCAAGGAATTGCAAAATCTGTCAGCCTGCCGTTGGACTCCGACAGAATGACGCCGGCATTCTACCTAACCTAGCGGTGGCGAAACTTGTACATGGCCTCGCCGACCTCCTTCCTGGCCTCTTTGTCTCGCTCTGTCTGGCGGCGGTCCCATTTCTTCTTGCCCTGAGCAAGGGCAATTTCGCATTTGGCGATGCCGTCGCGGAAGTAGATCCGGAGGGGCACCAGAGTCAGCCCTTTCTGATCTGTCTTTCGGTCCAATTTTTCGATTTCTTCACTTCTCAATAGGAGTTTCCGGGGCCGCAGAGGCGCATGGTTGAACGGCCCTCCGGGGAGATATTCCGCAATGTGGCAGTTCAACAACCAAACAGCGCCGCCGCGAATCACGGCATAGGCGTCGCGCAAGTTCGCCTTTCTTTCGCGCAAAGATTTCACTTCGGTGCCAAGCAACACCATCCCCGCCTCATGCTTCTCAAGGAGGTGATAATTGTAAGAGGCGGCGCGGTTTTGAGCAACCAGCAGCTCCGCAGGTTTCCCCTGTTTTTTCGACGGTTTAGCCACAGGGTGGTATCTTAGCTGCGGCTAGTAACTGGACGCAAGCACGCGCCTTGTCCGAGTTTTGTGGGGATGCTAGACTGTTTTGAGTTTGATTGAAAACGTGGAGCGCGGATGAAACCCCGGTACCTTTCTAGACTGGTCCTAATCGTGGCAGCCGTGCTCCTGGCGGGCTGCGCCGAAGGAAACCAGCAATACAATGCTGGCAAGAAGGCAGAATCACTGAACGACTACGACACAGCCCTGGAAAACTACAACAAAGCCCTACGGGCTGAACCGAACAACACAGAATTCAAGCTGAAGGCTGCCAGGGCGCGCTTTGAAGCGGGCCAGTGGCATGTGGACCAGGGACGGCGGCTCCGGGAACAGTCCAACCTGGAACTGGCGCTGGCCGAATTCCGGAAGGCAGGGATGATCGATCCCTCGAGCGCCGTGGCGGCGCAGGAGGCCCAAGCCACGATTGACTTGATCGCGTCCAAACAAAACACGACGCAGAATGCCGCGCCCACGGGGCCGACGGCGGAAGAACCCAAGTTGATGGCAGGGCCGCCACAACTGACACCACTCTCTCGGGCGTCCATCAATATGAAGGCGACCAACGATGCAAAAGCCGTCTTCGACGCGGTCGGCAAGCTTGCGGGCCTGACGGTGATCTTCGACGTGGATTTCACTTCCCGGCGCATTTCCGTCGAATTGACAAACGTCACGCTGGAGCAAGCGCTGAATATCGTGGCGCTGCAAAGCAAGGCGTTCTGGCGTCCGGTCACCTCGAACATTATTTTCGTCGCCCCGGATCAAGCGCAAAAGCGTAAGGACTATGAGGAAGAGATCGTAAAGACTTTTTATCTGCGCAATACCGTCCTGCCCCAGGAACTGACCGAAATTGTAACGAGCATTCGCCAACTGCTCGATCTGAGGCGCGTGCAGCAGATCAACGCCCAGAACGCGATTGTGATCCGCGATACTCCCGACCGGGTCATGCTCGCACAGAAGATTATTGATGACATCGATAAGGCGAGGCCCGAAGTCGTGATTCAGGTTGCGGTGATGCAGGCGCGGCGTGACCGGCTACGGAATATGGGGATTCAGCCGGGCACTTCTTCCCAGCTCGCTTTTACGCCGCCTTCCACTGGTTCAACAACGGCCACTTCCCTCGCACTGAACCAGCTTCAACACCTATCGACCGCGGATTACAGCATAACGTTGCCGGGCGCTCAGGCAAATTTCCTAATGACTGACAGCTCGACACACATCATTGATAACCCGGAGATCCGTGTCGTCGATGGACAAACCGCCAAGCTTCGTGTTGGCGATCGAGTCCCGGTCGCAACCGGAAGCTTCCAGGCGGGCGTGGGCGTCGGCGCAACAGGAACGGGGGCGGGCGTCATCAATCCGCTGGTGAACACGCAGTTTCAGTACCTGGACGTCGGCGTGAATGTGGACGTTACGCCGCGCATTCATCCCAACCACGAAATTAGCCTGAAAGTGAATGTGGTCGTCTCGTCGGTTACCGGGACGTCGAGTATCGGCGGGATCAGCCAGCCCATCATCAGCCAGCGAAGTATCGAGCACGATGTGCGCCTGAAGGACGGTGAAGTCAACATCCTCGGCGGCCTGATCGAACGGACGGACGTCGATACGATCAACGGGTGGCCTTGGCTGGCGAAGCTTCCCTTCTTCCGCTACTTCTTTTCGAACGACACGATTGATCATCAGGAAAACGAAGTCCTGATCGTATTGATCCCGCACATCGTGCGGCTCCCCACGATGACTGCTGAAAATCTGCGCAGCATTGCATCGGGAACTGACACGAATGCTGAAGTGCGCCTGGAAAACGAAGTGATGGCGCCTCCGGTGCCGCAGGCGCAAAGCGTTCCTGTACCGCCGACTCCTCCCCCGGCGGCCGCCCCTGGTCAGGCGCCGGCATCGCAGAACCCGGGTTTGCGATTCGATCCCGGAACCGTTGCCCTGCGGCCGGGCGAAACAACGACGATTGGGGTTGTCGTGCAAAATGTCCAGGACCTGTACTCCATCCCGATGCTGCTGCAATTCAATCCGGCGGTCATCTCCATCGAAGACGTGCGGCAGGGTGGATTCCTCTCGGGAGGAACACAGGACATTGCCATCGTCGAACGCGTGGACAAGGAGCGAGGACAGGCAATCATCTCGGCAACGCGCATGCCGAACACTCCGGGTGTGAGCGGCTCGGGCACGCTGGTCGGAATCATCGTGCGCGGCGTAGCGCCGGGCAATTCCCAGCTATCCATCGTCCAGGTTAACGCGAAAGATTCACAGCAAAGACCGATCCAGATGGTGACCAGCGAGGCCGCCATCCGGGTTCAGTAACCGCAGCGGGAATCTCATGCGGCGACGTATTTCACTACAGCTCGTAAGGCAAAACAATCAGGCGGGTATGACCCTGATCGAATTGGTTATCGCCTGCGGAATTCTCCTGGTCCTGTCTTCGGCCGCGCTGCCGGTCGCGCGAATGACCGTGAAACGTCAGAGAGAGGCTGAATTGCGGCGCGACTTGCGCGAAATGAGGGATGCCATCGACCGCTACAAGGACGCTGCGGACAAGAACTTGATCCGCATCGAGGTCGGCAGCCAAGGTTATCCGCCTGATCTCGACACGCTGGTCAATGGGGTCACGGTTAGCATCGGCGGGACGTCGCAGGTTGGTGTCAGCGCTTCCGCCCTGGCCGGTGCCAGCGGCACAGCGCAGGTCAGCGCTCTGCCCAGCCAACCCGGTCAGCTTGCTTCCGGGGTGCCGGGCAAGGTGCGATTCCTTCGAAAGATTCCGGTGGATCCGACGACCGGAAAGGCCGATTGGGGATTGCGCGCTGTGCAGGATGACCCTGACTCCCATAGCTGGGGAGGGCACAACGTCTTTGACGTGTATTCGCTTTCCACCGGCGACGCAATCGACGGAACGAAATATGCAGATTGGTAGAAAACGGATGCGTTCGATCACGCTTCCCTCCATTGCGGGCAGACTCCGCAGGAACGGGCGCGGAATTCGCGCAGAGGGATTCTCCCTGCTCGAATTGATGATCGTTCTCACGATCATCATGATCCTGGCAACGATCGCAGCGGGAAGATATGACAGGTCCGTCCAGCGCGCAAGAGAAGCAACCCTGAAGCAGGATCTGTACGTGATGCGGCAGGCCATTCAGCAATACACCCTCGACAAGCAGGCGGCGCCGGGATCGCTCGACGATCTCGTTCAGGCAAAGTATCTGGGGGGAATCCCCGTCGACCCAATCACGCGCGCAAAGGATTGGCACACGGACTCTGAGGATATCTTCCTTTCTCCTCAGCAAACCTCATCCGGCATCACTGATGTTCACTCCGCATCCGATGCTGTCTCTCCTTTCGAGAATACCGCCTACAGCACGTGGTAATTGCGGCTCGAAACCAGCCCGCTATCCTTCCGGGCATGGAAAACTGCGCTATCAATCATATGGAATCCCAATCCGGAAGCGATCTTCGTCCCAGCATCACCTCGGCGGCCCATCGTCCCAGATAAACCGATAGCGCCACGCCGTGTCCGCTGTAGCCTCCGAGTACAAGGGCGCGGGGGCTCTGAGGATGCCGTTCAAATACAGGCCTCCACTGGTCCGCGATGAGAATTGGTCCTCCCCATCGATGGGTAAACTCGACGCGATGCAAGACCGGGTGTAATCCGCGTACGCGACGCTCAAGCCGGGTGATCAACTCTGCCGCCTGCCCAACTGTGATATCAAGATCAATCAGTTCCCGCCAATCGTTCAGATGCACAAGCCCGCTGCCGAAAACAACTCCACAATTAGACAGGAGCCGGCCCCACAAGTAGGGAAAATCAATCGTATAGAAAGGCTTCTCCGTTCCCAGTCCTAGAGCCTCGCGCTGCGCTTCGGTGAGAGGCTCGGTTGCAATAGCCAGCGTAAACTTGGGCTGCGCGCGCTGGACCAGCCCGCTCAACTCAAGCGACATTGCATTCGTCGCCAGCAACACGTCTTGAGCGCGGAGTACATTGCCTCTGACGGCCAATCGCAGCGGCTCCTGGAATTCAATGGTCTCGACTGCGGCGTTCTCGAAAATCCGCACGCCCAGTGTCTCCGCGGAGCGCGCCAGGCCGCTCACAAGTTTTCCTGGATCTATCGTGCCGCCAGGAACCTGTTTCGCGGCGCGGAGTTCCCCGGAATCCGTCCATGAGATCGGGGAATCCTGCATTCCGCCGGCTCGACCGAGCTCCCACACCCCGGGCAGTGAAAGATCGCAATCCAACGCCAATTCTTTCACGATCCCTGAAAACCCTGCCAGCACATCGCCCAATCCGGGAAGATCACCGGCGGCGGTTTCTGCAAGGGTCATTCCGCCCGTCTGGCCGCTCGATCCAGCGCCGAGAATGCTGGACTCGAACAAAGCGACACTCTTCAGTGGTTCGAGCCGGCGCAACCATGCCGCGGCCGAAAGACCCGTGAACCCTCCGCCGACCACGGCGAAATCAATTTCCTCGGGGACTGGCCGCGATGTGGAGAGAAAATCTATTCTCCAGGGAGGTTCACCCCAACGCGTATTGATCGTGGACCCTGGCATGCGTTATCTCCATGCGAAAAACCAGACTACTCCTGTGTCGGCAACGTTGCTCGCTCGAATTGTCGCAGAGTTGAACGAAATGTCCGCAGAAAAGATACGTCGAGGACTCAAGCGCTTCCAGAGGTGCGTCTATGCCAAGTACCGGAACCTTTCACTCACCAACGCCAATCACAAAGCCGGTAAAACGCCGTTGGTTGCCTGCAAACCGCCCGAAGACAGGAGAAGTAACGTTGTTGAAAACGTCGTGTGGATTCTGGTGATTCGTGGCGTTGAGAGAAAAAACCCCCAGGCGAATCTTGCGGCCCTTGGAACCATCCAAGAACGGTATGTGCAGCACGATGTCCCGATAGATCTTTGCGTCCAGCGAAAAGTAAGTCGGGAAACGCGCACGATTCGGCGAGCCTACATAATTCTGCAAGACGTCCAACGCCGAATACGGAAACCCCGAACGCACGTCGGCTACCGGGCTCACGATCAACTTCCACCAAGGAAGACGGACGAAGCCCCAGGCAAGAACTCGGTTAGGGACATCCGCGGACAGAACGCCGGAAGCATTTGGACGGATCACCGGAGCTTCGAACGGGACAAAGGTATCCGAAAGTGCGTTGAGGTCACCGCGTGCCCGGCTCCAGATGTAGGAGACATTCAGATCGGCGCGTTCGCTAGACCGATAGTGAGCGGTCACTTCCGCCTGGCGATACTGCGAGGTTCCAGTGTTCCTGAGAGCGAGCACGCCATTCGTCCCGGTCGCGCCAGGCACCGGATCCACGACGAACAGATCCCTCGTGTGGCTGTCAAGGTAACTCACGCGAATGCTGAGATTTCTGCGAACCGCGCTTTCGACTTCGGCGTTCCACGTAAATGTGCGGGGGCTGCTGCTCGGAATTTGTGACCCGGGTGAACTCGCGTTTGCGCCCGCAGGCAGGTAGAGATTCACAAGGGTGACAGGCGAGCCCACCAGCGCACCGGACGAATCGAACGAGCGGATCACTCGCACCTGATTATCAGCAAAGTCCCCCGCCAGCAGCGGCACGTGGCCGTAGATCACGCCAGCGCCTGCACGGATTACGGTCCTTCCGTCCGCGGGCGCGTAAGCCAGACCGCCACGTGGCGCGAAAGCAAAATCGCGGCCAATGGATTGGCTCGACAAGCGCCCTCCGAAGTTCAAGGACAGGTGGCTGGTCAGAGTCCAGCGGTCCTCCGCAAATTCTGCGACTTCCGCGCCGGTTGCTTGCAAGAGACCGGCGCCCTGAAAGTCGATCTGCTCGGCGAGTGAGCCATCCTCAGCCCGCAGCTGGATGGGATGAGATACGCTGCTTCCGCCGTAAGTCCGGTACAAAACGTCCGTTCCAAATTTCAGATCATGGCGGCCGTACCAGGACTTTGCCGGCAACTGAACTGCCGGCAGGGCTTCTACTTGATTTGCTTTCCGGGCCCATGTATTGAAGAAATTTCCGCCCCAGCCTTCGGGAGTAATTTCCATGTCGGCCGGTCCCTGGCCGTATGCACTGCTGTCGAACCGCGTGTAGCGAACGACCGTGTTGAGAATCATCCCTGAATCAAACTGGTAGGCGTCTGAGAAGCCGGCGGACACTCCCCTCCGCCGATAGTCCACGGACGCGCTTTGCGGGATCAGCGTATTGATATTTGTGAACTGCAGGTTTTCCGGGAAGACGTTGACGTTGAAGTTTACAACGTGCCGCGGCGAAAAAGTTGCCTGGAGCTCCGTGAATGATATGAAGCTTCGCCTGTACGTCTCATTCAAGGGCCACGCCAGCCCGCGCACCGGGTCTCTCCGATATTCGTAAGTCAAGTCTTCGGAGAAATTGTATTTATTCTTGACCAGCGGACCGCCGAACTCCAGCCGCGGCGTCATGTTGGCAAGTCCCACGAGGTGGCCGCCCTTTGCTCGGAATGCCGGGATGAAATCGAGCAGCTTGTAACTCCATGCCCCCGGGGGAGGCTTAAGTTCGATCCTCGTCAAGCCGCCGGAAAATCCTCCGAACTCGGAACTATCCGGCGTGTTATAGACTTTGATCGATTGAATGACCCCAGGCGGAACAGGAATCGCGAAGCTTCCTGAAACCGGGTCCACGTTTTCCGCCGAATCCACCAACAACATGCCCTGGCTTTCCGTCTGTCCATTGAAATTCAGCGTTCCTTCCTGCGTCCGAATCACACTGGGTGACAAAGACAGGGCCTCCGCTAATTCCTGCGTGCGGAGTGGCAGAGCCTCCAATTGCTGTTCGCTGACAGTGGCAGATGCGCTCACACTCTGCGTCGCAACGTCGGTGGCTTCCCCCTGAACCTCGACTCGCTCATTGAGGGAGCTGATCTGCAGAGCAACGTCTTGGACAGCGGCCTGACCGGGTCCGAGCGTCACTGTCGCGGTCCACGGTTCAAAGCCCCCCACACTGGCTTCGATGGTGTAGCTTCCCGTGGCCAGACGGGCGAACTCGTAGCGACCCTCAGCATCAGTCAGCGTCGATTGGGACGTAGACCTAGGGGCCGGACCGGTCAACTTCACTGTGATTCCACCAAGATTATTTATTGAGCCCTCCCCGGTAGCGACTGTGACTCTGCCGGTGATAGACGCCGTTGAGGCCTGTGGGTGCTCCGCCGGTTGCTGAGTAAATCCCGGAATCGCGCAAATCGACAGGGCGAAAAACAATACTCCGCGCAATGAGCACGATGCGAAATTGGCCCTCTTGCGGCAGTTCCTCACCGGTACACGCCCCGATCGAATGGCGGTGCCCCGGGGTCACGATCCGCCTTGTGGCTGTCTGGGCCGTACTGCGCCTTGGCATGCCGGGCGTTATGCATGGCTGTGTTCTCTCCCTCAGTTTGGCCGCATGGATCAGAAATGAAGAGGACTATCTGAATGAATTGCGGACAAACCCATGTTCCTTCGATTTGACTCCGAAACCTAACGTAACGTTGCTCTGGTTTTCTCAAATGGTTACCCGCATCAGCGATCGTTGCCAGGCTCGCATTGCGCTCTCCGTCTCGGTCTGAATGTGCAACACAATTAAGGGGTTAAGACACTACAGGAAACGTATGATGGACAAACCCAAAATTAGTATCGCGCACGCGAAAGGGGTAATTACTGTGCCCGGTGGTCTGAACAAGAGCCCGTTGACAGCGGATAGGTGGCTTGCTATGTTCATCGCTCAAATACGCATCTGCCTAAGGAACTCCGGTACCGCTCGGTTCGGTTGTTTGTTTCGTTGCGCGGCATCTCTCGCAACTCTATTTCAGGAAAGAGAGCCTCATGAAGATCGACATCTTTTGCCATATCTTTCCCCAGACCTTCTATGACCGAATGCGCAAGCTCCCGGAAAGCGGTATAAAAATGCGTTCCCTTGGCATCCCGGCGATGGTGGATCTGGACATTCGTTTCCGCATGATGGACCGGTTCTCCGAGTACGTTCAGGTCGTCAGCCTTGCCGCCCCTCCGATCGAAGCTCTCGGAGACGCAAAACATTCGCCGGACCTGGCCCAGATTGCCAATGATGGCCTCGCAGAGCTGGTCTTGAAGCACCCCGACCGCTTTCCCGGCTTCGTGGCCTCGCTGCCGATGAACAACCCCAAAGCCGCGGTCCAGGAAATCGAACGCGCGGTTATGAAGTTGGGAGCCACGGGAGTTCAATTCTTTTCGAATGTAAATGGGCGGCCCCTGGATGATCCCGAGTTCCTCCCCATCTTCGAAAAGATGGCAGAGGTCAACCTTCCGATATGGCTCCATCCCAGCCGCGGCGCCAGTTTCCCGGATTATCAAACTGAGAAGAAATCAAAATACGAATTGTGGTGGGTGTTCGGATGGCCGTACGAAACGTCGGTCGCCATGGCGCGTATCTTATTTGCAGCCTACCTCGACCGCTTCCCGAATCTCAAGATCATCACGCACCACATGGGCGCCATGGTACCTTATTTTTCCGGACGTACAGGTGCGGGATTGGACCAGTTGGGCGCGCGAACCGAAGAGGAAGACTTGACGGTGTACTCCCGGCGCCTCAAGAAGCGCCCGCAGGAATATTTCAAGATGTTTTACGCTGATACTGCAACCTTTGGATCGCGTGCCGCCATGCAATGTGGACTGGACTTCTTCGGCGCGGATCAAGTCCTGTTTGCGTCCGATTCGCCATTCGATCCGGAGAAAGGGCCAGGATACATTCGCGAAACGATTCGTTGCATCGAGGAATTATCGATTTCAGCCGAAGACCGCGCAAAGATTTACGAAGGCAATGCCCGCAGGCTGCTGAGGCTAAAACTGGCGTGATGCAGTGCGCGCTAGATTAGTCGGGAATCGCATCCTGCCGTGGTTCAGGAAGCCAGAAACTCGCAACAAATCCGGTTGCGTATGCGAGAAAGCCCACCATACCCGCCGCGTAGGCAAGCTGCCGTGTAGCCGTACCCCCGGGCATGTAAACCACGATTGTGGTCGTGATGAGAGCCGCTGACGTTCCCAGCATCCGTCCACCCACATTGGCCGCGAAGCTTTCGCCGGTGCCACGCAGGTGCGTAGGGTAAAGCGTGGGCAAATAATTTCCCCAAAAACTGAATTGCGCGACCGACACGACCCCGAGGGCAAAAATCCCCCAGGAAGACAGGTCCGCATCGCGTACTGCGGGAAGAAACAACACCAGAGGGACCAGAAACAATCCGGGGATCTGAAAAATGTGCAGCAAGCGCTTCCGGCTGAGTACCCGGACAGCGAGAAAAGCCATCAGGAAACGGCCGACCAGTCCTCCCATTTCCTGAACTCCCTGCAATGCGCTGACTACCTTTTGTTGGTCTGCGTGCGCCAGACTTCTGACTCCGGGGCCCCCCGGAATAATCCGCGCAAAATGTTGCAGCATCCCGAAGGACGCGGCATACGCGCAGGCCATCATCAAGCATGTGAGCAGCGCCGTTCTTCTAAATTGAGGACGGAATAGCTCCGCAATGCTGGGCCGCCTCAGCGTCCCCTCTTCTTTCTTCTTCAGCCAAATAGGAGATTCTGGCAAAAACGGGCGAACCAGAAGGAGCGGGATAGCCGGAAGAATCCCCCACAAGACAGTGTAGCGCCAGGCTTCATGGCCGCCATGAATTGCCGGCAGCAAATGGCCAATTGTCAGATTCAAATAATTCGCGCCGCTCATCAGGAGCCCGCCAGTGGACGAAAACGCCTGCGTATAGCCGAGTATGGCCTCCCTTTGTTTGCGCTCCACGAACAATTCGGCCAGCCAGGCGGTTGCCGCCACGAATTCGACGGAGACGCCTACAAATGTCGTGCAGCGGAACATCAGCAATTCCAACGCAGATGTCGAATAGGCTGTAGCGAAGGCGGAAAAGCAGAACAGAAGAATGCTCCAGAGCAGGATGCGGCGACGGCCCAGACGATCGATGAAGTATCCGCCCAGCAAGCCAAAAATTCCGCCTGCGATTGCCGGGATATAAAAAAGCATGCCAATCCAGTGATTGAAGGCCGCGCTCCCAGGCTTGGCTGTGAGGAATTCGCTCAAGGCTGGTTGGACCGTAAGAGTTAGGACAAGAAGTTCATACGTGTCGAAGGCGAATCCAACGCAAGCCACGGCACAAATAACCCATTGGATCGGTGTCAGGCGAAAGAATTTGTTCTGTGACGCGGATGGGGACACGTACTTCCTCCGAAAAACTCTTCGTTTCTCTTACCCGTATGTTCATGACAGGGACGTTTGTTTGTCGCGGGAACGTACCAAACATTCCGTTTTACTGTCAACCAAGCCTTATAGTTATCGCTGTAGCCCGCGTCTTCAGAGTCTGTGGGGCAACCCGGTTTTGCTCTCTGTAGCGCCCGCCTTCAGGCGGGCATGTGCTTGAATCTACAGTGTCGGCCTGAAGGCCGACGCTACAAAAGCGCTTCAGACGCGGGGGTGTCTGGAAACTTTTGGGAAAACCATCGCCTCTAAAGGAGGCGAGCTACAACGGCAGTGCCATCGGACAACGATAACTTCGACATCGTCAAGAATTTCAATGGAGTCGAATGCAGTCTTACATTGTTTCGCGGGTCGATGAGGTACACTTGATTCGAAAGCACGCGGATGAAGCAACCCCGGCGCGAGCGTGAAGCTCAAAAGGTTGTGGGTCAAAACTGATGGCTACAGGAGGGAGTCGACGATGCGAGGCGTTCTGGGCGGACGGCTTACGAAGAACCCGCGGCGAGCTGTAATCACCGCGCTGACGGCTTTGACCGTTCTTTGGGTATTTCCCACACTTTTTGCACAACAACAGGGCCCGATGAAACCGCCGGCTGGAATGGCCGCACCTCCCAGCGAGCCACAACCGAAATCAACCTCTCCAGCACCGGCGCAGGCTGCGACGGCGAAAACCGCTCCATCCGCCGCTTCGAGTGAACCGCCTCCTATTCCGATCGATCAAATCATCCAGCGATTCGCGGCACGTGAAGCCGAATTCAAGACCGAGCGCGATAACTACACGTACACGCAAACTTTTATTATCCAGACGCTTGAATCGGGTGGCCGGGTGGACGGCGAATATCGAATGACTAGCGAAATTGTGTTTACCCCTGAGGGCAAGCGCTACGAGAAAGTCACTAATGCGCCTCCACCCACTCTCGAGCGCATTATTCTATCGCAGCAGGATTTGGACGACCTGGAACATGTGCAGCCCTTTGTCCTTACGACCAACGAATTGCCCAAGTACAACATCAAGTATGTGGACCACGAGCCGTTGGACGAACTCAATACCTATGTGTTCGACGTTGGTCCAAAGACACTGGAGAAGAATCAGCGTTATTTTCAGGGGCGCGTCTGGGTGGATGACAAGGATTTCGAAATTGTCAAGACAGACGGAAAAGCTGTGCCGGATATTAAGAAAAAAGGCCAGGAAAACGTATTCCCGCGCTTTGAGACGTTCCGTGAAAACGTCGAAGGCAGCTACTGGTTCCCGACCTATACGCGATCCAATGACGTGTTGCACTTCACTAGCGGTGACATACCTATTCGCATGACGGTTCGTTACGAGAATTACAAGCGCTTCGGCGTAACGATCAAGATCGGAGCGCCGACGAAGAAGGAAGAAGATAAACCATAGCTGCCGCGCGCCCGATCGTGGGCTTGGCCGGCATCCGGTCGTCGCGGATTTGATTTCGCCTCGGCTTAGGCGTAGCGGAACAGCGCCTTGAATCCGTAGTCCATGTGCTGCTGGATGTGGCAGTGGAAGAGAGTCAATCCAGGCTGATCGGCCACCATGTCGACCGTAGCGCGTCCATAGCCCGGCACCACGACCGTGTCCTTCATGATCCCCGCTGTGGCTTTCCCATTGATCTCGACCAGTTCGAACGAGTGCCGATGCATGTGCAGCGGATGGGCATCTTCGCTGCGATTGCGAAACACCAGACGGTAGCGGCCTCCGCCTTTGAGCACAAACTCCCGGTCGTGAGGGAATTCCTTTCCGTTGACCATCCAGCTATTAAATAGGCCGGCGCCGCTCGGAACTTTCTGGAATATCATGTCGATCGTCTGGTCCGGTGCGGGCTGCGCCCCCGTCCGGCCAAAAATCGTGTAGTCCCACACGGATTTCGGTGGCGCGACCCACTGCGGTTGTTTGTGCTGATTCGCATACTCGACCAAAATGCCCATGCCGGCGTTGCGGGCATCGTCCGTGGTCGTGCCGAAAATCCAAATCCCAGGCTGGGTCATCTCGACGATCGCGTCCACGCGCTCTCCCGGACCGAGATCGACCACATCGACGGTTCGCGGCGTTGGAACCGGATTGCCGTCCATCGCAACGATCTGGAAACGGTGACCCGGAAGCGCTACGCGCCGATTCATGCTGGCGCTCGCATTCAGCAGGTGCATCAACACGCGGTCGCCCTGGCGTACGCGGATCGGCTCTCCCGCTCCCATGGACCTGTCATTGATCGAGAACATCAGGTAGCCGACCTCGAGGCCCGAAGGGCTGGTGTCCAGTGTCGTTGGCCTTTCCGGCTGTGGTCCGGAGTTATCTGCCTCTTCATCTTCGTCTTCTTCAGGACTAAAAAACGGTTCCCACTCGCGCAGCGCCAGAAAGACTTCCTTATCGTAGTTCCCGGGATTGTTCCCCGACTCGATGAGGAGAAATCCGAACTGTCCCGTGTAGGCGCCGCGGTGCAGATCTGCGCCAGCCATCGTGTGCGTGTGGTACCAGCGCGTCCCTGCCGGCCGCGGCACGAATTGATACCGGATGCGGCCATGCGGCGGCACCATGGGCGTGGCCTCCTCCTCCACGCCGTCCACGTCAGGAGGAATGAAGAGGCCATGCCAATGCACCAGTTCCGGCACATCCGTCTCGTTGATAACTTCCACGGTCACGGGCTTGCCTTCCCGCATGCGGAGCAACGGCCCCGGAGACGTCCCGTTGTAGCCGATCGTGCTGATGGTGCGGGTCGGTGTGAGTTCCACCATCACCGGAGCAATTCGCAGTGTGAAATCGGCTTTGGAGGTTTCGGATGCGGGCGCGTTGGACTGTGTCCCCGGTTGCATCTGCGACATGAGCAACCGGGCGGCGCCCAATTCAATGGCGGCCACACCGCCGAACTTCACAAAATCTCTCCGGTTCACAATTTCCCCTTGCAGGGCTGCCGCAAATCCTGCGCACTGGCCTGCCTCGCCGCCGCTAAAGGCGAAATCCTCTCATGCCGAAATCGCAGACACAAGAGGCCTCTATCGACACGGGACACTAACAGGGACTGCCCACTGCCCTCGAAACAACTCAGATGGAGCGAGTCGCCTGGTACTAGTTCCTGCGTACTACCTCATATTGGGACCTCGCACCTATTGGGCCGGCTGGAATCACCTGAGATCATTCATTCTGAGGCTAAAACGTTAGCGCATCGGCAGGATACGACGTATGAGCCGAATTTACGAAGCCCTAAAAAGCGCACAAGATATTCGTTTGAAGACCGGCGCGAGCGATAGAGACCGTCTCGGCGGTCTGGATATGCCGGACCGGCGACGAAGCAAGAGGTGGGGATTGGATGTGCCTCTCACCGTCTACGGTCGCGCATCGAGTGGGTCTCCGTTTTATCAAAAGGCAGAGGCAGTTAGCGGGAATGCGAACGGAGGGCTGATCGTTTTGGGCGCGCCCGTCCAGGAAGGGCAGGATCTGCTGTTGATCAACAATTACTCACCGCAAGAACAGTTGTGCCGCGTCGTGCATGTCCGCAGCCGGGATGCGGAAACCAGCGAGGTTGGCGTCGTCTTTCCCTCCCCGCACCTGGAGTTTTGGAAAATTCCTACCGCTCCACGCGCTTCGGACGAAACGCCTTCAGACGAGAGCTCCTAAATTCCGTCGCGGCAATCAGACCGAGACAACGTGGAATCCTCACGCCCGTAGCGCGGCGCCACTACAAGAACGGGATCAGCGCCTGGGTTTGTAAGTCCTTCCACTCTTTGAACGCTCTTTCATCGTATACAGGGCGCGATCCGCGGACTCCAATAATTGTTGAACGGAATTGCCGGATCGCGGAAAAGTCGCGAGGCCGATGCTCAAGCTCAGCCGTGGAATTTCTTCATCGATTTCCAGGCGATCGCGAATGCGATCGGCGACTTGTTGTGCGGCGAGGTCGCCGGTTTCCGGTAGCACGAGTGCGAATTCGTCGCCGCCGTAGCGAGCCGCCGTGTCGATCGAACGGCAATGCAGGCGAAGGATGTCCGCCACACGGCAAAGTGCGCGGCTCCCGGCCAAGTGACCGTAGCGGTCATTTATGACCTTGAGGCCATCGAGATCCATCAGCAGGACGGAAAAAGAACGGTTAGTTCGCCCCGATCTTTCCAGTTCGCTTTGCAAGACATCCACGAGGCGCCGGTAATTGGCCAGGCCCGTCAGGCTGTCACTGATGGCCAGAGTCCGCACCTGGCCGAAGAGTTGCGCGTTGTCCAAAAGTGTGGCGCCGAGAAGAACGATATAGCCGAGGGTGTTGACCAGTTGCGCGGCTGCCGCGGGTACATCGAACAGGCGCGCAGATTGCGATGCGATCACGTGGCCGGCGGCGTTTATACCCGCCACCCAAACCAGGACGGCATCGAAGGCGAAGTCTCCGCCGTCGGTGATGTGCTTCAAGACGACCGCGGCTACAAGAAAGATGGCGCCGGGGAGTATGTCCCATGGGCGCGGTATGAAGCTCTGAGGATGGATGGGCGGCTCATTCGGAAAGGCTAAGAAGGCCATCGCAACCAGACAAGACGCCGCGACGACAATCGCCAATACTGCGAGGATGTTTCTTTTCGGCTCGCGCGGCCATGGCAGCCTCTTATTGATGGCATAGGCAGCTAGAAAAAGAAGGCCGAGGAGTGTCTGGCCCACCATCCAAGAAAGCGGGACGCGAAATTGCTCCGCGCGCGCCAGAAAGTGATGGTAGAACTCAAAAATCCCGGCCAGGTATATCATCCCGCTGACAGCAAAGGTCAGTCCCAAAAGTAGCGACACGCGATTGCCCGTGCCGTGGTACCGCACCAAAACATTCGCGGCAATGGTAAAGCTCAGGAGGGCGGAAATAATCTGTGCATTCGACCAGACGAGCGGGTTTACGACGACATTGAGCTGCCGCAAGAAGTGGCCCAGCACAACGAGACCACCACACGCCAGAGCGGCAAACCACACAATCCGCACCACGCGTCCCAGTGTCTTAAGCCCTTCGAGTACAATCATATATATTAGATGATTAAAACCCTTTGTCGGATATCTGGTCTTCCGTGCAGGATAGGGACAGCCGTTTTGCCCTGTCCTTATTCCCGAACCGTCCGCATTTTGGAGGTAATTTTCGCCCTGTGCCCCAGAGTGAGTGGCTCGAAGGCGTCGCGCAAAAGCTCCGCATATTTGCGGCGGTCGTATCCGAACCAGCCGTCCCAGAGCGCATAGGCGCGCACACGGTCGTTCGGGACGCGATTGCCGGCATCGGTGATGATGTACTCGACGGTCTGACCGGGACGCAGGCGCACGCCACGGCCAAATAGCTGCTGCGCGGCAATGGCGGTCTGATTGGCCTTCTGGTATTCGCGCGGCGCGCGCGTGAGCCTCTTGCTCACAATCAAATCCTCGATGGCGACGCTGCCATCGGCCAGGCTCGCTTCATAGCCGCGCAGAATTCCCCGGGCCTCTTCGAGCTTCGCGGTGTAGCCGGCGAAGTCGTGCGCCTCGGCGAGAATCGCGAGAACTTCCTGTTGCATGCGCGCGACCAGCGGCGGCGTGTCGTGACGCCGCAATTCGAGGCCGCGCACCTTGAGCGCGCCGTCTTCCGCGACGGCGAAAAAGCGGTTGGGCACGGGCACGTCTTCAAATTGCCGCGACGGCAAAAACACAACGTAGCGGTAGATCGCCTCGATCGCCAGCGGCAGCTGCGTGCGCGCGGCAATTTCCTCGGCGAGCGCTTCGTACTCCCCGCGCGCCGCTCCTGCTTTCTGCACGTACAGTGAATCCACCAGCGCGTGCAGGATTTCGTAGCCGCGCTCCTCGGCCATCTCTTTTGCCACGAGCAGCGTCTCGCGCGCGACGGCGTTGATGGCTTCGTGCGCCTCGATTTTTCCGAAGCGCGCATTTTTGTAGCCGGTATAGCCAAAGCAGCAGACCAGCAGCCATTTGAGCGCGTCGCGCCGGAGCTTGTATTGCTGTATTTTCCCCGCTTCCGCACCGCACGGCCGGTCCGCGTAGCGCCCGTCCCGCATGCGGGGCGGGCACGTGCTCGAATCTAAAGTGCCGCTCTGAAGGGCGGCACTACAAAAACCTCTCAAATTTGAGTTGGCATACAACTTCTTCAGCTCGTTGCGCTTCGCAATGAGCCGCTCGACGACGCGGCTGGTGATGCCGCGCCGCGCGCGGCAGACGCGGTAGCCCAGCTCCGGCACGCGCGGCGCATCGGGACAGCACGGGCAGTTGATCGTCTCGGGCGAAATGTTGAACCGCGCCATGATGCTCGGATACTCGCTGACGAAATCGAGTTCGGCGACGTTCGCGTGGAATCCGGTCTTCGGCGTGAACACCAGGCCGCCGCGGTCGGCGGCGAGCAACTCATCGGGCGGCTTCGGATCTTCCGGCTCGGCTTTCTGTTCGGGGATGAGCACGCCGTCGCGCCAGGCAAGCTCCATCTGCATGTAGGAGATGCCGGTTCCAGTCGAGGTGCGGGCGGCATACTGCACGGGCAGCTTGGTGATGCGCGCAAGTTCCCACAATCCGGCGAGGTCGCATTTGTCGGCGATGAACGAGTTGTGTGTATCCACGTGCAGGCGTCCGAAGAGCGTGGTCGCGCTGTTCTTGAACAGGATGCGGCCGTAGCTCATGAAGCTGCGCGCGCGGCTCTGCTGCACTTCGGCGTCGGGATCGCGGTTGAGCGCGAGCGCCAGGCGCAGCCGCGCGGCCTGTTCGCGCAGGCGCGGCAGGATCGTGGCGTCGCCCCAGTCGCTCAGGATCAGGTCGGGATTGTGCCGCGCGAGCAGATGCTGGAACGCGACCGCGGCGGGCTCACCTGATTCATCGAGTTCGAACTGGCGGCCATCCACCTCGACTTCGAGCGCGGTCTGCGCTCCGTGCGTAGGGTCGACGCGGCGCGGCCCTCCGAGGCGCACGTGCAGGATTTCGAGCGGCGGCAGCTCGTAATCGAGCGCCCATTCGGTGTCGCAGCATTCGAGCGCGAGGACGCGGCCTTCGCCGTCGACCTCGGCCTCGACACGCGCCAGCGGAAAGACGCCGCGCTGCCAGCAGTAGAGCGACGCGAGCATCAGGTCGCTGTTGTAAAGCCGCAGCGAGGAATCGAAGCGGCGCACCCAGCGCGTCCACGAAGAATACTCGTTCGGATGTGCGACCTCGATCTCCAGCACCAGCCGCGCGCGCCGCTCCCACAAATCCATGCGCTCGGTCAGCCGGCAGGCAAGCGCGTGCGGCTGCCGTGCGGCTTCATCGCGCAAACGGCGCAGCACCGCGTCCGGCCCCGAGACGTAGAACACCGGCGCGAAGCGGTCAATCAACCGGTGGCGTGTCTGGTCCGGTTCGATCAGCCACAGCTTCATCCCGTGCGGGCTCGGATAAAGATCGAGGATCCATCCATTGATTTGCGTCGGGCCGCTGCTGTATGTCTGGCCGTTGATTTTCTTCGGGGCTTCGGGGCGCATCGAGTTTCTCCAAACATTTTTCCGGCGGGCTCCAAGTGGAGCCCGTACCCGGTTCCAGCGGCTGCGCGGCGCGCTCGAGCGCATCCAGCCGCTTTTCCTGATCGAGTGCGATGGAGAGCAGAATCGCTTCCATGGGGTTGTCGCTTGCCTGATACGTGGCCGCCTGCGTGTACGACCGCACGCGGCGAAACAGGCGGTCGAAATATTCCTGGTCCTCGCGGCGCAGCGCGCGGCGAAACTTCGACCACCGCGCGATGGCGTCGTCGATCAGCTGCCGGAATGTAGGAACTGTGCGGCCCATAGATTACGGGTGCGGGCTCCACTTGGAGCCCACCAAGAAATGTGTTACCGGTAATGAGAAATTAATCTCTCTTGTCCTTCTCTGTGCCCTCTGCGTCCTCTGTGTTAATTCTTGAAAAGCGTCCAACACAGAGGGCACAAAGAACACAGAGAGGAAACTGACAGAAGCAGAGCCCCTACCACCCACCACCTGTCACCTGCAACCTCCTCGCAGTAGATGTTCTCGCGCGCTCTCGCCAATCAATCGCAGCTTGCCGCCCTCTCCATCGAGCGCGAACCGCCAGAGCTCGGTCGCCTGCGCGGCAAGCTGCCCGAACATCGCGCGGCGCGGCGTTTCAAACGACGTCGCGTCGGAGAACACCGCGACGCCCAGCGGCAACGGGCGCAGCGCCCGCAGAGCGTCCAACGCGTGGCGGAACGCCACCCCGGCGTCGCGCTCGCGCACGTCTTCGTCGAAATAGAGGTCTGGCAGCGCCGTCACAACCAGCGCGTCGGCGGCAAATGTTTCGAGCAGGCGCGGCACACGCACCAGCAGCTCGGTCAACTGAAAACAGGTGAACGCCCGCGCCACGCGAATGCACCGGTTGAACTCCGCCGTCTCGATTCCCCTTTGCCGCGCCAGCCGCGCAATCAACAGCGGGTCAAACCGGTTCGCGCCGTCAAGACACAGCACCTGCTTCCCTTCGGCCAAGAGGCGCGGCAAAAAATAATGGAACAGCCGCGGCGTCTCCGGCCGCCCATAAAACACCGCCAGCCCCGACGGCGGCAGCACCCAGGGTTTTCTTTGTGGCAGTGGCAATGCCACCGACGCGGCCATTGCTGTAACGCCGTGTAGGGGCACGGCACTTGCCCCGAGCGACTGCGAAGGGTGCCGTGCCCCTACAGAAGTCGTGCCGTCCGACCCAGTAGGCACGGTGATCACGAGCCCTCTTCTCGTAGCTGTTGGAGAACGCCGAGTGGCAAGTGCAACCGAGATCGGGTCTGAAGCCATAGCAATGAACCGGGCTCTTTCCGGAGGACGTCTCTATTGGGCTTCAGTATAGGCGAATAAAAAGCGAATGTACAGCGGGTCGAGTGGCTTACTGTTAGGTCTGGAATAGCAATGGTTCAGCGGGGGGCTCGGAGGCGATGCGGTCGAGTTCGGGATAATGCTGCCGGAGCGGCTCGGGAACTTTCACTTTCGCGTCCGTAAGCATACGGATCAATTGCAGCGCATTCACGATTGCCTTCCCCCCGAAATGATTGTTGGTGATGACAAAGGTGGAGTCGCCGCTCTCGGCCAGATGCTGAATGCGCGCAGCCCACGGCTCCAGCTCCTGCGCAGTGTAGAGGTAGTTATAGCGTTCCGAGGGCGGTATGGCGGGATCGTCGCTGAACCAGGAGTCGTAACGACGGCCATGGAGTCGAATGTAGGCGACTCGCGCCGTAGCGCGCTCGCTCGGCTTCATGGAGCGCCCAATCACTGGCTGGTCAATGTTGCAGAATCCGACGCCGCGCTCGTGCAGCATCGCGTAAAAGGCTTTGTCGTTCCACGTGGCGTGGCGCACCTCCACCACCAGTGGATAATCCGCGAATCGCTTGAGGAGCTTCTTCAGGTAGTTCGTGTTCTCGTCAGTGCGATGGAAAGAAAATGGAAACTGGAGCAGAACAGCTCCCAGTTTTCCGGCATCACGCAGCACATCGAATCCCGCTCGGACAGCGCGCTCGTCTTCGTCACTCGCGTCCGGCTCGTGCGTGAATTTCTGCCATAGCTTGGCCGTGAACACAAATCGAGGGTTGGCCGAGACGCGCGCGATCCATTGGCGGCAGTGCTCGGCGTGCAACGGTTGGTAGAATGACGTGTTGATTTCGATCGTATCGAAGAATTCAGCGAGATATGCGGCTTCGTGGAATCCTCGCGGCTTGCGCGCAGGATAGACGATCCCGGCCCAATCCGCGTAGGACCATCCCGCCGGGCCGACGCGGATCGTCCCGGCACTTCCCTTCCGATTTTTGGGCGGCGGAGTCACGGGAGTCGAAAATCACCTTCTTTCTGCACATAGATTGCTGCTTCTCCGCATGCGGCGCAAGAGGCTAGAGGGAAATCCTCTTGGAAACCAATTTCCTGGCGTTTATGACCGGGTTTACCCATTCGAACCGCATTTCGGATTGTCCGGACCAGGCCGGCTGAGTTCGGAGTATGTTGCTCACGGGGCGCCAGGAAGCCAGCCAGAACTCCATGTAAGAATATGAGTCGAATTTTTGAAGCTCTAAAAAATGCGCAACTGATTCGGGCCGGGACACTGCGGCCGAATGCGACCGTCGAGGGTGCGGTGGAAGTTCCCGACCGGCGCCGGAGCCGGCGCTGGTCGCTCGACATTTCCGTGTATGTGTACGGGCACGGACCGGACAAGGAACCTTTCCACGAAGAGGCGCACACGCTGCATGTGAACGCGAACGGAGCTTTGCTGTTGCTAAGTGTTCCGGTGCGGAAGGGTCAGAAATTGCTCCTCACCAACACGCTGACGCAGAAAGAGCAAGACTGCCGTGTCGTCTTTCTCGGTACGCGGCGCAGCCGGACGATCGAAGCCGGCGTCGCATTCCCACTTACGAATCCCCACTTTTGGCAACTCCCCACAACTCCTGAGGATGAGAGCGCAGCCTGATCATTCGTGATTTGTGATTCGCTTGCCCTTCAGGGTGAGTCCCCTCAGGATGAACCCTGATCGCCAGCGAAGGGTAAGTCGTGGACTGCCGTTAGGAGATTTTTCCCGTATAGAGCGCCATGCCGACGGCGGCGTTCATCTTGAGCCGTGCAAGCGCGCGGACCTCGCTCCGGCTGCGAATGCCGCCCGCGGCCGTGATCGGGCGGCGCGTCGCGCGGCGCAGGGCGCGAAACCAGCCCAGATTTGTGCCGCGCATTGTGCCTTCCGCATCCACATAGGTGCAGAGAAATTCCGAGGCGTACTTTTCCAGGTCAGGGATCACTTCTTCCGGACGCAGACGCAGCTTTTCTCGCCAGCCGCGCACCAGGATGTGTCCGCCTTCCGTATCGAGCGCGATGATGATCCGCCGCCGGCCGATTCGGGCTGCCAGACGCTTGAGGAACGCGCCGTTCACTCGGCCGTTGCGAAACGCGGCGCTGCCCACAATGACCTTCTCCGCTCCCCAGTCTGCAATTGTTGCTGCCCGGGCCACGGTGCGGATACCGCCGCCAACGCGGACGCGCATTTTGCGCTTCCCAGCGGCAGCGCAAAGCTGGCGCACGAGCGTCGCGTTGCTTCCCTTCCTCATCGCGGCGTCGAGGTCGATTACATGAATCAGCGGATAGCCGCCGAACCGGTCGAGCAAACCGAGAACGTCATCCACGGCCAGCCGGCGTTCGCGTCCGTGCACGAGCTGGACCGCGCGTCCGGATTGCAGATCAATGCAAGGAATCAGCATGTCGAGATGATCAGCCCGTCTGACGAACGGAAATTCCATGTTCGCCAAGATATCGCTTGAGTTCGCCAAGCCCCTGGATGCGATCGTGAAAAATCGAGGCAGCCAGAGCCGCGTCGGCGCGGCCTTCACGGAACACTTCGAGGAAGGTTTCCGGAGCATCGGCGCCACCCGAGGCAATCACCGGAACGTTCACAACGCCTGAAATGGCCGCCGTAAGTGCGCAATCGAACCCCGAACGCATACCGTCACGGTCCATCGACGTGACCAGGATTTCCCCGGCGCCGCACTTCACTCCCCGGTGTGCCCAGGCGACCGCGTCCAAACCCGTGGGCACGCTCCCGCCACGTACGAATGCCTCCCAGTGATCGCCAACGCGCTTGGCGTCAATCGCAAGAACAACGGCCTGCGAACCAAACTCCGCCGCCAGCGCCGTGAGCAGGTCCGGATTGCGGATGGCAGCGGTGTTCACCGTCAGCTTATCGGCGCCCGCGCGAAGGATCGCGCGGCCCTCGTCGACCGTGGCGACGCCTCCGCCGGCCGTCAGCGGGATCGCCAGTTCGGCCGCGACGCGGCGGATCGTTTCGAGAAAAGTGGGACGATGGTCGCGGGACGCGGCGATGTCGAGAACGACGAGTTCGTCAGCGCCTTCGATGTTATAACGCGCCGCGAGCGCGGCTGGATCTCCGGCATCGCGCAAATTGACGAACTGCACGCCTTTGACGACGCGCTCGCCGTCGGTGTCGAGGCAAGGAATGATGCGGTGCGCGAGGCTCACTGCTTCCTGCCCGCATTCCGCACAAAGTTTGAAAGTACTTTCGCGCCGACAGGTCCCGACTTCTCCGGGTGAAATTGTGTCGCGAAGACGTTTCCCTGCTCGAGTATGGCAACGAACGAAGCGCTGTGGTCGCACAAAGCGACGGCCGCCTCTCCGGCATCGAGTGCTGCATACGAGTGCGCAAAATAAAAATAGGCGTCGCCCGGTACGCCCTCCAGCAGTGTGCTGGGGCGCACACGGCGAAGCTGGTTCCACCCCATGTGGGGGAGGCGATCGGTCGGCGGCAGCGCGGAAACATTCTGCGGGAACAGGCCCAATCCCGCGTCGCCAATCGCCTCGTCGCTCGTCGCGAACATGGCCTGCAATCCCAAACAGATTCCGAGCAGCGGTACACCGCTTGTGACCGCATCGCGCAGCGGCTTCACTAGCGAGCGCTCGGTGAGGGAGCGCATCAGCGCGCCGAAATGGCCGACGCCGGGGAGAATCAAAGCATCGCACGACTCGAGCGCTTCCGGCGTGGAGGCACGGCGAGATGCGACGCCGAGCCGCGTGAGCGCGCGCTCGACCGATGGGAGATTCCCCGCGCCATATTCGACCAGTGCGATGTTCATAACAACCCCTTCGTGCTGGGAAGAATGCGTTTCAATTGCGGATCGCGTGTTGCGGCAAATCGCAACGCGCGCGCGAACGCCTTGAAGATCGCTTCCACCTGATGATGCGACGACCGGCCATAGAGCAGCCGCAGGTGAACGTTCGCTCCCGCGGCCTGCGCGAAGCCGCCGAAAAAATCTTCCAACAATTCCGTTTGCAGACCGCCGACGTGTTTCGCCGAGAATTTCCATTTGCAGACCAGGCGCGGACGGCCGCTAAAGTCGATGGCCGCCGCCGCAAGCGTTTCGTCCATCGGCATCAGAAAAAACCCGGCGCGCAGAATGCCGCGTTTGGAGCCAAGCGCCTTCCGGACCGCTTCGCCCAAAACGATCCCCGCGTCTTCGACTGTGTGGTGCTGGTCCACGTCGAGATCGCCGCGCGCGGTAAGTTCCAGATCCATCGCGCCGTGGCGCGCCACAAGCGTCAGCATGTGATCAAGGAACGGGATTCCCGTTGAGATCTTCGCGCGGCCGCGACCGTCGAGGTTCAGTCGCACGAGAATGTCGGTTTCCGTGGTCGTACGGCGCAGATTCGCTTTTCTCATCGCCAGAATTTCTCCAGATCCCTGACGCTGTGCAAAACGGCCAGAGCGCCCAATTCGCGCAGCCGGGCCGCTCGAAATCGATGCGCCTCGCTGTCGCGCGGAAGAACCCCGAAAAAAGGTACGCGTGCGCGCTTTGCCGCGAGGGCGTCGTCAATATTGTCGCCAAGATAGACGGCTTCGTGCGGCGACGCGCCGTCGAGCAACAGGTTCAAACCCTCAGGGTCGGGTTTGCCCTTCGTCACGTCTTCCATAGTAACCGCGCGGCGGAAAAGGCCGTTCGCCGGACTGCCTTCGAGCGTGTGGCGCAATTCGCGGCGCGTGCGGCCGGTAAACAACGCGAGGTCCGCGCGCCGTGACCACCGCTCCAGACGCGAATGCGTTACGAGCCACTTTTCACGCGACACATTTCCGGGCTGGCCCTTCGTACCCCAATAAAACTTCTGGAAGCGGGCCTTTACCTTGGCGTATGGAACCTCATGCCCCAACGAGGCGATCCAATCGGTCGTGAGGAGCCAGTCGTCGTTGTAGCCAGAGCGGTTCTTCCACTGGTGGATTTCTCCAAACGTGACGCGCCGCCCCGTGAAGAAGTAAATCGTGTCGATGATAGACCGGTGAAACGACTCGCGCACATCGACCAGGACTCCGTCGACATCAAAAATAATGAGCTTGGGCGCAAGCCTCACAGAATTTCCTCAATCGCACGGAGCAGGCACAGCGTGTCCATCCGAGTGCCCGCGCTGATTCGCACGAAGCCTTCTCGCGGAAAATCTTTTCTCTCCCGCACCAGGATGCCCTTCCGTTCGAGAGCGCACACCAGGCGATGTGCTTCAGGACCGAAATCGGCAAGAACGAAATTTGCGGCGCTCGGATAAATCCGAGCGCCTAAAAGGATGAGCCCTTTCTCAAGCAACGCGCGGCTCCGCAGAACTTCACGTGTGTAATTGCGGAGGAATCGCGTGTCGCGGATCGATGCTTCCGCAGCCACCATCGCGGCCGTGTTCACCGGATAAGGCGTGCACGCGCGTCGCATCATGGAGAGAATTTCCGGCTTGGCGAACAGGCAGCCCAGCCGCAACGCCGCCAAACCCGCCGACTTTGAAAACGTGCGCGCAACCAGGAGGTTTGGATACCGGCGAATCCACGGGAGTATCGTGAGACCCGAAAAATCGAAATAGGCCTCATCGACCAAAACCAATGTTTGGGAAGCGGCACGCAAGATCCGTCGCAGATCTTTTAGCTGAACCAAAGTGCCGGTGGGGTTGTTCGGATTCGCGATATACAGCACGCGCGGGTTACGGTGGGGTGAACGGCGAAGTTCGCGCAGGACGCCCGCCACGGGAAACCTCATCTCTTCGTCGTAGCGCAACGTGATGACGCGTGCCCCCGCCAGTTCGGCGAAGAAGCGATACATGTCGAATGTAGGCTCAGCCACCAGAACCGAGTCGCCGTCCTCGATAAACGTGTCCGCAATCAGATGCAAGGCATCGTCAATGCCGTTCGTCAGGTGAATTTCCTCCGGCCGGACACGGAAGAAGCGAGCCAGGCGCCGCGTCGTGGCCTGATATTCGGGATAGATCGCCATCTGCTCCGCCGTCATGCGCGAGAGGGCGCGCAACACGGCGGGAGAACATCCCACCGTGTTCTCGTTGAAATCAAGACGGAGCTTTCTGGCGCGGCCTTCCTGGGGAGCGCCGTATGGCGCCATCGCGAGTACCGCCCGGCGAACCGGGATTTTCGGCGTTTTCATGGTTCTCACTGGCGCACCTCGACGGCTCGTGCGTGCGCTTCAAGACCCTCGGCCCGCGCCATGGCGGATACCACCGGCGCCAGACGCTTAAGACCGGCGCGGGAAATCTGCTGGGTGCTCGAACACTTCACGAAGTCTGAAACGCTCAATCCGCCCCGCGCTCGCGCCCAGCCGGAAGTCGGCAACACGTGATTCGTGCCGCTGGCGTAATCGCCGACCGGTTGCGCGCTCCACGGCCCCAGGAACACGCTGCCGGCCTCAGATAGTTTCTCCACAACAGCTCGATCCGCGAATGGGACGCTCAAATGTTCCGGGGCGACGCGGTTCGCGAAATGAATCGCGGCCTCCATCGAGGGTGCGACAAGAATTACGCTCGCCGACAGAAGCGATTTCCAGGCCGGGTTCGTCTTTGGCAAGTCGCGAAGCTGCCGGGCGACTTCCGCCGCCACATCGCTTGCCAGCCGCGCCGACGTCGTGACGAGAAGCGCGACAGCATCCGGGTCGTGCTCGGCCTGCGCGAGCAAATCCGCGGCGATAAAATTCGGTTTCCCGCCGGTCGCCAGAATCAGCACCTCGGTTGGGCCTGCGGGCATGTCGATCGCGCAGTCGTTTGAGACGATGCGCTTGGCGGCCGTGACGTAGCGATTACCGGGACCACAGATCTTGTCCAC
Organism: Terriglobia bacterium; assembly: GCA_041488495.1. GTDB lineage: Bacteria > Acidobacteriota > Terriglobia > Acidiferrales > UBA7541 > Palsa-360. The sequence goes on from JBGPPL010000002.1 coordinate 120,564, forward strand.
GCGCGGGATGGATTGCGTGCCATACGCAAACGCGCCGATCGCCTGCGCGCCGCCGATCCGGGCAATTTCCTTGACGCCGAGAATCTCCGCGGCCGCAAACAACGCGGGACTTGGCTTCGGGCAGGCAACAACGATGCGCCCAACACCCGCCACCTGCGCTGGGATTGCCGTCATGAGCAGTGTCGAGAAAAGTGAAAAGCGGCCGCCGGGGATGTAACACCCGATGGTCCCGAGGGGAGTCACGCGCTGGCCGACGCGCACGCCCGGCTCAACCGTAATCATCCACGAACGAGGGCGCTGCTGTTCGGCGACGCGGCGGATATTCCGCGCCGCATGTTCGATAGCACGGAGAAGGTCACGCGGGACATCGCGGCGCGCGGCGCGCAACTCCGCCCGGCTGATCCAGAGTGAATCGCGCGTCAAACGAAGCCCATCGAGACGGCGCGCCCAGCGAAACAGCGCGGCATCGCCATGCCGGCGAATGTCAGCGAGAATGCGCGACGCCACTTGCTCGGCAGCCGCGTCATGGGAGCTGCGCCGGGCGAGGAACCTCGCGGCAACCGCATCGGTGAGTTTGAGAACACGCATCACAATACGATCTTGTTGAGTGGATATTCGACAATCCCCTGCGCGCCGGCCGCTTTCAAGCGCGGGATGATGGTGCGCACGATGTTTTCGTCCACAATCGTATTCACCGCAATCCAGTCCGGATCGCTCAGCGTGGAGACCGTCGGATTCTTCAGCGCGGGAAGAGCGTCCAGCACCGCGGCAAGGTGCTCCTTGCGAACGTTGAGCATAATGCCAACCTTGGTGTACGCGGCGATAGCCCCGGACAACAGGAGAACGAGATTGGAAATCTTCTCTCGCTTCCAGGGATCGGCAAAAGACCCGTGATGCGCGATGAACACGGTGCGCGATTCGAGCACGGTATCGACGATGCGCAACCGGTTCGCGCGCAACGACGAGCCCGTCTCCGTCACTTCCACGATGGCGTCCGCGAGCTGCGGCACTTTCACCTCGGTCGCGCCCCAGGAAAATTCCACGCGCGCGCTGACGTCGTGGCGCGCAAGGTATTTCCTCGTGAGATTCACGACTTCGGTGGCGATGACCTTTCCTTCCAGGTCCTTCACCGACTGAATTGGCCCGTCCTCCGGCACAGCGAGGACCCAGCGCACGGGAGCGAGACTCTGCTTGGAATAAAGCAGCTCTCCAATTTCGGCGACGTCGGCGCCAGTCTCGAAGACCCAGTCGCGGCCCGTGATCCCCGCATCGAGAGCGCCTGTTTCGACGTAGCGCGCCATTTCCTGCGCACGGACCAGCATGCATTCAATTTCCGGATCATCGATTCCGGGAAAGTAGCTGCGCGTGTTGATCGAAATGCGCCAGCCCGCTTTGGCAAAAAGCTGCACGGTCGCGTCCTGCAAACTCCCTTTCGGAATGCCGAGACGGAGTGTGCTCATCACCGCGCATCCTTTCCATACACTGCGTCGGGATCAAACGTACGTTCGTTAACGACCTCGGCCCCGCCACCGGGGGAAAGCCGCCTGAAAAAACAGGAGCGATAGCCCTCGTGGCAAACACCCGGCCCGAGCGCCTCGACGCGAATCAACAGCGCGTCCACGTCGCAGTCCACACGCATTTCGCGGACCCGAAGGACGTGGCCGCTCTGTTCGCCCTTGCGCCATAGCTTGTTGCGCGAGCGGCTGAAGAACGTCACTTCGCCGCTGGCCTGCGTCGCGGCATAGGCCTCCGCGTTCATGAAGCCCAGCATGAGGACCTCGCCCGATTTCGCATCTTGAATGATGGCGGGAAGCAAACCGCCCAGTTTTGTGAAGTCCAGATCCATCCTTCCTCCAAATAAAAAACCCGCTGGCGCTTACCGCGCCAGCGGGCCGATGAGTGCGAATCTAAGTGCGCTACTCAAGCCTCCGCGGGCACGGTCGTACACCATGATGAGGATGGTGGCCGTGATGTCGCGCGGAAAGCCGCATGGCGAAATCCACTATACAAGAGCCTGGGCTTGCGCGTCAAGCACAGCGACCCTGCGGGACTGCCGGGTGCAATGCACCGTGATATTGCATTTCTCAGTTGACGCACAACCCAAATGTGATATCTCTTTGCCCGGACTTCTTACGAAGATAACGCGGCCGTGCGCATTCGGCGGGTCAGACACTGTTTTGCGGCGGGGATTAGAGACCCGGCCATGTCGGAAAAAATACATCTCCTGCGAAAGGAAACCCACGATGTTTGAACAGATTCTCGACCCGGCTGGAAATCTTTGGCTCACGGTACTCATTGCTTTGGTGCCGCTAATTGCGTTGCTCTTCATGCTCGCCGTTTTTCGGATGACGGCATGGCTCGCCTCCATCCTTGTGGGAGTGATCACGATCCCCTTGGGAGTCCTGGTGTGGCACGCCCCCCTTGCCAATTCGCTGAAATCTTACCTGTATGGCGGTCTGACAGGGTTCTGGATAATTAATTGGATCACCTTCTGGGGCATAAATATTTTTAATACGTTGGTACTCACGGGCAATTTCGAACGATTTAAGAAATGGATGGTCCACCACGCCACCGCCGACATTCGAATACAAACCATTATGCTGGCATGGGCCTTTGGCGCCTTACTCGAAGGGCTTGTCGGCTTTGGTGTTCCATGGGCCGTAGTGGTGCCAATCCTGGTCGGTCTGGGAATAGCCGACCTGGATGCCATACGTGTTGCTGCACTGGCGAACAACGCGCCGGTTTCGTACGGCGCACTGGGAGCTCCTGTCCTGGGGCTGGCGGCAGTGACAGGGCTGCCTCTGCTGGCGCTATCTGGTTCGATCGGGGACATTGTCGCAGTCCTTGCCTTGCTGCCGCCCTGGGTGCTGATCTACCTCGTGAGCGGCTGGCAAGGAGTTGTGGAGGCTTGGCCTTTGGCCATCGTGGGCTCGCTTTCTTACATCGCGGGCCAGTGGCCGGTCGCGCATTTCCTGGGTCCCTATCTGCCTGACCTCAGCGGAGCGCTGGTTTCGTTCTGGATTCTCTTCCTGTTCGTCAAGGTCTGGCGTCCGAAGACAATTCGCGGATTCGGCGGAGCGGCGCTAAAATCGGCCCCTGTCACAGCCCCGAATTCGGCGGAATTAACGTCGGTGCGGGCGGCGCTTTCAGCCTGGATGCCTTACCTTGTCCTCATCGGGGTTGTAGTGGCATGGACCGGCCCGTGGCCCCGCCTGTGGCTCACGGTGCTGGTTGCCATGATCCCGCTGGGCGCCCTGCTCTTCATGCTTGCCATTCTTCGAATGACTGCCCGGCTCTCCATGATTATCGCGGGAATCATTACAATCCCGTTGGGTGCTCTGGTACAGTACACGCCGGTTGGCAGAACGCTGCAGTCCTATCTATATCAACTAAATGGCGGCCTCCCCGGAATTAGTTGGTTCAAGCTTTCGGTCGCAGCCAGATCCTCGGTCACGCACGCCTCGATTTCTTCGACGTTTAATTTCAACCCGCTCAGCGGCGGCACTTCAACCCTAGTCGCCTGGCTGGTCATCCTGGCCATCCTGCGTCCTAGTCGTCAAACGGTAAAGCAGGTCTTCTCCCGAACGTTTCACCAAATGTGGGGTGCGCTACTGGTCGCTTTCTTCATTTTCGCACTCGCATACATTTTCGTTTACACAGGAATGGCAAACTCGCTGGCTTATGGACTGTCGAAAATCGGATTATTCTTTGTTGTCCTGGCGCCTATTCTTGGATGGATCGGCGTCGCTCTCTCCGGCAGCAATACATCCACGAACGCGATGTTCGGACCAGTTCAGGCGATGACCGGGAGGCTGCTGAATCTGCCTGTCCTGATGTTGCCTTCGTTCAACTCGGTCGGGGCAGAGGTGGGAAAGCCAATCGCAACCCAAACCGCGAGCGTCGGCGTTTCAACCAGCAAATTGGTGCGGAGCGAGGGCCAGGTGATTCGGCACAATATGGGTTGGACCCTCATCGTCCTCGGTTATCTGATCCTGATTGTGCTGCTCTTCTATTTCGTATTCCCGAATCGAATGACTTTCTAGGTGGGAGCAGGGCGCGCCAACTTGAATTTTCTGGTCGTAACTCGATAGCGTGTCGAACGCAGTCCGCCCCGTATTTGTCCGGGGGATCTCGGCGCCCTCCCGCACATATTACGTCACAATCTGCTCTATATATTCGACCGGCAATTCATGAGTAGAGATTAAGCCGTTTAACTCTCAACTCGGCCTTGCCGGTCACTTCTAGAGCCAGCCAAAGTTTCGGTTCTGAGGATTTGTTCCACTCCGGCATGCTTACCAGTGCCAGTTCAGATCAGACCCGCCAAACAGACTAATCGTTTCTCTTCGAAGTGACGATAACTCGGGTGAGACACACCCGTGCGTTTGGGCGGACATAACTAACCCAGCTCCGGGTATGGCTCACTCCGGAGGTTTCATGGGCAAGACTCCATTCTCGGTGGTTGCACTCCTGATCACAGCCAGCGTCCATGCTCAGGGTTTCATTAGCGTCCAGCCGGCTGGAAGAGAGCGCAACGTATTTGCAGCGGTTTCTCGCGGATTAGCCGCCGAAACAGGGGCGACCGTTCGAGACTTGGCGACCTTTCGCGATCGGAAGTGGTCATTGCTAACACTTGCGCAAATCGGGGCCGCGACTGCCGACGCGGAGACAAGTCTTCATAATTTTCACCGCTGCCCGACATGCGAGGAAGCCGGCCTTTCGAGGCTGGTCGTCGGCCGTCGTCCTGATGCGCACAAATATGTTGTCGCGGGAATCATCGAGATCGGTGTAGAAGCTGTTGCGGCTCATTATCTTCGCAACCACGGCCCAATACGAAAATGGTATTGGCGCTACGTCTGGACACTGCCTCAGTCCTTCTCTTTCTACGAACACACACACGCCGGCTTTCACAACGCCAGCCTCAAATTAACATGTGACAACGCAGGTTTGAATTGCTATTGATGCCACGAAATGTGTATGCGTATTTGGAAAGTGGAGATTCCCGATCAAGCGGCTCCGAGTCCGTGTACTAGGGGATTGCGGGCGCGACATAGGGAAATGTCCGCGCAAAAAACCACATGAAAAACAAAACCAACACAGAGTTAACAAGGAAGTACACCAGTCCATAGCCAATCAGGTCCCGCGCTCGTACCTTCAGAAGGCCCAGCAGGGGAAGCATCCAGAACGGGTTGATCAGATTCGGCAAGGCCTCGGACGTGTTGTAGATCTGCACCACCCAGCCGAGGTTCACGTGAAGATCCTTGGCCGCCTGCAAGACGTAGGGCGCTTCAATAATCCATTTGCTTCCGCCCGAAGGCACGAACATCCCCAGGATTGCCGAATAAACGGAAACAAGGATTGGGTACGTGTTCGTAGACGAGAAACTCACAAAAAAGTGGGCCAGTTCCCTTGAAATCGGCGATAAGGTGATAATGCCGAAAATTCCTCCGTAGAACGGGAATTGGATCAAAACACCCGCCGTGGCGGGCACTGCATTGTTAACCGCTCGAATAAATGAACGAGGCCTCCAGTGCAGCAGCAGTCCCAACATCAGAAACAGGAGATTGTATGTGTTCAGGTCCAGCGCGGCGAGAGGACCTCGCGCAGCCAGGACTTGAACCAAGTACGCGAGCCCGAGGGCACCGACCACAATGGAAAGTATGGGTGCGTATTCCAGCCACTCGGCAGGAGCGCCGGGTTCCTCCAGTTTCTGCACTTCGAGTCCTTCGGTAATGCCGAACGATTCGGCAGTCTTCGTCGAGCTTGCTGGCGCGGACAGGTAAGCCACGATCACGCCACCCAACATGAGTAGGGCGGCTGTTGCGAGGCTCTGCCATGTGTAGATCGTCTGGCTAAGCGGAATCACGCCGCTGATCTTAAGCAGCGCCGCAGGCATCGCAGACGGAGTCGCCATGACGAGCGCAGCCGACGACGATAGGCCAAGAGCCCACACGCTGCCGGTGCCTAAATAAGCGGCTGCTCCAATTGCACGATAGTCGATTCCGCGTACGTTCCTCACGATTTCCCGCACCAGGACTCCGCTGAAAATCAGACTGAGGCCCCAGCTCAGCAGCGCCGTCGCCATCGAGAAAAAGGCCACAAAGGCCACCGCTGCACGAGGGGTGCGGGGTACGCTTGCAAGCCAACGAATCAATCTGTGAACTGGTGGAGAAGTGGCGACAACATAGCCGCCGATAATGATGATCGCCATCTGCATCGTGAACGGAATGAGGCTCCAAAAACCATCGCCGAAATATTTGACAAGGTCCCGCATCGCGACGCCCACAATTGAGCCGGCCACGAAAACGACAATAAGACCCACCAGCGCGAAAACGAATGCGTCTGGAAACCATCGCTGCGACCAATCGGCCAGCGCCATGCCGAGTCGTGCAAACCCGACCGCAGAATCGCGCGCATGTTCACGCCCCGCATCGCGCTCAGGATCTGGCACCATCTGTCCTCCCAACATTGTGCGAATTACTTAGGCTCGGACGGCCAACACACCCCGTTTGTGGCGCAGATTACATGTCACCCCGGATACTTGACGTCGGCCCGAGCGAAAGTAAGGGGGGAAACGCTGCCTGGATTCGACCCGGGCAGACTTCAAGTCGTCAGTGCTGCCGCGAGTTTGCTGATGTCAGATACATTTTCGAGCGATTTCACGGATTCAATGACGGACTGGGCCTTGGCGGCAGGCCACTTCGCAAATTCAGCGCAACCCCTGAATTTGTCGGCCACTTCCTCGTAGCTCATCGGATTTGCCGGACTCCCCTTTGCAAATTCCGCGCGGCCTGAAAGAACCTTGCCGTTCTTGAGATGGATTCGGAGGATGCTGGTCATTTTGTCGAGTCCGGCCTGCTCGGCCTCTGGATCGATGTAGAAGTTCACTCGCTTGATCATCTCTTGCACATCGGCGCGTTGTACCGAGACGTCCTGATATTCTTTCAGGCCCGCTTTGCGGTCCAACAGCAGGATGCTCAAACAATATTCCATGCTGAATTTTCCCTGCAGCCCCGTGGTCGGACGATGGTGCAGGAGCGACGTCAACATGGCATGGTTCGCCCCCAGATCCACTTTCTCGATATCCGCGGGTTTGATGTCGTTCTCGTGGATCAGGCGCAGCATTTCGCCCATGGCCGGATGCGACAATGATCCTGAAGGATGCGGCTTAATCGAAACCCCCGGCGAGACGAGCGCCCATGGTTTGCCGAGACGCCCAACGATCGCGTCAGGATCGAACCCTCCACCCTCGGCCTGGAAGAATCCGAGCGGCGCTTCCAGGATATTGTCTGCGGCTGTCCATCCGAGAGCCGCGAGATCAGCAGCCACAGTCCCATTCTCCGCCGCGTGCCCGGCTTGGAAAGGCTTCGTCATTGAGCCAAAATTATTGCGGAAGCCTCCGCCCTCTGTTGCAGCGATGCCAAAAGTGTATCTTGTCTGCATTTCGTCGAGGCCTCTCAGCTTCGCGCAAGCCGCGGCGCTGCCCAACGATCCGCACGTGCCGGTGGTATGGAAGCCTTCGTCGTAATGCCGCGGCGAAATGGCCTCGGCAATCTTGCATTCGACTTCCACGCCCACATGATAGGCCAGCATCAGGTCTTTCCCTGTGCGCCGTCCCAGTTCACATATCGCGAATGCAGGGGGAAGCACTCCTACCGAGGGGTGCGTAAGCAGCCCGTAGATGCGGTCCTTCGCTGCTGCAAGCTGAGTGTCGTCGAAATCGTCGGCGTGGATGGAAACTCCATTGGCAAACGCCGCGAAGCGGGTATGCGCCTTGATTCCCGTGCCAATGATGCTGGCTTTCACGCCGCACGGCCCGAGCGACTGCACATATTGCCGCACCAGCGGCCCCATGACGGACGCGGAGCCGGCGAGCGCCAAGCCAAAGCCGTCCAAGATGGACTTCTTGCCCAAGTCCAGCACGTCTCCCGGAATGTCCTCGTACTTCGTGTTGACGATAAATTCGGCGACATACTTGGTGAGCCCTGGCGCTTTCGGAAATTCCGCAGCAGGGCTCGGCGAGGAGTAAACACGTCCACGACCCAACGCCAACGCAGACATTGCCAGAGAATTCTTGAATAAGTCACGCCGTTTCATAAGAGTTCGCCTCCTGGGACATGAAGATAATTGGCCATCAATTCCTCGCCGCGTTTGCAGAGGCTGCGGCGGGCTTCCCGGAATAAATATGCAGAATGTTTTCTGTCCCAATCTTCCTCCGCACATCGCTCGGAAGCTGATTGAAAAGGAGCACCACCGTTTGCCAACGCTGCTCCGGGCCCTTCGGCTCCGGATAGTGCTGGTCGCTGCCGATAATGAAACGGTCGGAAAAATCCACGAGGAGCTTGAGCCATTCCGGCTTGATCTTACCGTCAGCAAGGGGGTAGTTCTTGCCTACATTTTGAGTGTCCGTTTTGATTTCCATGTACAGATTGGGATGCGCCTGAAGCAGCCGGCGGCAAAGATCGGGTGTTCGATTCCCCGTGCCGTCCGTACCCGCGTGGGCCCAAATGATCTTGGCGCGCGGATTATGTGCCAGCAACCGTTCAAAGGCCGCGATATTTTCATGAAGCTGGGGCGCATTCGGCGGCGACTTCAGATCGGATGGGAGCGGCATCGCCTTAACGACAGCCTCCATGTGCAAGTCGATGGGGACGCCATGTTGCGCGCCGATATCCGCGATCAACAGGAAGAGCGGGTGGTCCGCGGGGGCGTATTGATACGGCGTGATGCCATCGAAATGCTCGGCTGTCATTTCGCCGAAGCCGATAACGCCTTCGCGAAGGAGTTCTTCCGCACGGGCTTTGAACTTCTTTTGGACCTCCGGACCTGCATCGCCCGATGCCACGGATTGTTGAATCATGGCGTTCAGGGTGCCGCCGCCCCCGAGGACTGCCAGCTTCGCCGGGTACTTCTTCGCAGCGGCCAGGATGACTTCTGCGTCATAGTGCCCAGGGTGATCGAAAGTGTCCGGAGGCATTTGCAAGAAAATCTTCGCGGCGTTCTGACGGCCCAGAGCCGCGAGTGCGGACCGGATGGTACCGCCGGCGTCGTGCTCATCAAAATGAGTATGAGCCTCCACATAAGGGGTCAACGCCGGCACAGGCTCCATCCCTGGGGGCTGCTTGCCCATCCCGGATTGCGCCTGACCGGCGAAGAGAACATGCGCGGCGAGCGCAACAATGATCCCTACGCCCGAGAGCGCCGCACTCAAGGAAAACGTTTTTGATGCTTGCGTCATCGCACTACCCTCTCACTCTGGATTGAAATGGGGCTTTCGCGCCACCCCCGCACGCCGCGATTTTGGCTGTTGTTCACGCACGAAGGCAAGCGATTTCTTCTCCCGTATTTAGGGCCGCAATCGTTGGCTTCTGCCGCGAGCGTTTGTGGATCATTCCATCCCATTCTCTCTCAATGCTAAGATGTTCGTGGTGAGGCCAGAAATGAGCGAAAAAGTTCGAAAGACGGAAGCGGAGTGGCGGCAGATTCTGACGCCCGAACAATACAATGTGTCCAGGCGCAAAGGCACAGAGCCGCCCGGCACAGGAGAGTACGAGGATACGGAGACGCCGGGGACGTATGTCTGCGTCTGCTGCGGTCAGCCCTTATTTAGTTCGGCGACGAAATATCATTCCGGTTCCGGGTGGCCGAGCTTTTGGGCGCCGATCGATGAAACGAAGGTCGAAGTGGATCGAGACTCGAGCCACGGGATGATGCGCGAGGAGGTGCTCTGCAGCCGCTGTGATGCACACCTCGGCCATGTTTTCCCCGACGGTCCGCGGCCGACCGGCCTTCGCTACTGCATCAATTCCGCCTCGCTGAACTTCATAGAGAAAGACGATAAGTGAATAGCGGCGTGCCCCGTCACGGACGATCCATCACCATCGTTATTTCCCTTACCGGCGCCTCATTGTTTCTTGCGCCTTCTGCTGCATGGGCTTGGGGGTGCGAGGGCCACCAGGTTGTGGCTCTGATTGCGGGACGGAACCTCACACCACACGCACTCGTAATGGTCAAACAGATTCTGCATGACGGTCCGATCGATTCCAGCCTCAGCCGCTACTGCAAGGATGGCGGAGGCGATGCGATGGCGGATGCTTCCACCTGGGCCGACGATATTCGCACTCCAAGGCCTGAAACCGCGCCCTGGCACTACATCGATATTCCGCTCGGCACATCACACCAGGAATTTGCGAAGTTCTGCGCGCCACCGGAAAGTTGTGTGACACAGGCCATCACCGAACAGATCGCTATCCTGCGCACACCAGGCACTGCTGCGCAAAAAAAAGGAGACGCTTTGCGTTTCCTCATCCACTTTGTGGGCGACTTGCACCAGCCCCTCCATGCCACGACGAACAACGACCAGGGCGGGAATTGCGTACCCGTGGCCTATTTCGACGCCCTCCCAGAATTGAGAAATCCGGAAACGGAGAGCTACGCGCCAAACCTGCACGGCGTTTGGGACACGAACATCCTTGCCAGAATTACGGCAGGCAAAACTGCGGAACAAGTTGCTTCTGAACTGGATCATTCCTTCCGGTCGAAAATCGATCACTGGAAACGGGCCGGCGCGAATGTAAATGGATGGGCTTGGGAAAGTTATCAGATCGCGAAAAAGACCGTGTACGGCAAGTTGCCAACAACTATCCGCGTCGAGTCTCCGCAACCTATAAAGTCATGCGCGGAGGACAATCACATTGCGAACCGCATGCTCAAACTCAATGAGCGGCTGGAACAATCCTACCAAAATGTGGCAGCACCGGTCGTTCTACAACAGCTCGCGAAAGCCGGGGCAAGACTTGCCTTGCTATTGAATCAACTGTGGCGTTAGGCTTTCGAACACACACCCTCAGCGGCTTATTGCGCACACAATCTCCGCAGTAAACTCCGCGCCTTTGCCGACGCCGTCCTCTGCGAGCTGAAACCTACGCTGTCGCTGCCCTCGTCTCGGATTCATCCTTGAGCATAGATCGAATCTGCTCCCGGAGCAGAGGCGTATTTTCGTGTCCGTGAACCGTCGCAGCGTGAAGAACGGCCAGATCCAGCACTTCCTCTTCCGTCCCTGAAATCGCCAGAGTGCAGTTCTTTTCGCTTGGAAAGTTTCTGCAGTCGATTACTTTTCGCGTTCCAGCCATGGTGGAACCTCCTTCGGTGGGAATCATTGGCCGCAGGATAGTCCTTTCCATACGCAGGTTGCAAATGGATTCTTCTGACCTGCAAAGTATGAGGTCACAGATCCAGATGCTTCTTCATACAGCTGTCTATTTCGACCGAAAAAGCCACCAGCACGTTGCCGGGCAGACCGCCCATGACTCCGATGTAGCCAGATCCTACAAAGAGCGTGCCGCCCACAACGGTTGGTCCGGGCGCGCCCATCGACCCGCCCTTGGCGGCGACGCCGTTGACCGCCGAGCATTTCCTAATCGTGTCGTACTCCCACACGACGCGCCCATTTTCGGTCGAAAGCGCACGCAAGGATCTGATAAACGAAAATCGGAAGGCTGATTCCTTGCACCCTTACCATTTCGGATGCTCCGAATCAAGAATTACACAACTATTACAGAGGGGTCCTATCTGTCATGCTAAGTTTGGAATCGAAATCAAGGCCGTGAAATACGATTCATGACAAGGACAAGATAATGATAAGCATCTTTAAGCGCGACAAGACATTTACACGGCCCGTGAATTGGATTACGTTGTTCTTCATGGTCGCATTTCACATTGGCGCCATTGCTGCACTTTTCATGTTCGGTTGGAAGCCATTCCTGGTCGCGTTTTTGCTGTGGTGGGTTGCGGGGAGTCTCGGCATCGGCATGGGTTATCACCGGCTCCTTACGCACCGAGGGTACAAGACGCCGAAATGGGTTGAGTATTTCCTGACGACCTGCGGCACGCTCGCGCTCGAGGGCGGGCCGATTTTCTGGGTCGCTACTCATCGCGTTCATCATCAGAATACGGACAAAGAAGGCGATCCACACTCCCCTCAAGATGGCGGGCTTTGGGCCCATATGGGATGGATCTTGACCGGCAAGGCGATGCATAACAAGTTAGACTCGCTGTTGCCTTATGTCCCCGATCTTCGCAAAGACAAATTTCATGTCTGGATCAGCGAGTGGCACTGGGTACCTTTGACGGTGCTCGGTATTCTCTTGCTTGCCATTGGTGGATTGCCATACTTGATGTGGGGCATTTTTGTCAGAACTGTTTTTGGTCTCCACTCCACGTGGCTTGTAAACTCTGCCACACACATGTGGGGCTCGCAGCGCTTCATGACGGGCGATACCTCCACCAACAGCTTCTGGGTAGCCATACTTACTTTTGGCGAAGGCTGGCACAACAACCACCATGCAGTCCCCCAGTCGGCTCGGCATGGCTTTGCCTGGTACGAAATCGATCCAAACTGGTACGGGATCCGTACATTGCGCGCGCTTGGACTTGCCTGGGACGTCTCATTGCCGAAATTCGCACCAGCGAAGGACACCAACACAGCTGTTTCCTACAAGCGCTCTGAGAAAGAGACAGTGGCTCAAGAGGCCTTGGGAGACTAGGTCAAGGCCAGATCCAAACCAGGTTCTCGGGTAGGGACATGAACCGCGGGGCAATTCCCCCGCGGTTTCTTTTTTGTGCGGACCTCATCTAGTATAGTTTGAATGGCTTCATGATGCGCATCACCAGTCGTGCCAAGAAAATAGCGTTCTTCGTGACGCTGGGCGCCTGCCTGGTTGGATTGGCGGTGGCGCTTAACGTCACGTGGATTGTTCTCAACTGGCGAGAGGTCGTTCCACTCGTACTCGGCATCATATTTTTTGGATTGATCATTGCGGGCCTCATTGTTTACACATTCTTCCTCGTACGCGAAATCCACAAGAACGAACAGCAGGATAGCTTTCTCAACGCGGTCACCCACGAACTCAAGACCCCCATCGCCTCGATTCGCTTGTACCTGGAGACTCTGGAAAGCCGGCAACTCGACGAACCACAACGCCACGACTTCTATCGAATCATGCTGGAAGACACGGACCGGCTCCTCGGCACCGTCGAGCAAATACTGAAAGCCGGCGAGGCGCGTCTCGCAAGCAATAAAAAGAATTGGCAAGAAGTCGACTTTTCCAGCATTGTCCGGGAAACGGTCGAACTCACCCGCTTGCGCCACCACTTGCCTCCCGATGCGCTTCGGTTCGGCGCCCAGCCACAGGAGAAGTTCCTACTGAAGGGAAATCCTCAGGAACTTCGCACCGCGGTTTTCAACCTCGTCGAAAACGCAGTGAAATATTCTGGCGACAAGAAGGAAATCGTGGTGGACGTTCTTTCTCCGAACATCGACACGATCTTGTTGCAGGTCCGGGATCAAGGTGTCGGAATTCCATCTTCCGAACTGAAACGCATTTTCAAGCGCTTCTACAGGGTGACAAACTCTGCTACCGGCCGGGTCAAAGGGACAGGCCTGGGTCTGTTCATCGTGCGGTCCATCGCGCGGCGTCACGGCGGCGAGGCGTTTGCCGAAAGTGAAGGGGCAGGCCGCGGCAGCACGTTCAAGTTGCGCCTCCCGAGGGTCTACCACGTATGAGCCGGATACTCGTCGTAGAGGATGAAACCCACCTGGCCGAGGGTCTGCGCTTCAATCTCGAGGCGGAAGGTTATTCTGTGCAGGTGTGCAACAACGGTGAAGAAGCGTTGAAGCGGCTCCTGAAGGACAAAGAAGACTTCGATGCGCTTATCCTGGATGTGATGTTGCCGGGCAAAGATGGGTTCACCATCACCCGGGAGTTGCGCGCCGCGAATAATTATATCCCTTTGCTCATGCTGACGGCCCGCACTCGCCCCGAGGACGTTCTGCAAGGATTCGAATCGGGAGCGGATGATTATTTGCCTAAGCCGTTCAACCTGGCCATCCTCATCGCACGGGTTGGAAGCCTGCTGCGGCGAAAAACCTGGCTGCGCGAGCCAAACCAAACCACAGGCAGGCCCGGCCCGGGCGCAGCCGATTCGCAAGATATGTTTCGTTTTGGGGACAAAATGTTCGACTTCCAGAACCTTCGCCTGCAGGTTGGAAAACAGTCTCTCCAACTGACTCTGATGGAGGCGGAACTTCTTCGTTATCTGATCCAAAATATCGGTCACCCTGTTTCCCGAAAGGCGATCCTTGAAAACGTTTGGGAACTGCATGAGGATACGGACACACGCGCCATCGACAATTTTATCGTGCGTTTGCGCCGCTATATCGAAGAAGAACCTTCCAAACCCCGCTACCTATTGACCGTGCGAGGTCTCGGTTACAAATTCGTTCCTTTTCCTGACAGGAAAGTTGACAAATAGGAAGCACTACGTGCGGGCCCAGTGGCTACCAAATTTGGCAACGGATCGACGAAGGCCGGATCATGGCGTCGCTCTCCTTGCAACCAAACGCCTGGGAGAACGCCGGCATGTTCGACGCCGCGGCGATGGCGCGCAAACGAGCGAGCGGGTGCGGATTCGTATTCACCATGAGCCGCTCGTATTCAGGGCGGTCATTCGCCGCCCAGATCTGCGTGTAAGCGACAAAGAATCGCTGCTCGGGTGTTAAGCCTCCGATCGGTGGGCGCCGCTTGCCTTCCAGGTCCTTTTCCAGGGCGCGATACGCAATGTTCAACCCGCCGAGATCCGCGATGCTCTCCCCGAGCACCAGCTTGCCATTCTCATGCAGGTCGTCTTGGATTGTGTAGGCCTCGAACTGCTTTTCCACACACTGCGCGCGCTCATTGAAGTTTTTTTCGCCCTCAGGAGTCCACCAATCGCGCAAGTTTCCCTGGGCGTCGAATTTTCTGCCTTCATCGTCGAAACCGTGCGTCATCTCATGGCCGATTACGGCGCCCATCCCACCGTAATTCGAGGCGTCGTCGGCGTCAGGGTCGAAGAATGGAGGCTGCAGGATGCCGGCAGGGAACACAATTTCATTCATCTCCGCGTTGTAGTAGGCGTTCACGGTAGGCGGCGTCATGCCCCATTCAATGCGGTCGACAGGTTTTCCGATCTTATTCAGATCGCGTTTGAATGCAAACTGGGCCCCGCGCATTTGATTTGATGCGTACGAGTTTCGGTCGACCTGATAGGCGGAATAATCGCGCCACTTGTCCGGGTAGCCGATCTTGCGCGTAAAAGCAGAAAGCTTGACGAGCGCCTGCTGGCGCGTCGCCGGGCTCATCCATGGAAGCGTCTGCAGATCGTCCCGCAGCGCGGCGATCAGATGATTCACCATCTCGAGTGCGCGGGCTTTGGCCTTGGGCGGGAAATACTTCTGCACGTAGATTTGTCCGAGCGCTTCCCCGAGCCGGCGATCCGTGGCCGTCACGCACCGCTTCCATCGCGGCAATAGCTCCTTTGTCCCTTGCAGAACGCGGCCCTTGAAATTAAAGTCTTCGTCTACAAAAGGCTGGGAAAGCCAGGGCGCAGTGCTATTCACAAGATGCCAGCGGAGATAGATTTTCCAATCGTCGACGGGCACATCCTTCAACTCCTGGCTCATCGTCTCGAAAAACTTCGGCGCCGACACGTCTACGGAATCGATGTTTGTATAACCGATCTCCTGGAAATACGTTTCCCAGGACCAATTCGGCGTCAGTGTTCGAAGCTCCGACCGGTTCATCTTGTGGTAAGTCTTTTCGGGATCGCGCCGTTCCACGTTCGTGAGGGAAGCTTCGGCCAGTTTGGTTTCAAGGTCCAGGATGGTCTTGGCCTCCGCGGCCGCCTTTGGTAAGTCGTCTCCAACAAGTTCGAGCATTTTGGCGGCGTGTTCCTGGTATTGCTGGCGGATTTGCTTTGATTTGTCGTCAGTCTTGGTGTAGTAGTCGCGGTCCGGCAGCCCGAGACCTCCCTGATCCGCCCCACCGATCACCTGCGAGCTATTTTTCTCATCCTGCGTGGATCCAAATTCGAACAGCGCGCCGACATCCATGCTTTGCAGCCGCGCTACTTCAGCCTGTAGATCCGCCACGCTTCGGAGGGCCCCAATCCGCTCGAATTCGGGATCGAGAGGCTTGGCGCCGGCGGTGTTAATCTGCTTTTCGTCCATGCAGCTCGCATAGAAGTCGCCGATTTTCTGCCCATTCGAACCGGAAGGGGCTTTCGAATTTGCTGCCGCGGCTTCAAGGATTTGCCGGAGTTGCTCGCGATTTCTTTCTGCCAGCTCGTTGAACCGGCCCCAGCTCGGGTACGCAGCAGGCACGGGGTTCTTCTTCAGCCATTCGCCATTGGCGTAGTTGTAGAAGTCCTCACAGGGCTTACACGTCTTGTCTAGAATCGTGAGGTCCACACCATGAGACTCACCTGCGGAATTCTTAGGACTGGCGGTCGCCTGCCCTGCCAGCAATATCCTAACTGACACAAGGCCAGCGAATGCCAGGGAAGCGGCAATCAAGAAGTGCGCGTAAGTCGAACGCTTCGTCTCGCCCCCCAAACGGGGAAGGTGCTGAAACTTCAATAGGAATTGCACGGGCAGGCCCTCCAATTATTGCCAACACCGGTTCTTACTACGTGTACGACGACAAAGCACCTTAGTCAAGTCTTGTAGCTGCGAGGCTGCAACTTCAGTGGTGCGCAAATATCGGGCTGGAAACGACCAGAAGGCCGACCGCCACGGCGAACAACGGACATAGCCCCCTCATCGGGACCACTCCATGTTCTCAAGACTTGGGAGAAGACCCAGTTCCTCGCATCGAATGGAGATAAGCGATCATCTGCCAGACCTGCTCGGGCGTTTCACGGCCCTCATATCCCGGCATTCTGCCCTTGCCCTTAACAATAATGTAGAACAGCTCTCCATCGGTAAAATGCGCCAGCGCGGCAGGGTCTCGCCAGTCGTGGATGTTCATGCTTATATCTTTCGCCAAGACGCCTTTGCCCTCGCCTTCTTTTCCATGGCACATCGCACAGTCCGTGGCGTGATACAGCCGCTGCCCCTCAGCAATTGAGCTGGGACTGGAGTCAATGGGATTCTTGCGGTTTATTTCTTCCGGGGGGATTTGAGTTTCGCTAGATGACTTTTTCTGGCAGCCGGCAAGTCCGAAACATACGAGCGTGCAGATCAGCGTCGCTCGCTTCCACATGGGAACCTCCCTGACAGCAAGTTCAACGCGCGTACTCTCCGTTCTGTTCTAGGTGTGGATCTTTTTTTTCACCGGAGACCGTTAATATACATCCGGCGATGCTGGCATACAACGCGCAAAGAACCTTCCTTGCACGCAGCACTGAAATTATACGTGGGCCGTTTTCTATCCGGTCTGCACCCGCACCAGTTCCACTGGATACATTCCGCGCACGCTATTGCACACATGAATTTGATCGGCGCGGATGAGGTCGTTCAGGGCAAGAACCTCTTCGCGAGCATTTGGATGTTCTCTCAGGAACTTTCCTCGGTACGTACCCGGCAATAGTTCCCATTGGATCGGTGGTGTCTTCCATTCCCCATCCTTAGCGATGAAGATGTTGTGAATCGCCCCTTTGGTCAGCTCACCGCGTTCATTGAAGAATAATGCGTCATCGCATCCGCTTTTGACTGCCGCAGCCAATTTGCGGCCGCATACATCTCGATGCGTTGTCTTGTGGTAGAGAAAACGGTCTTCGGAAATAACCTGTACACTGGAAATTCGCACGCGTCCGGAGCGCTTTGTTCTAACGCAGCCGCATCAAGAATTTGGGTGCTTGACGAAACATACATACAAGCGATCTTATCCCACTAGCGACAGGCTCACACGACGCCACGTCATTGGTCAGCCGCGCGCTTCCGGCTTTCCTCGTTCCCTGGCGCCGTCATCCGGCCGTCGCCGTATGCTCTTTGCAACAACCTCCGCGAGGTCCAGAATTTCGATGTCGTCGCGCTTGGAGTGGTTTGCGGCGTCGCGAAGCATGATCGGACAATACGGGCAAGCAACAACCACCGTCGACACTTTTGTTTCCGCGATCTGGGCGAAGCGAAGTTGGTTCACTCGTCCTTGGTCCTGGCTTCGGGAGTCATCTGCTATGAAGAGCTGCGCACCGCCTGCTCCGCAGCATTGCGTGTTCCGGCCATGATGCGCCGTTTCGGTGATTGAATATCCGGTAGAGCGGAGGATCATCCGAGGTTCCTCGGTGATGCCTCGGCCTCTGGCCAGGTAGCAAGGGTCATGGTAGGTTGCCGGCACAGCGGAAGGCTCAACCGGAAGCTGCGGCAGCAGTTCCGCAATCAGTTCCGAGTGGTGCAGGACCCGGATTCCTAGTTTTGCATAAGCCGCGATCTGCCGGAAATCCTTGTCCAGCATCGTCGTGCAGTGCGGACAGCACGACACAATGTTCTTCACTTGCGCGTTTGCGAACGTTCCGATGAGCTTCTCCGAAAGTTCCAGGAAGAGGTATTCGTTGCCGGCTCGGCGCGCCGGCTCACCGCAGCAGGTTTCACGGGCCAGCACTCCCCAGGAAACGCCGGCTGCGTCAAGAATCTGTTTCATCGCGAGAGCTACCGCCTGGCCGTGTGGATCGAAACTCAATCCGCATCCGAGCCAGAACAGCCACTGCTGTTTTCCGTCGAAAATCGGAAAATGGTTCGACTCGATCAGTTTTTGCCGGGTGTCGTGAGCGATGCCCCAGGGATTGTGCGGCGCTCTTTCCATCGTCGTGAAGAGCTGGACCACTTTGCCATTCGTGACGCGGCCCTCGCTCACAAGTCCACGGCGAAGATCCAGAATTTTTCTTCCAACATGTTCGATGCCCACGGGACATACGTACTCGCACGCGCCACACGATAGACATTGGAAGAGATCATCCTCCGAAACGAAAACCTTCTTCTCTTCCTTCTCCGCGGCAGTACCCGCAACGACGTCTCCCCCGCAGAGAACACCTCTTTGCAGGTCCAGGATGATCTCCTTTGGATTTAGAGTATCACCCGCGAGGTTCGCCGGGCAAAACTGGGTGCAGCGGCCGCACTCGACGCAAGCGTTCACGTCAAGAATGTCCTTCGCGTCAAAATCCTTGGAATGAATGATCCCCAGGTCTTCGCCCTCTTCCCGCAGCGGGCGCATGGCGCTGGTTGTCTCCGACCGCAGGAATATCGTGATGGGAGAAAGCAACAGATGTAAGTGCTTCGATTTCGGGATGACAACCAGGATCGAAAAAAACGCCACCGTATGCATCCACCAGTTCACTTTCCAGGCCGCGCTTCCGGCTGGAAACACTCCCCAGTCCAGGAGATAGGTTGCCATGAGGGCCGTGATGAGAACGGCCACAAGCCCTGAAGTGGCGGATAGTTTTCCGAGAGACTTCGGCTTTACTACGAATCGGCGATAGGAAAGGCCAGCCATGGCCACAATCACGGCCAGAGCCCATGCGGCAGCGAACGTTCCGTACCAGCCGTGCGCAGGCGTCGCCTTTTCAAGTCCGCGTACGCCAAGAAGGAGGTGTTCCGCGCTCACCCACGCGAAGACGAGAAATCCCCATACGACCGCGGCGTGGAGGATGCCTACGAAGGGCCGGTCTCGCACGACTCGATATTGCAAGATGACTTCTACAAATACACGCCAGAGGCGCTTGGGAATATTGTCAAGCGGAAGATCCCAGTGTCTGTCAAAAACGGAAGAAAGCCGCCGATTGACGGTTGTCAGGAATAACCAAACGCTCCCGATGCAGAGAGCAATAAATATCGCTCTCGAAAGGCCGCTGAAAGGAAACACGGCGCCCACGACAATCGCAATCGTCGCAATCATCCAGTGATCTTTCTTAGTTCCTCGCAAATCTAAATCCATTCTCGCATGTTGAGAGAAGCATTTGTTATTGCTCTGTCAGGGTTTGGCGTGCATGTAGCCATGGCCGAGTTCCGATTATAGTTGGAAAGAGACAGTTCTATTTGGATTCAATCACGATTGTGAGCAAAAGGGGCGACAGGCGTATGGAAGGATCTCGAATTCAATTTGCTAGAAGACGCGAGACCCGCCCTTTGCTTCGCTTCTGATAGTTTCTCTTGACGAAGGTAAACGCTTTCCGCAGAATCAAATTGCCAGCATCATTTAGAAGCGATAACTGTTCGGTTGCAGCCCGGACTGCCGTTCGGCGTCCGTCCGGAAACGGCGTTCGACTTCGCCGACAACACGTTCAACAGACCGGGCATGGGCGGTGGGGCGGAGTATGCTGGGCGAGGTCTGATTTCACAGAAATAAGGTAATCATCATGGGAAAAATTGTAGCAGCTCTGGCAACCGTCCATGCGCCGCAACTCTTCGTGCGGCCGCCGAGTGAAGACCCCGCGCAACTCGATGCCGACATTGCCGCGATGCGCCTGCTCGGCAAGGACCTTGATGAGACCAAGCCCGACGTGGCGATTGTGATTGGCAACGATCATCTCGAAACCTTTTTCCTGACCTCGGTTCCGACCTTTGCCATCCTCGCCGGTGAACGGTCGCGTGCAGAATTCGCACGTAAGAGCTACGACCTCCCGATTCACCAGGGACTCGCAGAAGACCTGCTCGACAAGCTGGTCAACGTCGGTTTCGACATGGCCTACTCGCAGGACGCCGTCCTCGGACATGCTTTCGCGGCAGTGTATGAATGGGTGATCGAGCATCGCAAGATTCCGGTCGTCCCGATTTTCGTCAACGCCTACTTGCCGCCCCTCCCGACCGCCCGGCGATGTGCGCAGTTGGGGAAGGCCATCGCCAAAGTCATTGCCGAGCGGCCCGAGCGCGTCGCCATCATCGCCAGCGGTGGAATGTCGCACTTTCCCGGCACTTGGAAGTATCCGAAACCCGATTTCGATTTCGACTACTGGGCCATCTCCCAGATGGAAAAAGGCAATCACGAAGCCCTCCTGAGCCTGACTTCGGAACAGCTGGATGTAGTGGGCAACACGGAAATGCTGTCCTGGATGATCATGTTCGGAGCGATCGGGAATCAGCCCGGCGAGCTGCTGACCTATCAGCCGACTTGGCATCACGGCCACGCCGTGATGCGTTTCCTGCCTGACAAGAGAACCGGCAAAGTGTCCGCGGAAGGCGCTAAGGCCGCGGCCACGTATAAATTCACCGGTTCTGGCGGCTACGAATTTTACAAGCATCCCTCCCCATCGGCATACAAGCTGAACAAGATCCTCTACGATCTCCGGTTCAAACCCAATCTCCGGGTTCGTCTGATTAATGACATCCCCGGGGTGGCGGCCGAATATGGCTTACCCATACAGGAGGCGAAAGTACTGGAAACCCTGCAGGATGAGGACATCGAGAAGTTTCGCAACGGCAAAACCCACCCTTTGGTGGAAGCGGGAGCGCATCCGCTCGGGATGTGGATGAGTGTGATCGTGTTTCATGCCGAGTTGCGCAGGCTTCGTGCCGCGGCCGCCAAATCAGAAGGCGAAAAAACAAGCGCAACCACGTGAGTTGATACGGGGCCAGGCAGCGGTCGTCCGTAGTGTCCTTAGTGGCCAGGAGAAATGTTCCACGCAGCAAACCCGGAGATGACCTCGGATGTTGGAGGTTTGTCTGGCGTGCACAACGCCGCTATCTGGGCTCCGGCCAACAATATTCCGGCGGGCTCCAAGTGGAGCCCGCACCCGAACTGCTAGCAAGAACCATGCATAGAGGAGGAAGTTGATGAAGATTTGTCTCGCTGGTACGGGCGCGATGGGTGAGATCCACATGAAGGCTTTGGGGAAGCTCAATGATGTCCAGGTGATCTCCGTCAACAGCCGTACCGAGGAGGGTGGCAAGGCGTTTGCGGAAAAATGGAAGATCCCATTTCAATCGACCAACCTGGAAGCCTGCATTAACCGGCCGGGTGTTGACGCGGTGATTCTGACGACCCCAAGCAGCATGCACCCTGACCAGACCATTCTTGCCCTAAACAAGGGTAAGCACGTCCAAGTCGAGATCCCCATGAGCCTGAATCTTCCCGATGCCAGGAGAATGCTTGACGTGGCAAAAAAGTCGGGGAAGGTTTGCATGGTTACGCACACACGTCGGTTTTCGTCTCCCCACCGCGAAATTCGCAGCAGGATTCTGGAAGGATCGTTTCGCCTGCATCACATGGTCGTCGAAACTTACTTCTTCCGAAGAACCAATCTCAATATGCATGGCCAGCCTCGATCGTGGGTCGATAATCTGTTATGGCACCACGGCTGCCATTCGGTCGATCTGGCGTACTGGGTACAGAATGATGCGGATCTGGAGGTCTGGGGACAGAAGGGCCCGGACCATCCCGAGCTGGGCATTCCGATGGACATGACCATCGGCATGCGCTCGAAGAAAGGGCCGCTGATCAGCATGGCGCTGTCGTTCAACAACAGAGGACCCTTCGGCGGTTTCTACCGCTACATTGGCGAAGAGGAAACATACAAGGTTTACCGTGACTCCATGACGGACAGCGAAGGGAAAGAGGTGCCGCTCGACAGTGTCCCGGCCTTTGACCGTCAGGACGTGGAATTCGTCAGCGCCATCCGCGAGGGGCGGGAACCCGAATCCAGCGCCGCGAGTTGCGTGCCTACGATGGCACTCCTCGACAAGATCGACAAGGCGATGAACCGCCCCTGACGAAACCCATGTAATGGATCCCGGGCACGTCGAAGCGCCCGTAGACGGGATCAGAACGGCACTCGTTCGGCGCACGATCGAGATGTTACCGGCTTGGTGAAAAGCTGCTCGTTCTGCTTTCTTGCGCAGAGAAACGAAACAGCCTCAGGCTCGCCCCGAGGAAGACTGACGGGAAATCTGCTTGCCAAGTCGGGGATAGACCTTCAGCGCATTGCCCTCGAAGATCTTTCGCTTATCTTCAGCACTGAGCCAGGAAACGCCGTCAATGTACCGCTTCGTGTCATCGAAATAGTGCCCTGTCTCCGGATCGATGCCCTTCACCGCGCCGACCATCTCCGACGCGAAGAGGATGTTGTCGGCCGGAATGACTTTCGTGAGCAAGTCGATCCCGGGCTGGTGGTAGACGCACGTGTCGAAGTAAACGTTGTTGAGTAACAGTTCCTTCAGCGGCGGCCGTTTCATGTCCTGTGCTAAGCCGCGATAGCGGCCCCAGTGAAACGGCACCGCCCCTCCGCCGTGGGGAATGATGAATTTCAGCGTGGGAAAATCCTTGAACAGGTCGGAGGTCAGGAACTGCATGAACGCGGTCGTATCGGCGTTGAGGTAGTGGGAGCCGGTCGTGTGGAAGGCGGGGTTGCACGTGGCGCTCACGTGGACCATTGCGGGCACCTCAAGCTCCACCATCTTTGCGTATAGCGGATACCACCAACGGTCAGTCAGGGGCGGCTCCTTCCAGTAGCCGCCCGAAGGATCCGGATTGAGATTGCAGCCGACGAACCCAAGCTCGTTGATGCAACGCTCCAGTTCGGCGATGCAGTTGCCCGGCGGCACGCCCGTCGATTGGGGCAACTGGCAGACGCCGATGAAATTCTTGGGATAGAGGTTGCAGACGCGATGGACCATATCGTTGCTGATCTGAGACCAGGCCAGGCTGGTGGCGGCGTTGCCGATGTGATGGCCCATGGCGGAGGCACGGGGTGAGAAAATCGCGACATCCGTCCCGCGTTCCCGTTGGAATTTCAGTTGCGCCGGCTCCAATTTTTCGCGGATCTCATCGTCTCTGATGCGCAATGGCCCCGGAGCCTTTGAAGGATCGTTCAAGGCGGCGACTTGCTGCTTGCGGTATTCGAGCAATGCGGGCGGCTCCGACGTGTAATGCCCGTGACAATCAATGACCATTTCTCTCCCCTTAGAAAATTACGTTCGCCCTGCCAGCCGGCGACTCAATCCCAGCGCGTCTTACTCCGGTGCGCGATCGACATATTCGACGCCCAGGGCTTTGAGCTTGGCGCGGAGGCCGTATATGTCGAGTCCCAGTTTTCCGGAGCGCAACATCTCGCGGTTCCGAGCTTCTTTGGCCAGGCGTTCCTCGCTCAGACGGACCACCTCGGCCGCCTCGCGACGCTGGACCACGACGACCCCATCGGCATCGGCCACGATGACGTCGCCGGGGTGAACAATCGCTCCGGCGCAAACCACGTCGATATTCACCGAGCCGGCAGTCTCTTTCACGGTTCCCTGCGACGAAATCGCTTTCGAGAATACGGGAAATTGCATCGTTGTCAGATCCACGACGTCGCGCACGCCGGCCTCGATCACCACTCCGGCAATGCCGTGCGCCTGGCACGAAGTCGCCAGCAGCTCGCCGAACATGCCGTCGCTCGACTCGGATTTCGTGGTCACGACCAGGACATCGCCCTTGCGGCACAGCTCAATGGCTGCGTGAATCATCAGATTGTCGCCCGCATGGCAAAGCACCGTCACGGCCGGCCCGGCGATGCGTGCTCCCATGTAGATGGGCCGCATGTAGGGCAACATCAAGCCCGTGCGGCCCTGCGCCTCGTGCACCGTGGCGACGCCGAATTCCCCCAGCTTGCGGACCAAGTCCGCGTCGGGCCGCTCGATATTGCGGATGATCACCGGTTTCATGAAAAATCCTCCGTAAACTGCGGATAAACTCGCTGGTGCGCCTGCACGCATGTTCCGGTCCGTAGCCTCAAACACTATACCAGGCTGATTATTGGACGAGGGCGCTCGGATTGGTCACGGCCATGCGGCGGATCTGATCGACGGTGAATCCGCCGTCGAGCAGCCGCTGGGCGAACATGGCAAAACCTTCTGCGACCGGAGGGTTGATGGTTTGGCCCAGGTCTGTCGAGAGAACGCAGCGTTCGGGTCCGACCTTGCGAATGGCCGCAAGCACGCCGTCCCACGGGGCTTTGCCCGTGTACATGGTGGTGAAACAGTGCTCGATGAACGCGCCCATCTGCGCGAGTTCCTTCTGCTCGTCGGCCGAGAGGTTCTGCGAAGGAAACTCGGCGTGGGTGATGACAACTCTTTGCGTTCCCATTTCGCGCGCGGCCTTCACCAACCCGAAGATCTCCACACGCCCCAGGTGTCCTGTCGCGAGAATCATGTTGTGCTTGGCGATCAGCTCGATGCAGCGGCGCGCGGCTTCAGATACTTTTCCGCCGGAATCGAGCACCGTGATGGGCGGCGGAGCAATTCCGGTCGCTGCGAGCTCGCGCTGGATTTTCGCCCAGAAGGGAAGTTTCACATTCGGTCCGTCCAAACGTCCGGCAGTCTCGTTGGCCGCGTCGACGGTCGGCATCCACACGATCTTGCAACCCGAGCGGCCCGCCAGCTCGACCGCAACGGGATTGAGACCGCCCACGGAATGATTCAACGTGATGGCTCCATAGGCAGAAATGCCGGGCACGGCGCGGGAGACGACTTTTGCGCGCTCCGCGGTCGGAAAATAATGCGACTTGAGCACGAACCCGCGCAACCCGTGAGCCAGGAACTCCTTCGAAAGGTCCAAATCGTCGATCCGACGCTCAATCACGTCCGGCGCCACGTGCACTTGCAGGTCATATCCGCCCTGGAGCGCCTCCCACGCCACATCGGAGACCGGCGTCGCCGTTGCCGCAGATGCAGTCGCATTGCTGCCAGGACCGGCTGGTGACATTGAACTCATCTCGTTTGATTCCCTTTTTCCAATTTGGCTGGCGGCCGATCCGGCGTGGAGCCTTTTGTACGGCTCCCCATCATGCGGCGCAACTGGTTCGACGGCTGATTCTCGCGAGAACAACACGCCCGCCGTTGTCGATCAGGCACGTGTCCCGTTTTCCCAAACAAATTCTGGCAACTACGCCCCGCCGCTCTTTGCGGAAATAGAACTTAATTAGGGTTTCAATTTCTAAATTTCTGGCGGCGGAAGTATACAACACACCGCCTCATTCCGGAGCGTTCCGGTTCAGCTTTCCATGCAAGTTGTGCCTCGCAAAAACGCAAACTGGGCTCGGGAAGCGCCTCCTGGGGTTTTTCCGGACGCCTTTTCCGGGCGACAGTTGCTCATATCGGGCTTTGAATCATGCCGCCATCCACCTGGAGGGTTGCACCGGTGACCACGCCGGCGGAGGACTTCTTTTCGAATCGCCATCCCGATAGCTTCCTGAAACTCAAACCGCATGAGCGGCACGTAGCGATAGAAAGAGTCTGCCGCTCGTTTCTGATCACCCGAGCGAAAAAGCTTTACCACGGCCTTGACGTGGTCGACGACCGTGCCCAAAACCAGGTCTCGCTCGCTTTCGGATAAGCGCGCGACTTCCCCGGTGACACCGAGCGCCGTCAGCCCGTTTACACCGGCTGAAATAAAAAGGTCGACGACTCGCCGCAGGCTTTCAACATTGACGTTGCCGCCTCCGGTAAATGGTGTTGGGAGAACCGAAAAAACTCCTTGTAACCTCAACGCCCCTCCTCAGTTAGGAGAAATCGTAGATTCCAGTTTCGAGGTTATTTTGCAGCAGTAGACGGATTTTGCGCCGCACCCTAAAGTTCTCAATAACCATCTCATCGGCGCACGGCAGCTGCTTTGGCTCCCCCGACGTCTCTCGCGGTTTGGTCCCGGCCAATCAGTAGAATTGCCAAAGCCCCTGCCGCCGATAACCCAACCAGTGGGAGCATCGCTAGCGAATAGCTGCCTGTAGCATCCTTGATATAGCCCAACAGGTACGTCGTGCCAAATCCAGCGAGATTACTGATCGCATTCATCTGCGCCAAACCCGCGGCCGCAGTGCCAGCCGAAAGCAATTCGGTCGACAACGCCCAGACTGGCCCCTTGCCCGCATAGATGCCGATGACAGCCAGGCATAAGATGGTAATGATGGAGAATAGAGAGTGGAACAAGAGCGCTGATGCCAAGCTGACTGCCGTAAGCATCAGAGGCAAGGCGGTGTGCCAGACCCGCTCGCCCGTCTGGTCAGATCGCTTCCCCCACAAGATCATGATGACAGAAGCCAGAGCGAAAGGAATGGAATTGAGGAGCCCGGTCTGCATGTTCGTGAGGCCGTAGGATTTTATAATCTGCGGCTGCCAGATTTGCAGGCCGCTGCTTATCGCGGTGCTTCCCGCTAAAACAACACTAAGCGCCAGAACATGCTTATTCCACAACACCCGCCACACCCCGAGTTGCCCCACCGTCCGCGTTCGACCGGTCTCAGCATGGAGCCTACCCAGTAACCAGCCGCGCTGCTCGGTGTCGAGCCACTGCGCATCTGACGGCCGGTCGTCCAGGAGGATAAGGCAGGCCAATCCCAGCAAGACAGCGGGAGCGCCCTCCATAATGAACATCCATTGCCAGCCGCGGAGTCCAAGCCATCCATTTGTTCCCAGAAGAGCTGCCGAGATCGGGGACCCCAGGAAGCTCGAAACCGGAATCGCGACTGAGAACAACCCGACGATCCGCGCACGATACTCGGCCGGGAACCAATAGGTAAGGTACAGAATCACGCCGGGGAAAAATCCGGCCTCGGCGGCGCCCAGCAGAAGGCGCATCACATAAAAGGAGCGCGGACCCGTCACCAAGGCCATGCCGGCGGCCAGCACTCCCCATGTGATCATGATGCGCGCAATCCAAACGCGCGCCCCGACCTTCTGCAGAATCAAGTTACTCGGCACTTCACACAAGAAGTACGTGATGAAAAAAATCCCGCTGCCAAAACCAAAGACCGTGGGCGACAGGCGAAGATCCTTGACCATCTGGAGAGCGGCGAAACCCACATTGACCCGGTCGAGGAAGGAAACGAAATAGCACACCATCAAGAACGGTACGATTCGCAAGGCAACCCGGCGCATCGTCCTCACTTCGAGGACGCTTGGGCTTGGTGTGTCGGAATTGGCGGTCACGTTATCGGTTTCCTGCGGTCACATCTTTTTCGACGGTCGCGCCACTGTGAGAGAGCATCAACAGAGTTCGAGTCCGGATTTATACAGTTTTTCGCACTCCTGTGTAACATGCATCACCCTGATTTCCGCTTTGACTTTCCGACCGACCGATAATGTACACGCGACCCCGTCAGTATGCAATGCACTGACCAGGTTGTTTGAGTGGAGAGACTTGAATTCTTAGGCTGCCGATTCGTAGCGAATGGAGCGGGCTTTGGGCAATGAAATCTCCAACATGCAATGGTGAAACCTCGCTGTCACTCCGGACGGTTCGACATCGACCGGCAGGTCCAGAATACGAACGATTTGTTGTTCTTGCGGGTTGTCCCGATCCTCTGCCGGCACGCTCTGTTCCGTGGAAGTTTGCTGTCTTGCGAATATGGCGACGCGGCGCGGCTCGACACAAATTTCAAGCGCGCCCTCCTTGAAGCGGCTGGCGGTCGTGGTCACTACGATCCTGTCACTGGCCACCGTCCATCCGCCGCAAAGAGGGCTCGCAATTTCGGATTCAGCGCGCTGCCAGTCTTCATCTTCGTGTCCGGGCGCAAAACCGCGGCCTTCGCTGATCTGAAATGCTCGCCGGGCAACGATGTCTGTAATCCTTCTGGTGCAGTCGTCAGGTATCATCGGCATGATCTTCAAAGTTCTGCCGTTCCACGATTGACTCGATAATGTTTGTTGTCGCATATCTTCAACCTCGTATGCTCGAGAACCTGCCTATCTTGTACACCAGGACGGGGCCTGCTCCGATATGACACAAATCACAAGGAACTGTGACCTGGCGCATAGCTTAAAAAGACCCGAATCAAGTAAAAACAGCTGACGCTGGGAGGTTGGTGCGATGAACCCTACAAGCGGAAACGAACGGCAATGGCAATCTCCGGGCCTCGCGTCGTGGAGGTACAAGGTGGGGAATTTGACAACATCCACTCAGATCGCTTTCAAGAACATATTGTTCGCGACAGACTTTTCATCCACGACGGAATTGGCGTTGCCTTACGCGGTCGAGATCGCACGTCGATCAGGCGCTACGATCCATGCTGTGCATGTCGTCCAGCCAGACATCTATCCCCTCGAATCGCCATCCGAGTGGCCCAAAATCGCTTGCGAGGAAGAAGAATTCCGTAAAGAGAAAAGGAACCAACTCGAAGAAGAGTTACAGGGGCTACCGCACGAAATTCTCATCCTGGAGGGAAATGTTTGGCAAAACCTCGCCCACATTATCGAAAAGGAAAACGTCGACTTGGTTGTCCTCGGCACGCACGGGCGGACAGGAATTGAAAAACTTCTGCTGGGCTCTGTTGCTGAAACAATCTTCCGGCAGGCCGCAAGCCCGGTCCTAACCGTGGGCCCGGCTGTTTCTTCAAGAGCAACACACGCTGCCGCGGCGGAATTGAATCAAATCCTCTATGCGGCGGATTTCAGCCCGGAATCTCTTGCGGCGGCTCGCTACGCGATCTCCTTGGCAAAGGAACATCACGCGGAGCTCATCCTGCTGCATGTGCTTCAAAATGCGGAACCAGGACAAGTAAATTCCGCATTCCAGACTCTTCGGGATGTGGTTCCTCTCGGGGCCGGGCTTGGGTCGGAGCAGAGATGCCTCGTAGAACGGGGCGCACCCGCAGACACCATCCTGGACGTCGCTGCAAGCCATAACGCCGATATGATCGTTCTCGGTCTGCGCAGCGGCGAGGGACGTCTCACGGCAGCAACACACTTTGCTCGCTCGATCGCCTACAAAGTCGTGACGCGGGCCGCATGCCCGGTCCTGACCGTTCGCGGCTAACGGTCGTCCTTCGGTCTTTGAGTGACATGCGTCACGCCGAGGTGTGGCCGGGGTTACATCCTGAAGTGTGGGAGCAAAGCGCGCTCAGGTCAATGTTTTTGTGAACAAATTCAGAAAACTGGGCTTTATGGATTACAACGGCAGGCTTAAAGTCCCCCATTCCCTACTGAATATCGTCCTCGAAGATTAGAGTCCTCTTTCGCCGCATTCTTTCTCACTGGCTCCTCATCGTGGCAGAGTTCGTGGACTGTTCAAGTCCGAATAAGCGGGCCTTGGCTCAATGCTTTAGTAAATACTTCCCCCAGCGGACTGCCCCGGTAATACGGTAGAATCAATCCTGGACCATGGCGGGGCAACCATATCGCTGACCACAGCGTTGAAGGATTGATACAGGTGATTCTGAAGGTCTGGTTTTGGCCGCTTGGCACAACATACTCGTGGTAGTTGGCGTCCACATCCCGGGAGGCAGAGAGTACCGGGAGTTTCCTGATCGGAGGCTGACGAATATGAATGGGGCACTGCCAAAGAAAGCAGAACCTACCCACACTCAGACATTGTTCGGAAAACTATTCGAATTCTCGCCCGATGCCATCGTCGTGACCGATTCGGAGGGTCGAATCAAAGAGACGAATGTGCAGGTGGAACGCTTTTTCGGCTATACCCGGGCGGAGTTGCTAGGCCAATCGATCGATGTCTTGGTGCCCGAGCGATTCCGCCAGACGCATCACGCCCACCGCAAAGATTATTCTGATCGAGCTCGCGTCCGCCCAATGGGCGCTGCGCTGGAACTCTATGGCAGACGCAAGGATGGCAGCGAATTCCCCGTTGACATCATGCTTGGTCCGGTTGAGACGGCAGAGGGTCGAATTGTGTTGAGTGTCATCCGCGACCTCACTGAAAAAAGGGAGGCAGAAGAAGCCTTACACCGAAGCGAACGGGAGAAACAGTATCTCGAACGGGAGCTCAATACCGAGTACCGCTTCGAGGACATCATCGGGGAGAGCCTGGAGCTGAAAAGGGTCTTGAAACACGTCGAAACCGTGGCGGCGACCGACGTGACCGTTTTGATCCTGGGAGAGACCGGAACGGGAAAGGATCTGATTGCCCGAGCGATTCACCATCTCAGTTCCCGGCATGAGCGGACCCTAGTCAAATTGAATTGCGCGGCCATACCTACCGGGCTGCTCGAGAGTGAATTGTTCGGACACGAAAAAGGCGCCTTCACGGGAGCCATCTCCCGGCAGATAGGACGCCTGGAGCTGGCCCATCAGGGAACATTGTTCCTGGACGAAATCGGAGATCTTCCATTAGAACTTCAACCGAAGATCCTGCGTGCCTTACAAGAGAAGGAATTCGAAAGACTCGGCAGCACGCAAACGATTCCAGTCGATGTGCGGTTGGTGGCAGCCACGAATCGTGACCTCGCAAAGATGGTGGCCAATCGGGAATTCCGCAACGATCTGTACTACCGCCTCAGGGTCTTCCCGATTACGATTCCTCCCTTGCGCGAACGCCGGGAGGACATCCCGCTGTTAGTCCGATACTTCGTGGATAAGCACTCCCGGCGATTGTATAGAAAAATTGAGACGATCCCGCCGGAAGTCATGCGAGCCCTCACGCGGTGGGACTGGCCTGGAAACATCCGAGAGCTGGAGAACTTTATTGAGAGGGCTGTAATCCTCACGAAGGGACCCGTGTTGCGTGCCTCCTTGGCTGAACTTGAATTCCCCGCAGAAGCGAATCCTCCGGAAAGCTCCACGCTCGAAGCGACGGAGCGGGAACATATCCTTCGTGTACTGCGGGAAACAAAAGGCAAAATCGCAGGCCCGCATGGTGCCGCAGCCCGGCTCGGTCTAAAGAGAACGACCCTCAACTCGAAGCTGAAGAAACTGGGGATCGAACGGAACGACTATATATAGTCAGTATTGACGATAAATCGTCAGTTTCCGTCGTCACTCTCTCTCGCCATATTCCAGAAATTTCTAAATCTGCCCTGCTAGGCCACTGTCCCAATTAGGGATGACCCGTTTCCGTCCGTAAGAAGAACTTTGGCTCGCGCATTGCATGCACCGTGCTGTGGAACAAGACAAGCAAAGTTCACGATGAAAATCACAATTCATAAAGCGGAAAATATTGTGACGCTAAAGATCGAAGGAAGGATTGTCGGGCCTTTGGTTCCCGAGTTCGATCGAAGTTGGCAAGACCTGGCTCCTTCACTTGGATCAAGGAAACTCTCGGTTGATCTTTGCGGAGTGACTTTTGTCGACGCAGCCGGAAGACAACTTCTCGCCGAGATTCACCACAAGACCGGGGCAGAGTTCATAGCCGATAGGCCATTGACGAAGTATTACGCCGAAGAGGCAATGCAGGGCAATGCAAACAGAAAATGAGGGGGGGGCTACAATGAAAGGTCCATACGGCTTGGAATTAAGCGGGTGCTGCAAGACTTGCAAGCTCTACGCGGGCGGGTTTTTCTGCCAATTGCCGCCGGCCGCGATGAAGGATTTCGACGCGATCAAATCCACCTCCATCTATCCGAAGGGCGCCCTTCTCTTCATGGAGAAGCAGGACGCGCGGGGAGTCTTCGCCCTGTGTGAAGGGGAAGTGAAGCTCTCAATCAGTTCGAGCGAAGGAAAGACGCTCATCATGAGCGTGGCGCGAGGCGGCGAGATCCTGGGCCTGATGGCCGCCCTGTCAGGCAGTCCCTATGAAGTGACCGCCGAAACAATTCGCCCGTGTCAGGTCGCGTTCGTCCACCGGGAAGACTTCCAGCGCTTCGTGGTGAAGTATCCGGAAGCTTCTCAAGGCGTGGCCAGACAGATGAGCTTGCAGTACCAGGCTGCCTGCGAACAACTGCGAACGGTGGGTTTGTCCGCCTCCGCGCAGGAAAAACTCGCCCGGCTCCTGCTGACATGGTCCGCCGGAAAGCAGCAGACGAAAGAGGGCACCCGAATCAAGCTGCCTCTGACGCACGAGGAAATAGCGGAATTCATTGGCACAACACGAGAGACGGTTACGCGCACGCTGAGCGATTTCAAGGTTAGACACCTGGTCGCCATACAAGGATCGACATTGATGATCCCCAATCGAGCAGCCCTTGAGAGCTTTGCCAACGTCTAGAAGTAACTTCTCAGACTGGCGTCTACCTTCCGGGTTAACGGGGAAAAATGTCCGGCATCGATCTTGCTTTAGTCATCTGCAATCAGGAAGAGGACCGAGAGAAGATCGTCGCAGCGCTCCTCAAATGCGGCCTGGGTCCAATTTGTTGCTCCAACTTGCAAGAAGCTCGCACGTTGTTGTTCCAAGAGGAATTCAGGGTGGTGCTGTGCGGCGATCTTCTGTCGGATGGTGATTTCCGAGCGGTCTTGAGAGAGGTAAGGAAATCTCCCGTCCACGCACCGGTGATCATTCTTTCCCATACGGCTGACTGGGACGCCTATTTGAAAGCGCTTGGAGCTGGCGCATTTGATTACATTGTTTGCCCACCCGACCCTGCTGAGGTTAAGAGAATCCTTTGGTCCGCTCTCGCCGCCACGGTTCGGCCCGAGAAAACAACCCAAGCAGTAGCCTGAGATGCCGTCAAATGCGGGGAAATTTGTAAACCGCGCCCACAAGAATCTGCCAGCACATTTTTCGCAGTCGTTGTTTATTCAAGCCGTTGATCGTCATGATGCCGCCATGTATCAGAGCTTGATGCGATGCGAAAACCTATCAAAGCTACGAGACTCACCTTCTGCTCAAAAACACAGCCAACCCAACGCGGTTCTGGCCGCAACCAATCTAATATTGGTGAATGTAATCGAGTGTCGCAAATCACTGAATTCGCCCGAAGCCAGAATATTTTTGGGAAAGACTGGCCGCAATGAAATGAGCCCGTCCGTTCTATCTTGTTGAGCACTATGAAAGGAGCTTCTATGCACCGCCGTTACATTACACCGTCAACAATTCTTGGACTGCTGATTGGAATTGGTTGGCCCGCGCTATCCTGGTCAGCTCAGCAGCCTTCATCCGGAACATTCCCGGCTAGCACAGTGGTTTCCGTCGAAGCAAGGCATGGCAAAGATACTCCGACCGTCAACCGTGAAGACGTGAGGGTTTTTCAGGGCCGTAACCGGCTTCAGGTAACAGGTTGGGTTCCTCTGCAAGGGAACCAATCCGAGCTGGAGTTGTTCGTGCTCATAGATGAAGCGGCCAATATGAATATTGCGTCGCAATTTGACGACATGCGTCGCTTTATGAACGCACAGCCAAGCGCTACCGCGATTGCGGTCGGGTACATGCAGAATGGTATGGTACGCATCGTCCAGAACTTCACAAAGGATCATTCCCTGCCGGGAAAGGCATTGCGGATTCCGCTTGGCTCCACAGCTGGCGGAAACAGTCCGTATTTGTCGATCACGGATGCAATGAAACGCTGGCCGGAAAGCAATGCTCGCCGCGCGATATTTCTTATCTCGGACGGTATAGACCCGTTGCAGCCAGGCCCAATGAATTCGTATCTCGGAGAAACGGTTGCGCGGGCGCAACGAACCGGAACGCAGATTTATGCCATCTACGCCTCACGCGAAGGCCATTTTGGCCACAGCCTCTGGAGAATCAACCAAGGACAAAACAACCTCTCACAAATTGCCGATGAGACCGGAGGCGAAGCGTTTTTCCAGGGCTTTGAGACGCCGGTCGCTTTCTCGCCCTTCTTGGATCAGTTCGCAGATCGGCTCAACTATCAATACAAACTCACGTTTCTCGCCAGGCCTGAAAATAAACCAAGTTATCAGCACATTAGGCTGGAGACCGAAGTTCCGAACGCTGATCTCGTCACAGCAGACAAGGTCTATGTTCCATCAGCGAAATAATTTGCCTTCGACACGCAGATCGACCAGCGATGAAAACATGACGTGCGCGGGGTGTACCAGCCGAAGTGAGAGAGAATCTACGCAACCCTCCATCGCGCATGTAAGCGAGTTGAGTGATTCGTATGGTGGGATATACTCGCAGCTACCTGGGAACCCAAAGTGGGAATCCCGGCGGATTGACTCTTCGGCGGGTGCGCGATGCTAAATATTGGCAGGATTCTTCTCCCGGTCGATTTCCAGGACACCTCGAAGCGTGTGGTTCATCAGGCCGCGGTCTTAGCCCGCCAATTCCATTCCGAGATCGTGATGCTGCACGTGGTAACGCCACTGAGCTATTCCGCCGGTATGCTCGAAGGCAGTTACGTGCCCGCCAGTCTGGATGATCTGCTCAAGGAACTCATACGGCGGGCTCAGAACGATCTGGACCAAGCGCTAGCCCCGGAGCTCAATGGTCTTGCCGTCAAGCGCGTGTTGCTTGAAGGCGACCCGGCCAGCGCGATCGCGCAGACAGCTCGAGACGAAAAAGCGAATTTGATCGTGATGCCGACGCACGGCTACGGCGCGTTCCGGCGCTTTCTTCTGGGGTCGGTGACAGCGAAAGTGCTACACGATAGCGAATGCCCTGTTTGGACCGGCGCCCATCTGGAAGAAGAGCCAGCGCGCGAGTTCGCCATCCGCAACATCCTCTGCGCTATCGATTTGAGCCCACACAGCCTCAAGACTGTGCAGTGGGCCGCACAGCTGGCCACCGAATTTGACGCCCGACTCACGCTCGCCCATATCACTGCCGGGGTGGATGCTTATGGCCTCGAAGGGCACCACTTCGGTCCCAAGTGGAAAGAGGTGCTCATCAGTACCGCCGGCCAGCAGATTGCCAAGCTTCAGCAGGACATGGGCACCAAGGCTGAGGTATTCATCGATAGCGGAGACGTGCCTACTCTGCTGAGCCGAGCAGCGAAGCAAACACAGGGAGACGTGCTGGTGATCGGCCGGCCCTCCCACGGTCGGTTACGCGCCACTGGCTACGGGATCATTCGCGAATCGCGCATCCCCGTCCTGAGCGTGTGAGGTTATTCAGGGCGTCAAAGCCCTCTGTGCATGGAGACGCAACCAACTACTCAGCTCAGCGCGTCAGCCTTCACGGCTGCTGGCTGGGAAGGCATCTTCTACACGATAGACCTGCCTGCACGAGAGCAGCTCGCGCACCACGCGCGGCTCAGAGACGCTGAAGCGGGTGCGATGCGCCGCGAAAGTTTCCAAGAAAATCACGCGCGAGAAGATTCTCGTGGACTAGAAGGCCGATTTGGCCGCTACGTTTTCTTGATCATGTGCAAAAGCAAGAGGAAAATGGCCGATCCTGCAAAGGCCATGATGATCGTGCCGATCAGCCCGCCGAAGGGGAACCCTCCCATGCGTCCGAAAACCCATCCACCGATGACCGCGCCGATGATCCCTACGACGATGTCCACGAGTGGCCCGAAGCCGCGGCCCTTCATTGCCTTGCCTGCAAGCCAGCCCGCTACGAGTCCGATCAGAATCCACGAGATTAAGCCACTTATCATTATTCCTCCAGGTTCCCTTCGGCTGCTTTCACCCGGTTGGGGATGGGAAGGCTGCCACACTTCTAGACCACTCCCTTCTAAACGTCAACTGCAAGCAGAAAAGAGAGGTGACAGGAATGAATCGCATCCACCCACATTCGCTCGGTTTCGCATTCGGTATTTTCTTGGCGCTTTGGCATACCCTCTGGTCTCTTCTGGTTTGGCTCGGCGCTGCACAGTGGCTCATTGATTTCATTTTTCGGCTGCATATGATAACGCCGCCGTACAAGATCACCGCTTTCAGCTTTGGCACAGCTGCCAGTCTGGTCTTGGTGACGGCCTGTATCGGGTATATGGTCGGCTTGCTGATCGGCATCATCTGGAACCGCTGCAGCCTGCGCCCTACAAGCAATTAGCCCGTCCACGAGCGGAGTCAGTCGGCCTCGAAAGCAGAGCGCCCCCAATCATTCCTCTACAAGTGTGAGCCGGGGCTGTGGCGAGTCGGAGTCGTCGAGCCACTCCATCTGGCCCGGACTTGCAGGAAGCCGCTACCTTGTTTTCCGGGTTGGTACCTGCGCCTGCGGCGGTCTGTAGCCCCCTGGTTCCACCGAATTCAAATTCGCAGCCCGTGGCTGCGGACTCTTGGTGCCGAGTCTACTGGGCTGTACCAAACGGTTGTGAAATAATAAGAGGGTACAGGCCAATCCGTGAGGAACCAAACTCGCTTTCGAATCTCGGCAGGGATAGCTCTACTGGTTGTGCCGGCATGGTTCGGCACGTTATGCGCCCAAGAATCGCCAGATCAGAAGCCGTCCACCCAACCTGTGCCTTCGAAGGAGAAAGCTATAAACAGTATCGCGACACCGTGCGTCGAGCCGCCGCCAATGGTAAGCCTGCGGGACTACAACGGGCCGTTGAAGAAGACCGTCGGACTGTTTGCCCGGGAGTTGGAACGCAAGTCGGTGCACCCGCCACACTATAAGCCCGGCGTGTCACTGTGCTCTCTGGAGCTAAAAGACAAATTCTTCTTGTTCGTCCGCGATTCATTTGATCCCGTGACATTTCTCGCCTCCGGTTTCAACGCGGGACTCAATCAGGCGGAAAATCAAGACCCCACCTTCGGTCAGGGCACCGCTGGATATGGCAAGCGATTTGGCGCTAGCTTTGCTGATCAGGCCTCGTCCAGGTTCTTCAAGGACTTTGCGTATCCCTCGTTGTTTTATGAGGACCCCCGATACTACCGCCTGATCCACGGCAGCAGTGGGAGGCGTTTCCTCCATGCGGCAGAGCATGCCTTCGTGGCTCACCGCGACAATGGCAATCACATGTTCAATTTTTCAGAATGGCTAGGGACAGTGAGCGCTGTCACGTTGAGCAACCTCTATCGCCCGGGCAACCAACGCGGCTTCGCGCCAGCAGCGCGATCGGTAAGCTACAGCGTTCTTAGCGACATGGGTTTCGACATGCTCCGCGAATTCTGGCCGGAGATCTCCCGCAAATTCAAGCTGCCTTTCCGTGCTGAACCCGTGCCGGAAGACCTCGTTTCGAATCCTGCCAGCAAGTAACCTGATGAAACGCTGTTACCGAAAACTGGGAAACTCCCACGAGGAGGCCCAAGGCCGGCGGTCGCGCTGCACGCGCGATTGGCCGGGCTCTGCGATCTACAGTTCTCTCTGAACTGCCAGATCGTAGTGTACGACCTCTCATGCTGAGCCACGAACGGTGAGGACCGGGCACACCGCGTGGCTTACAACTTTGCTTGCTGTAGTCATTGCTAAATGAGTTGCTACCCCCGTCAGTCTTGCCACGTGCTTTGTCCCGAGGACGATCAAATCTATGGAAAGTTCATCTGCCAGCTCCAGAATTCTCTGCGCTGCATCCCCGGAGTCAACAAAAGCCCTGGGCTCACACCAAAGTCTTGCTTCCGGCGGGACTAACGTACGCAGTCGAGTCATAAGCGAAGCCTCCGCAGCGCTATTCACCGGGCTGTGTGTGACATGCAATAGGTAAAGATGCGCCTGATTTTCCTGCGCTAAGGAAATCGCGTAGGGGGCGGCAGCCAACGACTCAGAAGTGAAATCGATGGGGTAGAGAATGGAATGTATATCGACAACGCTTTCTGGCTCTCCAGAAACGCTTGGGCCGATTGTAAGGACCGGGCAGGGTGCCTGGCGGAAGATCTTTTCTGCGACAGAGCCCATGAGCACCTTGCTGACTCCCGTACGACCGTGAGTTCCAACCACGATCAAGTCAATTCCCTTATTGTTTACGATCGCGGACAGCTCCTCCCATATATCACCTTTCCGAATTATGATCTCGTGTGGAATTCCCTTCATTTGCCCTTCCAGGCCCCCCATGCCTTCATTCGCTTCACGCAGCGCTTGTGCGGCGATCGCCTGCAGCTCCACGGTCGGTGGAGAAACCAGGAAGGCGGGCGAAGAGATCACGTGAACTGCAAAAATCGTTGACCCATACTTGCGTGCAATGGAGAGTGCATAAGGTAATGCTTCGGCTGAGGGTCGGGAAAGATCTGTCGCGTAAAGGATACTCTCCAGGGAAACTCGTTTGGATGCGACTTGCGATGCAACTTGGATTCTCATATGCCACCTCCAGCGTTTCGAGTCCCTACATCTTGGACTGAACATCCTGCATGCCGAGTCACAGCTTTCGACACACTTCCCGTCAGAAACCGGCCCAAACTCCTCCAGCCATGTGAACCGAGGACGATCAAGTCAGCGTGCCACTCCGTCGCATGGTTTATGATCCTTGGCTTCGGATCTCCCGTGTCCACCACTTCCCTTGCATTAAAACCAGCTTTTCGGATTTTTTGGGCCGCGGTCTGTACTAATTTGTTTGCCTGTCTCCGCCGGTCTTCCTCCACTCCAGCGCCGTAAGCGACGTTAAAACTATTGGGTAATGCTATCCGTGATCCGCCTCACCACTGCAGGTGAGCAATGTCACAACCTCGGCATCTTCAAGAGACTTGAGTGGGGTAGTCATAAAGCGAATGCCAGAATGTAAGATTCAGCGGACAGTTGCGCGGACCCCGGGTCAATTACATGACTGGTGCCGATCAAAAAACGGAGAAACAACTGCACTCCGACTAACCACGCCACGCCCGCCAATCCGAGGGCCACAGACGTAAACACCCCGAAGCTGACTGCCAGACGTCCCGTAAGAGATCCCATTTGCGGGAGGCCGACGATCGCAAGGGCGATTAAGATCCAGCCGAGAATCCTGGTAACCCGGAGGACGGCGCCAAACACTAGCCGCTCTGGCTTGGCCGACATGATCACTTCCTCCTGGAAGGTTCGATACAAACTTTCACGAACCCGAAGAATGAGAACCGCGCGGCTCAGGAACTATCACGTCCATTCCAGGCCCGGGAGCCGACGCAGGCGGTCCGGTAAGTTTGTCTCCGTTACGCCGGTCGGCATAGTGGATCACACGGTCGTAGGCGTCCCTGATCAAGTCATTGAGCGGGATGACGGTGCCGTTGATGCGCCGCTCATCGAGCAGATCGAGGTTCACGTCTGATATGACCATTTGTTCCTGGTTGACAATGCCCTCTGCCGCGATCCCGTCTCGGGAAAAGAAGTAGTCCGAAGGTGTGAGGATCGCTGCTTGGCCATAGTGAGTGGCCATATAGGGCACTTCGGGAAGGTTGCCCACGGTGCCTGCCATAGCGACGTAGATCTGATTCTCGATTGTACGGGCTTGAGCGCAGTAACGAACCCGGCAGAATCCCTGGCGCTCATCCGTGCAGGAAGGAATGAAAAGGATCTGGGCACCGGCTTCAGCCAGCACCCGCGCCGCTTCGGGGAACTCCACGTCGTAACACACGAGGATCGCAATCTTGCCGTAGACGGTATGGTACACGTAGAAACCATGACCCCGGCTCATTTGGTAGGGGCCCTTTTCCGTGGGAGTCAGGTGCACCTTCTTCTGGCGAAACACTCGACCGTGCGGCGTAAAAAGGTGGGCGGCGTTGAACAACTCGCCTTCCTGGATCACGGGATGCGTCCCCGCGATGATGTACAGCCCATTTTCGGTCGCCAGCCTCATGAAGAGCCTCTCGTAATCCGGGGCAAGCTGAGCAAGACGGCGCACCGCTCGACCTGGACTGGGCTCGCGCAAGTAGCTGAGAAGTTGCATCGAAAAGTACTCAGGAAACACCACGAATTGGCTACTGTACTCTTTGGCGCTGCGGACGAAGAACTCGACCTGCGTCGCAAAATCCTCAAAACGGCTGATGGGGCGCAGCAGATACTGCATCGCGGCGATCCGCACGCGCGCGGGCCGCGGATGTACCCTAAGCGCCTCCTCGTCTTCCAAGGCCGCGTGCTGCTCACTCGCCCGAAGGCTTACGGTTGCTACGTACTCTGGATTCAGCCATTCGAGCAGCGTGGCAAAGCCGCGTGAATCCGTGTCTTCCAGATATTCCGGTACCACGTCCAGGACCACCATACCGTTCGCGAGCTGGAAGCTCAGCGTCGCGTCCTTGCGGTTGCCTTTGACCACGTCGGCCACGTATTCCGCTGGAGTCATCTCACCGGAGACGTGGGCGTACCCCGGAATCCGTCCGCCTGTCAGCAAGCGCTTCAGCCCGCGACTCTTCACCATCTTCTTGCGTGCCTCGTACAAAAGAGATCCGATACCTTGTCTGTGTGCCGACGGGTCGACGCCCATGTCGGCACCATAGAGTGTCTTGCCAAGCGGATTATGGGTGTCGAACGTTCCGTTCCCGGTGATCGTCGACCACTTGGCCGATTCGGCGTAATCGTCCCAATCAATGATGAGTGAACTCGCCGAGCCTAGCAGGTGGGCTGTTTCATCCTCCGCAACAAGCTGGCCTTCGGGAAAGACGGCGAGGTGATGCGTAAGTTCTCCTACGGTCCAGGTTGGCATCCCCGGAAAGACCCGGCGCTGCAATTCCACCACCGCCGATACGTCATGGAGGGTCATTTGCCTCAGTGAGATACGGGATTTCTCCGGGTTCATGATCAGTCCTGACTCTTGTGAGCCGCCGATACCACGGCTCCGACAAGAGTGGCATGGCGAGGAAGATGAGCCCGAGCAATCTGCGTTCTTAACCGCAGAACTGCTCTTGAGCCTACTTCGTCAATCACAAGGAAAACTGCGACGGCTATCCCGATCACCGTGAACAAGATGCACAAGAACATCAATGCGACCAGTAACTCTCGCACGACATAGATCTGTATCCCTGCCACCGCAGCCGAGATAATCAGACCCGTCGCAATGACAATCGATGTCCGACCGATACCGTTGTGCTGCATGGCACATTATCGTCTTCCTGTACGGCGATCTGTATGTGACATCGCTCACTTCCGGGCGTGACGTTGCTCACAGTGAATCTACAAATAGACCCCTAACCTACTCGGCGCAAGAAAAGGGAAGGAAGGTTCTGTCGCTGCGATATCTCAGATCTTCAAGTAGCGGAAGGGATGACTCCCATTTCTTCATCATTGCAAGAAAACACCGGACATCCTGGAACAGCCTTCATCGGTCTGACCGGCAAAAGGGGGGAAAAGCGTCTCTCTCACTAGACGATGTATGCAGCCCTACCATGCTGGCTTCGACAGCCCCGATACCGCTGGTTTTCAGAATTGCACCTACGGGTGGTCCATGCCGACTGCATTCATCACTCCGTCCCTTCCTTTGAGCAGGCGCCCGAAAACGGCTGTGGAATGGTCGTTGTAATGGAGGCCCATTCCTGCCGATTCTGCCGCTGGACATTATCAGAATCAGAAATTCAAGGCCGGTTGATCGCGATGAAGGAACCAGCGATCCAGGATCACGTGGCGCGAGAACCATGGGCTCGCCAAAAGCAGTTTCGCAAATAAGCTGACCAAACGGGCCGGAAGGTGTTCACCGAGAGCGGCTAACCAGTCTTCCTCAGATTTCCCGAAATGCAAGGCAAGTAGACTGCGATAAGTCTCCAAGGTTCCCCGGCTGTACTCTCCGTTCGCAGCCATAATGACATCTGCCGCCAACAAGCCGGATTCAATCGCGGGTCGGATGCCTTCGCCGCTCTGTGAATAAGCCAAGCCAGCTGCGTCTCCGACCAGAAGAACTCCGTCATCGACAATTTTGCGTTTGTTGTTTCGATGCAAAAGGTAGGCGTGCCCCCGCAGCGGAGTAGTCAAGTTAAAGCCGAGCTTCCGTTTTCCCGTCAAGAACTTTAGGAAACTGGAGACATGCTTCGGAAGCGCGCCTGGGTCTAGCCTGCCCAGACCTATGTTCAGAAAGTTCTCCTTTCGAAAGCACCATCCGTATCCTTTCATGTCGGGGAAAAAATAGAGTTCCGGGACTTCTGCCTGAATGGAACAATCCTCGCGCTGGCGCGAAGTCATTTCGAATTCGATCTCCTGGGCAACGACGGCGAGTTCCTTTCGGGCGTCGGCCCCCAAGAAGTGCGCAACTGGGCAAAAATGGCCACCTGCACCAACAACGACTCGAGTCTTGATCTGGCTGTTGACAACCCAATGATCCGAGGCCCGTTCAAGGGCTGTTAACGGGATTCCCTGGAAGAGGCGTGCACCCGACCGTTTGAGAAGATAGTCGTCGAACTCAAACCGGCGAATCCCGTAGCTGATGGGCTCCCCATAGCTCGTCTCAACTTCGTGCTCGCCCATACAACTCGTTCGAAATCCGGTTATCGGTTGGAATACACAATTGCCAGCATATTCATTGCGATCTATCTCAAGATCGTCCAGCACCGCAGGTGTGATCCATCCTCCGCAAACCTTGTCACGTGGAAATGTCCGCTTATCCAGGATTGCAGTGTCGAGTCCTGCCCGTCGCAGTCCCCATGCGCACGACGAACCCGCCGGGCCGCCCCCGACGATCAACACATCGCATGAGTCCATCTTGGTTCCTTCGTTGCGGCCTGGTGTTCTGCGTAAAGGTGAGCGCGGGTCCATGGAATCTGCCAGCATTCTGACCCGGCAAAAACAACTTGGAACAACTGTAATCTCCCTACACTGAACGCAGCGATGGATCCGGCGAGATAGAGCCGCCAGGCTCTTACAAATTCGGATCCAAACATCTTGAAGGTCTGGTCAGTTGAACTCTCGAATCTGCTCAGCCAGTGCTCAAGGGTTCTGGCGTAGTGGTATCGAAGATTTTCAACGTCCAGTACCGAATAATCCCAAGGCTCGAGAATACCCATGACTTGATGAAGAGTAGGAACGTATGCGCCCGGGAAGATACGCTTTCTGATCCAGGGGCTGAACGGGGAGCACTGGTTGCGCCCGATGAAGTGAAGAAGTCCGCGCCCGGAATCTCCGATGATGCGGTGGATTATCCGCCCCAGATCCTTGTAATGTTCCGCCCCAATGTGTTCCAACATCCCCACCGAAACGAAAGCGTCACATTGTCCCGAAATATTCCGGTAGTCATCTTCGATGAATTCTACCTGATGAGTCAGTCCCTCTTCCTTCGCATGCTCGCGAGCGAAAAGAATCTGCTCTTTGGATATATTGAATGCTCGAACCGTGACCCCGTAATGCTTTGCCATATGGATTGCGAGCGCCCCCCAACCACACCCCGCTTCTATCACCTTCTCGCCCGGCTGGAGCTGAACTTTACGGCACACGTAATCCATTTTTGCGAGTTGTGCCTGTTCGAGTGTTGTGGAGGGAGTGGGAAAGTAAGCGCAAGTGTAAACCAATCGAGAGTCGAGCCAAAGCTTGTAGAAGTCAGCCGTCAGATCATAGTGATGGTGGATATTTCTGGCCGATCCAATGAGCGTGTTCGCTTGAGCTCGTTCCAGCCACCGAGACAATAAGCTGGAATACCAACCCTTTGCTTGGGCATCTCGCATAGACCGCAGAACCGTTTCCAAGAACAGAACAAGATCACCCTCCACTTCGATGCGCCCTTCGGTATAGCCATCTCCGAACTCAATTTCGGGGTTGAGAACCAACCTTGCGAGGGTTCTGCAATCAGAAATGAGCACGCTGGCCAAAGGCTCAATGCCTGGCGGGACGATTTCCGCGCCGCGACCAAGAGCAAGACGAATCGGTGGCTGGCCAATCGATGTGTGAATTCGTCGCAGTATCCGCTTTTCGATTGAAGAGAAGCTTGCGGTAGTCACAATTGTACGCCCCCTTGCGCATTCCAGCTCTACTACGGCTGATCATTCGTCAGCTCTGAGCGATAGGGACCCCTAAACAGACTTACTGAATCCGTACAATCATGACTGAACAGTGGGCATGACGGGCAACGGACTCAGCGACGCTCCCCATCAAGAATCGATCCAATCCCTTCCGCCCATGCGAGCCAGCGACAATCAGGTCGGCACCCCACTTTGCGGCGTAGTCAAC
This sequence comes from Terriglobia bacterium, assembly GCA_041488495.1. Classification (GTDB taxonomy): domain Bacteria; phylum Acidobacteriota; class Terriglobia; order Acidiferrales; family UBA7541; genus Palsa-360. The sequence goes on from JBGPPL010000002.1 coordinate 164,831, forward strand.
GATCGTGGACCTGGGGTCACCTTCTTCTACAGCTTTTTTCACCTTGAAACGCGCCTTGTCTAACAGTTGTTCCACGCGGCCCGCTAGTTCCTTACCCTGTTTCAGACTTTCCTGTCGGAATCCTTCCGCATACGAAGTCGGGATGGGTAAGACAAGATCGACGACATGCAAGACACAAACATCCGTTTGATCTGGCCGAAATTGCCGGATGACCGTCTGCGCGGCGGCTTCCGAGAATTTTGAGTCGTCAACTGCTAGCAAGATCTTCATGTCAATATTCTCCTTCGCTGGAGTTTAAGTTCCTGAACCGAGCCCCTTCCCTCTTCGCCTGTTCGGTGCGCAGCCAGATCCATCTCTCTTTGCTCTGCGTCTACCACGCTGTCGATCTGCGCGTGAGAAAGATGGAACTCCTCGACGACATCGGGACCGATAACTTGGGCGTCACCCAGGGAGATGCCACCCATCACAATCTCTTCGTATCCCGGGAGTCCGAGTCAACGCATCCAACGGGACGTTGAGAGCTGGGGCAATTTCATAGGCCACTAGCGCCCCGCCTCGGGCAGGCCCAGAACGAGGACATCGGAACGGCCTGAGTGTGCCACGAGCTTTCTAGCTAGCAGGCGGCCTGCCTGTTCCCGATCTCGAAGTCGCTCCATCATCTGAGCTTCCCCACGCTGCGTTCGTCCAACGAAGCCGTTTCGTTCGCATCAAGCGCTGGCAATCTTCTGATGCACCACCTCTGGGAGTTCTGGCAAGTACAGCTTCTTAAGAGTGTCCACAACAGTCTCATAGGAAAGCTCAGGTGCTCTCCCCGCAATTCTGGCCTGGGAGTGAAAAACGACATCATCCATAGAAAGGATTCCTTCAAGCCTTCCCTCAGCATTGACGACGGGCAAACGGCGCACTTTTGCGTGCGCCATCGTATTCAAAGCTTCGCGGATGTCATCGTCTGGCCTACAGGTAAAGACCTTACCAGAGGCGACTTGGCCGACCGTGATTTCCCCCGGCAACCGATTCCGCGTTCCCAAGGCAATACACAAGTCTCGATCAGTAATGACGCCGATCACCTTTCCTTGAGTGTCTACGACGGGAAGAATCCCACAATTGCGATTCCAAAGAATTTCTACTGCCGCACCCAAATTGGTTTCGGAATCACAGCTCGCTGGAGCCTCCATCATCACGCCTTTGACTTTCATTTGCAACCTCCTCTAGTCCAATCCATGAGACCCACAATTCCATCGGGACTGCGCTCCTGCGGTCTTTCCAGTCCTGAAATGGCAGCTTGCACATCAATTCGGACTGTACAACTCACCTCGCGGATCACGCAGACAGTTTCTGATTTGAAAGTCATGCTCTCTCTTTCACAGATTGGTGGGAGTGCGCACAATCTCAACCGAACAACGAGCATGCCGGGCAACAGACTCCGCAACACTTCCGAGCAGGAACCGGTCCAATCCCTTTCGGCCATGTGAACCAACCAGGATCAGATCAGCGTTGCACCGCTTAGCGTAATCAAGGATCGAAGATCGCGGCTCTCCCTCTTCGACGGACGTCTGCACCTTGTATCCCGCCTTACGCAATAACTGTTCGGCCCTCTCCACCAGTATCCTGCCTTCCTTCAGCATTTCCTGTTGTGCCGCCTCGATCATATCCGGCTCGCCCGCATAGGGAAACGGCGCGATGGATACCAGGGTCTTGACGACGTGCAAGATATATACTTCGGCGTCTTCCGGCCGCAGTTGCTGAATGACCGCCTGCGTGGCGGCTTCGGAGAATCTTGATGCGTCTATCGCGAGCAAGACCTTCATTGAACTCTCCCTTCAGAACATCAAGAAAAGACTTGAATCACTTGAGAGCCTATTTCTGGCTCTCGTCCTTTTCAGCCGTCCGTCGGTTCATTGGTAGCGGCCTGCAACGATAGTTAAGTTGTTGCAATACGTCGCGTCAACGATTGGCAGAGACGCGCACGATCTCCACCGAACATGGAGCATGGCGAGCCACCGATTCCGCGACGCTGCCCAGCAAGAAGCGTTGTAGCCCTTTACGGCCATGTGAACCTAAAACCATCAGATCGGCATGCCACTCCGCGGCCGAATCAATAATGACCTCCCTGATATCTCCTTTCCGAACAGCGGTATCCACTTTGAACCCTGCGTTCCGCAGTATTTTGGCAGCCTGCTCGACGATCTCTCGGGCTTCCTCCATCTGTTCCTGCAGTTCAGGAGCATAGCCGGCTGCCATTTCCGGAGGGGTGGATGAGGAGGGTGGCGCAACCACATGCAAAACGCGTACCTCCTTCTTCTCGTGTGGGCCGATCTGTGCAACCAAGGCCTGGAGAGTCGCCTCGGAGGACTTCGGATCATCAACTCCTACGAGGATTTTCATGGCTCCTCCGATCGCGGAGAATCTATACTTCTATGAAGAACACATACTTACTCCCTCGTTGCAGGCGGGTGGGCGAGTGGCGCACATCGCGTACATCTTGAGTACGCGCTAGGGCTGATCAGCGAAAGAACAGACGCGCGCCTTTGTTAAACGTACGAAATCAGCATTACCCATCCGGATGGCATCGGAACGAGTGCCTGCGTTGAATACAATCTCCGGATTGTCTGCCAGTGCTTCATCCATGTATACCGGCAAACCGTACAGCTCCCCGAATGGCGGGATCGCTCCCGCGTCGCAATCGGGAAACAGTCTGTTGCATTCCAGTTCGTCGCTGAGCCGTATTGGCGCACCCACCACGGTCGTCAGTTTTTTCAGGTTAACGTGGTAAGAAGCCGGGAGCACCGCGAGCAAATGTTTCTTGCCGGTACGAAAGACAACTGTTTTGGCCACCTCTTTTCCAGGAACGTGCAGAATGGAGGCCGTGTACTGCGCTCTGCGCGTGGGGAGATGGAGAATTGCCGCGTAAGAGATATGCGTTTGCTTGAGATGCGATTTCAAATGCGTAGGAATGCTCATACGGGCACCTCCTGCGGCACTGTTGTGACCGCGACATTGTTCAACTCGATTTCTCTCATCATTCGGTCAAGTACGTCTATAAACTCGCTCGGGCGAAGGGCCGGGGTGCCCAGACACTTCTGGCCGTGATGCACCAGGGGCAGCCACCAACAGCCGTCTTCCACCGGATAACTGAAAAAGACGCTGCAGTCCGATCCAACCGCCTGGGCAATCAATGGATCGGCCTCATGCATTGGCCGCGTACTCACAATCAGGCGAAACGCGTGCCGGCCAAAGAGCGCCAGACCATCCTCCGTTGATCGTGCGAACCAACAACGGAAACCGCGCTCTTCCATGCGCCGGGAATAATAGGACGACCGACCTGCATTCTCGCCCAACAGGAGAATCTCGGCAGTTCCCTGATCCATGTCATCCTCCAGTTGGCGGCTCACAGTCGCGCAGCCGCCGATTGCGCTGCGCCCCTTGCTGGCCGGCTGGATTCATTGAGAGCGAAGTACGTGATTCGTCCAGTCTCGCCTGGCAACTAAGGATCAGAGGCAGCGGGTGACTACAAAGATATTTCCGACACTCGCGGGCCGGTGCGTCGAAACTCCTGGACGCATCCTCTTTCACGCTTCGTGCCTTGCCGCTGCCTCTGGACGAAGGATAGAAGAGCAACTGGCAGTGCGAGCCCCACTGCTCCACTGCGGAAGTGCCCGGGAAATGCTTGCACATTCAGGCCTGGTGAAACCTGTGCGGCTGCAGAACCTTTCTCCAATCACTCCCTCCATCATTCGGTGCTTCCCTTCTAACTCGCGCCCGTGTCTGCAAGCTGTGATCCACATCACGCTTCTTAGTGACCCTGGGTACAGCCGGTCCAGAGGGATTTCAACTACATATAACAAGCTGGAGCAGTTACTTTGGGGAGCAAATGCCAGTTCCTATGAAGCTTAGCGCGAGAAGAACTCTTGACTAACCTGGAATGGCAAGCTGTGCGGCCGCCAACCATTCAGTCATCAGCGGAGAGGCAGGATTGTCATGCTGAATGAAATGAAACTGCAATCGCTTTGCCAGTTACCGGCACCTTTGCTTACGGCATACCTGAACACAAATCCGACTGACTCATCGCGTCATAGCGTTGTGCCGGCGTATATGACTTGGCTCAAGAAGGAAGCCAAGTCCGTCGCCGAAAACGTCCTCCAAACCGAGAGAGAACTCTTCCACGAACAATTGAGCAGATTGGAAGACTTTCTCCGCGAGCGGATACCTGCGGAAAGCGGTCTGGCGATCTTTGCCGGTCCGGGGACGTGGGAGCTCGTACCGTTGCGGCTACACGTCGAAAACGAACTTCATTGGGGGAAGCCATCACTGGCCCAATTCCGTTGGCTCCTGAACGAACACAAACCGTATGGCATCGTGGTTGTGGATCAGGTCGGGGCACGCTTTTTCCGATATTCGCTCGGGGAAATGATCGAGCGCAATGGGAAGACATTCGAGATAGACATCTCGCAGTGGAAGCAAATGGAGCTCGGGCACGTAACAGGTCAAGGCGTGAGAAAGACTCGTGGTTCTCAGCGTGATGCCTTCGGGCACCGGATGAATGCTCAATATCAGCGCTTGTGCCGCGCAACCGCGAATCAAGCAGGCGAACTGTGCAGGAAAGAGAGTCTCACTGCACTCTTCTTGGTCGGGTCCGACCGCTTGATCAAACCCATCGGGGCGGCATTTCCGCGAGAATTTCATCATCCTGTCGTGCTCATTCGCGAAAACCTCGGAAAACTTTCGGCGCCTGAATTGCAACAACGGCTTCAGCTCAGGATAGCGACGTGGACGGATGAGCACAAGGCCGGACTAGTTAGCGCCTTACTTGGAAGCGAGCGCGGCAGTATCATGGGAATCGACGAAACACTCGCCGAACTCCAGAACGGAAAGATACGCACCCTTGTAGTATCACGGGGACTCGACACTCGCCTTCAACAATGCAAGAAATGCGGCTGGACGGACCGCTCCGCAGACCCATCTTGTTCTGCCTGCGGCAGCGAGAGACGGGCAGTGATGCTGCACGACGTATTGCCCGAGCTGGCGTGGCAATCCGGCACGGAGACGGAAGTTGTGAGCGGCGAGGTAGAAAGAAAATTGAAGGACGCAGGTGGAATGGGAGCCTGGCTTCGTCGAACAAAACAGGCCGGGCTCGCCCTTGCCGCGGGGCGGGCAACCTAGCCAGGAGTATTAGGTGATGCAGTTGCAAAGAGGCCGTAGTCAGACTCTCGTGAGACCAGACGAACTCACGTCGCGGGTCGCAGGCGGGCCGTCGCAAAGATAATAAGTGGTGGAGTAAAGGCACAGACACCGAGAAGGAAGCAGAATATGAAGGCGGCTTCATCATCAAACGCAGGCCGAGTGGGGATAAACCTTCATAGTTTTCGCGGACGGTACTACTTAGGGTTTCTACTTGTTCTCGCAGTGGGCTGCGGGAGAGGTTTGGACAAACCAGCGTCGGCGGTTCGCAGCTTCGGCCTTAGCACGGTACGCGCTGATACTGGACCGCAACGACTGACCGGCGAGGGCGAGGCCAGATTGCATGCGCTTCTCGATGCTGCAGAACTGCCTGACCTTCGCTGGCCCGGTTTTGCGCACTATCGGAGTGAAGTAAAGGAATTCTACGACTCGTGCGAAAACACCTTGCCGTGGCTCCGGGGATCTAAACCGACTTTCCAGGCCCGCACGATCATCCAGTTACTGAAAAGCGCGGAGACTAAGGGTCTGAGACCCGAAGACTACGATGGTCCCCGGTGGGATGGGCGTATCGCGGGCCTCGAACAATCAACGCCGCCGTTGGAGTCCGACCTTGTCCGGTTCGACGTCGCACTTACTGTTTCCGCGATGAGATACGTCTCAGATCTGCATATCGGACGAGTCAATCCCCGCCTGTTTCACTACGGACTCGATATCAACCGCCAAATGTTCGACTTGTCCGAATTCCTACGCCAGGAGCTTGTCGAGGCACAAGACATCAACGCTGTCATGGAAACGGTCGAGCCGCCATTTCCGGCCTACCGCCAAACGAGAAACGCGTTAAATAGATATCTTAAAATCGCGCGTCAGGATGACGGCGAGCTTCTACCAGTGCCGGCCAAGGCGATCAGGCCAGGCGATTCTTATGTTGGCGTGTCACGACTCACGAAGTTGTTGCAGCTTCTGGGAGATCTTCAGGAGCAAGATAAAGCCTTATCCCCAGGAATGATTTACGAAGGCAATCTCGCAGACGCGGTGAAACACTTTCAACAGCGCCACGGTCTAGATCCGGGTGGTCGAATCGATATCCACACGGTAAAGCAACTCAACACCCCACTTGGCCGCCGCGTGGATCAACTCGAGCTCACGCTGGAGCGATGGCGGTGGTTGCCCCACCAGTTTGAGCGACCGCCGATTGTCGTTAATATCCCGGAGTTCCGCCTTCATGCCGATAATGAAGAATATCAGTGGGGCCTTTCGATGAAAGTTGTTGTCGGTAGGGCTTACCGACACAAGACTCCGGTTTTTGCAAGTCAGATCAAGTCTGTGATTTTCAGACCTTATTGGAACGTGCCGTTTGGGATTCAGCAGGCCGAAATTGTACCCCACGTTGAAAAGGATCCTTCTTACCTCGCAAAAAACGCCTACGAAGTCGTAGACAGCAGTGGAAGGGTCGTTAGCGAAGGAACAGTTAGTGATGAAATTGAAGAGCAGTTGCGGTCGGGAAAGTTAGCCATCCGGCAAAGACCGGGTCCAGACAACGCCCTCGGATTGGTGAAATTCGAATTCCCAAATCCATATGACGTTTATATGCATGACACGCCTGCCAAGAATCTGTTTTCCAGATCTCGGCGTGATTTCAGTCACGGGTGCATCCGGGTGGAAGACCCTGTGGCGCTAGCTGCATGGATTCTACGAGACAAGCCAGAATGGACGCCAGAGAATATCCGAACCGCTATGGATGGAGATGAGACAATCCGCGTAGATCTCAAGAATCCCATGCCCGTGCTGATTCTATACAGCACCGCAGTTGTGCTGGAAGACGGCGAAATCCGGTTTTTCGATGACATTTATGGATATGACGTAGCTCTGGAACGAGCGTTAGCTAGGGACTACCCCAACTCTGACTAGAGAGCCAGTGAACGTAGCTTCAGCGATTCACCGCTACCATCGGCGAAGTCGGCCGACATCCACATGAACGAATTCGGACTTTGGGTAAAAACCCACTCCGCCCCGGTGAAGTGCGAGGGCAGCATCGCGTAATTCCGATGTGGAAATTCCGGGTATGCGGATATCGATGGCTTCGCCTTCCATGTGCAGGCTGTGCGAGGCAACGCCAGAGGTTGTGCGGCGCAGAAAGTCGTTACTCCAAGGCGTGCGAAATCCACAAACAATGTCAACTTCAGTCCCTGCTCGGCCAACCGCTACGGTCAAATCATGAAGAAGGTCGAACAGTCGCGCGTCTAACTGACGTACCTCGCCCGTGCGGTGATCGCGCAGGAACTGGCCGAGGCGATTGATCGCATCGGGGAAATAAGCGTCACCCCTTCTGTAGACAATGTCGATCCGTTCGTTGGTGTGTGTATGGAAAAGTCGCAATCGGTATTCCGGCCCCGAAGCTTCCGCAGCCTGCATAGCCTGGAATGGCGAAGAGAGGATTCCGAGCACCAAAACAAATGTAAGAACTGCGCGTAGAGGAAATCTTCTTACGGTCACGGACCACCACCAAGCTCGGCTCAATGCTATCACGCTGCCTCTTGCAACTGTGTCGTAGCTTGCATCATTCAGTGACACGCGCCACTGGTATTAGCGACGAATAAACCCGTTCAATGATACATGAAACAAGCGGAGGGGCCAATGCGAAAGAGGGTCCTGAAATCCGCTCGATTTGGGTTGGGCTTCCTCTCGAAATCCACAGCCAACCAAACGCGGTTCGGAAGACAACCAATGCATTAGTAGATAGTCGTCAGCCTGCACGTGGGGCAAGAGCAGCTCGCGAACACCTCAGGAACCGCTTGTTATACCAATCCTTGCTGAGGTTTCGATTCAAGTGATGCGACTGCGAGTCTAGTTTTTAGCACTGTGTCCGGATTGAGACTTATCGAGTCGATTCCATGTTCCACCAGAAATTGTGTGAATTCCGGGAAGTCACTGGGTGCCTGGCCGCAAATTCCGATCTTCTTTCCATTCCTCTTCGCTGCCTGAATCGCCATCACCACCATTCGCTTCACAGCTTCATTGCGCTCGTCAAACAGGCGTGAAACCAAGGGGGAGTCGCGATCCAATCCAAGAGTCAATTGCGTCAAGTCGTTTGATCCGATCGAGAAGCCATCGAACACCTTGAAGAAGTCGTCCGCAAGGATTACGTTGCTTGGAATTTCGCACATCACATAGATCTGAAGACCGGTCTTTCCCCGTTCCAAACCGTGCTTTGCCATTTCGGCCAAAACTGCCCGGCCCTCTTCCGGAGTGCGGCAAAAAGGGACCATCAAAATCACGTTGGTCAGCCCCATATCTTCGCGGACTCTCTTCATCGCGCGACACTCCAGCGCAAAACCGTCTCGGTACTTCGAATCGTAATAGCGCGACGCGCCGCGCCATCCAATCATGGGATTTTCTTCGTGGGGCTCAAATTGCTCCCCGCCGATCAGGTGAGCGTACTCATTCGTTTTGAAATCGGAAAGGCGCACGATCACTGGCTTTGGATAAAACGCTGCTGCGATGGTTGCGACTCCTTCCGACAGCCGATCCACAAAATATTGGGGTTTGTTTTCGTAGAGAACAGTCATATCTGCCAGTTTCTTCTTAATGGCGGAATCCATCAATTCCTCAAAGTGGACCAAGGCGAGCGGGTGCGCCTGGATGTGGTTGGCAATGATGAATTCAAGCCTTGCCAATCCGACTCCATCGTTAGGAATCTCTGCGAGGCTAAAGGCGTCTTGAGGATTTCCCACATTCATCATGATGGCGGTCCGAGTTTTAGGTAGCTGATCAACGGAAACGTCGGTTACGTCGAAGGGAAGGATGCCTTCGTAGACGTGACCTTCCTCTCCTTCCGCGCAACAGACCGTGATTGCCTGGCCTGTGCTAAGTGATGCTGTCGCCGTTTCCGTACCAACAATGCCGGGAATTCCGAGTTCCCGGGCAACAATCGCAGCATGGCACGTCCGGCCCCCTTGATTCGTCACAATCGCGGAAGACTTTTTCATGATCGGCTCCCAATCGGGGTCCGTCTTGTCGGTGACGAGGACCTCACCCGGCTGGAACTCGCCCAGGTTATGCGCATTCAGAATAACGCGCGCGTGTCCGGCTCCTATCGCCTCACCTACACTGCGGCCGCTAACCAGTAGCTTCCCTTTTTCCTTTAAATGATAGGTTCGCAAGACAATCTTGCTCTTTTGAGACTGCACCGTCTCCGGGCGCGCCTGCACGATGAAGAGTTCGCTGGTAACTCCATCCTTGGCCCATTCCATGTCCATCGGCGTGAACACACCTCGAACCTGGGAGTAATGGTCCTCAATGACACAGGCCCACTTGGCAAGCTGGAGAATCTCGTCGTCATGGAGCGTGATTCGGCGGCGGTCTTCCGGTGGCACTGGAACGTTCTTGGTCAGCTTGCTCCCGCCGGGGTCGTAGACCAGCTTGAATTCCTTCGTTCCGACGGTCTTGCTCAGGATCGGGCGGAACCCCTGCTTCAGCGTTGGTTTGAAAACGATGTACTCGTCAGGGTTTACGGCACCCTGGACGATATTCTCGCCCAATCCGTAAGACGCGCTAATCAGCACAGCATCCTTAAAGCCTGTTTCGGTGTCGATCGAAAAAATCACGCCGGAACTGGCCAAATCGGAACGAACCATCTTCTGGATGCCGATTGAAAGCGCAATCGAGAACTGATCGAAGCCGTGCATCTGCCTGTAATGAATCGCGCGGTCCGTGAAGATCGATGCAAAGCATTTCTTGCTCGCTTCCAGGACGCCTTTTACGCCATGGACATTGAGGAAAGTCTCGTGCTGGCCGGCAAAGCTGGCATCCGGAAGGTCCTCCGCTGTGGCGCTGGATCGCACGGCCACATCCGTGTTCAGACCATGCTGCTCGCATAGCCTCAGATAACTCTCTTGAATAGCCTGTGCCAAGTCCTCGGGAAAGGACGCTTCGAGGATCAAGGAACGGGCGCGTTGTCCGACCTGGTGGACCTGCTGGACGTTCTCGAAAGCCAGCCCCGCAAATAGCTCGCGTAGTTTCTTATCGACTTCGGTCACAGCCAGAAACTGGCGATAGGCAAAAGCGGTTGTAGCGAAGCCATTGGGGATACGGATCCCCCTTGGTGCAAGGTGACACATCATTTCGCCGAGGGAAGCGTTCTTTCCCCCGACAATCGGAACATCGGCAATGCCGCATTCGTTGAACCATAAAACGAGTCTTTTTTCTTTTCGCTGTTCCTGAACTTTCTGTGCTACCGGTGTCATACCTTCCGCCTTTCCAGTTCCCGAACGCCGTCACGCTGCAGCAAGTCCCCGTCTCGGGCACGGCTTGCCCCACACATTTCAAAAAGGTATTGTCGGACGGAGAACAGACGGAGACCCGCATCGCTGAACCCACAGTTTGAGGGCGACGTCCAGGAAAGTGCGTACGCCAATCCGAAGCAGGCAAGAAGTTCGCACCCGCCTGGGCCTGAACCCGTTCTAGGCATCGCGTTGCTCTCCCTGGAACTGGATTTTCTAGATAAAGCAATCTGTATTAACGAAAGGGGGCAATCTCTTCCTCACTCAAGCGCTTCTTGCCGTGCCGCACTTTCCTTCTTCTCTTCCGGCTTTTCCGTAAGCGTTGCCTCTGCCAACAGCAGAATACTCGCAACAGAAACAGCATTCTCAAGCGCGATGCGAACCACTTTGGTTGGATCGATAATTCCGGCTTCGACGAGATCCAGATACTCGCAGCGGGCGGCATCGAAACCGAAGTTCCCCTTGCCTGATCGCATGCGGTCCACAACGACACCTCCATCCACGTTTGAATTCTCTGCGATCTGGCGCGTGGGGGCCTCGAGTGCACGCCGCAGGATCAATAGGCCGGTGCGTTCATCGCCGGAACAATTCTTCTCTTCGCAGTTGATCGCGTCAATCAGCCGCAGCAGAGAGAGACCGCCTCCCGGTACAATCCCCTCCGCAAGAGCGGCTTTAGTCGCGCTGATGGCATCTTCGATTGCTTCCTTGCGACTTTTCATTTCTGTTTCGGACGGTGCTCCAACGCGGATAACAGCCACGCCTCCCGAGAGCTTTGCCAACCGCTCCTGAAGTTTCTCTTTGTCGTAGTCGGACGTTGTCTTTTCGATCTGCTTGCGAAGCTCAGCGCAACGGCCCTGGATGGCAGCTTTGGAGCCGCCTCCTTCAATGATTGTCGTCTTGTCTTTGTCAATCAACACACGCTTTGCCCTCCCCAACTCGGCGAGAGTGAGATTTTCTAATTTGAGTCCAAGTTCCTCGGCAATCACTTGGCCACTCGTAAGGATGGCGACGTCCTGCAACATGTCCTTCCGCCGATCTCCGTACCCAGGCGCCTTCACAGCAGCGGAAATCAGCGTGCCACGCACCTTATTCACCACAAGCGTCGCCAGCGCCTCCCCCTCCACGTCCTCCGCGATGATCAATAAAGGTCGTCCGGCCTTTGCGACTTGCTCCAGAAGCGGGAGCATATCTTTCATATTCCCAAGCCTCTTTTCGTGGAGCAGGATTAACGGGTCGTCAAGCGCCACTTCCATCTTTTCCGGATCCGTAATGAAATAGGGGGAGATAAATCCACGATCGAATTGCATGCCTTCAACCACTTCGAGTGTCGATTCTGTCGTTTTCGCTTCCTCGACCGTGATAACACCCTCCGCCCCAACCTTCTCATACGCGTCAGCCACGAGTTCACCGATAGCTTCGTCATTGTGAGCTGAGATAGTGGCAATCTGGGCCTTTTCCAGGCGGCTGGCGACAGGCCGCGAAAGGCCCTTTAGGGCCTTCACAGCGACACGCAGGCCTCGATCCAGGCCGCGCTTGAGGTCCACAGCACTGGCTCCGGCCGCCACATTGTGCAAACCTTCAGCGAAAATTGCATGCGCTAAGATCGCTGCTGTACTTGTTCCGTCGCCGACGGTGTCGCCGGTGCGTTCTGATGCTTCCCGGATCATTTGTGCCCCGAGGTTCGCTTCGGGGTCTTCCAGTTCGATCTCCTTCGCGATGGTTATCCCGTCGTTACAGACAATCGGCCTGCCCCACTTCTTTTGAATGAGCACGCATTTGGATTTTGGTCCCAGTGTGATGCGTACAGCATCGGCTAGCGCAGTAGCACCGCTCAGTACCTTCTCGCGTGCGGCAGATCGAAATAGCAATCGTTTAGAAGCCATACGGACCTCCTTATCTGGTTTGTGCGCCTTGTCTGTCCTGGTCATGGCCAACTGGCGCAAAGTGACAAGCGAACCACTCCGCCGCAATTCCGGCTACTCTTGCGAGCGCGCCTTGTGGCGTCTGCTCCTGCTTCCATAGGCAAGAAGAACAATTCCTTGGATGTCGATCGGAAGGCTCAGAGTCACCTCCAGAGTCACCCTGGCCAACATCAATGGGAATATCGCGCCCAACGCCGTTCATTTCGGACTTTCGGCCGGGAATCATGATAAGACTCCCTTCTGAACAGCCGGCCTCGCAGCCCTGCGAAGCAGGTCAACTACTTCCTCATCCGTTACCTGGGAAAAATTCTCGTAGAACTCGCCGACCGCGTTAAAGAATTTCGGCCCGTGCAGGCAGATTAGTTCGTCCACCTCACGTCTGAGACGATGACACGTGGAAAGAGGAGCCGCGGGGACTGCGATCAAGAGTCGTGCAGGCTTCATTTGTCGCAAGGCAGTGATCGCGGCTTGCATGCTGGAACCAGTCGCGATTCCGTCATCCACAAGCATGACAGTCTGTCCTTGGACATGGAGTGGAGGCCGGCCGCCTCGGTATGCACATTCACGGCGTTCCATCTCCTGCCTCTCTCGCGCCGTAATCCGTTCAATTTCCAGGCCTGATATACCCACCTCTTCCACTACTTCCCGATCAAGAACGCGGATTCCTCCGCTTGCGATCGCTCCGAATGCAAGTTCCTCGCGCCACGGGACACCGAGTTTACGGACTACGAACACGTCCAACGGGGCCTTCAGCTTTGTGGCGACCTCGAACGCTACTTGGACGCCCCCGCGCGGGATGCCCAGGACAACCACATTCCGCTGGTTTTCGTATGCCTTTAATCGTTCCGCCAACTTGCGACCCGCTTCTACTCGATCCAGAAAAACCATCGCCGACTCCGTTGTTCCTTGCTCAACATTCTGAGTTCGAAAGGCTAATCGAACTGTGACGTTCATCACTCTCTGATGTGATGTGGGCCACGTTCCCGAAATCGACTGCCTGTTAGCTTGTGATTCAGCCTTTTTCACTCCAGGGGCTTGGGGAAACCATGGAAACCTGGCACAAGCAGCGGATCAGAGCTGCTCCGACATTAGTGAGGGGCGGCTTGGCCGTCGCTGAGGGAATCCTCGGAAAAAGTAAAGGAGGATGGCGCTTGAGTGGCGTCCGTTGTTTGCCCGGTCGTATTGGAACCCGAGGTTAAGATTGAAACAGGGTCGGGAGCAGCCTAAGAGATTGGTGATCCGTTTCTAAGTGCAAAGTAACGCAGCGCGACAATCTCTCACACAGGTCGGTCAGCGCGCCGGGGTGTACCGCGCTTTCCATCGCTTCTGAATTGCGTCCGCGAATAGAACGGCTGGGAAGGCAAGCATCCCGATCAAGAACCCAGTCTTGTTCGGAGGGGCCTGCCCCAACAGTAAGGCGAGTGGCCGGACAAACAGGAACACGCCCAGCAGAAGCATCTCCACCGTGACTGCCACGAGGAGGAATCGGTTCGTCGACCAACCCAGAGTTCCGGGCCAACGCGTCGCGCTCCTACAGGCAAACGCATTCGCTAGTTGTCCGATAACAACTGCGAAAAAGGCGGCTCCCGATGCGGCCAACAAAGCCTTTCCGCCTGGAAAAGGACTTCCGAGGTGCCAACCCATCGCCACGTACACTCCGAGGAAGGCAGCTATTTCGACCAGCGACTCGACAGGTCCCAACAGAGCAAAGGCTCGAAAAAGCACCGACTTATCCAGTAGATGCCCTCCTTCGGGAGGTTCTCGCAGAACCCGCAGGCTCGGCGGTTCAGCACCGAGAGCCAAAGCCGGTAAGATATCGGTCCCGATGTCGAGTGAGAGGACTTGCAGGACACCAAGCGCGAGAGGAAATCTTCCCCCAGAGAGTGCCCAGACTACAAAAGGGGTGAGCTCCGCCACGTTGTCCGTCAGATGATAGGTAAGGAATCGGCGCATGTTCGCAAAGGTAGTTCGACCCTGCTCAATCGCAGCCACAATCGTGGCGAAGTTATCATCGAGGAGGACAAGGTCAGCTGCCTCGCGAGCCACGTCGGTACCTGAACACCCCATTGCGATCCCAATGTCAGCCGCCTGGAGAGCAGGAGCATCGTTCACACCATCACCAGTCATTGCAACGACGTGCCGTCGTTTCTGAAGCGCCCGAGCAATTCTCAGCTTGTCCTCGGGAGTCACACGGCCAATGACAGTGCCATCCCGGTCGATCAGTGCGCCGAGGAGATCCTCGTCCTGAGGCAAATCACAACCTTTGAGGACAGGTGCGTCGGACTTCCATAAACCTACCTCCTTCGCAATCGCTCGCGCCGTTTCAATGTGGTCGCCGGTCACCATCGCAACCCGGATCCCTCCTTGCCGGCATGCTGCAATCGACGTGGCCACCCCGAAACGCGGAGGGTCTTCTATCCCCAAAATGCCGAGCAGTTCGAGTTCGACCTCGACATCGTCGGATGCTTCACCCATCTGCGATGCAGGCCGACTAGCCACGGCCAGGACACGTAAACCTCGCTCAGTCATCCGTTTGACCTCTTGCTCGGCATCGCCTTGGGCATTGCAACGCACCAAGATTGATTCCGGTGCCCCTTTTACGATCAGGCGATCGCCGACGACAACAGACATACGCCGCCGGCGCGGATCGAAAGGAAAGCGCTTCGTGATCGGATGGGCATGTTCTTCTGCGGCCGGGTCGAGCTTAAGACGGCGCGCAAACGTATCGACCGCAGCTTCCAGCGGGTCTCCCTGCACGACCCTGTGCTCTCCATTCCAGATCGCACGCCCTCTCGAACAGCGAGCCGCAGCCATCGCGAGTTCGCGGACCGCTGGCAAGGCTGATTGGTCAACATGGAGGAGATATTTCGATTCATAGCCGGTGACTTCGATCGTAGCCGAGCCGATCGGAGTCCAGACTTCGACGACGGACATTTCATTGCGAGTTAGTGTCCCGGTCTTGTCTGTGCAAATGAAAGTTGTGGATCCGAGTGTTTCTACCGACTCCAGGCGCCTGACTAAGGCATGCCGCGAGGCCATGCGTTGCGCTCCCATCGCCAGGGACAACGTTACTGTAGGAAGCAAACCCTCGGGCACGAGTGCCACTGTCACTCCCAAAGCAAATAGGAATCCGTCGGTAAGCCGGATTCCAACCAGAACAGCTATCGCCAGAAACAGGATTCCGACGCCCAAAGCTACGAGAGCGATGATGCGAACCACGCGATCCAATTCAACTGCCAGCGGGCTTTGCGGCCTGAGCCCACTATAGCTGATCTGTGCGATCCTGGCGAGCCTCGTCGTAACGCCCGTCGCCGTTACGACTCCGTTCCCTTCTCCTTCGAGAACAAATGTCCCCGCAAATAAGGAGTCTCCCTCTTGTAGGACCGAAGGGACAGATTCGCCCGTCAAAGTAGAAGTATCGATTGAGAGTCCGTGTTGTTCGAGCAGCCGCAAGTCCGCCGAGATCCGGTCTCCCGCCCTTAGCAGCACGACATCGCCGGGAACCAATCCGACGGCTTCGATCTCAACGGGGATGCCTTCGCGAACCACCAAAGTGCGCCGCGGTAGCAGATCGCGTAACCGCTCGCTTGTACGTTCGGCCCGATGCTCTTGGATGAATGCAAACAATCCGTTCAGGAGGATGACCACAAATATTGCAATGCCCAGTTGCGGCATCCCCGCCAGGATGGCGAGCCCGCCCGCGATCCAGAGCATGATTGCGAAGAAGTGAACAAGTTGGGCAAGGATGTGGCGCCAGACGGGAACCGTTCGCTTCGATGGGAGGATGTTCGGTCCAAATTGTCCCAGCCGCGCGCTCACTTGACCCGATGTGAGTCCGCCCGGAGGAGGCTGTGGAGCGGGCGAGGGTGCGCTTGCATGCGGCTGAAGCATTCTATACAGCCTTCCCTGCGGACGATGCCGGGCCACGCATCTGACCGCCTGGCAGGCAAAGTAGTGGCCGCGCGTTCGCATCGATTCCGTTCATTCCGTGAAACGCCTGGCCCCCAAAACAGATCAGCGCATCTTCACGAATTGCGCGCGCGGTTCCCGGCACTGCTATTTGGGCGCAGGATTGGCAGTGCCGTTCTTCTTGTCGTTCATCATCGATCCCTGATCCATGCCTTGCATCTGCCCGCCCATCATTCCGCTTCCGTGCATGTTGTGCATCATCGTCATCGTGCTCATGCAGGCTTTCATGTGGTCATTTGTCGAGTTGACGTACTTTTCGGCATCATCCAGAGCAGAACGCATCTTGGCAGGATCGCCCGATGTTTTTGCCGCTTCGATGGTTTTCTTGAGTCGCTCGTTCGACTGCATCATCGACTGCATATTCTTCTGACAATTCTGCATCTTGCCGTCCATTGACATCGCCTGGCCATGCTGCATGCCCATGCCCGAGCCCTGCTGCTTTTTGCCGGGAGCGCCTGGCTCCTGGGCGAGGCTCGCGCCGGCTAGCAGCAAGAAGGCCGCCATGGCAAGAAGTCCGTTCCTGTTGGTCTTCATTCCTTGCCTCCTCTTCGATCTCCGTCATCCTTACGATGTTCCTGCCAAAGCCCCCCGCCGCCGAGGTACCTTCCGCAGTGTGAAAGAGCTTGTGGGCAGGATCGACCATTTCGTCCGAACCTATAATGCCGAAGCCAGCCCTTTTATTTGGGCCACCACGGCCGATCCAATCCTCAAATAGATAGGCAGACTTTGTGAAAATATTTCCGGGGCACAACACTAGCTCATGACTAAATTGTCGGCCATGATTTTCAAAAAGCACGCGGGCGCGACAACGGCTTCGGCTCGAGGTGCAGCCAGGGCGGGTACGAATCGCAGTGCGTTCCCGCCCCGCTGCTTTTCTGGCTACTTACGCTGCCTTCGGTTCGACACGAACTGTCTTGGCTTGGGCTGCCTTGGGCAGCCCGATGGTCAAAACGCCGTCTTTCAAGGTCGCATTCACTTTAGAACTGTCAACCTCCGCTGGCAAGTCAACGACGCGCAGGATTTCCTTGGCACACCGCTCGGAATAGATCGTCTTGCCCTTCTTGCTGTCTTCCTGGGCTTCGTGTTTACCAGTGATCGTCAGTTTGCGTAGTTCGACGTTGATTTCGAGTTCCTTGGTGCTGAAGCCGGGCACCTCTGCCCGAACTGTTAGATTTTCATCCGACTCTGCTATTTCCAGGTGTACGGGATGCAGCAGTTCGGACTCGGCACTGAACCAATCCTCCAATTCGTGACCGAACCACCGGCCGTTACTGTCAAAGATCTCGAAAGCTCTTCGAGCGATCGAGTCATAGGTTTGCTGGATCCGATCGAAGATATTCTCGGTCTCAGTCTGTTTGACGGGTACCGTTGTCTTGACCGGCTGCATTGCTGTTCCTGCTTGTGGGCTCATCTCTGTTCTCCTTAATCTCGTTGTCTCTTGCTCGCGGCATCAACCCAGGGTTGGGGGGGACGGAACGCTGCTCGACTCGGTGAGTCGTCCATAGTGCTAGGCTGCCCCACCGTAAGCGCTTTCTTTATTACTCGCTCCACAGGAGGGGCGCAGTGCGCTAGGTCACAGTTGAACGTGGTCAATGTCACTTATCGACAAAATGACAACTCGAAGCTAAAGAAGTTGAGGATCGAGCGGAACGACTATATGTAGCCAGTACTGACGAAAAACCATGAGTCTCCATCATAACCGGCGTCCTCAGGAATCTCGTTATAATCAAACAAACCGGCCGCTCTTTCAAGCGATCTGTTGCTCCAGGCTCTCCCGAACTCGAGAACGCCGCTTCCGGATGAGTCTTACGGTAGTGGCTTGTGGCCCCTTTTCTCCTTGCTCTTCCGAAAAGCTGACGGGTGTTCCAACTCTCAGGCGATAGAATCCACGATTGAGAACGCTTTGTTTGTGAAAATAGATTTCGCGGCCGCCCTCGGCCGCAAGGAAGCCGTACCCTTCGTCTGGGAGAATCTTGGAAACGACCGCAACAGGAACCGATTTATGTCTCTTCACATCACCGCGTTGGAGACGAGCGAAGTCCTGCAACCGACGGCCGGCGGCTTTGAATGCATCATGGATTGCCAGACGAACATCGTTGTGCGGGGATCCTACTTCCATGTGCTTCGTAACCTGCGTTTCGCCCACTTTCCGAATGTGATTAACCAGATTTGGCTCGCGTTTTATCACTATTTCTTTACCCGGCAATGTCAGGTCAATGCGAACGTGGAACGCCTTGCCCTTCCTGTGGTGGCGGTGTGGAATCTCGACCGCCACACGGCAAGCCATAATCTGGTTGTAGAAGGTCTCGAGCTTTGCTGCCTCGGTGCGGATACATTGCTCGACGATTCCAGACGATTTCGCGTTCCGAAAGGTGATCTGCAGGGGTAGTTTCATAGCCACACCTCCTGTGTGAATACATGCTCGAACGCTTGCTGCTCCACCCAACAATTCCCCGCTTCACTTGCCGGCCGGCTCACTACCTGGTTTATGACTCCCCTGCTGTTGATCGTTCTTCGATCTACCCAGAATTGCCATCGGACGCTCACGCCAGACACCGTCTTTGTGATACTTCAAGGTATAGATATGAAGCAAGCGCCACCCTGACTGGAGCAGGCGGTTGACCTCCTCCCGGCCACGTGCCTCGAGGTTGTGACCCGTAAGCTCGATGATATCCAGTTGCCACAGGGGAAGCGTCTCGACCACACCGAGCGGAACTTGGGCTGGGTCTTTCCTATGCCTCTCTTTAGCGACCATATGATCTCAAGCCTGCTCATGGAATTCTAGCGGTTATCAACCAGCAGTACTTTCGACACAGCCCTCATCTCGAGAGGCTTCTCTGAAACCACCTCAATCTCAACTCCATGAGCGTTGGATCCCACGAGTACCTCAGCTTTGGCCTCGATAAGATTAACTGCGGTCCTTGTTCACTTTGCCCTTTTCACGTTCATGATGTAGCCCTGCATGAGAAACTTGATGTGATTGTTGTCACGGTTTACTGTGAGTTCAGTCACAGAGTACCGCACCAGGGTGAATTAGCCTAAAGTTGGCTTGATTCACTACAGGCATTTGTAACGCAGTATGCGGATCTACACTTATGAAATTCCGTGTGCTAGCACTGGACTACGATGGGACCATCGCCCGGGACGGGGTGCTGGATTCCGAAGTCAGGGCCGCCATCGCCGAAGTACGTGCTCGGGGGATCGCGGTCGTCCTCGCAACCGGCCGCATCCTGTCTGAGCTCAAACAAATGGCCGGAGACGTGCAGTTTGTTGACGCCGTAGTCGCGGAAAATGGTGCCGTCCTCTATTTCCCGAATGGCCATTCACGATTGCTTGGTAATTCACCTTCCCCGGCATTCCTCGAGGAGCTTAGGCGGCGAGGCCTCGAATTCAAGGTGGGCCAGTGCGTTGTAGAACTCGATGCGGCATCCGCTCTACAAGTTCTAACCGTAATTCGAGAGCTTGAATTGCCGTTCGCACTGCTTTTCAACCGTGGCCGTTTGATGGTGCTACCGCAGGGTGTCAGCAAGGGTATCGGCGTGCGGGAAGCGCTTACGATTCTTCACCTCTCGGTTCACAATGCGATCGCAATTGGAGACGCTGAAAACGACCACGACCTCCTTGCCGCGTGTGAGATTGGCGTAGCAGTCAGTTGGGGGAGTCAAGCCCTGCAACGGGTTGCGGATGATGTTCTGCATGGAGACGGCCCAACTGCCGTGGCCACTTACATCCGACAATCGATGGCGGACGTGAGATTGCCCCCTGAACGGATTGGTCAGCGTCGCCTGCTGCTCGGTACTGCTGAAGACGGGCACGTTGTGGCGCTTGCCATCCGCGGTCGCAACGCACTCATTGCAGGAGACCCGCGATCCGGCAAGTCCTGGGTGACTGGACTTGCTTGCGAACAACTCATTCTTCAAGGGTACACTGTCTGCGTGATTGATCCCGAGGGCGATTATCGCACGCTGGAATCGCTACCTGGCGTGGTTGTATTTGGAGGCGACGACCCGCCGCCAGAACTGCCCGACCTAGCCCGGGTGCTTCGGCACCCCGATATGAGCATAGTCGTCGACCTGTCCCACGCGCCACACCAAGAAAAGGTGAGTTATTTGAAATCACTGTTACCAATGCTGGCTGCAATCAGGCGCACTACGGGCTTGCCGCATCGGATCGTTATAGACGAAGCGCATTACTTTCTGCATGAACCAAACGTCCGAGAATTGCTGGACTTGACTTTGGGCGCGTACACTCTGGTTACATATCGCCTGTCCGACTTACATCCGGATCTTCGAAAAGCCATCGAAGGAGTTATCGTCAAGCGTATGACCGAACCACGCGAAATTCAGAAATTGCTCGAAACGGTCGGTGCCAAAAGCATCGGATCCGAGTGGAAGTCTATTCTCGCATCGCTGGCCATGGAAGAAGCTGTGCTCCTACCCGGAATTGAAGAAGCACAAGGAAAATTGCTGAAGTTTAAACTTTTTCCCCGATTGACCTCACACGTCCGTCACAAGGCCAAGTATCTCGACGTGCAATTGCTCAAGGAGCAAGGATTCGCGTTCACAGAAAACGGCCAATCAGTTGGCGCTCCAGCTCGGACACTGAAGGAATTCGTTTTATTATTGGAAAATGTACCTTCCACAGTGATCGAAGGACATGCCCGTCGGGGAGATTTCTCGCGCTGGATTGCGGATGTATTCCGCGACCATTTCCTCGCATCGGACATCCGAAAAGTGGAGCAGCGATATCGGCTCGGTCACATCCACGATATCTCCGATTCGTTGTCGATACTAATTCAGGAACGCTACGAGTTTTCTCCGGAACAAGTCAGCATTTCTTCTACACCCTCCATTGTACTAGAGGGCGAGCCGGTACACGGTCAAGGCGCCCCTACTGGGAATACGTGGCGCGAAATTTAGCGTGTGGCCAACTTTGCCGATGTCAACCACAACTCCAGTGATATCTGTCACCCATTTCCGTGACAACCATCACACCATCGCGAACCTTGTGCGGTTACCCTTCCCGAAGGGCGCCTGGGATCTCAACAGACGTTCCCGCTCATGAATATAGCGGTCGAAGAAGCGGTGTTGGAGCGCGAAACGATAGGTAATCCGATCCCAAATGGCTAATATCCCATCCGAGGGAACGGCGGATTCGTCGATTCAATTCTGTTGTCGAATCGAATCCATCGAACGACGTGGTTATCAGCCGGTTTCGATCGAGGGCAGCTAGGAAACCACGATGGCATGGCAGACGATCACAAAATCAGAACAGGACTCGATTGTCCCTCCCAACCTGGGGAATTATGAGGAAGGCAGAAAGACATTCTCCTGGGAAGGCGCTCGTCGGGAGCTAGACGGCCTTCCCGGGGGCCGAGGGCTGAATATCGCTCACGAAGCCGTCGATCGTCACGCGAACGGTGCTCGTCGCGATCGTCTCGCCATTCGGTGGCTCGGCAAGAACGGCGAAGTGAAGGATTACACCTACCGTCAGCTTCGCGAGCAGACCAATTGTTTTGCCAATGCTCTTCAGGCTCTCGGAGTAGGCAAAGGAGATCGGGTTTATCTGTTGGCCGGGCGAATCCCTGAGTTGTATATCGCTGCGCTGGGCACTCTCAAACTTCGAAGCGTCTTCTGTCCTCTTTTCTCTGCATTTGGCCCCGAGCCGATCCGAGCGCGGTTGACGATCGGACGGGCGAAAGTTCTCATCACGACGCAATCGCTCTACGAGAGAAAGGTAAGAGCGCTGCGGCCCACGCTCCCGTTCCTGGACCATGTCCTATTGATTGGAGACGAACATGGTTTCACAGATGTGCCCGGGACGAAAAGCTTTCGCCGGCTGCTCGAAAGTGCCCCGGATTCCTACACCATTCAGCCGACGGATCCGGAAGATACCGCTCTCCTGCACTTCACAAGCGGGACAACCGGCACGCCGAAAGGAGCCGTACACGTCCACGGAGCAGTCGTCGCGCATCACGTCACGGGCCAGATTGCCTTGGATTTTCATGGAAGCGACATCTTCTGGTGCACCGCCGACCCGGGATGGGTGACAGGCACTTCTTACGGAATCATAGCTCCACTTACGAACGGCATCACGAGCATTGTTGACGAGGGTGACTTTGACGCGGACCGTTGGTATGGAATTCTTCAATCGCAGAAGGTCACGGTCTGGTATTCGGCGCCGACCGCGATCCGCATGTTGATGAAGGCAGGTTCGAGCATGGTCCGCAATTATGATCTTCGTTCACTCCGGTTCCTTTCCAGTGTCGGGGAACCTCTGAATCCCGAAGCCGTCGTCTGGAGCAAAGAGACGTTCGGACTTCCGTTTCACGATAACTGGTGGCAGACCGAGACCGGGGGAATTATGATTGCCAATTTCGCGGCAATGGAGATCCGGCCAGGTTCCATGGGCAAGCCGTTGCCTGGCATTGACGCAGCCATTGTGAGGACGAGGGATGACGGCTCGGTCGAAGAAGTGTTTGAGCCCGACGTGCAAGGAGAGTTGGCCCTTCGTCCCGGCTGGCCTTCCATGTTTCGGGCCTACTGGGAGGAGCCGGAAAGATACAAGAAGTGCTTCGCTGGCGGGTTTTACCTGACCGGTGATCTGGCCAAGAGAGATCGCGATGGCTATTTCTGGTTTGTCGGGCGCAAGGATGACGTGATCAAGACCTCGGGACATCTGATCGGGCCATTCGAGGTAGAAAGCACCCTGATGGAACACAAGGCTGTGGCTGAGTCAGGAGTCATCGGCAAACCGGATCCGATGGCGTTCGAAATTGTGAAGGCGTTTGTCGTGCTTCACAAAGGGTATCAGCCGACGGAGGATTTGAAACGCGAACTGCTCGCGTTTGCCCGCACACGATTGGGCGCCGTGGTCGCTCCGAAAGAGATCGAATTTGTGAGTTCGGTGCCGAGGACCCGGAGCGGCAAGATTATGCGCCGTCTGCTCAAGGCACGGGAACTCGGCTTGCCCGAGGGGGACATCTCCACACTGGAAGCCAACTAAATGTTCACCACTACGGTTTCAGCTCCTCCGCCGACTACCCGTGAGCATGGGTTGTTCCTGCTTCGTGAGATGCTACGCATCCGCCGATTCGAAGAAAAAGCAGCTGAGATGTACAGTCTTCAGAAGATTCGCGGATTCCTTCATCTATACATCGGGGAAGAAGCCACCGGCGTAGGCGCCATGCAGGCTTTCACGCCGGACGATGCCATTGTCGCGACGTACCGCGAGCACGGCCACGCACTGGCGCGCGGGATACCCGCCGCCGCCTTGATGGCCGAAATGTTCGGAAAGGCTACAGGATGCAGCCATGGCCACGGCGGCTCGATGCACTTTTTCGACGTGAGTCGCCGTTTTTATGGCGGATACGCCATCGTCGGAGGCGGCCTGCCCATCGCCGTTGGCCTGGCGCTGGCCGACAAACTCCAAAACCGGCAGAGAATCACCGCCTGCTACTTTGGAGACGGCGCAGTCGCAGAGGGCGAATTCCACGAATCGCTGAATCTCGCCGCGCTTTGGAAGCTCCCTGTAGTGTTTCTCTGCGAGAACAATCTCTACGCCATGGGCACGCCGCTCGTGCGCCATCAGGCACAAACCGATATAAGTCTGAAGGCTGGAGCATATGGTTTGGCGTCAAGTGCGGTGGATGGGATGGACGTTCTGGCCGTCGAGGAGGCCGCACGTCGAGCTGCTGATTTCGTGCGCAACGGGAGTGGGCCATACCTCCTGGAACTCCGAACCTATCGTTTCCGCGCCCATTCGATGGCCGACCCTGATTTGTACCGAACCAAGGAAGAAATTGAGGAATGGAAGAAGCGTGACCCCATCGTGCTCTTTCAAGCGCAGCTAAGAGAATGGGGATGGTTGACCGATGCAGATCTGGCAGGGATCGAAACGAAGATTGGCACCGAAATCGGCGAGGCAATACGGTTTGCGGAAGCGAGTCCCTTGGAGCCGGTCGAAAATCTGCTCAACGACGTCTGTGGTCCGGTGAAACCGTGAGCAAGATGACATATCGCGAGGCCGTGCGGGCAGCCCTGCGCAAAGCTCTCCGCAGCGATCCTCGTGTTTTTTTGATGGGAGAGGATGTCGGCGGCTATGGCGGGGCCTTTGCGGTCAGTCTTGGCCTTTTGAAAGAGTTCGGACCGGAACGGATCCGCGACACGCCCATTTCGGAATCTGCTTTCGTGGGCGCGGGAATCGGGGCAGCGCTTGGCGGCATGCGCCCAATTGTGGAAATCATGACGATCAACTTCAGCATGCTGGCGCTCGATCAGATTTTGAACAATGCAGCTACATTGCGGCACATGTCCGGAGGGCAGCTCAATATTCCCCTGGTCGTTCGCGTTGCCACCGGAGGCGGACGCCAACTGGCCGCACAACATTCTCACAGCCTGGAAGGGTGGTATGCCCATATTCCCGGCATTAAAGTTCTGACTCCTGCGACGGTTGCCGACGCTTACGGGATGCTGCTGGCGGCGCTCCTTGAACCCGATCCGGTGTTCATCTTTGAGCACGCTACCTTGTATCCGTTGGAAGGCGAAGTGGACGAAGAAGCAGCCCTGGCGGACCTTACGCGGGCAGCCGTGATGCGTCCGGGCCAGGACATGACTCTAGTCAGCTATGGAGGATCTCTCGGGAAAGCCCTCGCGGCCGCAGAGCATCTCGCGAAGGAAGGTCTCCAATCAGAAGTGATTGACCTTCGAACGCTTCGTCCGCTTGATATAGAGACAGTCGTTACCTCCGTCGGGAAGACGCACCGCGTGATCGTTATAGACGAGGCTTGGCGCACAGGAAGTTTCGCAGCCGAGATCAGCGCGCAAATCATGGAGAGAGCCTTCGATGATCTCGACGCACCCGTGGCACGTGTTTGCAGCGCTGAAGTACCGATACCGTACGCGAAGCATCTCGAGGACGCAGCTTTGCCAAAGGTGGAAGATATCGTTACCGCTGCCAAGCAGATGGTCTCTCGCCATGGCTGAGTTCCTAATGCCTCAACTTGGGGCCGACATGAGTGCCGGAAAGCTCCTGAGCTGGCGCAAGAAGGCCGGAGATCGTGTGCAGCGCGGCGACATCATCGCGGACGTCGAGACCGATAAAGCGGATATCGAGGTCGAGGTATTTTCGGCCGGCGTGATTGAAAAGCTTCTGGTCCAGCCAGGAGAAAAAGTTCCCGTCGGGACCATTCTGGCGATTATCCAGGAGGAGGGAAAGCCCTCCGAGGCCCCTCTCACTTCCAAACCCGCACCCACTATAACCCCTATTGTGGCGCCGACGCCTTCTACTCCTGCGTTTCCGACGCGTCCGGCCGCAGGCGCCGCAGAGGCGGCTAGGGTACGCATCTCTCCCGTCGCAAGAAAGCTGGCTGCAGATTTGGGGATTGACCCGGCTTCCATTACAGGAACAGGCCCAGGCGGCCGAATTACATTGGAGGATGTCCAGCGAGCAGCTCAGGCCGGCGCGCCTCAGCCTGCGCCGGAGGCAGCGCCAGATCGTCAGGCCCGAATGCGCCAAGCCATCGCCACGGCGATGGCACGGTCCAAGCGGGAAATCCCCCACTACTACCTGAGCAACACGATTGACATGAGCCGAGCGGTGACGTGGCTCACTCAGGAAAACGTCAAACACTCCGTCGAAGATCGGCTCGTGTATGGCGTATTGCTTCTCAAAGCGGTGGCTCTCGCGCTGCGTCAGGTGCCGGAGCTGAATTCTATCTGGGCGGGAGGGAAGGCAGTTCTTCGCCCAGATATTCATGTCGGCGTGGCCATTTCCCTGAGAGGTGGAGGTTTGGTTGCTCCGGCTCTGCATTACACCGACCGGCAGAGCCTCAATGAACTCATGAAGAACTTTCGCGATCTGGTGCAGCGGGCACGTTCGGGATCGCTGCGGAGTTCTGAGCTGAGCGACCCGACAATCACGGTTACAAGCCTGGGAGAACAGGGCGTAGAAGGAGTATTCGGGATTATTTACCTACCCCAAGTCGCGCTGGTGGGTTTCGGCAAGATCGTCGAACGTCCGTGGCTGGCAGACAGTCAAGTCGTATCGCGACCTTTGATTACGGCAACCCTCTCTGGGGATCATCGAGTGAGTGATGGCCACCGCGGGGGACTTTTTCTTGCGGCTGTGGAGCGACTCCTCCAAGAACCGGAAAAGCTATGAAGAAAGATGAAATCAGAGTAATTGTGTTGCGAGTTCTTGGCCAGGTTGCGCCAGAAGCCGACTTGTCGCAGATCAAGCCCAATCTCAGGATCCGTGATCAGTTGGACATTGATTCCATGGATTTGTTGAACTTCGTAATCGGGCTGCACAAGGAACTAAAGGTTGATATTCCCGAGACGGACTATTCCAAGCTTGCGACGCTGGACGGTTGCATCGAGTACCTCGCATCTGTACGGGACCTTCAGTAGCCCGTCGCAGTTTCACGGGTTCTACTGTTGAACCGTCCCGAAGTTACTGAGGCTGTATCGATGAGGATACCCCGAGCCGGTTTCTCGTTCTTGCTTCCGGTGCCTGACGCGCGTAAGGCAAGTCGCAGCCGAGGACAAGATTCCAGTCCGCTGATGACGCACCGAGCGCTGTCACGATCGCTCCGAGCGGCCCCTGACCCGGCCAGCGATCCGCCAACAACGCCAGGCCCAGTGATGCATAGCGATCGGCCGTCGCGACGACCCTGACCGCTGCGACCAGAGGCCCCAGCAGCCGGAGCATGCGCACGACCATGGGGATGCCGCCCAACTCCAGCAACGCTTTGTTCCGCCCCATGCGGCGACTCGCGCCGCCCGCGATCACGAATGCTGCGGCGTCGCCGCGTCGCCTTACCATGCGCTCATCCCAGGCACGATGTTCAGTTTCGCCCCCCTGACCAAGGAATCGACGACCGCAGGTTTTTGTCCCGCTAGTCTCTTTCGATGCGCACCGCTGTGATTTTATACTCCGGCGCGTCGACGAATCTGTCGCGATGGGGACTCGTCAAACGGTTCAAGAACACCGCGGGCGTGTGGAACGTGGCAAAAAGCTCGCCGGGTCTTACCGTATCGTTGATGCAGACCGGCAGAATCGCCTCGCCGTAGCGACTGCGAATCCGAACCCGCTGGCCGTCAGAGAATCCGAGGTGCTCCGCATCTTTGGCTGAAATATCCAGATAATCCTGATCGCGGAGCTTCGCATTCGGGGTGCGCAAGGTCATCGTACCAGCGTTGAACTGGTAGAGTGTCCGGCCGGTGGTCAGGAGAAAGGGGTATTCGTCGTTCGTAGTTTCTTTGGACATGCGGTATTCGACCGGACGAAGCGTCGCCCGTGTGCCGAGCGAGAAAGCCTCCGTGTGAAGCACCGGCGTGCCGGGATGATCTTCTGTGGGACATGGCCACTGCAGCCCACCGCCCTCCAAGCGCTGGTAGCTGATTCCAGCACCAGCTTTCCAGACAGCTCGAATCTCATTCCAGATCTCTTCCGCGGACCGATAACGGAAATAATCACCCTTTCCCATGGCCTGAGCGAGATCACAGATAATCTTCCAATCGGGCTTCGATGCCCCAACAGGTTCGATGACTTTGCGGACTTTTTGAACGCGTCTCTCCGCATTCATGAAAGTGCCGCTCTTCTCAAAGGAAGAAGCAGCCGGCAGGAAAACGTTGCCAAACTCCCTGGCAGTTTCGTTCAAGAACATGTCTTGAACGATGACCAGTTCCAGGCTTTGCAGGGCGCGCCGGGTGGCATTCGCATTGGCGTTCGTCAGGAATATGTCGTAGCCGATGGCCCACAACGCCTTGAACCTTCCGGCGATGGCCGCGTCCATCATGCCAAGCATGTTGAGGCCTTTTTCAGCTGGAATTGGCGCGTGCCACACGCTGGAAAAAAGATCGCTGCCGTCCTTGAGAGAAATTGACCCCGTCAGAACACCCGGGTCGCATCCCATGTGCGCGGCACCCTGGACGTTGTTTTGACCACGCAGCGGATTAACGCCTGCGCCTTTCGTGCCTATGTTTCCGGTCAGCAGCGCGAGATTCACAAGACACATGACGCCTTCGGTTCCCTGAATATGTTCGGTCACCCCCAGGCCATGAACGCACATGGCGGGCTTCTGTGTCGCATACATAAGCGCGGCTTCGCGGATCTGTCGCGGTTCCACGCCGCATACAGGCGCCGCTTTTTCGGGAGACCAGGAAGAAATGAAGCGCTGGAACGCCTCGAATCCGGCAACCCGCGTTGTCAGAAAATCTTGGTCACAAAGGCCTTCTTCCACGATGACATGCGCCATCGCGTTCAGTAGCGGAATATTCGTCCCAGGCCGAAGCTGCAGGTGCAGCGCGGCGTAACGTGTCAGCTCGATCCTGCGTGGATCAATCACGATCAATCGGGCGCCGCGGAGCGCGGCTTGCTTGATGCGTGCGCCGACGATCGGATGATTCTCCGTTGGATTTGCGCCACAGATGAGAATTGTCTTGGCACTCTCGATGTCGTCGAAAGAATTCGTTGCGGCGCCCGCGCCCAGCATTAGCTTCATCGCCGCCGCCGTCGGTGTATGGCAAACTCTCGCGCAGCAATCGACGTTGTTGGTCTGGAGCACGATTCGGGCGAACTTCTGGGCGAGATAGTTCTCTTCGTTCGTCGCACGGGCCGATCCCAGGACGCCGGCGCTGCCTGAGCCGTGCTGCCGGATGATCCGGCCGAGCGCGTCCGCGGTGAACGAGATGGCTTCGTCCCAGGAAACCGGTTTCCAAGCGCCTGAGACACGAATCATCGACTGGGTCGCGCGGTCTTCGGCGCGCACAAAATCGAAAGCGTAGCGTCCTTTCACGCAAAGGTGACCGCGGCTCACTGGAGCGTCAGGCTCGGGCTTGATCGCAACGATGCGGTCATCACGCGAGCCCACATTCATTTCACAACCGGTCCCGCAGTAGGCGCAGGTGGTTCTCGTCCAGTTGATCGCAGTCCCGAGAGATAAAACGCTCTTGTCCTCAAGCGCTCCGGTGGGACATGTGTCGACGCAGGCGCCGCAACTTACGCACGAGCTTTCCCTCAGGGTTGTCCCTGAATCCGGACGGATCCGGCTGGCATCGCCGCGATTCCAGACCTGCCAGACAAATTGTCCCTGCACCTCTTCGCAGATACGCACGCAGCGATAACAGTAGATGCACTGAGACATGTCCACGCGTATATAGGGGTTCGATTCGTCAATCAGTTCCGGTGAGGTCCTGCCCAGGCATTCTTTTAGGACGCCATATCTGCGGAGGAGACGGTGGAACTCTTTGTCCGGAAACTGCTGAGTAGCGTCAGCGGGATACTGGCGGGCCAGAAGCCTGAGAAGCGATCGTCGCCACTCCTCGAGTTCCAAAGTATGAGTTTCTATTGTCATGCCGTCAGAAACCTGCGTGTCGCAAGCGATGACAGAGTGGCCCCCCCCGTTCACCCGCACCACGCAGAGGCGGCAGCCGCCGAAAGGTTTCATCCGGTCGTCGTAACAGAGCGCCGGCATTTCAATGCCCAGTGAGCGCACGGCGTGCAGGATGGAGAGGCTATTCTGAAATTGATGCGCCTGACCGTTGATGGTTACCTGAAGCAAGGTTCCAATTCCTCCGCGTAGTGGCGAACAGCACTCCTCGCAAATTCACCAAGTCCGGTTCCTAACCCGCAGAGACTGGTCATCGCCAGGGCGGAAACAATCTCATTGCATTCCATCCTTGCGTGCGCGGGCACCCTGCCGGCCTCTATGACTTGTTGAAACAGGCGTTCGATGCGCCGGCTTCCGAGCCGGCATGGCGTACATTTGCCACAGGATTCGTATGCGCCGAAGTCAAAAACGTGGTGGATCAATTGGGCAATCGTAGTGTGCTCGTCGAACGCAACCACCCCACCATGACCCACGCTCGCACCGATTCTGGCAAATTCCTCGAATCCCAAAGGAGTATCAAACAGATGCGGTGGAATGATGCCCGCAAGCGGGCCGCCGAAGATTACGCCTCTTATCGTCCCAGTCTTCAGGCCACCGCCCAAATCTTCTACGATCCGGCGTACGCTAATGCCGAACTCGACTTCGTAAAGTCCGGGGGTATGAAAAAGAGAATTGAGCGAGAGGACCTTGCTGCCGCGGCTGTTTGAAAAGCCCAGTCGCCCGAATGCATCACCTCCGTTGCGAACGATCCAGGGAACATTCGCAAGCGTTTCCACATTATTGATCAGGGTGGGTTTCCCGAACAGCCCGCACTCAGACGGATATGGAGGCCGCAGCCGCACCTCCGGTCTGCTCCCTTCGATCGAATTGAGCAGGGCAGTCTCTTCGCCACAGACGTAGCTCCCGCGGCCAACGATCAGGCCGACATCAAATGAGAAACCACTGCGAAGAATCCGGTCCCCCAAGCAGCCCTCGCGCCGCGCCTCAGCGAGAGCCTGCTCCATCACCACGCAAGCTCGCGGGTATTCCCTCCTGAGATAGATGTAGCCTTTCGTCCCGCCGACCGCGTATCCGGCAATGGCCATTGCCTCTATCAGGCGGTGCGGATCATCCTCGATGAGAAAACGGTCGATGTAGGCTCCGGGGTCTCCTTCATCGGCGTTCGCAATCACAAACGTTTCGGGCGCCCGTTGTTGTACAACTGCGCGCCATTTCTTTCCGGTCGGAAATCCTGCGCCACCACGCCCGCGTAGCCTCGAAAGTTCGACAGCCTTTAGCAGATCCTCCTGCGGCCTGCTCAACGCTTGCTCGAGGGCACGGTACCCGCCCTGCGCAGCGTACGCGGCAAAGGAACGGATTGGTCCGTCAATTATAGGTCCGAGAATGACCGGCTCACGGGAGTGAATTCCCATTTTCGGGCGGCCCGTATCGCTGCTCGATGCCGGGCCCGCGAAACAATTCCCCAGGCAATACACGCGCTGTTCACCAGATATGGCTGCGGACCAACGCTCTGGGCTCATATGTCGAGCAACGAAGCATGCCGTGCCCTGGCAGAACTGTTCAGCTTTGCTTTCTTTGAGAAGATGGTAGAACGAGTCGACGTGCGCGGAATTGTGTTTCCCTTGCATAGATTCGTCCATCTTTCCGACCGCTGACATTCGACGATCAGATGATGCAATGAGTATAGCCGCAAGAGAGGCAGAAGCGTTCCCCGCAGGCGCACGATGTTCAGGACATCTCTCCGGTGTCCGCTTGACCGCGCAGAGACGGCCCTTTTGAAAGCAGAGAGCTCAAGACTTCAGCTCAAGCGTTCGGGATTCCTTCCTCGTGCAGGGGATTGTTAGAATCGTGTTCGTCCCGGCACTCGAAGCAAACGAATGCCTGGCACCAACTGCATGTCTCGACGTGTTTGTCGCAGAAGTTTCGGGAACACTCCGAGCATTGCCTGCGTGCGTCTTGTGAACAGCCTGCGGTCGCGCACCTCATAGCCCCGATGCTACACGCGTAACGCAGAGAACGTCTATTGAAAACTTGGCTCAACATCTGTTGTCGCCGCTCGGACTCGAATCCCGTTGACTCTCAGTGCTCGAAAAGTACATCGAGAGCGATCCATGATACTGTTCCTGCAAGACATGGGGAGCGACTCAGACAATTCCGAGCCCGGCAACCGGGTGGAGACGCTACGGTGTCTTGGGCAGGACAACAGCAAATGAAGATTCTTCTTGCGATCGATGATTCCAAGTTCTCAGAAGCAGCAATACAAATGGTGGTTGCCCAAGGTCGCCCCCAAGATGCAGAAGTGCGGGTCTTGCATGTGCTTGAATCGCCTTCTCTTTTGCTCGGCCGCGAAATGGGAGGATACGATCCGGAGTTCGAGGCGGTCTGGAAAGCCCAACGAGAGCAAGCCAAAGCACTGCTAACAAAAACTATCGGGATGCTGCGCACCTCGGGTTTTAATGTCACTCCAGCCCTCGCAGAAGGCGATCCCAAGTCAAAAATCATCGATGTCGCCTCAGAGTGGAACGCCGACTTGATCGTACTCGGATCTCATGGACGAAAGGGCCTCGACCGCTTCTTGATGGGAAGTGTGGCTGAAAGCGTGGCCCGCCATGCTAGTTGCTCCGTGGAAATCGTTCGGCTTCCTTCTGCGCGATAAATGCTTCCCATTATGCGTTCCGATATCTGCGTTGTTCAGCTTCCATTGGCTCGGCGCCCATGGTTTGCGGGGGAGTCCTGCGATGCCTGGCGCCACCTAGGCTGTCACAATTGTGTGTGACTGAAATCATAGTGACTCAAGCCGAGCACCGACTAGCATTCATCTAAAATCGCTTGAGCGCCCGAGAGTGAAAAGGCTCGGCAGAGGCGTGTGCGCGTGACGGACTTGATGGATCAGGGCCAGCAGAAGGTCAGTGAGGCCGTAGATGCGGGTCGAGAAGCGTTTAGCAAGGCGAAGGACGCGGCAAGTTGGATGATCGGAAGTGATGCGCGCAATTATTGGCGTGATACCCCGCCCTTCACTTCTCTGCCCATCGTTCAAGAGGGAGGATCGCTTGCGGGGAATGATTCTTGTGAAGCTTCATCCACAGGGTCTAGCACTTCGTCCGACTGCGGAAATCGCGGGGACGGCGCTGCCTGCTGAGGGGGCTTGGTCGCATTCCTCCAAAGTTGCATGGGCGAGTACCTCAATATCAGGAGACAACGGAAGCACGTTCCAAGGCGAAGGGCCGCTCAATTCCCTTCAGACGAACTTGGATTGAGCCGAACTGATTACTGTGCCGTAAGCAACAGGATGAGTCTTGCCCTCGGTCAACGACCCGAAGAAGCATTGACCGGAGAGGAGCCAGCAGGCACAAGGTGTCCGCTGAACCAGTCTGCGGCGAGTCGTGCAACCTCCTCTAACGTCCCCGGTTCTTCAAATAAGTGAGTCGCTCCTGGGACGATGACAAGCTTCTTCTCCCGGCAGCGTAGCTTTTCCAAGGCTTGCCGGTTCATGCCAATCACTGGTTCGTCATCCCCTCCCACAATCAACAGTGTAGATGCTCGAACATCCCCGAGAGCATCCCCAGCGAGATCGGGCCTGCCCCCGCGTGATACGACTGCCGCAACCACATCGGAGAGTTGGGCGGCTGCCACGAGCGCTGCGCCTGCACCAGTGCTTGCTCCGAAATAACCTAGCCTCATCCGTTGCATGTCAGGACGATGCAGGACCCAATGGGTCGCGTCTATCAAACGGGCTGCCAGAAAGTGGATGTCGAAGCGAAGCTGGCCAGTCAACTGATCGACAGATTCTTCTTCGCCAGTCAAGAGGTCGAACAGCAAGGTTCCGATTCCCTTGGATTGCAGCACCCTTGCGACATAACGGTTTCGAGGGCTATGGCGACTGCTGCCGCTCCCGTGTGCGAAAAGGACGATTCCGCTTGCCTCCCTTGGAAGGTTCAGAGTGCCTTCCAGTGTAACGTTGCCGGCTTCAATAGAGACTTCGCTTCCTGAGCCGTCCCGCATAGATTTTCGACCCGGAATCATGGGCAAGTTCCTTTCTGGAGGCTCCTATTGCTTCTAGACTGCTTTCCGGACAGGCGGCTGCGAAGCTCGATGAAGCAAATCTGTCACTTCTTCATCCGTCAACTGGGCGAAATCTTCATAGAACTGGCCGATCGCGAAGAAGAGTTCGGGAGTGTCAACGCAAACAAGCTCCTCCACTTCCCCTCTCAGACGATTGCAGGTGGATAAGGGCGCCACAGGGACTGCGATTACAATGCGCGCCGGTTTCATCTGTCGTAAGGCATTTATCGCCGCGCGGATGCTGGAGCCAGTGGCAATTCCGTCGTCCACCAGAATAACCGTCTGTCCTTCAACTTTGAGCGGAGGCCGACTGCCGCGATAGACACTCTCGCGCCGTTCCAGCTCTTGTTTCACTTTCTCGGTAATTCGTTCAATCTCCTGTTCCGGGATGCCCACTGCGTCGATGAGTTCCTGGTCGAGCACCCGCACACCGCCTGTCGCGACTGCGCCGAACGCCAGTTCTTCCTGTCCGGGAACGCCAAGCTTGCGTGAAAGAAACACATCTAAGGGAGCGTCCAGCGCCCTTGCCACCTCGAAAGCAACCGGAACGCCACCCCGCGGGATTCCAAGGACAATTACATCACTGCGGTTTGCGTACGCGCTCAGTCGATTCGCCAGCTTACGTCCAGCATCAACTCGATCTTGGAACGCCATTCGGGTTCCCCCGAGACCGGTGGCCATTCACCACCGGAGACCATAACATTTTAGCAAACATGACTTGAAGCGGACGACCACGAAACAAGCTGCTTTAGGCGTCCGCGACCCACGCTTTGCGCTCCGGTCTTAATGACTTGGAAATCTCTGCAAGGGTCTTCGCTACAACCGCGGCAGAAGCATGAAGCGCGATATCAGCTTGCGCGACAATTCCGATGCATCGTCCCTGTTTGTCCACGACAGGGACCCTCCGAATTTGATGCTCTTGCATCAGTACTTCGCACTCATCCAACGTGTTGTCGGGCGCGCAAATTACGGGCTTGCGCGTCATGACCTCTGCGACCTTCGTCGTTTCAGCAAGCTTTGCCTCTGCGACGACGCTACAACACAAATCGCGGTCGGTCACAATCCCCTCGAGCCTTGCCTGCAAAGTATCGGACACCACAGGAAGGGCTCCGACTCCATGCAACTTCATCGTCCGGGCAGCTGCTTGTACAGTGTCTGACGGGGTGCAGAAAAGAACATTCTTCGACATCACATCTTTGACTAGCATAATGGTATCCCTTCTCTCTGCTTTTCAGCTAATGCAAGTTCGGACCGTCTCGGCCCGGTTCTTGCATTCATCCTCTAAACCTGCCTTGTAGCCCGGTCAGGCGCCACACGCAGTGAGCCACGTCACAGCTCTCTATGCCGTATATCACACGCCTGCTCGGCTGAGGACTTGAGTCGTGCACGCGGGTGCGAGGGCGACTATTTTCGTAACTCGTAGTTTGGGCTTGCGTTTGCCCCGCGTTCGTTATATCGAGCCACTTCGATGTGGCATCGCTCCGAATCTCGATTTGTCGATGAATAGTCGAACCGGCTACCCGCCTGTATGATCTGCATCACTCGCGAGTGTGACGAGCTTCACAGAGTAGGATTGACGTCTGGCATAGAAAGCTTACGAAGCTGCGATACATCGCTACCGCTCCAGGAGACACAGTCGTGTCGTCGAGTTCGGTTGTCACGGAGAGCCGGCGAGATGCCACGATGGGTCAACCAGCTCGCGAAATGCTTTTTGTGGGCTGGTCGTAGAAGAGGGCCATGTTGAATGATGATGCAGTTCGGCACGTGCGCCCGCGGCAAAGCCTCGTGGATCTGTTTTCCGATTTCTCGGAATCCCCTGCCGAGTTCCTACAGTACGATAATGGATATCGCAGTTGGAGGTACACGTACGCACAAGTCGGCCTCGCTGCGCGGCGCTTTGCGGCGCGGCTGGGCGAACACAATATTGGCAAGGGCCACAAAGCCATCTTCTGGTCCGAGAACCGTCCTGAGTGGATCGCCGCGTTCTGGGGCTGCGTTCTCGCAGGTGTCATCGTTGTACCAATCGACTACCGCGCGTCACCCCGCTTTTTGCGCCACATCCAAGAGATCGTCGATGCCCGCCTTATCCTGATCGGAGAGGAGGTCCAGTTGACCAGCTGCGAGGGACAGCCGCCGGCTTGGCGGCTCTCCGACCTCGAATGGACGGCGGAAAACTGGCAAGCGCCCTCTGCCCGCATCGAGAGGGAAGATTTGGTTGAGATTGTCTTCACCTCGGGCGCCACCGGAGAGCCGAAGGGGGTTCTGATCACGCATGGCAACATTCTGGCTAATCTTGTCTCCCCGGAGCGGATTGTTTCCAGATACGGCAAATGGTTCCGACCAGTATTTCCTCTACGTTTTTTGAGCCTGATCCCACTGAGTCACATGTTTGGCCAGGTGGTCACGATGTTCATTCTCCCGCTCATTCCGGGAGGCGCCGTTTTCATGCGCGGATACAGCCCGCATGAAATCCTGCGGCAAATCCGTACCCGGCGTGTGTCGGTAATTATCGCCGTGCCAAAGATCCTCCAGGTGCTACGGGAGCACATCCTACGCCGGTTTCCGGAAGCTGCTGATCTACCTCCGGCTGCATCCCATTGGATCTTCCGGTGGTGGCGTTACCGCCGCGTACATTCATTATTTGGATGGAAATTCTGGGCGTTTTTTGTCGGAGCGGCGCCGCTCGCACGAGAACTCGAGGAGTTCTGGTCTCGTCTTGGATTCGCCGTCATTCAAGGTTACGGGCTTACCGAGACAGCCCCAATCGTTGCTTTCAACGATCCCTTCGACATAAAGGGAGGCACGGTCGGTAAGCCAATCGCCGGGGTGGAAGTCAAGATCGCGCCGGACGGTGAGATTCTCGTGCGCGGCGAAAGTGTGACATCAGGCTACTACCAAGCTCCCGCTGAAACTCTCTCCGCATTCGAAGGCGGCTGGTTCCATACCGGTGACATTGGGGATCTTGATGAGGCTGGCAACCTGACGATTCGAGGGCGCAAGAAGGAAATGATCGTCACACCAGAGGGGCTTAAAGTTTTCCCCGAGGACGTGGAGGTCGTGCTGAACGAGATTCCGGGCGTGCGGGAATCTGCAGTAGTTGGGCGAGACCGCGTGCACGCGGTTCTGGTGGTCGAAAGCGGCGGCGACCCGAACGAAATTGTCCGCCATGCCAACGTACAGCTCGAAGATCACCAGAAGATCCGCAGCGTCTCGATTTGGCCGGGCGACCGGCTGCCGCGTACGGAAGGCACGCAAAAGCTAAAGCATGGCGAGATTCAGACCTGGGTGGAAAGCGGCGGCTCTGCCCCCACGGCCTCAGGTGGAGGAGAGATGATTGATCTTCTCCGAAAGTATGCTCCGGACCGTACCATCACCCCGCACACAACTTTGGACGAACTGGGCCTGAGTTCTCTCGATCGTGTCGAACTCATGATTGATTTAGAGCAGCACTTCGACACCAGCATCGACGAATCCCTGTTGACCGGCGCCCGTACGGTTTCCGCGCTGGCTGAAATCGGCACGCAGCCCAGCACCACGAAATTCCCAGCCTGGAACCGCCTCTTGTTGGCGAGAGTTATTCGCAGCGTGGCGCTGTCCATAATCTGGCTGCCACTTACTCGAATTGTGGCACATGCTCGTATCTCGGGCCGGGAGCATTTGGCTTCGCTGCGGGGCCCCGTTATCTTCGCGTCGAATCATCAGAGTCACCTGGATACGCCATTAATCCTATCTGCTTTGCCCGCACGATACCGTTGCCACGTGGCCGTGGCAATGTGGAAGGAGTACTTTGATGCCCACTTTTCTCCGGACCGCCACACACGGTACGAATGGTTCCTGGATAGCCTTGCGTATTCGCTGGTTGCGTTATTCTTCAATGCGTTCCCGGTGCCGCAGATCGAAGCTGGTACACGCGAATCGCTGCGATATATTGGGGACTTAATTGGCGAAAATTGGTCGATATTGTACTTTCCGGAAGGTGAGCGCACGGAAACCGGGGAGATCAAACCCTTCCAGCAAGGCATCGGCTTGATCGCTGGGCGGCTGCAGGTTCCCGTGGTTCCGATTCGATTGCGGGGTCTGGAAAAAGTCCTTCACCGGCATACCCGGTGGCCGCGACCGGGTCGCGTGGAGATTGTCTTCGGGCCGCCGCTGTATCTAAAGGGTGAGAATTACGCCGCACTGGCGAAGCAGGTAGAAGAAGCGGTCGTTTCGTTATAAGAAGGCTGGTCCTAATTTGGCATGAAACTGCCGAAGTCGCTGCGAACTAGATGTCGAATGATCTGCCGCTTCGCCAGGGCGCAATTTGTGGCGGCGCGCATTGCCCCGGGATACAAACGAAGCCGGATACGCCCGTCGGAAGACGCTACACAAGCCTTACTTGCCGCCGCCCCGTTCAAGAGACAGACCGGCATCCGGGACTTCTTTTCTTGTGACTTCACCTCTCTCAGCGAATGAGCAAACCTGGGGCCTTGCGAGGTGCACGAAATCGGCATTAGCCATTCGAATGTCATCGGTGAGCGTTCCTGCGCAGAAGACGATCTCCGGATCCTCGGCCAAGGCAATCTCCATGTAAACCGGTAGACCATAGATTTCACCGAACGGCGGAACTGCGCCCGGCTGACAATCGGGAAAGAGTTTGTAGCATTCCTGCTCTTCGACAAGTTCCACTTGCGCTCCCACCACGGCCGCAAGTTTTTCCAGATTGATGTGATAGGAACTCGGAAGCACCGCAAGCAAACTGCGTTCCCCGGCTCGAAGAACCACCGTCTTTGCAATCTCTTTCCCAGGGACGTGAAGGAGGGAAGCGGCGTATTGCGAACTCCGGGCGGGCACGTGAGACAATACAGAGTAATTGGTATGCGTTTTCTCGAGATGCGTTCTTAGACTGTTTGGCATTGCCATGGTTGAACCTCCGAAAGAGTCGTCATAGCCGCCAAGCGCTACGATTCGGTCCTCCGAACAACTTTTCCCTCAGTTTCTTCCGGCACAACTTCGGACTCATCGGCGGTCGGGATGTCGTCTTGGATGCTCACCACCCCGACCTCCAATACTTCGATTACATCTACAACGCTTTCCCCGTCCGTTTCCGTGACTTCGGGCAGGCCTCCGAGAGCGCCTGCATTCGATCTGATATCTTCTGGCTTGACTGCAGCTTTCGTGATGGTCATCCTACTACGCGTAGCTGTCTTCCTGCGGATCGTTGTTTTGCCGCCCGTTCGTTTTTTAGATCTCGTCACTCTATTCTTGTTTCTTCGGATTGATTTCTTTTTCATGTCCGTCGTGCCTCACTTTGTTGTTGGGGTGAGAATTTATGAATCAAGTGGCTGTTTGCTTCGGTCGCCTAAGTAAACCCTCGCGATCTCGAGCATTGCTGCGTTGGGGTTCCACTGACATTGGAACGTATAGAAGATTCTCTGTCTGGCCGAGATGACGGAGCGCACACCTCTTTGTGATCTGAATCACATCCGGGAAGATTCCAATCCTGCTAGCTTTGCGCTGAGAGGCAACGACAATGCCCAAGGCAAAGCGACTTACCGTCTCTAGAAAGGTAAAACAACTTAGCGTCACTTGCGAGGATCGGCCCGGGACATTAGCCCGGCTCGCGAAAGTGCTAGGCGATTCAAAAGTGAATATTGTGGCGATGAGCTGCTCCCCAGTTGGTGTGCAGGGTGCTGTCCGAATCGTCGCTGACGATCTGAAAAAAGCAAAGAGCGTGCTGGACGATGAGCATCTCTCCTACACAGAACAGGATGTGCTTTACGTGGAGTTGCCAAATTCGCCAGGGTGTCTGGGAGAGTTTGCCGGCAAGCTGGCCGAACACAATATCAACATCACGACAGCCTACGGGACCTCTGTGCAGGGGTGCAGGAAGGCCACCGTTATACTCAAAGTGTCTGATTTGGAAGAGGCCGCTCGCATCTGTTAGTTACTGAACGGAGCACGTGTGGCAATTTTCCGGCCATGGCCATGCTGCGAATGGAGCTGCACCGCTGCCCTGTAAACTAAACCGACTGCGGATAATGTCGTTTTTGTAGTTTCCGTTCCACCCACTGGCTGCGTCGTGAGAGGTGTGGGCTAACAGGGTCGTCTGGGAATGAAACACACGTGCCTCCAGTCGATCCCTGTTCCGAAGAAGGCGGGGTATCCAGATTCGTTGTCAGCCTCCGTTGGCTAAATGCGATCTGGCAGATTGAAAGCAAAGGCTCATTCCGAGAGTTCGAAGTCATGCATAACGATGGCTGATTTTCCAGACGTCAACCAAGAAGACACTAAACGCGGCGGCACCGAAGCAGATTGCGACGTCCAAAGCATGAAGCGTCGAGAATTGGAACAAAACACGAAAGAAAGGTACATAGAGGACCAGTCCTAAAAATACGAATGCGCTAACGGTGATCCACCACAGCGCCGCGTTTGGCGATCGCAAAGTTTCGAGGACCGTGCGCGTGCGAGAACGGTTGGTCCAGATTAGGCCGAGGTTAGCGATGATCAGCGTCGTGAACGCAAGCGCGCGCGCATCCATCTCTCCTTGACCTCGATAGAGCGCGACAACAAAAACCAGAAGGACGCTCAGCAGTGCGCCGACACCTTGCAACAGGCTCAGGAGAATGTTTCGCAGACTGAAAATGGACTGCTTGGGATCACGCGGCGGTCGCCGCATGATATCTGCCTCTTCTGATTCGCCCTCAAACGCCATCGAGCATGCCGGGTCGATGATCAATTCGAGAAAGACTATATTCAGCGGCAACAGTACCAGCGGCCACCCGAATAACACGGGGATCAGAGACATGCCTGCAATGGGAACATGGATCGCCAGCACATAGGACATTGCTTTGCGGAGATTGTCAAAAATGCGTCGTCCCAACCGTACCGCTACGACGATCGAGGAAAAGTCATCGTCGAGCAAAACCAATGCCCCCGACTCACGCGCGACGTCAGTACCGCGGCCGCCCATCGCCACGCCGATATTGGCCGCCCGTAGAGCAGGCGCGTCATTCACTCCGTCGCCGGTCATTGCTACTATCTCACCGTTGGCTTGCAGGGCCTCCACGAGCCGCAGCTTTTGCTCCGGAACAACACGCGCGAAAATACTGGTTGTTCGCACACGTCGGCGTAATTCACTTTCATCCATAGCATCTAACTCCGAACCGGTAACGCATTCGTCGGGATGCGGGAGTCCGATCTGCCGAGCGATGCTTCGTGCAGTGACCGGGTAGTCGCCTGTTATCATCACCACGCGGATACCGGCCGCCACGCATTCGCTGATCGCCCCGGGGACAGCGGGACGCACAGGATCTTCAAAACCTAGAAGCCCCAGAAACTTGAAATCGAATTCGAGCGGAGCATCGGGTAGCTCGACTTTCGGTAGGGCCGCACGGGCTCCCCCCAAAACACGTAAACCTCGATTGGCCATTCGAGAAGCCTGGGACATCAATTCGGCTGTCTCTGTATCGGTCAAATGGCAAAGCTTCGCAATGGCTTCCGGCGCCCCCTTTGCTGCAGCCGTGTAAGTGTTTTCACCAGGCACATCCCAAACACGGACTACTGCCAGCAACATTCGTGATAGAGGGTACTCACGCACTAGAGATCCAGCGTCGAACCGTGCAAAATTGGCCAGCGTTTCCTGTCCTAGCCCGCGGATCGCCTTTTCCATCGGGTCGAATGGTTCCCTCTGACTCGCGAGTATGGCGACGGCAAGCAACTTCTGGCATCCTTCGGTCAAAGCCATTTTCTTTTCGTGGTCCACTTCGAAAGAATCGTTACCGGCGAATAAGGAATGTACCGACATTCGATTTTGTGTAAGAGTGCCCGTCTTGTCTGCACACAGCACCGTTGCAGACCCGAGGGTTTCGATTGCAGGGATGCGGCGTGTGAGTACGCCTCGGCGCGAGATTCGCCAAGCGCCTAGTGCGAGAAAGATGGTCAAAACCACCGGCAACTCCTCCGGCACCATCGAAATTGCCATGGTGAGGCCTACGAGGATCCCCTTGGGCCAGTCTTTGTGCGTGATTCCATACACCAATGCCGCTAACACGCATAACCCGAGCCCAATCGCGGCAAAAATCTTCACGATTCGACCGACTTGGTTCTGTAACGCAGTCCTTTCAGACTTGACCGTTTCGAGTGCCTTCCCGATGCGGCCTAACTCAGTTGACTTGCCGGTCGCAAGCACCCGTGCAATTCCAAGACCCTGGACGACAAGGCTTCCGGAATACACGCACGGCTGATCATCGCCGCCAGGCCGACCCATTGTGGCCATCTCTTCTAGTGAGGCAACTTTTCGAACAGGAACCGATTCACCGGTTAGCAGCGATTCATCCGTCGTCAAGCTGACTGCGGTGAGCACCAAAGCGTCGGCTGGAACCCGGTCGCCCTCCGAAAGTACAATCAAATCACCCCGGACGACCTCGCGACCTGGAATTCGTCGCTCGGTGCCGCCGCGTATCACCAATGCCCGGGGACTTGAGAGGTCCCGGAGAGCTTCGAGAGCATGTTCCGCCTTACGCTCTTGGTAGAGCGTGATACCGATCACCAGGAACACAGCGACGAGCAGGGCAAGTGATTCGCGGAGATCTCCCAACACGACATACAAAACTCCAATGGCGACCAGCAGGAGGAACATCGGTTCACGCAATGCTTCGATGGTAATTTTCAAAGTGCTCCGAGATCTCGTGGAAGGCAACTCATTCGGCCCCTCCGTCGC
Organism: Terriglobia bacterium; assembly: GCA_041488495.1. Classification (GTDB taxonomy): domain Bacteria; phylum Acidobacteriota; class Terriglobia; order Acidiferrales; family UBA7541; genus Palsa-360. Next base: position 207,335 of record JBGPPL010000002.1, read on the forward strand.
CAGCCTCAATGCGGCTTCCTGCTCGCTGAGCCCTTGGAATTGGGGTTTCGTCAATTCAGGCGCGGGATCAATGTGGCTCATGAGAGTTAGCGAACTCGGGTAGAGCTTGGAATCCATTCAATTACAGAACGAGTATATAGTGCGAGAGCTTGTAGTTCTGCGTCATGTCACTTTCGGTCATGACTTGCATCATAAGTCCATCGGCCCCGCATCGCATTAACGCTGACAAGAATTGGTAGCCATCACATTGGATATGAGGAAAGCCAGGAGAAGACCCGTATTTTGCCCATGGATTCCTAATTGGCTCAGCAGCGTCTTTCTGGTAGCACAGCACGGCGAGTATCACGTTTGTATCTAACAGGCTCGGCCATCAAGAGATCACGTAAACTTCTGTCTGTCCGTAGGTCATTGATATGAAAACATTTGCGTATAAGGATTACATCAGGGCTTCACGCGCGCGAACGACAAATCTCTTTGGGGCGGGGCCTACAAAATAGAATCGATAGCAGGTTACCAGCGTCAAAATCGGCTCATCGGAATCGGCCAGCACATCGGTTTCATCGGGGCTGACTACCTCAGTGAACTCAACCAGGTAGCGGTACGAGCCGCTCAACGTTGTCAAGGTAATCGCGTCATTCTTGTGGATCTTGCGGAGTGCTCGGAAAAATGTGTCCCGGTGCCCAGCGATCGCCACATTTCCTGTTAGCCCTGGAAGTGACGTGCCCGGAATGTGCCCAACGGCTTCTTGTAAAGTCCATTCGTCAGTGCCTTCCAAGACCATTGCCGTAAGGCCAATCGAGCTTATCTCAATTCGTCCAACCAACGTTCCTGGAGCGCCAACCAGTCTGAGATTGTCAGCGCTCGTTCGCGTTGCTTCTAATAATGATGTTGGATAGACAGGGAGTTCACGATTGCCTCCACGACTACTGACGGGCGAACTGACGCTATCGATTTGTTGTTGAAAATGACGTGCTTGATAGGCCTGGCTCAGTCGTGCGTAGAGCAACACGAAGCCACAATAACCCAGAGCAATGATTCCAACGAAGAGGAGCACGTCACAACTCAATCGCAGAATGAAATTCCGAGTCGCGGAAGGACGTGCGCGGATGCTAATGCGGAGCGTCATGACTGATTGCTCCTGTTGGTGGTGGCGGTTGATGATTCAAGGGCGCGTAATAGCCGGCGCGTGTTCGAACAGACAACTTTCCGTTGCCTGGTGCACGAGCCTTGACCTCAATGGCACGATAGGTGCCGTCGTGGTTCCTGTTAGTGGGCGAGTATGCGATGGTGTATTGGTGGCGGATGTCCAGAGCAATTTGTTCGCAGATCGGTATTACGTTCTGAAGCGAATCCGGGAAAAAGGCATCGCCGCCTGTGGTTTTTGCCAGCTCTTTGAGGACATGAGGATTCCGGTCAGGATCGTCCATGTCGAACAGCCCAATCGCATAAATAATCGCGTCCGAATGAATCGCCTCTGCCCGGATCTGCGCAAGAGTGTGCTTGCTCGCATTGTCCCCACCATCGCTGACAACGATCAGTGCCCTCCTGTCGCGGTCGCCCTTCTCCAAGTGCACTAGCGCATAGGACATCGCATCGTATAGAGCTGTCCTGCCCTCAGGGCCAGTCCTTGAGAGTGCCGCCTGTAATCGATCGGCTTGATCCGTGAATGGCAATTCCGGAGGAAGGCCGAAGGAAACTGTGTCATTGAAATTGACCACGAACATTTGGTCTTGCGGATTGCTGGACCGGGCAAAGGCCAACGCTGCTGTGATTACGTCAGCGCGTTTCGTCCTCATGCTCGCACTGTTGTCGACGACCAGACCGATTACGACGGGAACATCTTCTTGGCTGAAAGTCTCAATCTCTTGGAGTACCTTGTCTTCAAAGACTTGGAAATCTTGTTGCTCAAGTCCTGAGACAAGGCTGCCCTGGGAATTCCGGACACTCATGCGCAACACAACTAACTCCACATTCTTTTTGATTTCGAATTGTTGTCCGGATTGAGCCTGCGAATTCTGAGGAATACGCGCAAGAAGATGCTGGCTAACCGCGGACAATAATACAAACCAGATTGGCACTAGTATCAGGCATCCCTTGGCGGCCTTCGCTCGTGAGTGCCCTTTCATTTCGTCACACGATGCTCAATTCGGTTAACCTTTTTCTTTTCGCGTCGCTATTCTTTTTCTCCTCCGTGCCTCTCTTATCTAGGTCGGCGATTACCGGGGGCCCGTTTTCGCGGTTTGGACCAGGAGATTGGTCTCTACCGGCGCCTGTCGAACCCCCGGTAAAGTCTGTCGCGCAAACTTGCCTCACTCTGTTCGAATGAATCTCTTGGAGACAAGCCAAAGAGTGAGGCCCGCGGTCAGAGAAAACAGCCCGATCAACCCTATAAGCGGCAATGAACTGGCTGTCTTAGGCAAACTCTCTGCCTGCAACGGCGCAGGCGCGAAAGCCTCGGCAACTGTAACTTCAGTTCCACTTGGTTCTTCAACCTTGATAGGAGCATGTTCCAGTGCAACTGCCGGAGCATCCTTGGCCGAGTGTATCGGCAATGTAATGTCCGGCGTCAGTTCGGACGGCATTGACGGCACTGGTGTGTTTGCAAGCTTTGCCAGTTCCATCGCCCGTTCCTTAGGGTAAACAAACTCATGTCCCAGCTCCTCATTCGGATGAAACCACGTCTTGATCGCTTGCGGAGATCCGGAAGTGCGTTCCTGAAATCTAACCACTGTTTCCTCGGTCAGGTGGGCACGGTAGTTCGGGATCGTAATGACCGTCGCGTAGATGTGTGTTAGGTCCTCATTGAAGATCTGGACGATTTCTCGGTTAGTATCTGAATCCAAGAGTTTGAAAATGTAGGTGCCGGCCGGGAGAGTCTGCCCCCCCGGAATTTCGAATGGTTCACTGAATCTCATGGTCGTCTTCTTGTTCCACACGTCATTTTCTGCCTTCAGTCCTGGTGCCATTGTGATCACAACCAGGCTGACGGCAATGATCAAACCCAATACTCTCAGCGATTTCATTTTCCTACCTCCTCCAAACGAATCTTCAGCAGGCATTAACTTGCTTCTGCCGTCTTGCACTTTCTTGCCCGCGATCGCTTGAAATTAGCCCGTGTCATCAGGGGCCTTATTTCAATGGGGCAAGCCCAGTGGCCATACAGCATGGCCACCGATCCTGCACCTGCCTCACACTACTTGTCCCCATCGAGGCAATCAGTGCGGCATGTCACATGCTGCTGTGATATAGCGCATATGTGGGTGAATGAGGAGTTCTGGTGCGGGTCTGAGTGCGTTGACCATGCATCGCCAATAGAGAGTTGGGCTATGAATGTGATTTGAATCACAACGGAGAGTGATCAAGACCACAGGCATGCTGGCAAAACTGACATATACAGGCATTGTGACGAACATAGGATAATGACGATAGATTGAACTCGATTGTGGTCAGATCAAGAAGGAAGAGGCAAAAACCATGAAAATCACACTTTACGTCGCAGGGGTATTGGTAATGGCAGCATTCTTGGCGATCGGGGGAACAGGCGCGCAGAAAGTTCCTGCTCTCTCCAAACAGACTCAGGACAATCTGTCAACCGCGATGCACGGCGAGGCTTTCGCTTACGCAAAATACATGCTCTACGCACAGCATGCTCGCAGCAATGGAAACAAGGAAGTGGCGGCGCTATTCGAGAAAGCGGCTAGAACCGAGCGTCTCCAGCATTTTGCAGAAGAAGCAGAGCTTTCTGGGTTAGTAGGGAGCGACGCAGACAACCTCCGAGATGCGATCCAAGGCGAATCCTATGAGGTTGGCACAATGTATCGTGAATTTGCCGAGCAGGCTGCTGCGGCTGGAGACAGGGCTGGTGCAGACCGCTTCGAGGAAATTCGTCATGATGAGATGGATCATCGGGATGCATTCAAAGCAGCACTGGCAAATCCAGGAATCAAGTCCGTGGGAATCAAGTAGCAAGGAGTGAATTTAGCTGTATGAATAATTGCTGTCCCAAAGTGGATTAATAAGAGTTCATCCGAGGGACTCGGGACCGTGCGGAGGCAAATAACATGATGACAAATATCTTCTCATTGCTGCTTATCACTGCGTTGCTCGGCCCGGCGGCGTTTGCCCAAAGCAAGGAGATCGATCGGATTAAGAACGCCGGCACAGTGATGACCGAAATTCTCAACGTCCCGGACGATATCCCACAGGAACTGCTGGATAAAGCCGAATGCGTCATCGTTCTCCCGTCCGTACTCCGATTCGCCATCGTGTTTGGCGGAAGCTATGGACGCGGTGTCATGACGTGCCGGAGCGGGAAAGATTTTGCCGGACCGTGGGGCGCCCCGACAATGATGGCCCTCGAAGGTGGCAGCTTCGGACTCCAATTGGGAGGACAAGCCACCGACTTTGTCCTGTTGGTGATGAATTCGAGAGGCGCCGATTCGATCTTGTCCAGTAAAGTGAAACTGGGTGCAGGAATATCGGCAGCAGCCGGGCCTAAGGGGCGCGACGCGAGCGCGGCGACCGATGTGACGTTGCGGGCGGAAGTCTTGAGTTATTCGAGGTCACGTGGCCTGTTTGCGGGAATGTATCTCGAGGGTTCCACACTCCGGCCGGATAAGGACGCCAACAAGAGAGTCTACGGGAGCGAGATTTCGGCGAAAGAAATCGTCCTGGAGGGCAAAGCAAGTCCCTCTCCGGCGGCGCAGGAACTGCTATCCGTGCTGGACAAGCGATCACCGAAGAATTTATCAGAGTAGACGAAACAGTAGCCAGGCGTCACTTGACGCCCCCAATGGCCACCATGGATTGTTGTGTGATGAGATCATCCACTACGGGATCGAACTTGTTTGGTGCGGAATGAGATTTGGACTTAGGAGGGAGGCATGGATTGCCAGATCCTGTCTTTCACATCCGGAAAGTCAGCAAGATTTATCGCATGGGGGATGTGGAAGTCCATGCCCTCCGTGGAGTAGATCTGGACCTTTTCCCAGGCGAGTTCGTGGTGCTGCTTGGGCCATCCGGTAGCGGCAAGTCAACACTACTGAACATTCTAGGTGGGTTGGACGTGCCAACGTCAGGCGAGGTCTTCTACTTGGACCACAACCTCACGGCGGCTGAACCTGCAGAGCTGACCCGGTATCGACGGGAACACGTGGGATTCGTGTTTCAATTCTATAACCTGATCCCGAGTCTCACCGCGCTTGAAAATACGGAGCTTGTCACCGAAATCGCTGAAAATCCGCTGGACCCGCAAGAATGCCTCCGCCTAGTCGGCTTGCAAGAAAGGCTGAATCATTTTCCCGCGCAACTTTCCGGTGGCGAGCAACAAAGAGTGGCCATTGCGCGGGCCGTAGCAAAGAGGCCTGAGGTACTTCTCTGCGATGAGCCTACTGGCGCGCTCGATTATCCGACGGGCAGGCTTGTGCTTGAGGTCCTCGAGCGCGTCAACCGCCAGCTTGGAACGATCACGGTCATCATCACGCATAACGTCGCCATCGCCGATATGGCCGATCGAGTGATCCGGATCAGCAGTGGTGAGATTGTCGAAATACATAGGAACAAGAAAAAAGTCTCGCCCTCAGAACTGACATGGTGAACAGGACATGACTGCGCTCAACAAGAAGCTCCTGCGTGATCTGTGGCACATGCGCGGGCAACTTATTACCGTCGCATTGGTCGTCGCCTGCGGAATCGCGACTTACGTGACCATGCGTGGGTCGTATGAATCTATCGCGAACGCCCAACAGTTGTATTACAGCCGGTATCGCTTCGCTGATGTCTTCGCCCAACTGAAGCGTGCTCCAAATCCACTTGAGCCCTCCATTGCATCTATTCCAGGTGTTTCCTCAGTGCAAACAAGGATCGTCGTCGAGGTGACGCTCGATGTGCCCGGACTGCAAGAGCCTGCCTTGGGCCGTCTTATCTCCATCCCGGAGCGCGGCACCCCCGCCCTAAATGACTTGTGCATGCGCCGTGGCCGATATATCGAGCCTGGCCGTCGTAATGAGGTGCTGGTCAGCGAAGCATTTGCAAATGCGAATCATCTAGATCTCGGTGCGACGATTGGGGCGGTAGTCAATGGCCGCTGGGAGCCACTTCACATCGTAGGCATCGCGCTTTCGCCCGAATATGTCTACGAGATTCGTGGCGCGGAGGTGTTTCCAGACAATAGGCGTTTTGGCGTGTTCTGGATGAGCCGGGAGGCTCTTGGACCATCTTTCAATATGGAAGGGGGATTCAATGATGTGTCGCTTTCGCTTTCCCCGGGAGCAAGCGAGGCTGAGGTGATCTCGCGGCTGGACAATCGGTTGGAACCCTACGGCGGTCTTGGCGCATATGGCCGCGCCGACCAGATCTCAAATCGGTTCTTGTCGGACGAAATTGTGCAGGACAGAATTACAGGGATCTTCATCCCAACGATATTTCTTGCTGTGGCGGCATTCCTAATTCACGTCGTACTTTCTCGGCTGGTGCATACACAACGCGGCCCGATTGGCCTGCTAAAGGCATTTGGATACAGAAATGCTTCGATTGGCATCCACTATCTGGGGTTCGCTCTCGTCGCTGTTCTGCTGGGAACTTTGCTGGGAGTCCCTCTCGGAATTTGGTTAGGCCGTGGCTTGTCAAAGTTGTATCAGGATTTTTTCCGCTTCCCGGAACTCCGTTTCGCACCCACCCTGAATATGATCCTTTCCGCTATCTCAATCAGCGGGGGAGCGGCCTGCTTTGGCGCTCTGAGCGCGTTGCGTTCCGTGGTGGCCTTGCCTCCTGCGGAAGCGATGCGGCCGGAGGCGCCTGCGCATTTCCGGCCGGGGACTGCGGAGCGGCTCGGTCTGCAACGCTTTGTTTCCTTGAGCGCGCGAATGATTCTCCGCAACCTTGAGCGGCGTCCGTGGAAGGCAATCCTTTCGACGCTTGGCCTCGCGCTCGCCGGCGCGATACTCATTGTGGGCTTCTATTTTTATGATGCCATTGACCATCTGATTCGAGTGGAGTTTCAGACCGCGGCTCGCGAGGACGTTGCGATAACTTTCAACGAGCCTCACGGTTCGTCGGCCCGTTACTCTGTCGAAAGACTTCCCGGTGTATTTCGGTCCGAGCCCTTCCGGGTCGTAGCCGCGAGGCTGCGGTTCGAACATCGCTCGCGGCGTATTGGTGTCCTTGGGCTGGAATCCGAACGAGAGTTGCGACGGATTGTTGATCGGAACCTTCAGGTAGTAGATCTCCCACGCGACGGCATCGTGCTCTCTGCCAACCTCGCCCGGATGCTGGGCGCGTCCCCGGGGGACACGATTACCATCGAAGTTCTGGAAGGAGAGCGGCCCGTGCGACAGGTGTTCGTGGCTGGAACCGTCGACGATCTGATCGGGACTTCTGCATATATGGACATCAACGCGCTGAATCGCCTGATGCGCGAAGGTCAGACCATTTCTGGCGCGTTTCTGGCAGTGGATCCTGTCGCTGCGCCCGGGCTGTACTCTTTCTTGAAGCGAACCCCGGCAGTTAGCGGAGTCAACGTCCGCGAAGCGATGCTTCAGAGATTCCGGGAAACAATTGCTCGTAGTCTCGGTATCTCCACTGGCGCGTTGATTGCCTTCGCATGTGTGATTGCATTTGGCATTGTCTATAATGGCGCTCTTATTACGCTTTCGGAACGTGCCCACGAGTTGGCGTCTCTGCGCGTGCTCGGCTTCACTCGTGGTGAGATTGGATGGATGCTCCTCGGTGAACAGGCTATTCTTGCTGGAATCTCGATTCCACTCGGATTCTTGTTTGGTTACGGAATCTGTGCCTTGCTTGTGTATTCCATGCAGTCGGAGCTATATCGCATGCCACTTGTGATTAGCAGCCGTACGTACGCGTTCGCATCGATCACCGTGACTCTGGCATCGGCTGTCTCGGGCCTGCTGATTTCGCGGAAGCTTCGCCATCTCGATCTCGTCGCAGTGTTGAAAGCGAGGGAATGAATTGGAGCAGAAGAAAGCCCGCCGGCGCGTCATCTGGCTCGTGTCAGCTCTTTTGATTGGCGCAATGGTTGTTTTTGCTCTAGTACCATCGCGTCTGGTGGTTGAGGTCGGGCACGTGGAGATTGGTCCGCTTCGCGTCACGATTGACCAGGAAGGCGAGACTCGAGCGCACGATCGATTCGTGATGTCAGCTCCGGTTCCCGGCCGCCTCATGCGCGTCGAACTGGAGGACGGAGACACCGTCAACCGCGGCGAAGCGGTCGCCCGGATCGATCCACTCCCATTGAGTCAGCGGGAACGACAAGAGGTCCTCGCACGAATTGAAGCTGCAGAAGCCGCAGAAAGGCAGGCCAGCGCTCGCGAGGCACATGCCCGCGAGGATTCGGAACAAGCTCGGCGGGATCGAACACGCGCCGAGCGGCTCGCGCGGGATGGTGTAATTTCTTCGCAAGCTCTTGAACTGGCGAGAAACGCCGATGTCACGGCGGCAGAGGAATTCGATGCAGCCAAGTACAGTGCTCAGATGGCCGCTTCGGAGGTGAAGGTCGCACGAGCCGGCCTTGTTGGACTGGATGCAGAGTTGGGGAAATCTGGTCCGTTGATCCAGCTACGGGCTCCTGTTCCTGGGCGCGTCCTGCGCGTGATCGAGAAAAGTGAGCGTGTTGTTTCAGCGGGCACACCATTACTGATTTTGGGCGATCCGACAAAGCTGGAAGTTGTTGCGGACGTCCTTTCCACGGATGCCGTAAAGATTGAGCCGGGTATGCCTGTTCTGTTGGAAGGATGGGGCGGCAACCGGCCGATTCGAGCCCGCGTGAGGTTGGTCGAGCCCGGAGGTTTTACAAAGGTCTCTGCCCTCGGAATCGAAGAGAAACGGGTCAACGTCATTTCTGATTTTGTCGACCCTCCCGGACCACTCGGAGACGGTTACCGAGTGGAGACGCGAACCGTCATTTGGTCGGCTGAGAAAGTCCTGAAGGTTCCGCAAAGTGCTCTTTTTCGTCAGGGTGAAGGTTGGAGCGTGTTTGTGATCGAAGGCTGGCGAGCGAAGAGGCGCGAGGTCGAAACCGCTCAGCGCAATGAGACCGACGTACAGATTCTTCGCGGCCTCTCGAATGGCCAAGAAGTCATCCTGCATCCGTCAAACCAGGTGAATGACGGAGCGCGTGTTCGGACGAAATAAGAGCCTCGGCTCTTTGCTTTGGCTCTCAATAGAAGAATTCGGTTCGATGTGCTACACGGTCTTGTATTCGCGATCGCAGTTTCCAACCCGCTATTCCATGCCACCTGCCTATTGTCGCGAGAAGTTGCAACCATTCTCCGCAATAACGGTGCGCGTGTAGATTGGACTAGGGGAGTCAGGTATTCCCGCGGAGCTTCGCGGAAAGCAATTCGTTTGGTTCCTCTGCCCTAAGCCGAGCGGCTGCCCGCTCCTGGGTAAGACCGCGGACGGTCATGCTACTCAGTTCCCTTGTCATTCATCAAACCAGATTGCGTGCTCTGCCGGGTTGATTGCCATGAGAAGTTTGTTGTCCTCAGCATATCCAGTACGGCCATCGTGACGGAAAGGACGACGGGACCAATGAAAATCCCCACAATCCCAAAAGCCTCGACTCCACCGAGTAATGCAAAGAAAACCAGCAACGTATGAACCTTTATGTGCGAGCCCACTATATAAGGCCTCACCACTACATCAACCTGTCCCACCACTGCCGCTCCCCAGCCAAGAAGAACGAGCGCTTTCACCCAGTGTCCGCCGAGGAAAAGGAGTATCGTGGCCGGTCCCCACACGAGAGCGGAACCGACCACGGGAACCAGCGACGCCAAGGCAGTCACAAGAGCCCACAGAATCGGGGCGGACAGCCCGACGACCCAAAAGGCAAGACCTGTAAGGAGACCCTGCGCTGCGCCCACAGCTAGGCCCCCGTACAAATTCGCGATCATCGTCTCGCTAATTCCCGCGAGAAGTCTTTCCGTCTGAATTACATCCAGAGGGAGCATTGCGCAGAGCCCCTGCCGGATACTGTTACCTTCCCGAAAGAAAAAGAAAAGGCTAAAAAAAACCACAACTGAATCGAGCATGAATGAAAACAAGTTGGTTACAATGGCGGCGCTAATCGAAAGCAAGTAACGGCTTGCCTGCTCCGCCCCTCGCAGAAGAGCCGCTTGCGGGTCAAGCTGCGAGAGATTTGCATAGTCCCCGAGGCGTTTCAGCAGACTTTCGCCCAGACGCGCCAAGTAAGGACTCAAGCCTCCTTGAAACCCGCTCTGTTGATTGAGCGATTGAACGACGGCGCTTAGCTCTCCGCGGACCGGGATTCCCAGGACCACAACGGGGATCGTGACGACTAGCAACACAAGGATTGTCGAAACTGCAGCAGCCGCATTTGGGTTGCGGAGAAAGAGCTGTATCCTCGCGTGAAATGGATGAAAGACGATCGCCAGCATGACCGCAATCACGAGGGGGCCCAGGAATGGCTTCGCGATTAGGTAACAGAGATAAAGCGCGATTGCCGCCACGCCCAATAGGCAGACGACGGCCGCCTGTTTCCTCACAGTCTCATTCATTCCGCTCATCGTTCGAACTCTCTGCGCTGGGTTCGTGCCGTTCACTCTGATACCAATCAGCGCCTGGGCTCTACCCTATCACCAGGCGGCCGCGAGCCATAAAGAGTCTCGATCTTTTGTTTAGCGAGTTGCAGGTTTTCTCCCAGACTGTCGCGCATTCTGCCGGCGACTATTCCGCGCGCAAGCCCACCGAAACCTCCACGGAGCGCGTCGGCCCGCGAACGATTAAGGTACATCAGATAAAAGCTAGGGTCTGCTCCGTCCGTAGAGGCGTCTGACACCCCCGTCAGCCCCAATGAGGCTTCAAAGTAATGCGTGGCATAGATCTGTTTGGAGGCAATCAGAATCGACGAACGGGGGTCATGGCTGGGTTGGTAGATGCTGACATGCGTCACGGTGACCACGGGCTTGAGACCGTAGTCTTCCTTCGACCAATACGTGAAAGTCTCCACGTCGGGCAAGGGAGAATTTGGAAAAGTCCTCAAGTACGCGTGAAACTCGGGGGTGTAGTCGTATAGATATGGAGAGCGGGCTAACAGTCGGCTGAACTCATCGGCAATGCGGGTCCGGCGCTCCTTGTCGGCATATTCGCTGAGGGCATCGTTGCCCCCAGCCAGGTATGCCTTCACCAGATCAAGTAGGACCTGCCGAGCCAGCTTCGTCGCGCGCTCCCCCGCATCCGGAGCCGACCAGTCAATGTCGTGGCGAAAGCGCTCAATGGCCACGGCGGGGAGTTTGACGTCGCAGTGACCGACCTTGCAGGTCTTGAGAGCGTCTATATCTTGGCGCTCGAGCGTGAGGCCTTGCAGGTCCTCCAGGCGCGGCGGGGCGCTGAATTTCCCCACTTGTGGGACAGCCTTGCCCTTCTTGTAATTAACAATGTCTCGGTATTGTTCAAGGAAAAGCGCTTTGGGTGCATGAATACACACGATTCCGAAGGCCGCTACTTCATGTTGATTAGTCTTCACAACTTTAGCAACAACCTTGTTCTGGCGGAGTTGCGCGAAGTCGGTGGTGGAGAAAGCAAGATTCCTCCGCAAGAAGGACACAAGTTCCGGGGAAGGATCTTGAGGCGCTGCGAACATGGGAACAGGGCCAATCAGCAAAATCAGCAGGAACACATTCGCCGCACCACGAATTGTGCCGAGAATATGGTGCATTCTCTCCTCTCTCGTGCCATTGCACATATCGGACACACTTGAACCAATTAAGCTGGCAGACAACACCTGGTTCCGGTTGCATTCACCGGCTCTATCAGCTTGCGGGACCAGGCCAGCCGTCGCAAGTTGTATCATGATTCATGCCAATCTGAGCGCCATAAGGACCCGAACCCATCCATTCCTGCCAAGTCCACCGAGGAAGAAAAAGCCGAATTGACGGAGCTGCTGGATCAGCTCGATCGGCTGAAAGCAGTTCCAGAGGCTGTCCCTGCGCCGCAAGTGCCATGACTATGTTTGGTCATGGCTGTATTTTCGCTGCTGCGACGGGACACTCAGGACGCGCCACGATGACCAAAAAGTGTGAAGCATCCGGCGAGCACCAGCGCCCACGCCGCTCCGAGCGAGATGCCGCTCACGACGTCAGTCGCATAATGAACGCCAAGGTACACGCGTGAGGCACCAACCATGATAAGCACCACCGACACGGCCAGAAAAATTGCGGCTCTTGCGCCCGAGTGCCGTACATAACGGCCTGCGATGATCGCGATCGTCAGGTAAAGCGCGGAGGTCGAAACCGAATGTCCGCTCGGGTATGAGAAGCCCGACACTACGATCAGCTGCTGGGCCTGCTCTGGACGAATTCTTTCGATGATGTTCTTAGTCACGAGCGTCAATATTCCTGCTCCCGCCGAAGCCGCGAGCAACTGGAGGGCGCCCAGTCGGTCGCGCAACACAAGCAACACCACGAGAGTGAAGGCGGAAAACAATACCACCAAAGTGATCGATCCCAGCGCTGTCACGTCGACTGCCATAATCGTAAGCCATGGCGTCCGGGTTTTTGCTACGGTTAGCAGAATCACGCTGTCCACAGCACTGAAGTCTCCTTCGATCAACTCCCTTGTAATACGGACAAACATCAGGAATGCGAGCGCAGCACCGCCCAACCACAGAGAGAGGCGCCCTGCGCGGACCGAGAACAAAGGTCGACTCACGGACTCAACCTCAGGAACAAATCGCGACTCATCAAGCTGGTCACGAATCGACGTATTTGTCGGCAAAACTGCGAGAGCTACAAACTCTTGCCTTCATCGCGCCGCCGGAGGCTCCTGGCCGGTGGGAATTCCGACTAGGTAGCGGTAGAACGCCACGGCCCGGTTGACCGCCGAAGACTCGTTGCCCGTGATCAGCCGGTTCGCGTTCTTTCCTGTGCGCACGATGCTGTAGTAGCGCCAGACGTTTGCCGATTCGCGATCCAGAAAGTAGATCGACTGCATCTCACCCGGGTAGAAAAGAGTTATCAAGAGATAGTGCATCTTGCTGACGTTCTCGACATCGAAGACGAGCCGGTCCGCCGAAGCCTCTGCGATGTGCATTCGGTAAATGGCCTTGCCAGAAAGGTTATCGATCTGTTCAAAGTAGAGTACCTTGCCTTCCTTCATCTCATCGGGCGTGAAGTCTTTGCGGCGTTGACTAGGCTGCAAGCCGGTCAGAGCGTAGGCGTCCACAATTAGTGTTTGCCACTGCTTGTGAGTGGTCGACCAGTAGCGCATTCCCGCGAGTCCTGAAATTGCCCCGATGTGGCGAAGCAAGCCCTCAGCTTCCGAGGTATGACGAAATCGCGCGACTGTGGTTACCAACGTTGTAAAGCCCACCGCAGCCCAACCGGTGCACGCGGGCGGTCTCCAGTCGCGGCCGGCATCAGACTTGCTCCATGACTTCACGATGGCCGAATCATCCAGACCAGGATAGGGCGGAACGGGTTCCTTTCCGCATGGCGGCTGCGGTTCTAATTGCGCATAGCCGTGCGCCTGGCAGAGCAGCATTGCCGACAATACAAACCGAACGCAGTGCCAGGTCCAAGTCCGGACAAGCGTCTTATGACGCGGATCTGCGCTCATTTAACCATAATAGTTGTTGCCAGTGGCCTGGGTCTAGTACAGAAAATGCATTTGAATAAAACTTGATCGGCAAATCGGCACGTCGAGTCCCTAACAACGGAGCAATCTCTTCTGCCTAGTCTTGTCAGGTCGACGGGAGACTCCGACTTCGCTAAGGATCTCGGCCAGAACGCGTTTCATTGCAGACACTTCATCGCGGACATCTGTGAGCATGCTGCGCGTTCAGATAACAACTCCATGTTGAGCTTTTTGTCTGCCGCATCCGTCCCAGTAAGCAGCGCAATTTTTGACTTGGACTGGGAAGAATCCAAAGGAGGGAAACGGCCGGCTCTGCGCCATTCCGCCAACAGTTGCTCCCTCCTGCTCGCTTGGGAAGCTGCACCCTTTGGAGCGCTGTTCAAATACCCTTGGTTATAGTCGGTATGGTGCCTGCTCTTGCTTTGAATGCGAAAGGCGCGGCCGATCCTTGGATTTACGGAGCGTACCGACTGTTCTCTACCTCTGCCACAAGCGGCCGGTCCAAAATAAAAACAGGATTATCAATATAATCACGCTTACGCCACTGATGGGGTAAAAGCCCCACTTCTTGCTATGCGGCCAAATCGGAAGACTACCCACAAGCGCTATGAGGATAAATACCGGAAGAACAAACATCACCATCATTTCTTTGGCCCTCCTTTTTGGCCGGTCCCTGCCGGTCTAATCCTGCTTCGCTTCGCGCGTTGTGCCATCAGGAAAGCGGGCTAAGTCGCTTGGTCGGAGCGACTGTGGAGTTGCGCAGTTCCTATTGGAAGCAACACTACGAGCGTGTAAACCCCCAGAGTTGTGCCCAGTGGAATATTGGAGAGCGACAAAAATCCTGCAATGAGGGCGAGCATGCGGCCTGATCGATTTCCTGCAAGTAGAGCCAGTCCAGCCATGATCCCCAAAATGCCGCACACGGCCGACAAAGCTATCATTACTGTGTATATGAGATGGAAATCAGCCATAAGCGTAAACGGGTCGGGAACGCGATTGAGCAGAGCGCCAAACATTAAGGTAGCCGTACTGCTGTAGAGGAACAGGCAGACCGCCATGATCAAGCGAATGACTCCGTACACTATCCAACATCTTCCTAAAGTGCGGAGGTGACCGCTTGGGTTCTGCGCAATGGGATCGTCCGAAGACATGACTGCCCCCTGTTGACTGGCTTTGCCTAAGCCGGGAATTGAATTCAGTGCATGAACAAGCTTTTATAGCGCAGAATAAGCGGACAGTCTGTTCACATCTGAACACATGGCTCCAGGGAACTCGTTTCAAGGACTTGGACAGAGCTAGGTAATGAGTTGAGGTATTTGGATTCCTCCCGACAAACGCCGCAACCAGAAAGTGCGTAATCCCACTGGGATGACGACTCCTGGTGTTCGACGATGTAAGTTGCTTTCTCCGCGCGTCTGGTTCTAGAGGGGAGCGCCACAGGCTTGCATGTTGTTCGGCGCTCAGAAAAACAAATTTGACGGAAAGAAAGTTACTCGGAAGAGTGGACTGAAAAAGAAGGATCGTCCACGCCCCCCGTAACCACCGGCAGAGCTGCCTGCTTCAATTGTTCAAGTTGGGCCTGAACTTTCGCCCACGCTTTGGGCTTTTGCTTGGTCGCATACGGAGCATCCGGATGCCCGTAGAATTCCAGGATTCCGGCCCGAAGCTCCGGCGAAGCGCCACTAAAGTTCTGTTTTGCGAGCGCGTCGAGCAGCTTCGCGTACGTCTCATCGTTGAGCCGATATTTTCCGGGCCCCGTTATTTCACCGGTGTCAATATTGTCGTTTGGCAAGTCCAGCTGGCCGGTACCTGCCTGGCCTAGCAGAATCCGGTAACGATCCAGAGTCGTGTTGAAGCTGGCTTCGAACATGCGTTCCGTCTCCGGAGTGGGCGTCCTGAGCTGTAGCACTCTTAGGGGACCGATCTTCGGGATAATCCTCGCGAGAAACGCGAGAAATCTTTCCCAAAACGTGGGCGGCTGATATATCTTTCCCCAGCTTTTTTGGTAACTTGCGCGCGAAAGATTGTAGAGAAACTTATTTTTCGTCATGCCGGGCTGGCTTTTCATGATGTCATTTTTCTTCAGGCTCCAGGCAATGCGCGTCGCTTTGGGAAGAAGCTGACTGACGTCATAACGGTAAGAACCGAGCACCTTGTCTTCGTCAGAGAGAACGCTCTTGAGATCCAAGCCGTAAGTTTCCTGAAAAGCTTGTTCCAGCAACGGAACTGAAACTCCGAAGCCGATAAAGTCGTGATAACTATCCGGAGCGTAGCGACCCTGTGCTATCTCCAGAACGTCGAATCCAAATTCTGTTTTTACGTGCGCCAGCGGGTCTTTTTCATACGTAACGGAGTCGCCGTACTTCTTTTTCAACTTGGGATACAGGACGGGGACCGCACGATTCGTGCCGATGGGGTGGCCGGCGTTGTCCGCGGCGTAGTGAGAGAGAGCGCCGAGCGCAAAGGCGTAGCCGTCAAGGTCCTTGGCATCGCGCAGCAGAGCCAAGACAAAGTCTCCGCTCCGCACGTAGTGCGTCAAGTCGCTGAAAAAATGACTTCCGTGCGGGTAATAGCCCATGTCCTGGATAATGACGCCTCCATATGCATAGCCATGCGCTTCTTTGATTTCTTCTGCCGTGGCGCCGGGAAAGCGCTTCAAAAGTAACGGGCGTATGTTGGTGTCCCATGCGCTGTCGATGATGGCTTCATGTGAAAGGACGGCATAGGCCGCGCTCTGTGCTGGCCAGCCAAAAAACAAAAAAAGCGCCAGCACGAGGGCGCACACTCTTGCGAACCATGTCCTGCCTCCGCCGCGTCGCATCCTACCCATCGCTGCCACCTCATTTCCATCTTAGCTTAGAAATCACAAGAGGCGCGATCTTTTCGGCTTGGCTGTAAAGCTCACACGTATTGCTCTTGGTGCCACGTTTCCTGTAAGCACCTGATTCTAAGAAAGTGTTGGAAGGAGCGGTGAAGACCGAAACTACGACCCCATAATTTGCTTCTTAGTGCAGCTATTTTCGGCTTTTTTTGAGACCTTGCCCTTCGCTCTCGCTTTGGCCCACCTTGTTTGAATTGCCCTTCGTGCGAGTTCTTTCCGTTGCTCCGGCGTGAGAGAAGCCATGCGTGCTTTGCCGCTTTCCTTTCCTCCTGCTTTCCCGTCCTTCCATCCCATCTCACGCATGACGATCGACACCAGGTCACCTTTCATGAGGTCATCTTCTGAGGAATTCGGCTTCGTCGCCAGCGTGGTCTATTGATAGGCGGAATTTGACTTGCGATATTTCATACTATAAGCGCTTCTCGTATATAGACCGTCATCAGTAGTAATGCCGAGACAAACCGGGACGCGCCTGTGGTGGTAACACGGGCACGCCCCTAACCAAATCGCCTTGCGTCGGGCGGCGTGCAGGCGTGCCCTATGCGCATCCCCACAGATTCCGAGACACTCTGGCTGTCGATATGCTCTCACGTGGGGCCTAGCCTCTATGACGTCGCGAAGTTGTTGGGAGAAACCATTGCAACGGTTGAGCAGCCCCACGAACAACTACATTCTTGGTGACTCGGGGGTGTCTACGTCGACTCGCAGGACCATGCGTGGATGATTTCACGTCAGAAGCGACAAATATCTTGACTTGAATCACCTTTAACGCTATTAAGAAGCATTAGGTTGGGAGGATTTCTCCATGAATTCCAAGACCCCTGATCGTAGAGGATTTCTGAAGGGCAGTGCAGCTCTGGCCGGCCTGGCCGTGGGAGCGATACCCTTCGCGAGCGGCCAGACGCTCGCGGCCGAACCACCCGAAGCAGGCATCAAAGACCTCTCATACGGCGAGCGTTCTCGTTTCGAGAACTCCACACGCACGCTAACTCTCGGAGGGGTCCGTGACATGGTTCCGGGTCTGTCACCTGGCGAGATGGGGCAACGATTGACTCCGCTTCAGGATTCGGTAGGAATCATCACGCCAGCTTCTCTCCATTTCATGACGGGCCGTGGTTCCCATCTCCCCGACATTGATCCCCGGGAGCACCGTCTCATGATCCACGGCATGGTGGACCGTCCCTTGGTCTTCACCATGGAGGAATTGAAGCGCCTCCCTTCTGTATCCCGAATTCATTTTATAGAGTGCACTGGAAATAGCGGCCTGTCGCATTATAAGGCCATGGTGAAGGGGCTGCAGGTAGCGAATTCCCCCGCCTTGAACAAGAGCACGTATGTAATCCAACAAGTGCATGGAAGAGTTGCTACCAGCGAATGGACGGGGGTTCCGCTGTCCCTGCTGCTCAAGGAAGCCGGTGTGCAAAAGAAGGCGAGCTGGCTGGTTGCGGAAGGGGCGGACGCTGGTAAGCATTCAAAAAGCTTTCCGCTCGAGAAGGGCA
>JBGPPL010000003.1:0-206701 GCA_041488495.1 Terriglobia bacterium
GCCAGGTCCAATCGAGCGGTGATGCGCCCGATAATCCGGATTTCAACGCCGGCTTTGGCCCGATCGCGAAGTATGCCGATCATTTCCTTGTCAGAAATCTTTGGATCGTAGATCAATAACTGCTTTTTGGCTCGTTTGAGGAACCTGCCCAGCATCTTTCGGGAGTTTTCCGGACTAACGACGAACACATCGAGCTTCGGCGTGTACGCACATCGCGTGCAATCGGCCTCAAACAGTTTCACGGCCTCTTGCACCAATCGAGTGTTTTTCGTCACGATCCCAAAGCCGCGGCTGCGACAAATATCCAGACGCGTAAAATTGAACGAAAGCATGTACACGATGCGCCGATCGATGATGATGAGCTTGTCGTGATAGCGGATCAAATCGTCGTCCGTGCGAGCGACAACAATACCCGCTGCGAGAAAGCGCATCTCCAATTCACGCAAACTCTTCATGCCGCCCCGGTTGGTATTGGCAATCAAGGCGGTGACCTTCACGCCTTTGACCACCGCTGCCTTGAGCGCCGCCTCGATGGCTCCGTAGTCGAAGCGGAAAATGACAATTTCCACACTTTTTCTGGCGTTCTTGATCGCCGAAGTAATCGGCGCTACGCCGTCGCTAGGCTCGATAATCAGCTTCAAGTCGTCATCTCCCGTCTTGCGACTGCTCGATGATTCTTTGATTCCGGCATGCTCACTCACACGAACTGGCGGATAAGGTTCAGGTAACGCTGCTCACAGCGCATTCAGCTCCGCGATTCTGTTCTGCACCGCCCTGGTATAGCCATCGATTTCCTCCGGCGTATAGCCTGCGGCGCGGAAGCAGTCATGAATTTGGTCCACGGAAAGTATGGCAAGCCTTTGCCCCAGCCATCTGGCATCGGCGAGCGGGATGTGTTTGGTGATCTCTTCCATCCGGCCGCGAGTGCGTTCGTTGGGGATGTTTATCGCGCTCAGAAAGAATGGCCGGCTATGCATAACGAAGTCGACGTACTTGGGGGTGACCTTTGTGATGAAGTCCGAGTTGGCGTAGTCTTTCTCCACGCTCTTGGACCGGACAAACGTGTTTCCGGTCTTGCCAAATGTTGCGCCAATGTCGGTGACTACACAGCGCCGTTCACCATCCGTTTCTTCAACCGTGTTGTTTATGGTTTTTAAATCCCAGTTATTTACAAAGGCCATCATTACGCGCAAACCGTTCAATTCCTTCGCGGGGCCGCACTGGTTATGAAACCAATCCCAATTCCCCAGCTTCTTGGTGTTCTTTACATGGCGCTCCAAACGGGCGTGATGGATCGTGCCATCGTCAGACACCATCTTTTCACCGCGATGCAGTTTCGAAAGCCCCTGCACCTTGAAATCCGCAAGGTAGTAATCCTCGTCCACGAAATAGCCCGCGGCCCACAGCAAGCGGGTTGCAGCTGTTTCCGCTTGAGTTTCTTCGCCCAGTTTCACTCTCCATTCGACTCCTTTTTCGTCCTCGACGTCGAATTTTGGGCTCGTTCCATTCATGTCTTCCTTCACGAAAGTGAACTTGCCGTTGGTGTCCGGGGCGTGCTCTTTCCCTCCGGCGCCATAGAAGAGGTCCAGGGTCAAGACGTCTCCCGGATCGCGCCAGACTACCGCCGGCAGGTTATTCTCCTTTGCTTTATCGTCCTTCTTGGCCGGCTTCTGCGCGGCGATTACCGGCGACAAAATCAGGACGAGCAGGAATAGTACGAATTGCAGTGGGACTTGTGTATGCTGTTTCACTGTATACCTCGCTTATTTAGAAATAGATTCACTGGCCGCGACGGGCTGGTGCACAACATTTTCAGCACTTTCTGAAGTCTGAACCTTGTACAAATCGGCGTAGACCCCTGCCTTTGCCAGCAGTTCTTCATGGGATCCCTGCTCCACTAATTCAGAATCTTTTACGACGAAGATGATATCGGCGTGTCGAATCGTGCCCAGATGATGGGCGATCAGAACCGTAGTCCTGTTCTTCATCAGGCGGTCCAACGCCTCGATGACCGCTTCTTCCGAGGCGGCATCCAGACCCGACGTGGGCTCGTCGAGAACCAGGATGGGTGTGTCGCGAATGACCGCCCGGGCGATGGCGATGCGTTGCCGTTGCCCGCCGGACAGTGTCACGCCGCGCTCGCCGAGCATGGTGTCATACCCCTCGGGCATTTTTTCGATGAATTCGTGCGCATTGGCTATCTCGGCTGCTCGTATGATTTCCGCGCGAGAAGCGTCCGGTTTACCGTAGGCGATATTCTCCCAGATGGGAGCGCGGAACAGCAGCGTGTCCTGCAAAACGAAGCTGATTTGTTCGCGCAGGGATTTCATCGTATACTCACGGATATCCTTGCCGTCGATTCTGACCTGCCCGGACTGGGGATCGTAGAAGCGCGGAATCAAGCTGATGATCGTGGTCTTGCCCGTGCCCGAGGGGCCGACAACCGCAGCCACCTGGCCTGGCTCAATCTTGAAACTGATATCCTTCAGCACCGGATTTTCTTCTTCGTAACTGAAGTTGACATGATCGAACTCAATTTTGCCCTTGAGCCGGGGCGCCCGCCGTGCGTGTGGCAAGTCCCGGACGAGGCTTTCGATTTTCAAGACTTCCTCGATACGTTCGTAACCCACCGCTGCTTTGGACACGGTGTCGGCCATCTTTGATAACTCGCGCATGGGCTTGTACATCTTGCCGAGATAGAGCAGGAACACGATCAACATCCCGGCGCTCAGTTGACCCGAGAGCGCCAATCGCGCACCGTACCAAAGCACCAGGCATGTTCCGATCGCCACAATGACTTCCACCACAGGCGAAAGCTTCGACTTGACGCTCCGGGCCTGTAGCGCAGTCTCCACATTTTCAAGGCTCTGCGATTCAAACCTGCGTTGCTCGTAATCCTCCCGGGCAAAGGCCTTCACGACGCGAATCGAAGTCAGCACTTCTTCCACAACCGAAAGAAGCTCGCTCTCTTTTTTTCGTACCGCGCGTGAGGCTTTTTTGATCCGGCGGGTGAAGTAGAACACGACCAGAAAAAGCGCGGGGGCGACCGAAAGCGCAATGAGCGTAAACCGCCAGTTGATGTAGAACATGACTCCAATCATGCCGACGAGAGTCAATGCGTTAACCAGCATGCCAAGCAGTGCGGAGTCGATGAAATCCTCAACCGCTTCGATGTCGCTCGTCACCCGGGTGATCAGGTCGCCCGTGCGCGTCTCGTCATATTCGGCGAGCGAGAGGCGCTGAATGTGGTTGTAGAGCGTCCGCCGCAGGTCATGAGCCACCCATTGGCTCACACTCGTGGTCATGTATCTTTCTACGTAGGAACTGGCGGCGCCCACCACTGCAATGGCTGCAACCGCAGCAACAGCGAAGTTCAAAATCGCGAGCTTGTCCTGCCCGAACATCTGCGAAACGAACCCGCCCAGCCAGACAGGCAGCTTTTTCGACTGCAGAAGGTTATCAACGACAATCTTGATGGGCCACGGTTCGATAACATCCGTGAACGTTTCCGCAAGCACGGCGAGCAGCGCAATCGTCAGGGCTTTCCGGTGAGGACGGATGAGGTGGGCGATCCTCAACTTGCCTGAGGATTTGGATGACGAAGGTTTCGTGGAGTTTTCAGGCATGGCATCTACAGTTCACTTGGCGCGCAGCCAAACTTCCATCAACACCGATCCAATGGTTGCCCCTGATCCTTAGCCGGAGCTTCCAATTTCAACTTTACCTTTGCGCGAAACCATGGATTCCGTGACGCACCTGGAAGGCAATACGAGTTGGTCGCGCCGGCACTAACTGCCCACGTCCATGTAGCCTAGTGAGGCTCCTGCAGAAGAGCGTAGTCGAAACCGCTCTAGGAAACTGTGCAATAGAGAACAGCCACCTGCCCTCATTCCTTCTATCCTGAATGGGTTGGAATCCGAGCCCTAGCCGCCGTTTGAGGCACCTCGCTTCTCCACATGTTCATCGGGAGACAACCATGGGCGCCCCCATCGAAACTGTTAGTGTGAGCCAGAACCCCGAGACAATCACCCGCATGGAAGTGACCTGTATATTTTGCGGTCGGCCAACGCCGGTGCCTGCCTCGGACCCCAGCAAGTTTGCAAGTCACGTCCCTCGCCGCATTTCGATCGTCCGCTGCAAGGTGTGCGGCAAGGAGGCTCCTTACCGCGCCTGTGACATCTTCGAGTTCGGCGAGATGTGTCACGCACGAGGCTTCTGATCCGTGCGGTTGGGGTTCGCGTACATACCCGTGCTGAGACTCCCCCATGATTAGGGCCAAGTCCTGAAAAGTCAGCTTCTCGGAAACTGAGCTACCCCCGCGTAGCTCGAAGGATGTGAATTGCTGGGCCGGCTCGAAAAACTCCACCCCAGGGGCACGAGCCGCCGGACATCTTGGATCGCAGAATAAACCGGAAAATTCGGAACGAGAGGCGAACGTTGCCAATTTCATTCGCTGGTCCCGTGGAGCAGACCTCGTCGAGATAAGCCCGAGGTCTGACTCCAGATTCACATCCGAGAAGAAGCCTGAGGACGACTGTAACTACTGGTTCGAAGCCTTTTCTGATTCATTGTGTGGCGCGTTCTTCTGCAAAACGCGAACGAGGTGGCGTCCCGATGCGGGAACGGCAATCTTGTTTCCCATCACGATTTCCCTGGCTGTGATCTTGCGGCCATAGACGTCGGCACTGGCATCATCGTCTGGGCGAAGTGTGGAACCCTCAAGAGAAACGCCGGCAAACAATCCGCGCGATCGAGAATAGCTGAGAATCTCCGCCCGCATGTAGGCATCGGTGTCCGCCGAGGCGTCGCGGCCCTTAGGACCAGCCGCAACGGAAGCATCGGCGCCGAGTTTTACCTTGCTGTGAAGAATGGAAGAAGCCCCCTTCTCGTTCATGACGAGGAGGACGAGATCCGTCGCTTGCCCGCCGAGCTGAAATCCAACGCTGGCGCCTTCGAGCGCATACATGGCTGGAGAGCCCCACGGCCCGTTAAAATGCTCGCCCGTCCGGCAAACCATCGCTCCGCGGCCATAACTTCCGCCGAACACAAATGCGGCCTTCAGAACAGCTGGAAAAACGATAATGCACTCGGCTTTTTCCAGGAGTTCTTGCGGGATGTTGTCGGGCACGCCCATCACTTCCTGCATGACGGTCCCGGAGTTTTCCAAGCGTTTTTGTTCCTTATTCGCAGCGTAGAGCGCGCTCGCCGCAAACATGATGCAGACACCAAGAGTCAATTTACGAAACATCACTAACCTCCACAATCCGCTTGCTAGTTGATGAACTTCGACTTGTACTAAGGACAACTGCAAAAATTAATTGACAAAGCTTTGGTCAAGAAGAGGCCACAAATGGGCCGATTCTCGCATTTGCGTGTCAATCTATCTATGCCGCTCTCTTTAATGCCTGGACAGAGCGCTTTCGATCATGACTTCCATCGAGCAATGGGCGCCTCGGAAAACTTTTCTCAAACGGCCTCAATCTGTGGCCCTGCTACGCCTTTTTCTTCGCACCGAAAGCGAGCAAGACAGCCCCTGCCGCCAAAGCCAACCCTCCGACGATGGGTGGGAGAGGAACGTGTTCCTGAGTGTCTGCTGTGGCGTGAATCGGTCCTATATCAAGGACCTTTTCCTGGCGGGTATAGCTAAATCCTTGGTAGACGAGCGCCAGCCCCCCCAGAACCACTAACAGAATTCCCAGTACGGTGATCGATTTCATCTGTTTTGTCTCGGCGATCAGGCAATCGGTCTACGGCCCTGGATGACGCGAATCAGGACGACAACAATGGCCAAAATCAACAGGATGTGGATAAAACCACCCATCGTGTAGGAAGTGACGAGCCCGAGGAGCCATAAGACGAGCAAGATTACGAAAATTGTCCAGAGCATTCGGGTTCTCCTTTACAAGCGATTCGAACTTTATTCGCTCGGGTCTCACCGAGAAAAGCTGGAGTTAGGAAGAGGCTCCGGCCGGTCGATGCCTTGTTTCTGGAGCCCCAGTTGCCACGTACGAGCCTTCGTACTTTCTGCCTTCCCCTGACCACCATCTTAGTCGAGAGAAACACGCTCGTCTGTTCACTAGTGCACAGTCCCAGATCCTATTGTGATATTTCTTCGCAGCTCAAGAGTCTGTGTGGCAACCCGGGGCCGGGCCCTGTAGCGCTCGCCTTCAGACGAGCATGTAATTGAATCTACAGTGCCCGCCTGAAGGCGGGCTCTCTACAAAAGCGTCTGAAATCTAGGTTGCCACACAGACTCTCAAGGTCTTGTGTAGGCGGTGATGAGACGGCGGGAGAGCGCGATCATGTTACGCGATGCAGGTAAAGTCCAGATTGCCACCTTCTCGCTTGCGCACCAGACAAGGAACACTCCCAGCGCTGCCAGACCCAGAAAGAAAAAAGCTATGGTGAATAGGACCAAGGAAGCCAGAAGCTCGCGTACGTAGTAGGAGTACAGGCCGAGTCCCACGATCATCACACCGAGTCCGCACATATAGTCTATTGCTTTAAGTTCACGCAATGAATCCCCTTGTCTTGTCCGACTTGCACTTGAAACCTGGTTTTCCAAGAACTGATCAGATCGCGCCGCGAAAAATGGAGAAGAACCTAACCCAGCATTGATCTCCGGCCTTGATTCGCAGTCCCCTTCCCAATCTCAACAGCGTCTTAGCCGAGGCGAAACGGCCGGCCCGTTCAACATACGGCGCATAAAGACCCCCGTCGGTCCTAGCGCTGCGGTGGCTGATCATCCTGATTCTTCTGTTTTTCCTGGGCCTTCTTGTCCTTCGCTTGCTGCGGAGGTTGCTTCTTCGGCGGCTGATTCGCCTGCTGATTGGCCGGTTTTGAGGGTTCCGGAGTGCTCGCCGTCTTGTCGGCGGGCTGGCCACGGTTCGGCCCATTCGGCCGGTCACTGCGCGCCGGTAGGTTATTTGCCGGTGGATTCGCGCTTACGTTCGCAGGAGGCGGGTTCGATGGCTGCACGTTGGCGGGCTGGCCTCGATTCGATCTATCGGGCCGGTCGTTACGCACTGGTGGAGCATTATTCGCTGGCGGATTCGCGCCTACGTTTGCAGGTGGCTGGCTCGACGGCTGCACGTTGGCGGGCTGGCCTCGGTTCGATCTATCGGGCTGGTCGTTGCGCGCTGGTGGAGCATTATTCGCTGGCGGATTCGCGCCTACGTTTGCAGGAGGCTGGTTTGACGGCTGCGCGTTGGCGGGCTGGCCTCGGTTCGATCTATCGGGCCGGTCGTTGCGCGCTGGTGGAGCATTATTCGCTGGCGGATTCGCGCCTACGTTCGCAGGAGGCTGGCTCGATGGCTGCACGTTGGCGGGCTGGCCTCGGTTCGATCTATCGGGCCGGTCGTTACGCGCTGGTGGAGCATTATTCGCTGGCGGATTCGCGCCTACGTTCGCAGGTGGCGGGTTCGACGGCTGCACGGTGGCGGGCTGGCCTCGGTTCGATCTATCAGGCTGGTCGTTGCGCACTGGTGGAGCATTATTCGCTGGCGGATTCGCGCCTACGTTCGCAGGTGGCTGGTTCGACGGCCGCACGTTGGCGGGCTGGCTCCCCGGTTGATTTGAGTCTGCCGTCGCCGGTTTACCCGGAGGCGCTTGCCTGACATGCGGTTGCGCTGCCGGAACGTTCGCCGGGCGCAAACCCTCGACTTCGCTCCTTGCCAACGGCTGGCCAGGTTGCGCTGCGAGTTTTTGCTGTTGTCTTTCGAAAGGCACAGGTGGCGGAGGCGGAGGCGTCTTTGCCACCACGGAGCGGTTGGCAACCTCTGTAGACGGCTGGGGCACATGATTGCCGGTTGGGGCCGAAGCTCCGAAAACACTGTTTCTGGTTGGAGCGACCTCAGCCCTCCGGCTGATGGGGGCCGACGCAATCTCCTGCTGGTTCACGGCGACTACAGCTCTACCCACCGGTTGGGCGCTCGTAAAAGTCCTCTGCGACACAGCAGTCACCCCGCCGGGCGCGGTCCTATTGGCGTACTTGATTTCCGCATTGTTTCTGTTATTGTCGCGGTTGTTGTTCGTGACCTGATTGTTGTAGACGTTTGTGATCGTCGTGTTGTTGACGGTCGTGTTGCTGATGTTGACGCGGTTTACATACTCACGGCTGGCGTTATACCCAGGCACATAGACCTCTCTTGGGCCTAGCGGGAACCATCCCACATTCCCACCACCGTAACCCCCTCCGCCAACCGAGATCGCCACACTGAAACGCGGTCCGCCAATAAAGGCAACGAGCGCGGGCGCATATACGGGCCGGACTGCGATCGGGCCGGGCACCCAGCACCAATCGTTCCTGGCATATACCCAGCGACCGTAGTGGAACGGAGCGTAGCCCCACGGAGCGTCATCGACCCAGGTCCAGCCCCAAGGAGAAATCCAGGCCCAATGGCCGTCGCGATAGGGAGCCCAGCCGGAAGCAACCCTCGGCACCCACACATTGCCAAACTCCGGATCAGAGCGCCAGGAGCCGTTGTCATCCAGGTCTTCGTAGCCGACGACATCGCGTGAAACGTATTGCGCCGATCGCGATCCATCCTCGTGACGGTCGCGGTTTTGGCTCCAACTATCAAACTCATCGTTGCCGCCTGCCCTGAAAATATCGGCATAGAGCAAATCCGTGCCGGTGAAATTGCCGCTCAGTCCGGACCCAACACTGTAGGTTCGGCCGCCGCCGGTGACTTCGCCATTTCCGGCGCGCACTGTCACCAGAGTTGAGGTTCCATCTTCGCTGGCCTGAACGCGATACTGGCCTGCTTGCAGGATCGAAAACGCTTGATTAGGCGTATCCACCTCAAAATCCTCGTCACGGTCAAGCCGCAGGACGCGAATGTTGAGCGTCCCTTCCGAGAGCTGGATTTGAGTGGTGCGGTCATCCAGGTTGAGGAAGGAGAAACCAGTGCCCGCGCCCAGCCGGATCGTCGCTGAACCAAGATGCAATTCGGCGCGCGCGCCGTCGTCTGTCCAGAGCTTGTCGCCCGTCGTCATGGGCCGGTTCACAACAGCCGAAACCCAATCTGATTCACCGGCCGGCTGGAAAGAGACCGAACCGCGCAGATAGTTGAGCCGGGCCACACGGTCTGGCGGATCATAATTATCCGCGGCGGCCCTTTGCGGGAAGGTGATGGTCAGGATCGCGGCCACGAAAAGCGCACTCATCCAATACGGAGTTTTTATCAATCTTGCGTTCATGCAATTTGCCCCTTCTCTCTCAGCGAGGCCTGAATTCTTGGAGCGGCGAGCATCGGAGAAGAACGTTCCCAGCCCTCGATCGCGGTCCCCGTCATCCTCATCTCACCGTCTGTAGCAGCATCATAGAAGCGGTAGCGCCAGATGTCTGTTCTTTATTGCTCACATCCGGAAGTGGTCTAAACCTCGTCTCTGTGCAATATTGAACTGAATGACTTCGATCTCAATATCATTATAGATAGATGGTTAAGAAAAAGGCCGAGAAAGAATCCGGCAAAGCGATACTCCTCGACATCAAGATGGAAATGGCAAAGCCGCGGACGGCCAAATCCGCACGAGAGGGGGAAGTGAATCTAGCCGCTGGCCGAATCATGCGGAGTAAACGAGGGAAGACCAAGCTGTAGTCGCATCCGACTCCTCCTCTGCAGCGTACGTGGCAGTGTATGCATTATTCCAGCGACGGAACCAGCGCTGTATAGATCATACTTGGCGCAGAGGACTGCTGGAAAACGCTGATCCCCCGAAGAGACACGAAAATGCCAGACGACGAGTGGATCAAAACACGCGATGATGGCAGAAAAGTAAAATTCATCTATCAAGAGCTGCTGGAAGACGGGGCGTTTATCACCGCGCAGATTGAAGGTAATGAGGTCGTCTATTCGATCGTATTGACCAAAGCAAGAAACCCGCTTAGTCGTGAGGATGTTGAAAGCCATTTTGAGGCCGAGCTTTCGAAGAAGTAGTAGCAGCCTTAGCCATTGAGCTTGAAATAGCACGATCGCGGCATGTATCGCGTGGCGAGTTGAAGCGCCGGGCGTGGCGCTTTGTTTGGTTCTGTGTCTAACCAAGGCAATCCAGTTCTTGATCGTCATCGAAAGTGACTCGTTTGGATTTGTGTAGTAAACTCTGTGCCAGGCGCGTGTGGGTGAACGCAATGGCATGGGGTGAGCGTTATGAAAACAAACAAACAAGCAAACGAAAAGAGAAAGCCCAGCTCTTTCGACGCCGAAGCCTTTCTCCATTCGGCCGGTGTGGCGAGAACCATTATGGAGTTCGGGAGAAAAGAGACGCTATTCTCCCAAGGCGATCCCTGCAAGAATATAATGTACATTCAAAAAGGCGGGGTGAAGATCTCCGTCGTCTCCAATACCGGCAAAGAGGCCGTGGTGGGGATGTTAGGGCCAGGTGACTTT
Organism: Terriglobia bacterium; assembly: GCA_041488495.1. Classification (GTDB taxonomy): domain Bacteria; phylum Acidobacteriota; class Terriglobia; order Acidiferrales; family UBA7541; genus Palsa-360. The sequence goes on from JBGPPL010000003.1 coordinate 10,392, forward strand.
ATAGGTGAGGGAGGATTGGCAGGGCAGCCAATGCGAATGGCAACGGCCACTGCCGTTACGCCTGTGAATGTGCTGGTAATCGACAACAGCGAAATGTTCCGAGTGCTCCATGCGGAAAGTTCGTTTTCCGATCGCTTCATCACCTATATGCTTGAACGCAACGTCCGGATCGAGGAGGACTTGATCGACCAGCTTTTCAACTCCAGCGAGAAACGGCTGGCGCGCACTCTTCTGCTGCTTGCCCGCTATGGCAAGCAGGATAAACCCCAAGGGGTACTTCCCAAAATACCTCAAGAGACGCTAGCGGAAATGGTTGGTACCACGCGCTCTCGCGTCAATTTTTTCATGAATAAATTCAGAAAAATGGGCTTCATCAAATACAACGGCGGGCTGCAAATAAACGCTTCTCTCCTGAGTGTTGTCCTACACGACTAGCAGACTGTGAACGCGGGTCAAGAGCGGCAATGCCCCCGGATAGGTCAGGTTTATTCTCCGGTTGTTTCATCTTGTAGAGCGCGCGATCCGCTGCCTGGAACAGGGCTTCGATGATTGTGCCATCCTCAGGATAAACCGCAATTCCGACGCTCACTGAAAGCAAGGGCTTCTCGCGATCGTTGGACAGCCGTTCGCAAATCCTGCGTCCGACCGCGTCGGCTTCTTTGGCGCCGGTCTCCGGCAGAATAATCGCGAATTCGTCGCCACCATACCGCGCCGCAGTGTCAATCGATCGACAGGAGAAGCGAAAAATATCGGCCAGGCGGCAGAGCGCCCGGTTGCCTGCCAGATGGCCATGGCTATCGTTAATCTGCTTCATCCCATTCAGATCAAAAATGAGCACAGCAAAGGCCCGACCGGTGCGTCCTGAGCGTTTGATCTCTGATTCGAGGGTTTCGGAAAGCCTGCGGTAGTTTGCCAGTCCAGTCAGCGCATCGGTTGCGGCTAAGTGCCGGAGATGATCCTCCGATGCGCGTTGTGCGGTGACGTCCTCGGTGATGATCTCGCACCCATCCGGTGCTCCCTGCTCACTGCCCACTTGCCGGCCGCTGAGCCGGACCTTCATGGGCGTTCCGTCCTTCCGCTTCCATTCGACTTCGATTAGACCGACATGGCCCGTCTGCCGGTAGGACTCAAAGAGTTGCGCGCGCTCGGTAGGATCACGGATGATTTCCGTTGCTAGGTTCACACCCATCAATTCCTGTTTGGATCCATAACCTAGCATCGCCACGAGTGCTTCATTCACATTGAGAAACCGGCCGTCCACGTCAAAGTGGCAGATGCCATAGGTGGGATTCTCCACCAGAGCGCGATAGTGGGCTTCCGAGTGCCGCAACTGTTTCTCCGCGTGATTCCGCTCCTCGCGCCGAGTTTTTTCTTCTACCGCCAGAGCGACGGCCAGCGGCAAACGGTTCAGACGATTTTTATCAACGCAATCGAATGCGCCCTTCCGCATGAACGCATCTGTCATGTCCTCTTCCAGAATGCTGGTGGCCAGAATGAACGGAATCTCCCGGTTCACCTGATGCAAGAGTTCGAGCGCCTCCATCCCCGTCCAACCAGGCATGGAGTAATCGCACACAATCACGTCATAGGACTGCGTGCGCAATCGCTCTCTGAACTCCGCCGGGGCCTGAACCCAATCCGAGGAGACCGCAAAATCCATCCGTTTGAGTTCATGCAAGCAGAGTTCAACGTCGGATTCCCTATCATCAACGAAGAGAATTCGTACTATCCGCCGCCGGTGGGTCGCGATACGACGGGCAGCAAAACTTTGACGATTCCGACGCGTTTCGTTCTGGACTAGGTGTGACATGGCAAACCGCTTTCATGTCCTCCAGAGCCGGTGCAGGACTCCCCCCGGCCGGCTAATGGAACTTGTGAGGATTCCCCTACCGAACACTTTGCATCCAAGAGGGGATCAGCAACTGTTCCATTTTATACACTTGGTAATTATGTGTCTGTTTGGATATGCCTCTGGCAGTGCGTTGTTCACGCCAGTCAAGCCGGCCTCCACCCATTCACAAGACACTAAAAGTTAAGTTCAAAGTGGATGACGTCGTGGACGCGATAACCGTTGTCAATCAGAACCGTGTGTCCGCCGATGAAGACGTAACGGTAGCCACGGGGCGGAGGAGGTAAGCGGCGATAGTAGTCAGCAGGAACTGGATAAATCCTTCTCCGCATATTGCGATCGAGCACATAACCGTCGCGAAGCCGGGATTCGTACTGGGGAGCCAGTCGATCGCGGTCCCTGAGCCCCGCAGGTGGACGGTTGTGGTGCTGGTTGTACCAATCACGCGAGGCTTGCCGATCATGGTCATCGAACCTCGAATGATCCTGCCCGCGTTGATCGTCGCGATACTGGTCGTGTTGATTTTGGTTGCGGCGATCCTGATCCTGTCCACGGTCCTGTGCCTGGATTGCACCGCCGGTTAGAGCGAGAAAGAACAGCATACTACCTGTCATCCATAAGCGTACTTTCATGGGTACCCTCCGATTCATTTACACGATCCTGGAAAGATGTTAAATGCACGAAACCTGAGATGTGCCTCCTGCTTTAGAAGCGGCAGGCCCCAGCTACCACTGAACCGCTGGGGCCTGCCGCTTCTGCGCTAGCCATGTCATGGACGGGGAGTGAGGGATAGGTTTTGGGATACGACTCCGATCGTGGTTCCGATCACTTCGCCTGAGACCACTAGCTCCACACGGCGATTCTGTTGGCGTCCTTCCGCGGTGTCATTCGACGCCACGGGTTGCGTCTTCCCGAATCCCTGCGACGTCATGGACGCCGCCGGAACGTTTTCTTTTTCGAGATAATCGCGGACGGAACCGGCTCGTTGTTCCGAAAGCTGCTGGTTCATAGCATCGCTGCCCACGCTATCGGTGTTGCCTTCAATGGCGAGTCTAAGGTCCGGGTAGGCAAGAACGATTCCGGATATTTTAGCGAGCTTCTCGCGCGCTACCGGACGAAGCGTGGACTTGCCGGTGTCAAACAATACGTCCGACAGGCTCACGATGAGACCACGGGCGGTGTCGCGAGTGGCAAAAATAAGGTTGAATTGTTGCAGCAATTTGGCGCGCAGTTCTTCGCGATCCTGCACTGCTTGCTTGAGTTGCTGATCTGAGGTTGTAGCAGCGAGCCGGTTTCGCTCCGATTCCGCCTCCGCGTTTCTTTGGGCCTGTTGAGCGTCAGCGGCGGCGGCGCGATTCCGATCCGACTCCGCCAGGGCGTTCTGTTGTTGTCGCTGCGCCTCAGCTGTAGCTTTATCAGCCTCTGCACGGCGATGGTTTGCATCGGCGGTTGCTGCTTCCGCATCCATACGAGCCTGCATTTCTTTTTTAGAGCTAGCTCGGGCATTTGCTAGTTTTGCCGCCTCGCGGTCCTTGTCGGCATTCATGCGATCCGCATCGATGCGCTTCACAGCTATTTCTCGGGAGTCATCCGCCGTCTGCACAACTTCGCGCGATACGGAAATGAGCGCTTTCCTGTCGATGTGCTTCATCGTTGCCAGATCATCGGCCCGCTTCATCTGGCTAACGGCTTTTTCATAGCTGGAGGCCGCGTAGTTCTCGGCTCCGGCCGACTTGGCGATACGCACGGCATTGCGTGCTTCGAAGAATTCAAGCGGCAGCTTGGAATTCAACACAACCGGGTCAAAGTGATAGCCGGTGGGGATGTAGCCGCCCCGATCGATCAGTTCATACTTCGCATCCACTGCTTCGCTGGTTCCGACCGTGTCGGACCGAATCGCATTTTCTGCGATCACAACGTTGCTGGGACGGCGCACTGCATAGTAAGGTTCCGCGGTCACGATGAGCGCAAAGGCCTGCAGGTCTGTTGTGACGTCCAGCTTGCTGCGATGGTTATCGCCCACCAGTACTTCGCCCAGGTTTACGGACCGGCCTTCGGGGGAAATCGCCCACATCACATAGGTGAGATACTCAGTGCCAAACGAGGTGGGTTTATTGAGCCCTGTGAATTCAACTTCGATTTCCATAGCGCCACGCTTGCTCTCTACCTTCGCTTCACCGGACGCACTTGGCATCAGGTCGGTACCTTGGAAATCGATCTTTGTGGCGCCACTGCGGTGCTCATATTTCACGGCACGCGTCGTGCGGCTAATCACGTTCACGCTGTATGTAGATGTTTGATTGTGTTCGTCGGAAGATGTGGTTTGGGCCTGAGTTAACGTAGATGCGCCCAAAAATGCGAGGACTGTCAAAAGCACTGCGGAGTTTTTCACGATGTGTCTCCTTAAAAAACTGTGAGACCGCAGTATCACACTTTGCGAATGCAAATACTGTGCGCTATTGCTCATTTTTCGAAGATCTCTGAAATAAGGGCGAGTCTTCGACTATAGCCACGATTGTGCACGTGTCATGCTGATGTTTCTGTTTTGGATAAGGTATCGGAATAGAGCGGGTGTGCTGCGTGCACCGAATTCTTGGCTATTGTGCTGACCCGCTTGACGTTACCAGCGGTAAATTCGCCCGGATCAGGGATTCCACTTGATTCCAAATGATCGGATCACATTCAATCTGGATGTGAGGTTTCAGAAAGATACGGTCGTACCAGGGATACTCCGCGCAGCTGAGAGAACTCGTTTCATAGTCAAATCGGAAGTTCCCGATAATCCGCGTGCGTGCAGGATCGGCGGCGCGAATGTCGTGGTGGCCGCGGACAAGTCCATGCGGCTGATAGAAGTTGGCGGCCTGGGCCACATTGGCGGGAATAGTCGTGTCATTGCTCCCGGGCATGGAGACGCTATCCACTTGAAGGGTGAGGAGCACTGGGATGCCATCCCTTTCCAGTGCACGCGCCAAGGTGACGGATTCCGAGCCGCCCCAGCTATGCCCGTAAATGATAATTCGGGCATTCTGCTTCTCTTCCACCGTCAGAGTTCCATCATGGTTTGTGTCCAGAACTTTCAGGATTTTCCAGTGGGCTCGCTCCCCGCGATAACTCTCAAAGGTCTCCACATCCACGCCCGTGGGGTACTCCTTGCGCAGACGCGCTGCGAGCTGAACCTCGCTATGGACAGGATTATCGTGTGCGATGAACCCACCGACGAATCCGATGACGATGGCCGGCGGTTTTGTGGAAGCCTCGTTCGCAGGGACAGGGTGCGCCGAAATGATCTGGCCAGGGGTGAGAACGGTCGCAATGAAGAAGACATAAACGCCAATCGAAGGAAGCATCCGGCGGAGGACAGTCGAGCAAATCATATGAGGTGAGCGCCCCTGGAAAACACGATTACCGCCCCAGTGTTTCAATCTGTCGCCGGCATTGTAGTAGCCGATGACCTGTCCAATGGTGTGGTAACTCTTTCGCTGGGCACGAATGGGGTACTCTGTACGTGGCCGTCCGCGACAGCCGGAACCGGAGTCACCAACTTCAATTGATCGAGCGACGTCAGTACGCCCTGCCAGCGACCCTTGTCCTTCTTCGTTTCGATCGGTGCGGAGAGGTCGGAATAGAACTGCAGAATATCGTCGCGGAGGTCCGTCGTGGTCAGATCGAACTTCCGGTCTGAAAGCTGCCCCAGCAACTTTGCATAGCTGTCGTCTGTCAGAGAGTATTCTGCTGCCTTGGTTATTTTGCCCGTATCGAAATCACAATTCGCCAGCAGGAGTGAATCTGTGCGGACTTCCTTGAGATAGGCCCGGTACTGATCGACGGTCGTATTGATGCTCTTGAAATACATTTCTTCTGTTTGCGGGGTCGGATTGTTGAACGCCATTGCCTTGAATGGGCCGATCTTGGGCATGTAATGCAAGAGTGCTGACAACACTCGCGTGCCGACTCCCGGCTTGGGGTAGTTCTTTCCCCATTCTTTTTCATATTCGGAGCGCGACAGACGGTACAGGAACTTCTGTTTCGCGAGACCAGGTGTCTCGCGCATCATGTCCTTCTTATGGGTTCGCAGCGCGACTTGGGTCATTTCCGGGACCAGCTGGCTGACAGAATAACGATACGATCCGACCGCGAGATCCTCGTGCGACAGCACGCTTTTCAATTCTACTCCGTATACGACTGGAAAGACGCGCTCGAGCAATGGTTTGGAAACTTGGAACCCGATAAAATCGTGGTACTGCTGTGACGCGTAACGATTTTTCGCGACTTGCACCATGTCGAATCCAAACTCCGTTTTCAAATGCGCGGTCTTGTCCTCCGCGTACCTGACCGAGTTGCCAAATTTCGCTCGTAGCTTCGGATAGTGGATTGCGACGGCCTGGTTGACAGCCGGGTGGCCAACTATGTCCGACGCATAGTGCGCAAGAGCGCCCAGCGCGAAGGCGTATTCGTTGGCGTCCTGACTCTCCAGCAGCAACTCGCGAACGAAGTCTCCGCTGCGAACGTAATGCACCAAGTTGCTGAATTCCGTGCTGCCGAACGGGTAGTAGCCAAGGTCCTGGATGACGGCGCCTCCATAAGCATAGGCGTGCGCTTTCGTGATCTGCTCTTCCGTCAGCCTCGGAAATCGCTTGAGGAGGAGGGGGCGGATCTCATCCGTCCAGACAAGATCTATGATTTCCTCGTGGGTGAGCACGGAGTATGCGAACAAACCACTGGTGCACAGGAGCATGACGAAAAACACTGCCATCACGCGGATACCCCATGGGCCCCAGCCACTGGAAGCAGCACTTTGAGGATGTCGTGTCCTAATTTGGTTTTCTGAGTTCATAAACAAGTTTCTTCGCTTCCTTCATTCTCTCTTTGTAAAACGAGGGACTAATAAGGACTTTTTTCTTTCCCACGCGCACATGTTCCTTAATGCCCTTCTTCGACAAGAACAAAGAAAGCGCTAAGTACGTCTTGATCTCTTTCTCGAGAAATTTCACTACTCTTCGTCTAGACTCATCCATGGCTGATCTCCGACCTGACGGGGCAATGGGCTATTGGGGCCCAATTATTTTCCCTCTCCTTTGTGAATTCAGCCGTCGATATTCAGGCACCCTGCCCCAGCGACGGTTTAATTCTCTGACAAATTTCCGCGCTGGGCCGGGGTGTATTGGGTCACCGCGCTCGATGAGCGCCTAGTTCAGGTAGAAGCTGATGGCAATGCGATCGCCGGGATATCTGCGGTTGTACAAATAATATCCATCGCCGTAGTAATCCACATACACGTCATCGCTGTCGTACCAATCGCTCGACCAATATTCTGGCCACGGGTCAACCAAACCGAACCAGAAGCCGCCGTACCGGAAGCGGCGATGCCCGCCAACATACATCACAGGAAGACTGTAGATGCGGAAGCCGTGATCCTGGCCATAGTAGGCACGGAAACGGTCATCCGGAACGCGGTAACCTCTATAACCGCCGCGTTGCTGCCAGGTGCGGTGCTCAGACTGCCAGCTATGTGCACGATCACGCTGCCAAGCGACCTGCTGTTGGCGTAGCTGAGCAGGGCTCCGTTGTTGTGCAGACCTGTTGTCCTGCTGCTGACGCTGTTGTTGCTGTTGCTGATTTTGCTGCCCTCTGGTTTGTTGCTGTTGTCTTGCAGAGTTGTCTTGCTGCTGACGCTGTTGTTGCCGTTGCTGATCTTGCTGCCCTCTGGTTTGTTGCTGTTGTCTTGCCGAGTTGTCTTGCTGCTGACGCTGTTGTTGCCGTTGCTGATCTTGCTGCCCTCTGGTTTGTTGCTGTTGTCTTGCCGAGTTGTCCTGCTGCTGACGCTGTTGTTGCCGTTGCTGATCTTGCTGCCCTCTGGTTTGTTGCTGTTGTCTTGCCGAGTTGTCCTGCTGCTGACGCTGTTGTTGCCGTTGCTGATCTTGTTGCCCCTTGGCTTGCGGTTGTTGTTGCTGACGCTGCTGATTTTGCTGCCTATTAGCTTGCGGCTGGTCTTGTCTTGCAGGCTTGGCCTGCTGTTGCTGCTTCTCCTGGTTCTTCGGTTTATCCTGTTGCTCCTGGCGTGAGTCAGCCGGGACAGTCCATCCGAGAAGCAGAAACACAGCTGATGCACCAATGACCCGAAATGATTTCACCATTTTGCCTCCTTTAAAGCGCGCTCATACGCCCGCCAGACTTCGGAGGTCTATGATTTCCTCGTGCGGCAGAACGGAATATGCAAACGCTCCACCGCCACATATCAGCACAATGAGGAGCAGTGCCACCACACGGACGGAAAGCAGGCGCAAATTCCCGGTAAGGGCGACGCGAATTAAACGTGAGTACTTTGGCCTCGCTTGGATAATGCTCTCACTGGTTAGCCATGAAAGTTGCTTCCGTCGTGCCACTTACTACTGCATGTTAAAAGCTCGGAAGGCGGGCGTCTGTCCTCTATTGAACACCTTCAACATGGATTCACAAGGTGCTTCCCCGATCAATTTTGACCGGATGCTTTCTACATTCTGCGAGGCGTCAAAAACATAAACCCCGTAACCCAGGAAGAACCGCAGAAATGCGGTCGGGATCAGCCAAGCAGGCGACAGAAAAAGGCGCGATTCACTTCGGGATCGCTCCGCAGCCCAAAAGAGCCAGGGCGCAAATGCAACAACGAGTACGACGCGGGCGAGTATCCAACCACGAACTCGCTGGCGCAAATGCCACCAGTACACGATTTCATGGGCCAGCAGAACGAAGATGCCAAGGTAATGCGTGTACAGAAGGAGGATCGACAGTGCGGAGTAGAGCGCCAGACACCGGCCGGACTCCTTGAATCGAAACAGCGCCCAGGTGGACAGCAATGTAAGAAGAATGAAGAGCGAGTAATTGCGATTTTCTTGTGAAAAATAGATGAGGAAAGGCGATGTTGCCACCAGAGCGGTGGCGGATAGTTCAGCCTCCGGAAGTAGCTGGCGCGCGAGAATTGCCATGGCAGGAATCGCGCAAATTCCAAAAATTGCCGGAAGGAAACGGACTGTTACGGCTGAGTTCCCAAATCCTTGAACAACAAAGTGCAGGAGCGCTCGATAGAGCGGTGGGTGAACCTATTCGGCAAACACACAATTCCAGAAGGACCGAGCTGCGAAAGAGGCATCGGTGGCCTCATCAAGCCAGAGAGGCTGGCGGCCCACCTCAGCAAACCGAAAGATGGCAGCTCCCGCCAGGAGGAGAAACAACAGACCACGCCGCACTTGCGGGTGGCTCCAAGATAGCTTGCTCCATGGATGTACAGATTGATCTTGTGTCAATCCAAGTTGGTTTATCTTCCGACGCGGATCCGGGAAAGAGAACTGAGCAATCCAAAGACATTCAGGAGCCACAAAATGACGGCAATGACCACAACCGCATTCAGGATCGACTTGATGGAACTTGCCATTGGGATGAATCGATTAATCAGCCATAGGATTACCCCGACGACGATCAAGGTGAATAATACTTGAACTAAAGGCATGATCCATTGACCTCACTTTACTGCATGCGCTTCTTATCGACTCGCGGCATGATACGAGCATCGAACGCAAGAAGCTGTTCACTTATGAACAGCTTCTAATTTTGATGAGTCATGACCAACGGTAAAAACAACTGCCCATGGACACAAGGAGCGCGTGCCTGAGTCGTCACAACAACATCGTGGGACAGACTAGTGAGTCAGAAAGCGCCGGACGACCGGCTATTTGTTCGATTTGTATCAGGCGAATGTCGAGTACTGTGTGCGAAATTGGACATACAGCCCCTTGTACTTTGATTTAGGATAACGTCGTAGATGTGCTGCGCGTGAAGCTGGTTGTGATTACTGCTTTAAGCTTGGAATAGGCGCCGCAAGCAACAGTGGATTCCATCGGGGGACTGCGTTGAAACGAAAGAAAATCTTGTCTGTCAATTGGGAAACAATCCTCACAGGAATCGTTGGCGGCAACACTGCTGTGGAGTACGGTGCGAAGCGTAAAATCTTCTCGCAAGGCCAGCCTGCAGATTCCGTCTTCTACCTCCGGCAAGGCAAGGTCAAGCTGGCTGTTACATCCGAACAGGGCAAGGAAGCCATTGTCGCTGTGCTCAGCGCCGGTGACTTTTTCGGTGAAGGCTGCCTCGCAGGGCAGCCGTTGCGCATCGCAACGGCTACCGCGATGTCCGACTGCACCTTGATCAGGATCGAGCGGCCGTTAATGACTCGCATGCTCCACGAGCAGCATGACGTCTCGGAATTGTTCGTCACACACCTGCTTTCACGCAACATTCGGTATGAAGCGGATCTCGTGGACCAGCTTTTCAATTCCAGTGAGAAACGCCTGGCCCGAATCCTTTTGTTGCTTGCACATTTTGGTAAGGAAAGCAGAGCCGAACCTGTCCTCCCACGAGTTAATCAGGAACACCTGGCGCAAATGGTCGGCACGACGCGATCGCGGGTCAGCCATTTCATGATGAAGTTCAAGAAGCTTGGCTTTATCGATTACGCCAACGGCTTGACCGTCCACAGTGGCCTATTGAGCGTGGTTCTGCACGATTGATCTCCATCGCAAACTCTTCGTATCTGTGGCATGCCTAAAAGCGTAGTTTTCCGCCCACCGTCGGAACGAGCTGTTTTGATCTGATACATGTGCCGTTTTGAACTGACAGGTGAAATGCCAAAGGGTATAAACGCTGTAGTTCCATCTGCCAGTCAGAATCTGGTCAAAGGTGGACGACCCTAAAGCGGAACAATGTTTTTACGAAACCAACAAGAACTGAGAAGCCGAAGCGCCTCGATTTCTGTGCGGCGATTAAGTTTGTGTAACAGAAACGTAGATATACTGCGACTTACGAAAGAGGTTACAAAATGAAGCGATTCAAAGTTGTGGCGATGATTTGCTGTTTTGTGCTCGTGGCCCTGGCAATTGCACCCCAAGTCAAGGCCGATGAGCATGACAAGAAAACTACAATGACGTTCAGTGAGCCCTTCGAAGTGCCAGGTGTGGATGCCCAGATCCTGCCGCCCGGCACGTATGTTTTTAAGCTTTTAGACTCGTGGTCCGATCGGAACATTGTCCAAATCTTCAGCGCAGACGAAACACATGTGTTTACAACCATCCTCGCAATCGCCAACTACCGTTTGAAATCGACTGACAAGACGGTATTGACGTTCGGGGAACGAGGCGCCGGGCAACCGGAAGCGATTAAGGCCTGGTTTTATCCGGGAGCAACTTGGGGCCAGGAATTCGTTTACCCAAAGAAAAGAGCTATCGAGCTGGCAAAGATCGTAAAGGAACCCGTCCTTGCGATGCCTGTCGAAACAACAGCAGCGATGCCTGTTGAAACTTTGAGAAGCGTACCGGTTGAGGCGATCAAACCAACTGGCGAAGAAATTCCAGTCGCTGCAGTAGTAGAAGCCCCGCCGGCCACGCTCGTCGCGCAGGCACTGCCTCAGACAGCCAGCTCATTGCCACTGTTTGCGTTGATCGGGCTGCTGTCGCTGATCGCAGGCTTTACCCTCCTGATCATTACAAAGCGAACTGCTTAAGTCAGGGGGATGTGCACGCATTGTGGAGAGGACAGGTGAGTTTGACCTGTCTTCGTGGGCGGTAGGGTCCGAGATCCGGGACTACCGCTCAGATTCCACAAAATGCCCGGAGAATCAAGGCGCAATCGAAATCGAAAAAGCTCATGAAACGACGTGCGGTTCAAAAACATTGTCTGTTTTCGTTCCTTCTTCTGATCATTTTACCCTGGCTTGCCTTGTCTCAGGGCGCGCCACAACCTAACCAAGTTGGCCCGTACGCGATTCGAACGAATGTGGACTTGGTTGTCTTGCGGGCAAGTGTTAGGGACCATAAAGGCGCTCCGATCTCTGGACTCACTAAGGAAAACTTCCAGGTCTATGAAGATAAAGTCCTTCAACAAATTGAGTCTTTTAGTCACGAGGATATCCCCGTCACAGTTGGCTTGGTGATTGACAACAGCGGAAGCATGCGCCCGAAGCACTCTGACGTGATTGGTGCTGCCCTGGCATTTGCACGCTCCAGCAATCCAGAGGATCAGATATTCGTGGTCAATTTCAACGAGCATGTTTCGATGGGCCTTCCAGCGAACTCGCCATTCACGAACAATGCGGTTCAATTGGAAAAAGCACTATCCAGGACTGTCATAACCGGCATGACGGCCCTCTACGATGCGATTGCTGTTGGCCTCGAGCAACTGCAGAAGGGCAAATGGGACAAGAAAGTGCTGATCGTGGTTAGCGATGGGGGCGACAACGCCAGCAAGCGCAACTTGGCCCAAGTCATGTCCATAGTGAATCAGTCGACCGCGGTCATTTACACAATGGGGATATTTGACGAGACCGACGAGGATCGGAACCCGCATGTGCTCAAGCAACTGTCACGCGCTTCCGGCGGAGAGGCATTTTTTCCCAAGTCTCTGCAGGAAATTCTCCCGATTTGTGAACAGATTGCTCATGACATTCGCAGCCAATACACCATCACCTTCGTACCGACGAACAAGAAGCAAGACGGGGCCTATCGGGCAATCGATGTGAAGGCGCGCGAAACGTCGGGAGGCAGACGATTGTCCGTCAGCACCCGTGCCGGTTATTCCGCACCCTCGAATCTTCACGCGTCTGACGGCGGTCAGAAGAACCGGCCATGAAGCTCCGAAGGGTACGGCAGATGTCTCATTCGACGCGTACCAATCGATTCCTGCGTTGGTGCCGGGACGTATTCCTGGTCGCCGGTGTTCTCGCCTTGGGTTACAGCGGCTTTGTACTGCTCGACACGAAACTCTACCAGGCCTATCAAGCCCGTCGGTTTCAGCAGCAATTGAGCAGCGTGCGGCCGGTTATCGCCAGTGCTGGCGGCGTTCGCGATCTGCCTCTCGCTCCGATCCCAGGGGGAGCGTTGGGGAGAATCGAAGTAGCCAGGATCGGCCTTGCGGCATTGATTCTGGAAGGCACGGATGGACGAACTTTGCGGCGGGCGGTCGGGCACATTGCGGGGACGTCACTTCCGGGGCAGCAGGGGAACGTCGCGATCGCAGGACACCGGGATACATTTTTCAGGGCGCTGCGCAATATCCACAACGACGACGAAATCACCTTGACGACGCTAGACGGCACGTACCGCTATCTTGTGGATTCTACCCAAGTGGTCGCGCCTGAGGACACGCAGGTGCTGGACGATTCCGGTGACACGATCCTAACCCTGGTGACCTGTTATCCGTTCTATTTTGTGGGGCCCGCTCCGAAGAGATTCATTGTACGCGCACACAAAATTCCCGGATAGAGCATTCGGGTGTGGGCTCCGCTTGGAGCCCACCGGAATCATGTGCGCCACGTGGGCCATCGCGGCGTTCAAGAGGACTTGCTTACGTTCCAAACGTACAGGAAGTTCTCGTCCGTGGCTGTGGCGACATTACGTTTGGCGTTTCGAGTAGCACGGTTCAACGCTGAACGGACGTTTTCCTTGGTGTTTCCCAGCTCGGCCAGAGGCACCCTAAGGGCAGCACCGTCCTTAAGTTGCGCAAGGTCGCGCAGAATCATGGTAACAATTTTCTTGTGTTTGCCAGCTCGTGAATGAGGAACGTCCCCCAGGTCCAGCGTCCTGAAATGCGTTGCGATTCGGTTCGTATTCAATGTAAGCCTCCCGCACTCCAAACGTATAACTAACGCCACGTACTAATACCATAGGCGTAGTGTGAAGTACAACAGAAATATACAGACATGAAAGTACCCTCTTGATTCGATGGCACCCAGGAAAAATGGATCGGTCGCGTTAACGAGATTCAAATTCCCCTTGGTGGTGCCACGTGCGAAAGAAATACGCCGACATAGACGTGCCCTCTTCAGTCAACACCATCCAGAGAAATCTGCTCGGTCACGTAAACGCCGCTTAAATTCCTCTTAAATGGGGCGCTCCGTCGAGGCGAAGACACACTAAAGATTTTCCCCGTATGACTTGAGGGCTGCTACCGTGCACGCAGCTAAAGGAGCCACACCTATGCAAAAAAGGGAAACACATTTTGAGCAGGTTCCAATTGAGGTCGCCGAGAACGCTCTCCGGCAGCAAACCGGCCGGCCAAAAGCGATCGCAAATGGAAGCCTGTTGTTAAAGAATCCCGCACCAATACGAGTGCGCCCTCGACGCTTCCTCTACCGACGCCTATATATTTAGTCGCTGAGAGGAGCAATTGACTTTCATTGTGAAGAGAAATTCCTGAAGAGGAGGGGGAAGCGCCAGCCCAAAAAAACTCATATGAGACAGATCATGTGGATCAAATCCGTGCACATGGAGGCTTGGGCTTGCTCTGAATGCGCCTGGATGTTCAGCCCCACGGGTCCGCCGCGTGGCAGCAGTCTAGACGAGATGAAGCAGAACTACGAAAGTCAGCGCAACAAAGAGTTTGCGTCTCACGTTTGCGCCGAGCACCCAAGAGCCAAGAGCGCTCGAGACGACGCCAGGTCTCCCCGGTGATCTGGCGATCGAACGTATGGCGCGACGCCGGCTAAATCTTTCAATGTAGACTCTCTCACTCGCCGTGGTACGAAAACTCGGGCTGGTCAGGCCAGCGACACCTTATTAAGGTCAGTTGCATTACAATCGGGATCCCCTTGATGCCGGAACTGTTCGCCTCGAAATCCATCCCCGGAGGCAACTCCGATGGCTGCCGCTCCAGCTACCGTCGCCCGGTACGCAGGCTGCCCGTGCTCCACCGACGGACAAAGGATGGCCTCCTCCTCGCCGTTTATAGGAGATAAGCGTCAGGAGTTTTCCGCAAGGTCTTTCTGGGCAGTTTTCCGGGAGCACACATGTCAATGGGAATCAACAGGAAATACTACGCAGTCCCCTCGCCCTGGCGCCACGGGGCAGTGAGGAGTGACTGCGTTAGACGGTTCTTGTTTTCGGATTACACAGATGAAAAATGAGAGGTCAGATTCCACACGTGATTTGGGACGAATGACATCTGACTCGAGAGAGGTCGGGGGGCGCGTCCATGCCCCCCGATATTCCCTACCAAAGCTAATGCCTTATCAATTGTAGGCCGCGTTCCGCCGTTACCTTCAGGGCTTTTTCTTGACTGGTGGCTTTTTTTCTACATTCTTGGTGTTAATCAGCGCCAAGTAATCTCTCGCGTTAAACGGGTACCGATGAGTGGACTCTTGTCCGGTGGTATTCAAGGTGACGTCCACGCGCCGATTGTTGGCCAGGACCATCACCTGAAGATTATTCAGCATTTGTTGCCTGTCGGCCGGACTCAAGTCGGGATTCTCTGCTATCTGAACCTTTATCTGGTCGGCAGTCAGTTGGTCCTCTTTGCCAAACGACCGCGTCTCAATGTGGTCCTCAGGGACGCCGTGTCCCACCAGGGAGTTCTTGGTGCTTCCCACGCGTCGCTCCGTAAGACTCTTGTTGTATTCCTCCGAGCCGCGGGGGTCTGCATGGCCACCGATAATCAAGTGGGCATCAGACCTGTATTTCAGATATTCTTTGAAGTCCTGTGCCAGAGTCACTAAGATCTGCTCCTGACTCGGGACCAAGCCCCCGTTGGGATTCGACGTAAATGGCTGAGCCGTTGGAAAATAGATGCTGTGGAGGGCAAGCTTGGCTTCCAACTCCTTGATCTGTGGGGCAGGAGCAGGAGGAGGAGGCGGTGGCGGCGGAGCTTCCACGTTCACCATGGTGGTGGACGACGCCGTGAGATTGCGGTCATCGCTTACGTTGCAAGTGACCGTGATACGGCCTGGTTGTGCGCCCCCTGTATCCAACGTGGCGGTCGTATCAGCACCGGAGACGTTGCCCGCGCTCGCGCTGTAGCTGTAGGTCAGCCTGCGGTTATCGGGGCTGCTGGCGTTTGAGCGGATCGTAGCGGTGCCGCCTGTCCTTACGGTTCCCGGGTCTGACGAGCATGCAATCACAGGCGGACGCGGCTGCTTCACATTGAACCTGGCCATGCAGGAGGCAACGCCAGTCTTGCTGCCATCGCTCAAGTTTGCACTTACTTGGTAAGAGCCGGGCTGCAATCCAGTGGTGTCAATCTGGGTGGAAGCATTGGTACCGGCAACTCTCACTCCGGTGCCACTCCAATTGTATTGGATAGTGCGCTTGGGATTGAAATTGGACCAGTGGCAGTTCCGGTCACAGGCTCGCCGGCAAAAACATCTGCCGGTTCCGCCGAACAAGCCGCAGCGGCTGCCGCTGGCGGCGGGCCCATCGAGCCGAAGCGAAACACGAGTCCCGTCGAGAGGCGCACGTTGTTCTGCCTTATTCTTTCTCCCGTGTTGGCGGAAATATCCGCGAACCGGGTCATCAAATATTCGGCTTGAAAGAGGCGGATGGCGATATGGCGGTTTACCTTGAGGTCGACTCCGACACCGGCGGTCATGGCAAAAGTGTTCTCGGAAGGGAGAGGCGTGCAACCAACACCTGTACAACCGGAGAGCGTCACCGGACTGGCGTGCGCGACTCCAAACAGAACTTGGGCGAAGGGAGTGATCCTTTCGGACTTCCGCGAGGAAAAGCGCGGACCGAAGAGGTAGGAGAAGACATTCCCATCAGCAGGCACTACGCCGCCAGTCGGAGGCGCGCCCGGGCCGAACCTAGTGACGTGGTAGCCACCAAAGTCGGCAACGAGCCCCATCCAATTGTTCAAGTTTAAAGCGAGAGACGCGCTGCCGCCATGCGTCCAGGCGATCCGGTTTTCAGCGTAGGTCGGCGGCACAGCCCGCCAAAACGAGTAGCCCAGAAAGAGCTCAACCCTGGGCGTATTGCTGCCCCCTCGTCCTCTTGCTCCTCTTGATTGCGGCACGGGCGCTGGCGTGGGGGCAGTCGGTGTGGCCTCGCCTGCGGCGTCGGGCGCCACGCGGGAATTGACAGCCTCATCATTCGTTGTGGTTACTGTATTCGCTGTGGTTACTGCCTTTTCCGTGTTGTCCGCACGGAGTGCAGGCACGAGTAAGAAACCAACCGCCATTGTGGCAAACAGCCGCCATCCTAACCTCATTGTCGCCTCCTGAATCGTGCCTGTTCACTCAGAAGCGGGGCCGAAGTGCCCCCGCTTCTGCTATCGAGCACTGCTCGTGCTGTTTCCAGCCGAATGCCTCATGCCTTACGGCAGAGGCACGTTGATGACGGTGTTCACAATTGTGACCGCCGCGTTCAGGCCTATGGCTCTGCCGTTCACCGTCACTATCTGGTTCGGGGCGTTGTTTCCGGCGGTAGAGATTGAAACTCCCTGGGCGGCGATGATGGTTCCCACAAAAGTGCCGCCTCCTGCGGCATTAATCGTGGCGGAACTGCCAACCTGCCAAAAGACATTCTTGGCCTGGGCGCCGTTGATCAGGATGACGCTTTGAGGGAACGCAACCCCGGGGCCGCCGACAGTCAGTGTGGACGCCATCTGGAAGACAAAGACGGCGTTCGCGTCCCCCTTGGCGTCAAGGGTGAGATCCCCTCCCTGTATCAGAAGCGAGCCCGCCGCGGGCTTCCAGACGCCAGGAGCGAGTGTTTGGCTGGCTAGGTTGCCGCCTGGATCTCCGGTGGATGGCATTGCAACGAGGGCGTTATACGCGGTTTGCGCGTCCGCCAGGGCCTTTTGCGCCGCCGCGAATGTGGCAGCACTTCCTTCATTGGGACAAAAACTTGTAGGAATACTTGTCCCGGGAGCAGTGTTTATCGCGCCATTGACCAATCCGGCGTTACTCGGCGTTTCCGTATATGAACATCCTGAAAACGTCGGCGTACCCACATACGGAACCGAAAGATCGTGGAATCCGGTTATCAAAGTAGAAGCACCGGTGGTCCCAATATCGCCATTAACCACGGTATTAAGCCCCATGTTGGTTATCCCGGCGGCACTCCCGCCTGCCCCCGCGAAAGTCCCGGCCGACCCAAGGTTGACTGGCGGTGTACCTATTGTTGCACCTGTTGTAAAGTTCCATGGATTCGGTTTCAAGCCACTTGCCAGTGCATTGCCTGCCAGATCTTTGGCCCCAGTTGAGATCGTGGCCGTGTATAGGGTATTGGGTAAGAGATTGCTCACTGGCGTGAAAGTCGCGACGCGGCTTGGTACATCATAGGAAACGGTTCCAGTTACGGGAGAACCGCCAGTTACCAACGTAAACGTCGCTGTGCTGATCGTTAAGGGGTCCATGGCCTTACTGAACGTTGCGTTGACTGCCTGGTTGAGAACCACACCGGTGGCAGCACTGGCAGGGACTGTTAAAGTCACCGTCGGTGGAGCGCTGTCTATGGCTATACCCGTTGTAAAGGTCCATACGAACGGTGCTGCCAATGCATTGCCTGCGAGGTCTTTAGCTCCGGTTGTAATTGTGGCCGTAAAGAGCGTACTGATTGCGAGATTGCTCGCTGGTGTAAAGGTTGCAATTGCGCCAGCATTGCCCGCGTAGCTGACTGTTCCGGCCACGGCCACGGCAGGTGTGCCAGATGTCACCTTAAAGGTTGTTCCGGTCAACGTTCTAGAGTCCATCCCCTCACTGAATGTTGCGGTGATTTTCTGGTTGATCGGCACCGATGTGGCAAGATTCAAGGGGACTGTGGAAGTCACCGTCGGTGCGGTGGCGTCTGCGGTAGTACATGATTCGAAGCTCCATGAGAAGTTACTTGCCAGTGAATTGCCCGTGGTGTCTTTGGCCGAGGTGGTGATCGTGGCAGTGTATATGCTATCGGGACCAAGAGTGCTGCTTGGCGTAAAGATTGCGATGTTGTTTGTCGCATCCAAGGTTACTGTTCCTGTTACAGGAATTGTGCCTGTCACCAGAAACGTTGCTGTAGTGATCGTTAAAGGGTCCATCGCCTTAGTAAAGGCTGCGGTGATTTTTCTGTTGATGGGCACACAGTCGAAAAAATTAGCAGGATTCGTGGAACTGACTCTGGGCGCGATTCCGGTCACCGTGAACGTCTGCGCATTGGTGGTCGTGCCTGCAGTCGTCACGGTGACATTCTGAGCGACGGGCGGAGCATTCGCGGCGATGGCAAATGTCGCGGTAATCTGCGTGCTGCTCACCACCGCCGTGTTGCTGACAGTGATCCCCGTCCCGCCCAGGTTGATCGTGGCTCCCGAGGCGAAACCTGATCCCGTTAGCGTGACGGACACGCTCGCTCCCTGTGCGCCGTTATTCGGACTGATCGAGCTCAGCGTGGGCGCCGTGATGGCCGCTTGCTCTCGACCGCATCCGGCCAGAACCATGAAAAGGCCAAGTAGAAATGCCATCCCGAGGTCTCGAGACCACACCTTGTTATGCTGGAAATTCCACATTTGAGATTCCTCTCTTTCATCCGATTCACCGATGACGGTGCAGTGCAATACCAATCGCAATTTTCCGGCGGCCACGCGCAAGACTACTGACCTGCCCAGTCAAGTTGAGTAAGCGCCCGACAGGTGTGGTTGTGCGTTCGGCACAGGTTTAAAGAGACCCATTTCTCGGTGATCCTCGATCCGGCTGAAACGCGGGCGACGCCAGTTACAAAGCGTTCCACGCTTCTACCAGCGACCGCAGAAACATACCAACTCCAAGTTTCAGAGTCAACAGAATCTGTCAGCGCCTCATGCATATATCAAGTCCTGACTCTTGTTGTCTGTGCAATATTGAACACTATCGACTAAAGCCGTCAAAACAGTTGACTGTGCTCTCTTATACAGTCCTGCGAGGCATCTTCTTGGTAACCTAAAAGGGGGCCTGAGGCGATTTGAAGAGGCGGTATTTCCACTTGAATATGAAAACGAAGAAATCCACAAAATCCAAGAAGATCAACTCTTTCGATCCGCAGGTCTTTCTCGATACCGCAGGAGTGGCGAGACAAATTGCAGAATATCGGAGAGGCGAACCGATCTACTCTCAGGGTGAGGCGGCGGACAGCGTCATGTACGTCCAGAAGGGCGGCGTGAAATTCTCTGTGGTGAATGGGTCCGGAAAGGAAGCTGTGGTCGCGATGTTTGGTCCGAATGACTTTTTTGGCGAGGGATGCATGGCGGGCCAGTCAGTCCGGATAGGCACGGCTACAGCGATTGCGCCGACCACTATTCTCGTCATCGACAAGAACGAACTGCTGCGCGTACTCCACGCAGAGCATGAGTTATCCGATCATTTCATCGCCTATATGCTCGCGCACAATATCCGAGTCGAAGAGGATCTGATCGATCAACTCTTCAACTCGAGTGAAAAGCGCTTAGCGCGCACGCTCCTGCTTCTCGCACACTATGGGAAACAAGAACAGCCGGACCGCATCCTGCTGAAAGTGTCCCAGGAAACTCTGGCGAAGATGATCGGGACCACGCGTCCACGCGTGAATTTCTTCATAAACAAATTCAAAAAACTGGGTTTTATCGAATACGACGGTAAGATCAGAGTCAATAAGTCATTGCTGACAGTTGTCTTACACGAATAAGGCGACATGGTCTTCTCTGATAACTGGGGCGCCCTTCAAGTCTGACAGAAAAACCCCGTAGCCAAAACACATCCGATGCACAAAGGTTGGTTCAGGGCTGCTTTCTCATGGCCTCAGGGGCGTGTTCGGTTTAGGACTTCGCTGATCTACTTGAGGGAGATCGGCAGCTTGCCGAGATGAGAAGAATCCCGGCAAGCTGGTGACCAACTACTTAGTCGAACCCCGCTCTAATTCGTTGTGTGGTGCACTCTTTTGCAAAACGTTGACGAGATGACGGGCCGCCACGGGCACGCCCATCTTTTCAGTTCTCTCGATGTCCTTTGCCTTGATGGCATGCCCATACTGGGAGAAAAGGAGTGGGGTAGCGCGGAATTTCAAAATTTCAGGACCCGCGTCGGACGCACTCACGCGCAATTCAGGGATGATGGGAGTAATTCCTTAAGCGAGCTCATAATCCGTCGGTCCCACGTTCGAATCCTGGCGGGCCCACCAACTGTTTTCTTAAGTTCTGACAAGCCAGTCAGTTGACACGTCCACCTGTTGCGCTGTATTCCCACTAGAGAACATTTAAGAGCGAAACTCCGGCGACTCGCTCCACAGCGCGATGTTGCGAGCCCGTCATCGCGCAAGCAGAAGGGTTGAGTGGCGTCCCAAGATCCGAGTGGCCCGGTAGAGACTGCGTCCTCTTGGAGTCCGGTACCAAAACTTCTGTTTTGGTACGGGTTGGGGCGGGTTGCGGTGTCGGCGAAGTGAACAGCTTTATACGACGGCCTACCGGCCGTAAGTGAGCAGCGTAAATGTATTGGGAACTAAGACCGGCCGCGGGCGAGGGGTCTCGGCAGTAGGGGCTGGCGCCGGGCCGAATTCCGCAGTTACTGTATAGATATTATGATTTGATGGGTCGAGCGCCATGGTCCGTGCGCCGCGCTGTGTCGAAATGGTCTGCACCACCGTGTATTTGTCCGGCGAATCTTCGTGCGCCACGGTGATCGTGCCGTCGCCGCAGGAGGCAAATGCCAGTCCTGTGGATGGATCGAAGTCGCCGGCATCCACGCCCTGCCCGATGGGCACGCTGGCGACGATTTTGCCGTCGTAGCTCGCCACCAGCATCTGCTGGCTGTGGCATCCGATGAACAGCCGCTTGTGAGCGAGATCGATGCCCGTTCCGGTGGGTTCTTCGCAGTTCGGCAGAGGCCAGGTGTTGAGCACCTTGAGCTCCTTCGAATCGAACTCGACGAGCTGCGCCTTGTCTTCAATATTCACCCAGACGTGGCCAGCGCCATCGGTCCGTGCCGCTTCCGGTTTGCCGCCGAGAGCGATCGTGCCAGCGACCTCACCTGTTTTCGCGTCCACCGCCGTCGTGTCATGACTACGCCCATTGAAGATGAAGACGCGCTTCGATAGCGGATCGTACATGAACCCATCCGGTCCCTGAGCGTCAGGCAGCTTCACTTCGTTTATGGCCTTGAGCGTTTTGAGGTCGAACATCGTCACCGAGTTCGAGCCGCCGTTGCTTGTGAATCCGTGGCCAAACTCTGTTGCGATTACGGCGCCATGAGTTCCCTGCAAGTTGGGGATGTCGCCCACAACTGCGCCGTCGGCGTCTACGACCATCACGTGTGTTCCCCGCGAAAGGTAGACGCGGTGCGTGGCCGAGTCCGCGGTGAGATAATCCCAGCCACCTTCACCGCCCAGCGTCACCTTCTTCAATAAATGATACCCAGAGCCTTGCGGCGCAGCGGCCGTCGCCAAAGTCACCAGCGCGGCACCGCAAAAGAGAAACAAAGCAAACCAATTCGTTCTCCGCATCGGATACCTCCAGTTAATGCAATGTTCAGATTCCGACCTGACCCGTGGTTGTAGGCTACACCGAAACTATCCGCCGTCTTGCGCGCGTTTACCCTCGGTCGCAGGTTCGAGCCGAAGCTTAATCCAGGGTAGGACGACTTCTTCGAAAATCCTAGAATTGGGCCACTCCTCCGAACGTCCCGTGTGCATGCCGTTAGGATTGACCCAGGCGTCTTTAGCCGAACCGCCCGAGTGAAGCAGTATATAAAGATCGGAGATCGGCACCTGGCTATCCTTTTCGCCGTTGGCAATCAACATTGGCGCCGAAGGCTTGCCGAGGAAGCCCTCTTCCTTCAGCGATAAGCGCGGGCCGTAGGCGAGAAATTCATCTAGGGTCTTAACACCGTATACCGAGGCGCGCGCGGCGAACAGGTCGAACAAATATTCGGGCGTGCCGAGCGCCTCTTTCTGCCATTCCGGGGTGAAGTAATCATGCACCGGGCCGCCTTGCACAACAGCACCGCGGATGCGTGTCCGCTCGACATAGGCGAGCTTCGCCGCCCAGTAGCCGCTCCAACTGTTGCCCCGGACTGCGATGCGCTTGCTGTCCACTTCCGGGCGTGTCGCCAGATAGTCGAGCACGCGCGAGAACATTCGTTCAGCTCCCACGTCGGCCTTGATCGGCGCCTCTCCGGTGCCGGGCATGTCCACTGCGAAAAAACCGATGCCGTTGCGAATCAGGGCTGCGTCTGCCTGAACGCCGTCCTCCTTGCGGGAGTCGAGTGCGCTGATCACGAGTACGAGCGGCGCTGGCCGGACGCCGTTCGGGAGCCGAAGATATCCCACAATTTCTTTGCCTTCGAAGGGAATGCGTACCGATTCGAGAGGCGGATCGAGGAACCGCGCGTAGTCACGAAAGGCAGCGAGAGCATTCTGATAGGCCTGCTGCTTGCCAGGCGAGTTCGGCACCGGCCAGCGGGCGAACGAATAGTAGCGCCATGCCAGGAGGTAATCCGCCTGTGCGTCTTTGCTCTTGTTGCTGGCCTCCTCGCTCTTGGCGCGTTTCCCATACCGCTCGGCGACGGCGCGCCATGCCGTCGCCCAATCGTCGCGGTCCAGGCTATGCAGATTCGCGAGCGCCTCGCGCGCGTCTTCAGATTTAAGGCCCCCCGCAGGAGTAAGATTCCGGTCGACACGCTTTTGCGTCTCCGCCTTAAGTTCTTCGAGCGTGCGCGTCGGCGCCATCTGTGCAGCCGCGGATCCGGCCGCGAGTAGAACGATCATCGGCACCGCTACGTTTCGGCGCAGAGCGGACCAGCAATCCATCAGGTACATAGTGCTCCCTCCCTGCTTCATCGTGAAGGATGCCAAGTCCTTCAGCCACTCAACCACGAAAGAACACAACCTTGATCACACATCGCTGCCGCATCGGGTGCGGGCTCCACTTGAAGCCCGCCGGAATAATGGGAAAGGGGCCGGACTACATCCGGCCCCTTTGTTTTCGAATCTATCCCTACTGACTACCAGATGAGTTTCAAGCCCAACTGGATCGAGCGGGCGCCCCCCGTCCCAAGCACGGGATTGGGAGCGGCCTGGTCAGGCGTGTTGCAGCCGCAGCCAAAATTGTCGCCTGAAGGATCATCGAAGCCGGCCTGTGCCGGCCCGTTGGGGTTGGTGAAGATCGGATGGTTGAGAACATTGAAGAACTCGGTGCGGAACTGGGCGGTGAGGCGCTCCTTGAATTTAAAATTCTTGACCACCGAAACGTCCCAGTTTTTGAACCCCGAGTCGCGGAAGATGTTGCGCCCCGCATTGCCGAGCGTCCCTTGGGCTGGAGCGACCAAGGCGGAACCCCCCTTTGCGTAGCAGCCGAATGAGAGGTCCGTATTGGGGTGTCCCAAACAGGCGGCCGGCATGCCGGAATCGTAGAAGGGAAGAGGGTTGGGGCCGGACGTGAAGTCGCTGGGGTTTCCGAAGAAACTCCAGTGTTGGCCAAAGGAGTCGAGCTCGTTCACCTGGTTGGTTCCGCTGAAGTCGTCACTCGTGTCTCGCGAACCCCAGGGAGTCCCAGTTTGCAGGGTCACGACAGAATTGAGTTGCCAGCCTTCGAGGAGCTGTCCCAGCCCTTTTTTCCCGGGGATCAGATAGGTGGTCGTGAGGGTGAGGCGATGCCGGACGTCGAATTCGCTGTTCCCGTAAAGTCCCGCCGTCGGGTGAGCGCTATCCGGCGGCAACTGAATGCCATTGAAGTTGTTCGAAGCGTCGTCGAGGGAATGCGAGTAGGTGTAACCCGCCAGGAACGACAGCCCATGGGTGGGGCGCTGGGTAAGGGTCACCTGCAGGCCATTGTAGTTGGACTTGTCCAGATTGGAAAGGCGGTCGATCTCCGCCAGGTATGGGAAGCTTTTGTGGTACGGGTTTGTGGCTGTACTATAGAAAGGCCGGTGGGACTGAATGCACTGCGCATCGCCATTATTGGCGTTTATGCAGGAACCGAGAGGAGGCTGGTTGATGTCAGCGAAGCCCAACAACTTAGTGCCGTGGTTGCCCACATAGGCGACCTCCAGGGACATGTTGTTCGTGATCGCTCGTTGGATGGTCAGTGTCCAGGTGCTGATATAGGGGGTCCGCATATTCGGATCCACCGCCTCCGTGTTGCAGGGGGCGGGATCCTGGTTCGCCGCTCCCGGTACGGTCAGGCCATCGCCGCACTGGAGATTGAAAATGCTTTGGGGGAAGATGCTGCCGCAGGCTGTACTTCCAGCACTTATGGCATCACTGACGCAGGCGGCGGTTTGAGCTTTCCAACCGGGCGTGAGCGCGCTGCCGGGTACGTTGACGCTGACTACCCCCATGTTGCCCGGACCCGGCCTGCTGATCTGTGTGCTGCCACTCACGCAAGGGTTCGCTGAACAGAAAATTTGGGTCGCGCCCGTGGGCACCTGGTTGAGTCCAAGCAGGTTGGCTACGGCAATGAAGGTAATAAGGGGTACCGTCTCATACATGATGCCGCCGCCGCCGCGGATGACGGTCTTCCCGTTGCCGCGCACGTCCCACGCAAAGCCCACGCGGGGCGAGAAATTGTTGTGATCGCCATGAAAAGTCGCGGTCTCCCCGTAGCCAATCTGTACAAGTCCCGTAGGGGAGCTCGGGTCGAAGTTGCCGAGTTTATTGTCGCGCTCCCCAAAGACCGTGGGGAGTTCGTAACGCATTCCAAGGTTCAAAGTAAGCCTCGGGGTGACTCGCCAATCATCCTGCAGGAATGCACCAAACGACGCGTTGTGCAGATGCACCTGAGGTTCGCCAGTGAAGAGCTTAGAACCGCTGCTTTTTACATTGCCCTTCAGAAAACTCTCGAGATTACTGAATCTGATCCTGCCCTTGCCGTTGGTCGTGATGAACACATTGGCTGCGGTTTGATTGATTTCCCCGCCGAACTTGAACGTGTGCTTACCGCGCGAAACCGAGACGTGTTCCGAAAACTGCAAGGTGGCGTCGGGCCCGATGTGCTTGGGCCAATTGCCCCCCAGGCGGAAAGTGCCAATAAAGTTGCCATTCACCCCCATGAGCGGGAAGCCAAAAAGCCGCGGATCGGTCACGCCCGTGTTAATGCCATAGGCGAGCGGGTTCACGTTGGCGTCGTTAGAATCATACGTCTGGTGGAAGTGGGTGTAGCCCACATGGAGTTCATTCACCAGCGTCGAATTCGGGGTCCAGGTCCAGGCCCCGGAGCCCACCAGAATGTAGCCCCACAGGCTTGATGCCCACGGGGAGTTACTGGAGCCACTAGCCCCCACCGCCCAAGCATTATCATGCCACGATCCGCCGCCTACACCGCGGAAGAACATGCCGGACAGCGCGTGGTGATCGCTGATGTGGTAGTCAATCTTCGCGACCCCGTTGTTTTGTGAGTTGACACTCGTCATGCCAATTATCACTCCGTTTGGGCCCGTTGTTGTCGGGAAGAGAGATTCACTTGCACCGTGGGTAAAGTTCGCGGGCTTAATCGAACAATCCGAGTTGAGGCCCGCGATCTGCGCGCTAAGCGCCGTCACATTGGAAAATCCAACATCTTTACAGGCATCGACAAGGCTCTTCGCACAATTGCCTGGAAGGCCAAGTAGCAGCCCGGTGCAGGATGAGTCCACGGCTGAGGGAAATGAAACCGTGGCGGGGGCGCCCGCTTTCAGCGAGTCTCCCACGCTATAGCGCTGGCCCTCATAGTTCACAAAGTAGAACAGTTTGTCTTTCTTGACGGCTCCGCCAAGGCTGGCGCCGAACTGCTCCAGGCCGATGGGCGCCTTTGTCTGGTCCGGCGTGTTGAAGAAGTTGCGCGCATCCAGCGCGGTGTCCCGGCCAAAGGCGAACGCGGTGCCGTGAAGACTGTTGGTACCCGACTTCAACCCCGCGTTGACGATAGCGCCGGGCTTCCAACCGAATTCCGCCTTCGGATTTTGCTCGGTATTGAATTCCTGAATGGCGTCGATGGGCAGCGACGTGGACGAATCGCCCGCGGGAATGGCCGCGTTGAGAACGCTCTCGCCCATGAATGATTCGTCGTGCTTCACACCATCCAACAGATAGCCAATATCACCCGCGCGGGTCCCATTGGCGGAGCGGGTTTGAGAGCCGCCACCGGCGTAAACATTCATTCCCGGGCGCAGTGTGAGCAGGTTGATGTAGTTGCGGCCATTCAATGGCAGGTCATTGATCGTCTGGTTGCTGAGCGTTCCGCCCAGGGTAGCGTTCGTAGTTTCCACCATGGGAAGCGCTTCGGTGATGGTGATCGTTTGCGCGACCTCGCCCGGCTGGAGCGAAAGGTCAACACGAATCTCCTTGCCGACCTCCAGCAGAATGTTCTGGCGCTCCACGACCTTGAACCCCTTGGCCTCGGCGCGAACCGAGTACGTGCCAGGAACCAAGTTGGGAGCGTTGTACTCTCCGGCGTCGCCCGTGGTCAGATCTCGCGAGATGCCTCGTTGCACATCCTTGACGGACACGGTGGCGCCGGCAATGACGCCGCCGCTTTGGTCCGTAATCGCTCCCAGAATACGGCCTTGATTGCCCTGTGAGAACAGGGGAACACAAACCAGAAACACCCCAACACTCAAACACAACACCTGAATCGCTCTCGCCGCATGTGCACGGAGCAATAGACTAAACATTGACTTTAGAGAACTCATCCTTGCACCCCCGCAAAGTGATGTCCGATTCCAATTCTTTCTGAAGGCGTGAAAGTACCCGTCAGGGACAAAAAGCAGCCCTGATCGGGAGTTGGTAAGGGCCCGACCCCAGTGATATGAGGATGCCTTTAGCACCGTGCCACAGTAAATGTCAAGGTGTTTATGTACCCTTGTAAAAATACATTAGAATGTCCGCCACGTGAGGAGATTAGAAAAACAGAAACGTCTCGGTGGATAAACACAACGTCTGCTCGATAGCGGCCTACTTATTCGGGGGGTTGCTCGCGGGACTATTGGCCGAACCAGCGCGAGCCTCAGGAAATTCCGCCTCGTGGAAAGTGCTAATCATCCAGCGGCCGTCCTGCTTTGTCATCGTGACAATCATGAGGCCCTTGCGAGGCGGGATCTCTGATCCGTCGGCCGCTTTCGTTCCGGTGATGACGGTGTCGGCATCGACGGACGCGAGTTGCGGCGTGAAAAAGCGAATGCTCCTCACAATATCTGTCCGATGTGAATCCTTGAGATTGCCTGCGAACAGAGACGCCAGCCACTCCTCGATTTCCTTGCGGCCGTGGCAGTGAATTCCGCGCATATTTGTGAAGTCTGCGTCTGCGGCAAAGTTCATGGCCGCGGCATGGGCGTCGTGGCGTGTGAAATTTTCGTAGAAATCGGTGAAGACCTATTTGATCGCCGCTGAATCCGCTTCAGCAGTCTTCGATTGGTCCTGTGCCGGGGATGCGGAAAGCGATAGTAAAAGGGCCAGAGAAATCACTTGGGCCGCGATGATACCAGGAAGACGCATTGTGCCCTCCGCGCAGAACACAACAAAGGTGAAGCACGCCGAGCTGTCGTTCGCAACGCAATCATACGACACCTCAAACGTGATCGGAACATTATCATTAAAATCCGAGATTCTGTTCGCGCCTGCCTTGCCATCGCTCGCAACGGACCAGCATTCAATTCAAGATTCTCCCGAGTACCGCCTGCGACAACCAGAACACGGGGAAACGGCGTTGTGCGCATTGACACGCCGGGGCTGCTGGCGTATGGTCCTGCTCAAGAATAGATTTGAAAGCAGAATTTTCTATTTAGATCTGAGAGGTGGACCCATGGAGAAGACCCCAGCCAATCTTTCAGGCCCAGGCGAGATCGTCTCTCTTACAATCGCGACGGAAAGAGGCAAGCGCAATCGTATGAGAGACACACGAAGGAGATTGGTTTTTCTGGCCGCAGCTGTCTTGCTGTCCCCGTTAATCCTTGCGCAGAGCACGCCGCAGGTGACGAGCGTGGAGCCGTCGTCTGGGAAGGTGAATGACAACGTGAGCGTGATGGGAGAGAACTTGGGGAAAAACGCCGTCTCCGCTGTATACCTATCCGACGACAAGACCGATTATAAGGCTACGGTCGTGGAACAGAGCGCGGAAAAGATCGTCGTGAAAGTTCCTCAGGTCAAATCAGGCGATTACAATATTTCCATTCAGGTGGGCGATAAAATTTTCATCAAGCCTCTGCGGTTCAGGGTGGAGGAATAAGGTACGCATCCTGCCGGCACGCCGCGTTGGGTCACCCTCACGGTGCGCCTCTTGCCGACATCGAGAATCGGCATTTGGAAAGTGTGGCTGCTCGCGCCTGCGCGCGCGCCAAATTACACCAGGATTGGTATAGAGAGAGCCTTGCGCGCTTCCTCAAACGTGGACTCGTGCACCTGACCGGTAGCGTCCACCTTCATATGCTTGGTTTGCATGGGCTTGCTATCCACGCGTTCCTTGAGCCAATCCGCGAGGAACGTGGGTGCGAACGGCCCGAGGGCAGAAGAGGTTGAGCCGCCCAGCCCGTGATCGGCGCCTTCGTACAACAGCAATTGCTTTGGCGCCGAGACGGTCTCCAGCAAATCGTAAGTGTATTCGATCGGACTGAGGTGGTCGTCCTCGCCGGCGATGATCAAGTACGGACATTTGATTTTTTCGCCGATGCCTTTCAGCGAAAGCGTTTGCGCGAACTTGTCGAATTCCCCCTCGTCCCTGAAACCTGTCATATACATGAACCGCAGCTTGAAGGTCGGCGAGGCCATATTGAAAATTGTGTTGGCGCCGGGCTCATGACACACGGATCGCACGGCGCAGCCCTTCAGGCGGTCATCGACTGAGGCAACTTGCGTTCCCCAGAACGAGCCCATGCTTGTGCCCTGGAGGGCGACGCGGTCCGGATCGACTTCCGTCGAAGAACGGAGCCACGACAGTACGGCGGGGCCGGCCTGCATCCAGTTCGTCGCTGTAGGGTGGATTTCGCGGACGCAGCACTCGCCCTGACCCGGCCCTTCGAGGGCCAGCACCGCGATGCCCCGCTCGAGCAGCTTGTCTCCGTAGAGCGCGACGGACAGCTCCTTGAAGCTGTCCATCCCGCTGATGGACCATACTGCAGGAATCCGGCCCGACGGCCGGGCGGGCGGCAGGTGAAGATATCCCGGCAACGACTTACCGCTGCCGCCAAACGGGACTTCCACCTTGCGGATTGTGTGGTCCGCATACTGAATGTACTTCGAGTAGCAGGCGACTTTCTTCTCGTTGAGTGCAATATTTTCGCGGGTATTCTCGTAGATCGGCCATTGCGCGCTCCCATAGAGCAGCGATGCGATGAAGTAGTTTTCGCGCGCCGCGATCGTGCGTCCTTCCGATTCGAACTGCCGCGCCATCTTTTCGCGGCGCACGGCGGCGCGAGCGTACTCGCGCGCGATGTCGTTAAACTTGCGCACGCGGCCCCGCACGCCGTTGAAGTCCGCCGTCGCGTCCGGTCCACACGGCCCCAGCGTATAAGCGACGCGAGCCTGATCCCATTCGATGCCGACCGTCTGAACAACTGTGTCGAGCAGCCAGCGCTGCTCCTGCCAGCGCTTCATCTTGCGTTCGGTCGCCGCAGGCATTCCAGGTGGCGGCGCCGGATCAGCCGGGGCGGAGGCCGGCAAGCCGAGCAAGGGCGATCCGGCCGCGCGTCCGATGAAGGTTGCACCCGCCATCGTGGCTGCGCCGCCAAGGAATTCCCGCCTTTGTACCAACTTCTTTGGAGGTTGTTGCTTGTTTGACTTGGACATCTCTCCCCCCTAGCGTGGTCCCATGCGAAGGACAATTCCGGAATCCGCTTCCTTGTGCAACAGGAGCGCGAACAGAACCTCGCACTCAATACCACGGCCCCTGTATCTTGTAAAGTGATCCGGCCGTCGGGCGATGGATTCGATCCCCACCGCCCCTACCATTTCCCAACGAACCACACTCAAAAGTTAAAGCGAAGGTTTCAACACCAAGAACTAGAGACCCCACCCTTTCGCAACGTCGCGAAAGGATGGGCCGCTCGCCGCCGCAATTCTGGGAAAAACGATTCTACGATTTCAATGTCTGGAGTCAGAAGAAAATTGCTGAGAAGCCCCAGTACATGCACATGAATCCGGTGAAGCGCGGTCTCGTGTCTCACCCGAAAGAATGGCCGTGGAACAGTTTTTCGTTCTATTCGAACGGGGAGATGGGTTTGATCCGAATCGATCCTGTTCAGTGATCTGCCGAAATTGGGTCCGAAAATCCCGCCCTTGCAAAGACCGCAAGGACGGGGTACCCGCGCATCAAACTCTTGCCCGCGTGATCTGAGCTTGACACGAGAGGGCGACGGACCTATTGTTCTGCCCAGAAGTTGAGATCGACAATTTCCGTTTACAGGAGGATCGTGTGAAATACTCAATCGTTTTGGCTTTGTTCGTCTCATGCGCGATTACCTTAGCGCTGGGCGTCCGGGCCCAAGACGCGGCTCCAAAAGAACACAGCATGACCGGATGCTTGGCGAAGGGCACTGAAGCCGGCACGTATGTGCTCACCGACCTGGAGAAGGGACCGAAGTCGGTCGGGATCGTGTCGTCAACCGCCAACCTGGCCCCGCATGTCGGCCACAAAGTCGAGCTCACCGGCACGGCTGTGCCCACGAAGGATGCAGAGGCGGACAGTAAGGTACCGAAGGCCCCCCACTATATGAAAATAACTGGGGTCAAGATGATTTCGGCCACCTGCCCGTAGTTTTTCATTCGGTTCGAATGTCAGAGCCGAGTGAATGCACCGGTTTCGCGGGCGTCCCATGTGCCGCGCAGCGGCAGGTGGGCGGTATTGTTGTGAGTCAAGCGGGGCGGGAGCTACCCGTGGCTGCCGCCGCCGGAAAGCTCGCGGAGGATTGAGCCTACGAAGCCTTTGGCGTCGCCAAAGAGCATCAAGGTCTTGTCGAGGTAGTAGAGTGGGTTCTCGATTCCGGCGAAGCCTGCCGCCATGCTGCGTTTGATCACCATCACGGTGCGCGCCTTGTCGACATCGAGAATCGGCATTCCAAATATGGGGCTGCCTGCATCGGTGCGCGCGGCGGGGTTGGTGACGTCGTTGGCGCCGATGACTAACGCCACATCGGTCTGCGGAAGCTCACCGTTGATTTCATCCATGTCGAGGAGCTTGTCGTAAGGGATGTCGGCTTCGGCCAGAAGCACGTTCATATGGCCGGGCATGCGTCCCGCCACGGGGTGAATGCCGAACTTCACGTCCACGCCGCGCTTGGTCAGGATGTCATAGAGCTCGCGCACCTTGTGCTGCGCTTGCGCCACGGCCATGCCGTAGCCCGGCACGATCACCACTTTGCTCGCCGCAGCGAGAATTCCGGCAGCCTCCTCGGGCGTCGCGCTCCGGACCGCGCGCTCCTCCTGCCCGGCCTTGGCGGCGGCCGGCTCCTGCCCGAATGCCCCGAAAAGAACATTCGAAAACGAGCGATTCATGGCCTTGGACATGTTCACCGAGAGAATGAGGCCGGAGGCACCGTCCAGAGCGCCGGCAACGATCAGGAGCTTGCTGTCGAGGACAAATCCCATCGCAGCAGCGGAAAGGCCGGCGTACGAGTTCAGCAGGGAAATCACCGTGGGCATGTCGGCGCCACCGATGGGAATGATCATCAGCACGCCGAACAAAAGCGGAATCACCAGAATGATCGGAAACAAATACATGTGATCGGGATGATTCACCAGGTACGCAGCCACGGCAATGGCAGCCGCCAACATTCCGAGATTGACGATGTTCTGCCCCTTATACGTGATGGGGCGCTGAGGCAAGATCTCCTGCAGCTTTCCCGCGGCCATCAGACTGCCGGTGAACGTCAGCGAGCCGAGAATCACTTCCATGGAAAGAACCGACATCATGAACCGGGGCACGTCGGGGGCGCGCAGATAGAACTCCGCCGTGCCGACCAGCGTGACGCAAAGGGCTCCGAAAGCGTGGCTGAGAGCGGTTCGCTGCGGGACCGCCGTCATCTGGACTTTCCCCAGGGGAACGCCAATGATGGAACCCAGCACCAGGGCAATCGCAACCCACTTGTAATCCACGATTCCGCGATTCAAGAGAGTTCCCGCCACAGCCAGGAGCATGCCAAGCTCGCCGGCCCAGACGCCGTGCCGGGCGGTCGCGGGGGAACTCATCCATTTGAGAGAAAGGATGAAGAGGGCGGTCGCGACAAGGTACGTGATCTCGATAATTGTTTCAGTCGCTGGGAATGAGGTCATGGTTTCGGGTTACGGCTCGCCTTGAACATTTTGAGCATTCGGTCCGTAATAAGAAAACCTCCCACAACGTTGCTGGTGGCGGCGACGATCGCGATCGTACCGAGCACCGTGGACAGTGTGCTCTTATGTTCTCCCGCCAGAATAATTGCGCCAACCACGGCAATCGCATCGAGCGCGTTCGTCAGCGACATCAGCGGTGTGTGAAGAAGCGGCGATACGCGGCGGATCACCTCGAAACCGATGAAGGCCGCCAGCATGAATACATAAAGGCTCGTAATCAGATCCGTCTTCATCGCTATCTTGTCTCCTTATGCTCGGCTACGAGAGGCGGCAGCGAGAAGAACTCCCGTACCCGCCCGTTGACCACTTCTCCTCCCTGCGTCATGAGGGTGCTCTGGATAATTTCATCCTCCAGATTGAGCTGAAGTTTTCCTTCCTTGACCATGTGGAGCAGAAACGCAGTGATATTCCGCGCGTACATCTGACTCGCATGGTAGGGCATGGTGGAGGCAAAGTTGAAATAGCCGATGATCGTAACGCCGTGCTCGACGATTTTCTCGCCGGCCTTTGTATATTCGCAGTTTCCACCGCGCTCGGCCGCCAGATCGACAAGAACCGACCCGGGCGCCATACCCGCAACCATTTCTCGCGTCACTAGCACTGGAGATTTCTTGCCTGGAACCACGGCGGCTGTGATCACGACGTCGCTTTCGGCGACCACCTTCCCCAGCAACTCGCGCTGGCGGCGGTAGAATTCCTCATCCTGCGCCTTCGCGTATCCTTCTGCGTCCTGGGCGTCCTTCGCTTCGATGGGCAGCTCGACGAACCTGCCGCCGAGACTTTGAACTTGTTCCTTGGCGGCCGGCCGCAGGTCGTAGGCGGAGACAACGGCTCCGAGTCTGCGCGCTGTGGCGATTGCCTGGAGTCCCGCCACACCCGCGCCGATCACGAGAACACGCGCGGGCGTAATGGTTCCTGCCGCAGTTGTCAGCATCGGGAACATCTTCGGGAGCGTGTCGGCAGCAATCAGCACGGCCTTATAACCGCAG
This sequence comes from Terriglobia bacterium, assembly GCA_041488495.1. Taxonomy (GTDB): domain Bacteria; phylum Acidobacteriota; class Terriglobia; order Acidiferrales; family UBA7541; genus Palsa-360. The sequence continues at coordinate 44,231 of JBGPPL010000003.1, forward strand.
ATCGTACCCATCGAGGAAAGGGCGTCCATGCTTTGGGCGCGAGTGGTCCTGGGCATGAATTCGATGGAAAAAGAGGTTGCGCCGGTCGCCGCGATTTCGCGAATCGTCTCCAAAGAACCCAACGGCCGCAGAAACCCGATCAACACCTGGCCGCGGCGGAGGAATGGGACGTCGGCCTTGCCCGTCTGATCGTTCGAGCCGTAACAAAGCACCTGGACCACAATATCCGCCACGCGAAAAACCTCGGCGCGGTCCGCGAGAATCTTGGCGCCCCGGGCCGCGTACTCGGCATCGGGAAAGCCGGCCTCCACGCCCGCTCCCGCTTCGACTACAACCTCCACACCCGCTTTCGCAAGGTGGGGAATCACGACGGGTACCAGGGCAACACGCCGCTCCCCTGGATAGCTCTCTCGGGGAACACCAACGATCATGAACCTTCCTCCCTCTCGCTTAGGCTGCGTGGCACACTCGGAGTATCAGCGATCTAAATCGGGCGGTCAAACTCACCCAAAATCGAGAATTTTCTTCGTGAGGGCCACGCTAGAGAGTCAATGGCTGCAAAAGACTCCGGCGAAGGGCCTGACAGCCAATGGAACTAGGGCGCTCCGGGCCCGCGGTAAAAAGCGCCGCCGCATCGCGGCCACGAACTCTATTTCCTGCAGAACTGCACATCAAACGAGAGATCTTACATGCAAATTCGCGAAAGTACACGTGAAGATCGCGAGAGGTAAATTCAATGCGGGGTATCGCAAAACTGCAAACGCCGGCATAAGCTTTTCCGGTAGAATTTGAAGCGAGCGCGTGCAAGGCAGGAGACGCAATATGCCCAGCGCCTTCAAGCAAGAAGCGATCAGGCGTGCGGTCGAAAATGTTCGTTCCGGTTAGAACACTTTTGGTCCGAAGACCCGGTTCATGGATGAGGTGGAGAGCAGCCGTGCCGCCGTCCGCTGCGGATGCACAAACAACAACGCACCACGAGGAAGATGACCCTTCCCCGCCAACTTGGAGAAATAGCCCTCCGGTAAACGCAGGCAATCCGGCCCTGCGCTATGCCGGTGAACCCATGGACCGCCGCTGTTGGAAACATTCACGGCAGAACACGGGACGCCCCTGCGTCGGGCGGAAAGGAACTGTCGTTTCCTTTCCGCACTGCGAGCAGGTCGTTTTGGTCTCCGACCGCTGGAGATTACCCTGGCCCGGGCTCTGAGTGCGTTTGGATTTGCAGTCCTTACACCGCTTGGGCTCGTTCTTAAAACCCTTGTCGGCGAAGAACATCTGTTCACCGGCGGTGAAAACAAACTCCTGACTGCATTCCGAACACTTCAGGACCTTATCGTGGTATTCCATACGCTGCTCCGAGACTCTGCGCTGGTTGCAAAGCCCGCAACATCCTCGTCCGAGTCAGACTGTGCTGGGATACGCCGGGTATGAATGCGGGTCCCACTGCCGACTTGTCCGAAGCTGCTCAGGAAAACCCTTGGGTCGTGCCGTCCGCCTGGGGGCCTTAATCCTGCTCCCTCCGCATTTTCTTGCGCAACCGCTTGCGGGAAAGCGCCTGTTTTGTGCGGCGCTTCTCTCCAGGCTTCATGTAATAGCTGTGCTTCTTGATCTCTTTGATGATGTCTTCCTGTTGCACCTTTCGCTTGAAACGGCGCAACGCATTTTCCAGAGACTCGCCTTCTTGAATGCTGACTTCGGCCACCTAGTCGTCACCATCCTTCCGATGCATGTGGCAAATATTGCTGTAAATCATAATGTTCTGAGAGGGCAAACCCTATAAGTGCTTATTGGCACTCACTTCTAGCGGACCCGTCAATCGAAGTCAAGCTTTGTTTTTCCCCGGGTACGCCCCCAGGGGGGTCTAGAGAGCCCTTCGGCTGCTATGGGACACGCCGGGGTTGCTGCTAGAATGTTTGTGCAACGGTCCCGCCTGGTTCACTGGGACCAGGTACAAGCAGCGAGACTCATCATGTCCCTGATGCGCGACGCAATCGGCGTTCTACTGGCTGGAGGACAGGGCGAGCGGCTCTGGCCGCTGACGCGTGACCGCGCCAAGCCCGCCGTGCCCTTCGGCGGCGTCTATCGAATTATTGACATAACGCTTTCCAACTGCATCAACAGCGACCTTCGCCGCGTATTCGTCCTGACGCAATACAAGGCTCTCTCTCTCAACCGGCACATCCGTCAAGGCTGGTCGCTATTGTTGGGTCTCGGCGAGTTCATCGAAGTTCTGCCGCCGCAGATGCGCGTCTCGACGAACTGGTATCTCGGCACCGCCGATGCCGTGTATCAAAACATTTATTCGATCGGCAGCGAGCAATCGCGCTACGTCATCATTCTCTCCGGCGACCACATCTACAAGATGAACTACCAGAAGATGCTCCAGCAGCATGTGGACTCCGGAGGCGACGCGACCGTCGCCACGTTCGAAATCACACCGCAGGAGGCGGCCGGCCGGTTTGGCGTCATCGAAACCGACGCCAACTGGCGGATCAACGGGTTCGAAGAAAAACCCGTGTCGCCCAAGCGCTCGCACCTCCACCCGGACATGGTCAACGCCTCCATGGGCGTCTATATTTTCAACACGCAGCTCCTGATCCCGGCGCTGCTGGCCGACGCCGAGGACCCGAATTCGAAACACGACTTCGGCCGCGACATTTTGCCGCGCATCTTCGCCAAATACCGCGTCTACGCTTACAACTTCATCGATGAGAACAAGGTTGGCGCGCAGTATTGGCGCGACGTTGGCACCATCGAGGCTTATTATGAAGCCAACATGGATCTCGTTTCCGTTTCTCCCATTTTCAATCTCTATGATAAGTCCTGGCCACTCCGCACCTGGCAGCAACAATATCCTCCGGTGAAGACCGTCTTCGCGGACCCCAAGCGCATGGGTGTGGCGCTTGACTCCATCGTTGCAGGCGGTTCGATCATTTCGGGAGGCCGTGTGAAGCGCGCGGTTGTGGGTTACGACGTGCGCTTCAACAGCTACAGCGAGGTGGAAAACTCGATCCTGTTCAATCACGTGAACGTCGGACGCCACGCCCGCATCCGCAACGCCATCATCGACCGTCACGTCACGATCCCCGAGCGCGCGGAAATCGGCTACGATCTAGAAGCCGACCGCCAGCGCTATCACGTCACGGAAAACGGCGTGGTCGTGGTCGTGCGGGAAGAGTCTATGATCGAAGAGCCGGAATGAGGGGATGAGTTCGAAGTCGAAAGTTAAGAGTTGAAGGTTGAAAGTTCTTGACCGCGCGTTATTTGCTCATAACTCTTAACCGTCAACTTTTGACTTTCGACTCTCTCATCTGAGCGCATCTGTGTTCATCTGTGGTTCCAAACAAGTTAGAGTTGTTACTCAATTTTCCGGGAGGCGGCATGTCGACGAAAATCGCGCGCGTGCATGGCAGGCAGATCGTCGATTCGCGCGGCAATCCTACGGTAGAGGCGGATGTCATCCTGGAGGGCGGCGCGCTTGGGCGTGCCGCGGTGCCATCGGGCGCATCCACCGGCGAGCACGAGGCTATCGAATTACGCGACGGCGATAAAACGCGCTACCTCGGCAAGGGCGTACTCAAGGCCGTCGCTAACGTCAACGGCGCGCTTGCCCGCGCGGTCGCGGGGCTCGATGCGGCCAGCCAGCGCGCCCTCGACTGTCGCATGATCGAAACCGACGGCTCGCCGAACAAGAAAAACCTCGGCGCAAATGCCATCCTCGCCGTCTCGATGGCTGCGGCGCGCGCAGCGGCTGCGGCGTCGCGACTGCCGCTCTACAAATATCTTGCGCGCTTCTCAAGCGACCCTTCCGGCAACATGCTCCCTGTGCCGATGATGAACATTCTCAACGGCGGAGCGCACGCCGACAATTCCGTGGACCTGCAGGAATTCATGGCCATGCCCGTCGGCGCAAAGACGTTCGACGAAGCCCTGCGTATGGGCGTCGAAGTGTTCCACCGCCTGAAGGCCGTGCTCCACAAGCGTGGCTATTCCACGGCGGTCGGCGACGAAGGCGGCTTCGCGCCCAATCTGAAATCGAACGAAGAAGCCATCGAAGTCGTCCTCGAAGCCATCACGGCGGCAGGATACAAGCCCGGCGAGCACGTCGCCATCGCTCTAGACCCCGCGTCGAGCGAGTTTTTCGACAAGGCGAGCGGCAAATACGTCTTCAAGAAGTCCGACAAGTCCGCGCGCACCTCGGAACAGATGACACAATTCTGGGCCGATTGGGTGCGGCAGTTCCCCATCGTCTCGATCGAAGACGGCCTCGCCGAAGACGACTGGGCCGGATGGAAACATCTCACGGCCGAACTTGGCGGCAAGATTCAACTGGTCGGCGATGATTTATTCGTGACGAACACAGTCCGGTTGCAGCGCGGGATTTCCGAGAAAACCAGCAACGCGATTTTGATCAAGCTCAATCAGATCGGCACGGTGACGGAAACCATCGAGGCCATCGAGATGGCGCGCAAGGCGGGTTACGCGTCGATTGTCTCGCACCGCTCCGGCGAAACCGAAGACACGTTCATCGCCGATTTTGTCGTCGCCATGGGCACGGGGCAAATCAAGACCGGCTCGGCGTCCCGCACCGACCGCGTCGCCAAATACAACCAGCTCCTGCGCATCGAAGAAGAATTGGGCGCTGCGGCAAGGTTTCCCGGCAGGTCGGCGCTGGCACGAGGATAGAAATGACACAAGAACGCAGTACACAATGTTTGTATGACGAGAGTGACGTTTTGCGCCGATGACGACCTGATCGAACGGGCCCGATTGGTTGCTGTTCCCAAGACAAAAGACTCTGAATGCTGCCTTTCGGGAATGGCTGCGAACGTATGTCCGCCAGGCTGGTAGCGTCCAAGAATTTGACTTGCTGATGAAGCGTCTTCGCTATGTGCGGCCCGGCAGACATTTCACGCGCGACGGAATGAACGAGCGGTAGCCTGCAGCGCCCCGACCGCACCGCGCTGGCACGTATGTAGCGCCCGCCTTTAGGCGGGCACTGGAATGTCGCTGTGAAATTCACGCGTAAGACGCACCGGTTAGACCTCAAGGAATACGTCGGCCAAAAATGGTTTTTCATTACGCTGTGTTGCGAACATCGCGAGCCGGCCTTTCTCATAAGGAATAAGGCAGAATGGGTCATCGATGCTCTGCGAAATGAATCGGTCACCAATGAATTCATGGTTGACGCTTTTTGCGTGATGCCGGATCATCTGTATTTCCTTGCTCTGGGAATGGCCCCTGCCAGTAATCTCCTCGTATTTGCCAAGAGCATCAAACAGAAAACGGCGTACTCATATCAAAAGGAACATGGCTTGAGGCTGTGGCAAAAAAACTTTTACGATCATATCCTTCGTCCCGATGAATCGCCCTCTCGTGTGGCAGCGTACATTTGGATGAATCCTGTACGAAAAGGCCTCTGCAAGAATTTTGAGGAATATCCCTTCTCAGGTTCTTTCACACGCCCTTGGAAAAGTTCTCCCGAAGCGGAGGTTTGGGTGCCGCCTTGGAAGAAGCCTAAGATGCCCGCCTGAAGGCGGGCGCCACAGGCGCATCGTAATGCGTGTATTCTAACGACCTATGCCAAAACGACCGAAACCGATTGTACTGACCGTTCTCGATGGCTGGGGCTACCGTGCAGAAACTAAGGGCAACGCGATTGCCCTTGCGCGGAAACCGAATTATGACCGCCTCCTGAAGGATTTCCCTAACACGCTGATCCATACGTCGGGCCCCTATGTCGGCCTGCCTGAAGGACAGATGGGCAACAGCGAAGTGGGCCACATGAACATGGGCGCGGGCCGCATCATCCACATGGACATCACGCGCATCGACCAGATGATCGCGAGCGGCGAATTCTTCAAACAGCCGCTGCTGGTCGAGGCGATGGAGCGCGGCCGCGCGCGCAACCTGCATCTTCTCGGGCTGCTGAGCGACGGCGGCGTGCACTCGCACATGCAGCACCTGTACGCGCTGCTGCGCATGGCGCGCGAGCAGCACGTCGAGCGCGTCTATGTCCACTGCTTCATGGACGGCCGCGACACCCCGCCGCACAGCGGCGTCGAGTACATCCAGCAATTGCAACAGAAAATGCGCGAGACCGGTTGCGGGCACATCGCCTCGCTGACCGGCCGCTACTACGCGATGGACCGCGACAACCGCTGGGAGCGCGTCGAGCGCGCCTATCGCGCCGTCGTTCACGGCGATTCCCCGGTGAAGACCGCCGACCCGGTAGAAGCAGTGCGCCGCAGCTACGAACGGGATGTGACCGATGAATTCATCGACCCGATCGTGATCACGGGGAGCGCCGCGCCATCGGCCCCGCCTGTGGGGCCGATTCGCGATGACGACGCCGTGATTTTTTTCAATTTCCGCGCCGACCGCGCCCGCCAGATGACGCGCGCCATCGCCGAGCCGGGATTCGCGGAATTCGCCGACGCAAAGCGGCCGAGCAATCTCTGCTATATCGCAATGACGCAGTATGAAAAAACCTGGCCATGGCTGCACTACGTGATTGCTTCAGAAAGGATTGCGCACATCCTCGCGCAGGTTTTCGCCGAGCAGAATCTGAAGAATCTCCGCTGCGCTGAAACCGAGAAGTACGCCCACGTCACGTATTTTTTCAACGGCGGCATCGAAAAGCCGTTCGGCGGCGAGGAGCGCATCCTCGTGCCATCGCCGAAAGTGCCCACGTACGATCTAAAGCCCGAGATGAGCGCCGCAGGCATTGCCGACAACATCGTGAAGGCCGTCGAGAAGGGCGACTTCGACGCCATCGTGATGAATTTCGCCAACGCCGATATGGTCGGGCATTCGGGCAAGCTCGAAGCCGCGATCAAGGCTGTCGAAGCCGTGGACGAGTGCCTGGGCCGCATCCGGCAAGCGCTGCAACCGCGCGGCGGAGCGTGGATTATTACCGCCGATCATGGCAACGCCGAGACGATGATCGATCCGGTGACCGGCGGGCCGCACACCTATCACACGACGAATCCCGTTCCGCTGATCATCGCCACAGAAGACGGCAACGCGCCGCTCAAGCCCGGCGGTTCCTTGCGCGATATCGCGCCGACGCTGCTCGGCGTGCTCGGCCTTCCCGTGCCCGAGGAAATGTCCGGCCATGATCTGCGCGAAAAGAAATAAATCCGTGCGACTAATCCGAAACGCGGAGGACTTCAGCCAGAAACCCCACGAGCCGTAGATTCTCGTACCATCCCGCGCGTTTATCCGGGTCGACGTGATGAGAAAAAACACGTGTAATGAGGACCGCGCGCAAGTACTTCGGAGGTATTTCCCGTTGCAACCAGAGACTTTCCGTGGATGGTATGACATCGTCTGTGGAGCCATGTAATACATAAACCGGCACGCGCAGGTTGCCGAGCTTCCCTTGCGGCGAGATCGCCGCAAGTTGCGGCTCGTCCACTCGAATGGCGTCCAACAACTGGGAACGCAGGCGGTCAATTTGGCGTGCGAGCAACATCTCCATGGTGGCCCGGCCAGCAGGACTTAGTCGGGCAAGCAACGCCTGCGCATCCTGCGGCTGTTCCCACAGCCAGTCGCGCAGCGCCTCATGCGCGACGCCTAGGTCGCTCGCCGAAAAAAACTGCTCCAGATGAGAGTACACAAAGACAGCCGCGCCGTAATCGTGCGCGGCGTAAGGCACACTGCGCCCATCGGGAAGCTCCGCCTGATTGGTCGCGAGAAAACGCGAAACGCGCCCGAGATCATCGTAGGCTCCCATCAGGACCAACGCTCGAATATGCGGGGCATAACGTGGATCGCAAGCCGCAAGCAGCGAGAGCCCACCCGCGAAACTCACGCCAACCACAGTCACTGGTCCGGTGCCTAAGTGCTGCTGTAACCACCCTGGAGATTCGCCAATCGTCGCAATCGAAGCCGCATCGATGTGGTAATCGGCCAGGCCGCCGATCTCGGGTGTCAACACCGCGAAACCGCTGCCGGCAGCCGCGCGCGAGAAACTCATGAGCCGCGGCTCGTCAACCCCCAAGTGGTGGATGCCGTGCACCACGACCATGCCCGGCGGATGCCCAACGCCGCTCGGCAGGTATAAACGTGCCCGCACAGGACCGCTTGCGGTAGGAAGCATGATTTCCTGGGTGGTCACTGCATGGGTTTCCCACCGCAAAAGCGAGCTTGAAGCCTGGGGATCAAGAAAATGGACCAACAATGAATAACTGCGAAGCTCGTAGCCGAGACGGTAGATGCCAAAACCCAGGAGAACGAAAAGGAGCAACCATAGGAGCAAAGACTTGAGGCGCTTAGATCGGTGATTGGATTCGCCCGATGTCACGGCTTCCGCGCTGAACTGAGTTGCATCGGAGTCCATCGGATTAGGACCAAATTTCAGCGAAATCGATCGGAAGCATGTAGGGAGTTGCGCCCGGCCGACCCAGTCTTCTTACCTCATCGGACTGGCCTCGTTACCTTGGCTTGACGCCGTCCTTTTCAGCGGTCAGGGCCGTGGCAACCAGGCCGCCATCTCTTTGTGCGGCGATGATGGATACAGTTGCGCCCGGCTTCAAGAGGCTACTGTCTCCGAGAACCCGGGTTACAATCGGCGTGTCGGGCGCCACTTCAATCGTCTGTTCCCCGTCCTTGTACTTGAGCACAACAGTCCTGCTCGAACCCCCGCTGACTCCGCTGACGGTGCCGTTCGTCATGGTCCGTTCCTCTGGTCCAGCCATGGTGACGGTGCCATTGGTCATCGTGCGATTGGGATCAGGGCCCATGGGGCGATGGCCCTCGCCGGTGCCGCGCATAGCTTCAGGGAAGATGTGAACCTCTTCGGCATGCAGCTTGCCGTCTGGCCCCTTGTCTGCGGCAGAGCCGACGAAGTCACCCGGCTTGATGTCGGCAAGGCTGGCTTTGGCATTCGCCATAATTCTCAGATCCGGAGGAACCGTGATCGAAGTGACCTGGCCATCCTGCGACTTCACCGACAGGATCTGCCCATTGAAAGAGTCGATCGTTCCAAGAATCCGCGCCGGTTGACCCTGGGCAGGATTCTGAGCGAAGACAGGCAACGCGAACAACGCAATCAAAACGCTGGCCCGCAACAATTTCAGTTTCATAGGCCCTCCGAATTTCGCGGGAATCTCCCGTGAATGGCAAGTATACCCTACGAGGGCGGCCGCTGGCGGAGAGCATCCATGAGTAGGGCCTGCCGGGGATGAGGTAAACTGGAGACAGTGCCTGTAGACGACGATGGCCGAAGTCACACAACCCGGATGGACGCGCCTGCGCACCGCAACGGGCCGCTACGAATACCAATTTCAAGGGGAAATGCCGACGGTACGCGGCGGGCAGTACGAAGAGGCGCGGGATTACCAGTTTCTTGTGCTCGACGACGAGGGCTGGCTCTATAAGATTCCGGTGCGCCTTGAAGCTGCGGCCGTCACGGAACTAGCCGCCGATGCTACGCGTTTGCGTGTTGCCGAGGCGCAACTTCGAGCGGGTCTTGAAACGTATCGCCCGCGTCAGGGCGCGTCTTACCCTGAAATGGATGCGCAATTCGCGCTCAACGCCGTTCGCGCCCGCGAGCTTGCATCGAAACTCACTCCATAGCGGAAAAAGTAAGTATCAAACTGAAGCTCAACCTGAAGTCTGAATTATGCACAGCTAATTGCCAACATTCGATTTCGGCGCAGTGTAGCCCTGGCGCGCGTACACCTGGAATTTTATCTTCTTGCCCTTCTGGTCCAGCACTGTCACTGGTCCGCCGTCAGGCGCCACAAGCTCCACTTTGATCTTGCGGTACTTTCCGTCGAGTGTCGAATTGGAAGGTGAGTAAGCCATGCTGTACTGGTTGCGCAAACTTGCGGCCAAGTCCTGCATGATGCCGGGAATTTCGCCGTCGAAGCGCGGGAGCCACGACCGCCCTCCCGTCATCGCCGCAAATGTTTTTAGCTGGTTCTGCGCCTGGAGATAATTCATCTGTGCGATGGAGCCGAGGCTTCCGGTCGCGTCCGCGCGCAGGAAGAACTGCTCACCAACACCCACTGTAAAAATGGTCGCGTCGGTTTCCCGAATGCGCTTCATGACTTGATCGAGATTCATCCTGCTGAACGTATCCATCCCGGAAGCCAGGACCAGGACGGACTTTTTGCCCTTGGCGTCCCTCATGCGGTCCAGAACATCCGCGAGTGCATCGAAGAGATTCGATTCGCTGAATGGCGGAAACACAAGTTGGTAAAGCCCCCGCATGACATCGTCGCGATTGTGAGTGAAGTCTACTTCGACATTGGGGCGCATATTGAACGTCTCCAGAGCGACCCAATCATTCGGCTTGAGATTATTCAAGAATGCGGCAGACCAATTTCTCGCGTTGTAGGAAAAAAATTGATAGCCCAACTTGCTGAATTCCAGCAGAAGCACGATCGTAATGGGCGAATCGCTGGGCGCGAAGTTCGTGACCGCCTGCACCACGCCATCTTCGGTGATGCGGAAATTTTCCTTCTTGAGTCCCGTCAAAAAGTTCCCGTTGTTGTCGGTGACCACAACGTCCACGCTCACCACCGGCACCGTGACGGAAATGGAGAACCCCCCCGGCGTTTGTTGCGGCTGGGCTTGAGGCTGCTGCTTGTCTTTTGCCTGCGCCCAGGCGCGCATTTCTCCCGCCGGAAACAGCAGCGTGAAAATGAGCGCCCCCAGGACTGGCACGCGAAAGAGATTGGTTCGCATGGCTTGGTAAACCTCTCGGAATCAGGACTTGCTGCCGGCTGCGGGAGGCCTCAACGCCAAGACGTCAGAACCGGCCAAACAGTGCTCACCCTGCCTGTTCGATGCTGCCACGAAGCCCAGGGATGTTCAAATGCAGTTTTTGATCGCGGCACATCGATCTGCTTGCAAGGCTTGCGTGCCACACACACATGGTACGATAAATGAATCGCGAGTGTTCTCGATGACACATCGCCGGGAGGGAAGCGCAATGTTTCGCCGTTTGTCCCCGATCTTCCTCGCCTTTGCATGGCTTATTTTTTCTGGCGGAAACGCTCGCTCGCAGGCGCCGTCCGCGCAGCCCGATCTGGCAAAGCTCGCCGAGGAAGCCCAGGGTTGGCTTGCCGACATGGTCCGGATCAACACATCGAATCCTCCCGGCAACGAAATGGCGGTCGCCAAATACATTGCAGAGATACTCCAGAAAGAAGGCATTTCGAATGAGGTAGTGGAAATTGCGCCGGGCCGGGGCATCGCCATTGGGCGCCTGCAGGCAGGCCCGCTGCCCGACGCGGCGAACGCGCTGCTGGTGGTCGCGCATCAGGACACTGTCGGCGTCGATCCAACCAAGTGGACTGTCGACCCGTTCGGCGCAGTCATCCGTGACGGCTACCTCTACGGCCGGGGAGCGATCGACGACAAGAGTATGCTCGCTGCGAACCTCGCAACCATGGTCGCGCTGAAGCGCACGGGTGCGCGGCTGGGGCGTGACGTCATTTTCCTGGCCACCGACGATGAAGAACAAGGCGGGGCGGCCAGCATCAAGATCGTCATCGAAAAATACTGGGACAAGATCGCCTGCGCCTACGCGCTTAACGAAGGGGGCCGCACGGCGTTGAAAGACGGCAAGGTGCAATACGTCGGGATCCAGGCGAGCGAAAAGGTGTCCTACAACGTCATCGTGACCGCCACGGGGCCGTCGGGGCACGGTTCGATGCCGCGCACGGACAACGCCGTGGTGCATCTGGCTGCGGCCATCGCGAAACTCGGGACGTACCAGGTGCCGGCACAGCCCAACACGATTACACGGCGCTATTTCGAGCAGCTCTCCAAGATCGAGGATGACGAGAACGCCAAATGGATGCGCGCCCTTGAACAGCCCGAGCGTGCGGACCTGGCGGTGAAGCATCTCTCCGAACAGAGCCCTATGTGGAACTCGATGTTGCGCGATTCGATCACGCCTACGATCATGCACGCGGGATTTCGGAACAACGTAATTCCATCAGAGGCCACGGCCAATTTGAATGTGCGAATGCTCCCCGGGCATTCCATCGATGAGCTGATCGGGCAACTTGGAAAGATTGTCAGCGACCCCCAGATCCGATTCAAGCTTGCAGCCGACCCTGGCGAAAACGCGCCGCCTTCTGACATCACGAGCGCGCTGTACAAGACCATCGAGCGCATCACGCCGCAGGATTTTCCCGGAGCAATCACGGTGCCTTTTCTTTCCACCGGAGCGACGGATTCCGCCAGCCTCCGCCTCCATAAGGTTCAGGCCTATGGCTTGAATCCCTTTCCTCTCACCGAGAGCGATGATGCACGGATGCACGGGGACGATGAGCGCATTCCTCTCGAAAGCTTTCGCAAAGGGGTCATGTTTGTATACCATGTCGTGAGCGACTTCGCCTCGAAGTAGACGGAAGAAACCTCATACCTTCCCGGCAGAATGGGCTCGGATAAAACCATGAATTTTCGCAGCGCTAAAATTGTATGTACGCTTGGACCCGCCAGCGATTCGGCGGACATAATCGAGCGGCTGATGCGTGCCGGGATGGACGTCGCGCGGCTTAATTTCTCGCACGGGACTCATGCCGAGCACGCGCGGACGATCAAGCGGCTGCGCGAGGCTTCTGCCCGGGTCTCGAAACCCATCGGCATCCTTGCCGATCTGCAAGGACCGAAAATCCGCACGGGCGCCATGGCGGAGGGCCATCCCGTCCAGTTGCGCACGGGACAACGTTTCACGATCTCGATACGCAAGCACCCCGGCACCACCGCCGGCGTGAGCACGACCTACAAACGCTTGCCGCGTGATGTGTCCCGCGGTAATCGCATCCTCCTGGGGGACGGCCTCATCGAGCTTCGCGTGCTCTCGACGACGTCGGACTCGGTCCTGTGCGAAGTCGTCAATGGCGGAGAACTCGGCGAGCACAAGGGCATCAATCTTCCCGGCGTCAAGCTGAGGATTCCTGCTCTCACAGCAAGAGACCGTGACGACCTGATGTTCGCGTTGCGCCACGGCGTAGATTTCATCGCGGTCAGCTTCGTCCGCCGCGCCGAAGACGTGCTTCGGGCAAAAGCAGCGGTCGCGCGCGCACGGAAGAATGTCCCCGTCATCGCCAAACTTGAAAAGCCCGAGGCCATTGAGAATCTTGACGGCATTCTCCGCGTGGCCGATGGCGTGATGGTCGCGCGCGGCGACCTGGGCGTGGAGATAAGCCCCGAAAAAGTGCCTGTGATACAGAAGTTGATCATCGCGAAGGCCTGCGAGGCGCGCTTGCCGGTTATCACCGCAACGCAGATGCTCGAGTCCATGACGCAGAATCCGCGCCCGACGCGCGCCGAGGCCTCCGACGTCGCCAACGCCGTCTTCGACGGCAGCGATGCGTTGATGCTCTCCGCCGAAACCGCTGCGGGAGCGTACCCTGTCGAAGCGGTGCAAATGATGGACCGCATCATCCGCGAAGCCGAGTCGAGCGATTTTCAGGTCCTGCGGCCGCGCCCGGCGCAATTCAACATCGCGGAGACGGCCGCGGAACTGATTTGCCATGCTTCGGAAGAATTGCAGATGAAGGTCATCGCCGTTTTCACGGAGACCGGCTCGACAGGCCGCTTGATTTCAAAACATCGGCCGCGCCCTCCCATTATTGCGTTTTCGACGATCCAGGCAACACGGCGGAGGCTCTCGCTCTACTGGGGCGTGGTGCCGCGAAGCATCATTGAAGTGCATAACATCGAGGAACTCGTCCGCGTCGCCGAAAAGAGGCTACTCGAAGAGCGTCTCGTCCGGCGCGGGGACGTCGTCGGAATTGTGGCGGGGACGCCGTTGTTTGTCGGCGGCACGACAAACTTCATGAAGTTTCACGTCATCGGTAGTTAAGATGAGAAAACGCGCCGAGCCAGGCATTAATCGAGAGCCGCACATCCTCCGCGCCTTTTGGTTTCTTTATCTCTGCGAACCACTCTTTGTGAGTCGTGGCTTCAGCCACGACATTCGAAGGCCTAGAACATAAGGGCTTCAGCCCCTGAAGTTCGAACCGGCTTCAGGGGCTAAAGCCCCCGTCTTTTCAGTCTATCTTGTCACGGCTGAAGCTCTGACCCACAACCCAGCGTTGTGCTTCATGCCTGGAAAGCAAGATCAGTTGACCCAGCGGTCGTCGGAGCTGCCGGGCGGCTCATTCTTGTGGTCGCGCATATAGACTTCAAACTTGCGCCGGGCCCGGCGCCGCTTCCAATCGAGATAGTCGTTGCGCACACGGTAAAGGAACAACCCTCGGCGAAGATAGAGATAGCCTACCAGCGCGCCGCCGAGATGCGTCACGTGACTTACGTTGTCGCCGCCGGTTCCGAGGGTCGAAAAGAATTCGATGGCAATCGCTCCCGCCACGTAAATCTTCATCGGAATCGTCACCGGGAACGGGATCAGCCATATCTGCCGGTCGGGAAACACAATCGCCGCAGCCAGCAACACGCCGTAGATCGCGCCGGACGCGCCGATCGTGGGAATCGTGACCGATGGGCCCGTGCCGTGTGGATCGAGCAGCGTCTTCACCAGGAGGTTGATGCAACCCGCCCCGATTCCAGTCACGAAAAAATAAACGTAGAAGCGATGCGTGCCCCAGGTGCGCTCCAAATCCGAACCGAACATCCAGAGGAACAGCATGTTGAACAGGATGTGCAAGAGGCCATCGTGGAGGAACAAGTAGGTCAGCGGTTGCCAAAACCGCAGCCCGTGCGTGACTGCCAGCGGAACCAGACCAAACTCGCGGAGATACCACGCTGTCACGCTCAGAGGGAAAAAAAGCTTAAGCAGCGTTTGCACCAGGAACACGCCCGTGCAGACGATGATGATGTTGCGAATGGCCGGCGTCAGCATCCCGCCCCAGTTGATGCGGGAGCCGTAAGACCGCGGGTAACGTGGAAACGGAGCCATCGTTTCGAGTGTAAGCGCGGACGGACAGGGAGTCAAAGCATGTGGGCAGGGGTAGCGAGAATCTCTCTGAGTAACCCGAATCTAGGCCTTTTCACTTTACTTTCTGCGAAGTGTGGCCTGCAAAGTGGCTTTACGGGACGACGGTGAATGGGATCGACGCTTCCGTCGTCTCCCAAAGCAGCGCCAGCGTTCCCTTGTTGCCTCCATCGGATCTCAATTCGATCTTGAAGGTCTCCACCGGAGCGGCCAGCATCTTAAGATTCATTTTTGTGCGGCCAAAGTCGCGAGAAGAGTCGTAATTGAGATGGAACTGGCCCGTCTGCTTGTTGATGATGAGAGCCCATTCGTTTTGGTTCGGAAGGGTCCAGATGCTATAGCTTCCCGCGGGGAGCTTCAGGCCGCCCATTTCAAGATTTGCCTCCGTCGTAATCTTGGTCGCCCAGTTCGCCCCGGTGCACCAGACCACGCCAAACGGGACCAGCCCGCCCATGATCTTGCGTCCGTGCATCGAGGGCGCGTAATACTCGATGTTGATTTGCTTGCCGGCAATCGCAATTGAAGCGCTCGCGGGAGGACTGGTGTATTTTGACCGGCCGAATTGAGCGTAGGGCGTCCGTGCGACAACTCCCACGCCTATAACGATCACAAGGCTGGCAAGAACAAGATTGCGACTCTTGATTTTAACCATGACGGCCTCCGCCGAACCGCTTTTCTGGCGGGCTGCAGCTTTTGGCGGGCTTCAAGTAAAGCCCGCGCCCGACAGAGCCCGCACCCGTTGCAAGCGGACTTCATTCCAACTGGGTGAAGTGATTTGCTTTGTTCACCTACTTGCTGGCGCGCCGCCCGGCTCTTTCACATTGCCTGTGATCGTCGCCCCGTAAGCGAACGAAGCGAAAAAAACAACTGCGCTCACAATCGGAGTCATGATCCGATCAGCGCACAAGATAGTCTGACCCAGGAGAAACCGTATCGTACTCCAAATATCATAGCCTCGGCCAGGGTTGCTCATCCATTTTTCATTCCTGTAAAGAAGGGGCCGCAATTGTTCGATTGTTGATTCTCAGCTTGGCAAAAAGCCTGTCGAAAACCTACCATGGACCGGAACATTGATGGATCCAGCCGCCTGGAGCGGCGCGCCTTCTGAAGGAGGACACGTTCATGAGTGCTCGAACGAAAAGATCCGCCAGGCACTGGCGTTTTGCCGCCCTCCTTCTTCTGCTTCCCGCGTTTCCGTCCATTGGGTGGCCGCAGAATAACGGCCTGCACAAATTGTTCTCGGACTACTACGAATTCCGCCTTCGTGAAGACCCGGGAACGGCGACCTTCGCGGGCCGCAACGATTACAACGACCGGTGGGACGATCGCTCGCCGGAACACATGCGGCAATTCCGCGAATCGCTACAGAAATTTCTCCGCCGCCTGCAGGCAATCCCTGACAAACCTCTGTCCGGACAGGACCGCTTGAGCTACCGGCTTCTCGAGTGGCAGTTGACGCACGATATCACGGACGTCAACACAATCTCCACGTACTTCACCGTGAACCAAATGATGGGCGGCCACCTTGGAGTATTCAGCACCGTGGCCGTCGCACCGGCGAGCACGATCAAGGATTATGAGGATCAGTTATCCCGGCTGCGTGCATTGCCGCGCTGGGTCGATCAGACGATTGCCGCCGCGAATCTGGCAATCGCACAAAAAAAAGTCCAGCCGCGGCTGGTGGCCCAGAGGATGGTCGGCCAGCTCGATGTTCAGATGGCTCCCGAGCCATTGCAGAGTCCCCTGCTGACAGCTTTTACAAAATTCCCCGCTTCGATCCCGGCCGCCGAACAGGAGCGTCTCCGGAATGCCGCCGTGGATGCCTACACGAAGTCGTTTCTTCCTGCGTGGCATAAGTTGCGGGACTACCTCGCCGGCGTCTACATCCCCGCTGCGCGCGACACGCTGGGCGTTACCGAGGTGTCAGGCGGCCCGGAAATGTATGCGTTCCTGGTGAACCGGAGAACAACCACCAGCTACACGCCCGATCAGATTCACGAAATCGGATTGAAAGAAGTGGCGCGCATCCAGTCCGAGATGGCGAAGATTCGTCAGGATTTGAATTTCGCCGGCAGCCCCGCGGAGTTTTCAGACCAGGTACTAAACGCTCCCCGCTTCCGATTCCACAGCGAGCAAGAAATCCTTGTGCACGGGCGCGACATTGCAAAACGAATCGATCCCGAGCTTCCACATCTGTTCAAGGTGCTGCCGCGGATGACTTATGGAGTCACGGCGATTCCCCCGGACCGCGCCGCTACCTCTTCACCGTACTACGAAGATCCGGCACTCGACGGTTCGCGCGCCGGATATTTCTATTTGCGGACCGTGGATCCGGAAAAACAGTCGAGCTGTTGCATGGAGTCCACCATCTTGCATGAAGCGGTCCCCGGACATCACTTGCAGATTGCTTTGGCCAACGAGATTCCGGGAATGCCGGAGTTTCGTAAGATTTACAACTTCAACGCCTACACCGAAGGTTGGGCTCTGTACGCGGAGACGCTTGGCGGGGACCTCCATATGTATGAAACCCCCTACGAAGTGTATGGCTATCTACAAGGGCAGATTCTTCGCGCCGCGCGTCTTGTCGTCGACACGGGAATCCATACCAAGGGATGGACGCGGGAACAATCCATTGACTATATGTATAGCGCCGGCGCGGACCCTTCACGCGATTACATCGCCAGCGAAGTGGACCGCTACATTGCCTGGCCCGGCCAGGCGCTGTCGTACAAAATCGGCCAGCTGAAGATTCAGGAGCTTCGCGCGCTGGCCGAGAAAGAACTCGGGCCGAAGTTCGATCTCCGGACGTTTCACGACGTCGTGCTCCGAAACGGCGCTCTTCCGCTTGATATCCTGGAAGAACAAGTTCGCGAATGGATTTCGCAATCCCGCGAAGCTGCGCCACGCGGGAAGAATTGATTTCCGGCGAGGATGCGAATCGTGAGCCGAAACCTCACAACGATCGGCTTGATCTCAGACACTCACGGACTATTGCGGAAGGAAGCTCTGCGCACGCTCGAAGGATCGGATCTGATCATTCATGCGGGTGACGTGGGGAGCCCGGAGATCATCGACGCACTGAAGGCCCTGGCCCCGGTCGTTGCCGTGAAGGGAAACGTCGACACGGAATCCTGGGCTTCCGCGCTGCCCGAAACCGAGGTCGTCGATGCCGGCCCTGCAACGATCTACGTCCTCCATGACGTTCACGCGCTCGACCTCAATCCCGCCGCTGCCGGTTTTCACATCGTCGTGAGCGGACACTCGCACAAGCCAGCCCGTACAGAACGTGACGGCGTTCTATATATCAACCCGGGAAGTGCCGGTCCTCGGCGCTTTCAACTGCCCGTGACGATCGCGCGTCTCGCTATAGGCCAAAAACCCTGGAAAGTCGACTTCATCGATCTCTGCGGTGCATCTTTCAGGGATTGAAATGGTATTGAGGGAAGTCCGCGGGAGGACTGAAAAATGATTCAGCCCTCCCGCAAACTGTGATTCAGGTTAGTTTTCGAAGTGTGCTTGCAGGACTTCGCCCGGAAGCCGGGCCATCCTCGATCGGGGAGTTGCTTCGATGCGGCCCGTGTCGATTCTGCTTCGTTCCTGATATGCAGGAAGATCGCTATCGGCTTGCATCCTCTCCATCCGGATGCCGAGCGTGCGCTCCAGTTGGAGTAACTCCGTCCGCTGGTCCCTGCCGAAGAGCGTTGAAGCAACGCCCATCTTGCCGGCGCGGCCTGTACGGCCTACGCGGTGGATGAAATTCTCCGCAATTTCGGGCAGGTCGTAGTTGATGACGTGCGCGATGTCCTGCACGTGGATGCCGCGGGAAGCCAGGTCCGTGGCGACCAGGACGCGATAGCGTCCCTGCTGAAATCCGGTGAGCGCTGCCGTTCGCTGGGATTGCGACCGGTCGCCATGGATCATGGCGGCGGCGAATCCTTGCCGATTCAGATTATTGGCAAGCTTCTCGGTTCCGCGTTTGGTGCGTGCGAAAATAAGACACCGGCCAGTCTCTTTGGCAAGCAAACTTTGCAGCACTGCCTGCTTGCGATCCCCGGCAACCTCAAACGCCTGGACGCGCACATTTTCCGAAGGCTTGAGCGTGGATCCGAACGCGAGACGCACCGGGTTTCTCATGTAGTCGTTCACGAGATGGGCCACCGAGGCTTCCAGCGTTGCGGAAAAACACATCGTCTGGCGTTCCTTCGGCAATACAGAAGCAATTCTGCGAATTGCTGGGAGGAATCCCATGTCCAGCATGCGATCGGCCTCATCAAGGATGAGCACACGCAGCGCGCGGAAGTTAATCAGATTGCGTCCGAGGTAGTCTTCCAGGCGTCCCGGCGTGGCGACAACCAGGCGTGCGCCAGCGCGTATAGCGCTGAGCTGCTTTGCTTCGGGTAAGCCGCCCACCACCAGCGCTGCTGGTGACAGTTGCTTCCCCCGCAACGCGTTGTACTGGTCCACAACCTGCATGGCGAGTTCGCGCGTGGGAACGAGCACGAGTGCCGCAATTCCCGGCGTATTCTCCTGGAGCAAGTGTTCGATCACCGGGATCAGGAACGCGAGCGTCTTCCCCGTTCCTGTCTGCGCGGTCGCAAGCACATCCTTGCCTTCGAGTGCCTGCGGGATCGCCGCGGCTTGCACCGGAGTCGGCGTAGAAAAATGCGCAAGCGACAGCCGCTCCTTCGTGTAATTGGAAATCTGTAGTTCTGAAAAATTCTGCATTGGTCTTTTCTTGTCGTTTCTGCTGGCAGGGGCCGTCGCGGCGCACACACGAATTCTCGTGCGGGTACGCAACTGGCGTGGCCAGTCCTAGTTTGAATTACGCTGAAAACGTACGGAGGAGATAAGAGGCGGGGTTTTCTCGAATCGGATTACGTAACCTGAGCAACCACACCAAACAACCGAGTGTATTAAGCGCAAACGCAGTATACCACATACTTCGGCAGCGTGGTTACCCGAAAAATCTTACGGCAAGGTAACTAGTCGTCCGCATCGCCGCAGCGGCAGAAAACAGGGAATTAAAGGTTACTTCCCCTTGATCTCGAGAGGCTCTTTCAACTTGAAATTGAGCTTCGTTTCGGCATTGATCGTGATATCCCGGTTGCCCGTAAACGCAGCACCTGCGGTGCCGGCACCAGCTCCTGCACCGGCGCCTATGGCTGCCCCCTTACCACCACCCGCAATCGCGCCGATGATGGCCCCTACAGCTGCGCCACCTCCGGCGCCGACGGCCGTTCTCTTGCCACGGCCCTTGCTGGCTTCCGTTACGGACGTGGTCTTCACCGAATATGTTTCGCCATTCACCGTGACGGAATCGAGGGTCACGCCAAGTTCGGCATTCCCTTTGAACCTGCCCGCCGATTTGGCGATAGTTACTGTCCCACGAGCTTTTGCACCTGACGGAATGACCTGCTTTTCGCCAACCATCACAGGTGCAGCGAGCGACGCTTCGAAATGGTCACCTTCATTGTTGGTCTTCGAACTGACCGACTGATCGACCGTGACCGATAGGGGGGTTCCGGCATCCACGACAATCGGCTTGGGTGCAAAGAGAGGTGCAGCAGCTTTCTGCGCGCCGGAATTCTCCGCGGAAGAATCCGCGGCCCCTGGTGTGGAGGACGATTGACCACAGCCGAAAAGACCGAGCAATCCCGCCACCATGAGAAATCGCACCAGTGCTTTGTTGTGCATGCTGGATCTCCTTTTCTTTGCGGGCATTGAAGCGAATCATAACAGGATCGTGACGCCCCGGGCACTTGTTTTTCGCGAACAGATGTTCAGTCGTTCGAACATCCGGCACCGGCCCACATTGCGTAAATGTTGCGTTGGTTGCGAATCGATTGCGGTCGTGGCACGATCGTTTCGAATGATATTCAGGCCCAACATCGGAAGGAGCTCGATGCAAGCCGGCAAACCCGCCATCCTGACGTCAGCAGGTCCGATTACGCCTACTAAGCGACCCTCTCGCGCAAGGCTGGCCATTGCTTTTGCGGTGGCGGCGGTTTCAGATTTCTTTTCGATTTGGACTGAATTTGCACCTCCATTGCAATGGGCGTTGGATTTGGGAACAGCTTTCGTCCTGTTCCTGATTCTCGGCCGGAGATGGGCTCTGCTGCCAGGGCTGATCGCCGAGGCCATCCCTGGGATGGGAGTCTTCCCCGTGTGGGTTCTCGTTGTCCTCTCCATCGCCATTTACGACGGCATTAAGAAAACGCCAATAAAGTCACGGATGTAGCCGTTGCTCTGAAGCGGCCCTTCCACTATGATGCTCGCGGTTGCAGAACCGGGTAAGACCGGGAAAGCACCGGAACGCGATCTTCATTGCTGTATTCCCTGCGATTCTTGACGCAAGACATCCGCACGATCGAATTGACGGAGGCTCCATGAAAGATTTTTCAAAGCCGTTTTCACGCCGGACTTTTCTCGCGGGCACATCGTCTCTTGGCGCATTGTACGCGGCTACAAAGCTGGCCCCGCTTTCAGCACTGGCCCAATCTCTGCCCAACGATCCCCGCATAGCGCAGACGCCGGTCGTCGATAAAGGATTCGCACTGGTGCGCAAGATCGGGAACGGTGTGTACGCGACGATTTCCGACCGCACAAAGGGTTTGCAGACGCGCTCGAACGGCGGATTCCTGGTCGGGCGCGATGCGGCTCTGCTGATCGAAGGTTTCCAGACTTCCATCGGCGCGTCTTTTCAGATGGACGCCTTGCGCATGGTCAGCAAGGCGCCAGTCCGCGCGGCAATTAACACTCATTACCATTTCGATCACACCCTCGGAAATTCGTTTTACGGCGGCGCGGGTGTGCCGATTTGGGCGCATGCGAAGACGGCCTCCCGCATGATGGAGAAATATCCCCAATGGCAATCGGAGGACCTCGCCACATTCCTCGCGCCATGGGAAAAGCGCGTGCGCGAGGCGAAGACCGACAGCCAACGCGAACACGCGAAGAGTGACGTCGAAGCGCTGACCGGCATGTTCGAACCCGTCAGCCAGGCCGTCCTGGCCTTACCCAACCATCCTCTTGATCCCGCGAAAATGCCGATGAAGATCGACCTCGGCGGGCTCACCGTTGTGATCGAAACCTACATCGGCCACACGGACACCGATTTGATTATTCGCGTCCCCGATCAAAACATCGTTTATACGGGAGATTTGCTCGTCAACGCCCAATACATGACCAACATTAATGGGTATCCTACTCCCTGGCGCGCCACGACTGCTAAGTTCGCGGCATTCGACAAGAACACGCTTTTTGTGCCGGGTCACGGCCAAATCGGCGGCCAGGAAGTCGTAACGCTCCAGCGCGCGGTTTTTGACGACATCGTAGGTCAGGCGGAGAAATTGTATAAGGCCGGTGTCCCGGTGGAAGAAGCCGTGGAGCGATATGTCGTTCCCGAAAAGTACAAAACTTTTCGCCAGTTCTCGTGGGGTTTCTGCATCGGCCGGACGATCGAACAACTCTACGCCGAATGGTCAGGCAAACCCGGTCACGTGCTTAACTACTCCTAGGCGGTCACAGAGGAAGAATTAGATAACATCCCTGGTTAATCGATGGGTTAGCGTATGCAGTCAAGAATGAATCTGAATCCGCCAGGCAAAAGCTATTTCGCCGGGAAGGTCCGTATACTCGATCGGATTGGGTAAGATGCGGAGGACAGAGGCCAGGGGTACCTTGCCACAACCGACTCCAGAAGAAGTCTAGGAGCTTTCCAATGCTCAGAATAAGTCTGTTGATCATTGCCTCATTTTTCGTTCTTATCTTGGCAACTTCTGCTTCCGCCCAACAATCATCGGCCGCACCCGCCAGCTCCGCGGACGCATGGCGCGCGGAAGCCGCGACATTCCTCACCGCGCTGGTGAAGCTCGATACCAGCAACCCTCCGGGCGAAGAGATCAAAGCGGCCAACTACATCAGAAGCGTTCTGGATAAGGAAGGCATCCCCTCGGAAGTTTTTGAGTCCGCACCCGGACGGGCGAACCTCGTGGCGCGTCTGAAGGGCAACGGCAGCAAAAAGCCGCTGATGCTGATGGGGCATCTGGACGTGGTCGGAGTCGAACGCGACAAGTGGACCGTCGATCCATTCGGAGCAATTACGAAAGACGGCTATCTGTATGGTCGTGGCTCCAGCGATGACAAAAGTATGGACGCCGCCAACCTCGAAGTATTTCTGCAATTGCGCCGCAGGAAGATTCCGCTGGACCGAGACGTCATTCTCCTCGCCGAGGCCGGCGAGGAAGGAACGAACCAGTACGGCATCAACTTTATGATCGCCCAGCACTGGGACAAGATCGAATGCGAATACGTGCTCAATGAAGTAGGCGACTTTCCGATGATTGATGGCAAGCTGCAATACGCAGGCGTCTCCACCACCGAGAAAGTTCCCCGCGGGCTGGCCATGATCGCTCATGGCTCGAGCGGCCATGGTTCCATTCCGCGCACCGATAATGCCATCGCCCATCTGGGCGCGGCTGTGGGGAAACTCCTGAGTTGGCAACCTCCGATGCGTCTGAACGAGACCACGAGAGAATACTTCGCGCGGCTGGCCAGGATCAGCTCTTCGGAAGACGCGTATTTCTATACACACCTTGAAGAATCAGCAGTGCAAGAGAAGTTGCGGACTACAGAGCTTCGACAGAATTCCATGCTGCGGACTTCTATCGTCCCCACGATGATCAAGGGAGGTTTCCGTGAGAACGTGATTCCCGCCGACGCGCAGGCTACGCTGGACGTGCGCGCGCTGCCCGACGAAAACATAGACCAACTCATGGAGAGCCTGTCCAAGATCGTTGCTGATCCGGAAATCGAAGTGGTGCGAACCAACAACGCCGGCCAGGAGCGTCCTGCAAGTCCGCCGTCTTCCATTCACAACGAGATGTTTGAGGCGCTCGAACGAGCACAGAGCCAGGTCTTTCCCGGGGCGGCTACGTTGCCAGTCATGCTTCCAGCCGCAACCGACTCCGCGCAACTCCGAGCCAGGGGCGTGCAGGCCTACGGCATCAGCATTCCCAGGACGGATGAAGACGCCTCGCGGATACATGGAAACGACGAGCGCGTGTCTCTCGATGCGCTGGGGATATTTGTGGACTACCTCTACTTCGCGGTCCTTGACGTCGCCGCCTCCAAGAAATGATTCCAGCCGATACGCTCCGAACGGACCCAGTCGCTGTCGAGGTCTCTTAAAGCATTCACAACTTCGTGCAGCATTTCCTTTGGAAAACAAGGCAATAGCTCTTGCGAGGCATCAATACGAGCTTAGATACGGTAGCCGTCGCGGCTCAGCCCAACGCGCGTGTAGCGGACTCAAAAGCAAATTACTCAAATCGTGTCTCCGCACTCTACTGGCGAGAAATTTCCGTCCGGTGCGGCGCAGCCAATCTTTTCCGTAGCACTGGTCGAAACCTTGCTTCAGCAGTGATTCCAGAGTTCCCGGCTGACAGTTCGGGTGGTTCCAGACCAGATGTTTGGTGTCGTATTTCGACAAATCTTTTTCAAAGATGCCGTGCTGTGAGTCCAGTTCATTCCACAGTTGGGTGCGCGGGTGCGGCGTTACGATGGTAATTTGCGTGACGTCCAATTCCATTGCGGCGAGAGTCTTCAGATCCTCGTGTATCGATTCCGGCGTTTCAGATGGAAATCCGATGATGTAGTAACCGTGAGCATATTTTCCCGCCCGGTTTAGCCGCTGAGCCAGCTCCATCACCGCTTCCACTTTCTCGCCCTTGTGAATCTGTTTGAGCACTTCCTGGTGAAAGCTTTCGATCCCGAAGAGCGCGCCCTCCATCCCTTTGCTGACCCATACATCGAAATTGCGCAAGAAAAGATCGACGCGGGATTGCACCAGCCAGCGGACCCCATATCGCGCCATCAATTCGATTACCGCTTCTGCGTGCTGCGGGATATTACCGAAGTTTTCGTCGAGGATGAGGACGTACCGGATCCCGTGCTTGACATAAAAGCGCAGCGCCTCTTCGATCGATTCGAGAGGAATTGCCTTCGGCCGGGGCGCAAAGGCGGTCGTTTGGCAAAACGTGCACGGAAAGCTGCAGCCCCGCGTCGTAAACAGAATTCCGATGGGCATCGGCCAGCCTCCCGGAAGCCGGAACTCCGATACCAGTGGCGGATGCCGGACCGCATCGATCGTCTTGCCGAGATTCTGTGCCACGGCATCCTCGCTGTATCCGTTGAACACGTCGTCGAAGCTGGCCTGCAGCGAAGGAGTCAGCGCTCCGTAGTTGCCCGCCCAGAGCCGCTTCACACCCGACTTGTGCGCTTCCTCAGCCATTTGCAGAATGTGGTTGCTCTCCTCCAGGTAGAAGGAGAAGCCCACAACATCCCAGCCCTTCTTCAGGGCATTTCGATATTCGGCGCGCGTCGGGTACTCGAGGATTTCTATTTCAGGAACATTCTGGCGGAGGAACCTCAGGCCAAAGGAAATGCGGCGGGGCATGTGAAACCGCCAGCGGAATCGTTCCGGCGCATTCTCACGATAGTAATCGTAGAGGCCTGGGTCGCGGTCGACCGTGGTGAGCAGAATGCGGGTCATGGGCATTGCCTCCGCGGAGAAGGATTTGGCCGTGGCGCCAGGGCTGGTCAGATCGCTCGATTATTCTAGCATGATCAAGACTGCCCATAATACGGCTTGCCGTGAAGTCTCTTAGTCGAGTTTCTTGCGCGCGAAAACGAACAGCGACGACCCCAGCAGCAGGAACATCACAACGCCAAGTGCGTGCGCCTGGCTCAGATGGGGCATAAATCTCTCGCCGGCGGCGAACATCTTCGCCGGCCAGGGCAGATGGAGCAGGCCCGCGAGCCAATGCGGCAGCCGTTTGCTCAACTCCGGGTCCTGAAGCAGATTGATGATGATCGCGAGCAGGCCGAACACGCCGCCAGCCGCAATCAGGCCGCTGGCGTACAGAGAACCGGGACTCACTTCGCTCTCCGCACCGCTCTTCTTTTCCACGCCGCGCTCAACCAACCAGCGCAACAAGCCGCCCGCAAACATCGCCATCGTCGTTGCAATCGAAATATAAGATCCGACGGCAAACGGGAGCGAGCGAACGCCCAGCAGTTCGACCGCAAGCACGAGAAACACTCCGAGGAAAACCAGCCGCCACGGGAGACGCTGGTTCAAAATCCCATTGATGACCGTGGCCATCAGGCGCGCCTGTGGCGCTGCGGCCTGGTCGCTGCCAATGCCCTGCACCCACTGAATCTCGATCTGCTTCGTCCCGGGATCATAGAGGTACTTCCCGTCGGGAACTTCCCGCGATCCGATGGCGTTCACCAGCACGTACGTCTTCCCCGCGTAACCGAAGGAATCTGCCTGCCGCTCGACGCCGGAGGGAAGGTTGTTCATGTCGAGTCCGATTTGAATGGGCTTATATTGGGCGAGGCCGATATTCATCAGGAGTAGCGTCCCGCCGATCGCGAACGAGGAAACCATCACGCCGATGACGAGGCCGATCTGCTGCCGGTAAGGCGTAGCGCCGACGAGATAGCCCGTTTTCAGGTCCTGTGATGTCGCGCCGGCGATGGCCGACGCGATGCAGACCACGCCACCAATCGTCAACGCGAGCACCGCGTAAGCATTCGCTGTCCACCCGGCAACGAGGAACATCGCACAGGTGGCCATCAGCGTCGCAATCGTCATCCCGCTGACGGGATTCGAAGAATTTCCGATCAGGCCGCTGATCCGGGATGCCACGGTTACAAACAAGAAGCCGAAGACCACGACAAAAACTGCCGCAGCCAGATTCGCGAAGCCCCCGGTCTGCGCTCCCGGGACTGGCTTGAACTTCAACAAGGCCCACATCATCGCGACGATGATCACCGAGCCGATCAGCACAACCCGCATCGAAAGATCGCGTTCCGTCCGGCTTGCCTCCGATACCGCAGCCTGTTTCGTCCGCACGTCTTTCAACCCCGCACTCAGCGCCGAGAAAATTGTCGGCAGCGTTTTGATCAGCGTAATAAGTCCGGAAGCGGCCACGGCGCCCGCGCCCATCGGGCGGATATAGCTCGCCCAAAGCTGATCGGGAGACATTTGCGGGATTGGGATCGTGCTGGGATAGAGTGGCGTATTTGGCGCGAGCGAGCCGAAGAATTTGATCGCGGGCATCAGGACAAGCCACGAGATCACGCCGCCAGCGAACAATGTTCCCGACACTCGCGGGCCGATGATATAGCCGACGCCGAGGTATTCCGACGTGATCGCCGCCCGGAAGGACGCTCCCGGCAGCCAGGCCGGCCGATACTCCGGCTGGCCCGGCCACATTCCCATCGTGTTCATGCAAACCGTGTACACGCCGCCGAGGCCGAGGCCCCAGAAGACACGGCCGGCAAACGAGCCGCCGCGCTCGCCCGCCACCAGCACGTCGGCGCATGCTGTGCCCTCGGGAAACGTCAGGTTCCCGTGCTCCTTGACGATGAGTTGCCGCCGCAGCGGAATCATGAACAGGACGCCGAGACACCCGCCCATCAGCGCGAGGAAAAAGACGCGCCAGTATTCGGTGTTGAGCGAATAGCCGAGGAAGATCAGCGCCGGCAGCGTGAAGATGACGCCTGCAGCAACCGACTCGCCCGCCGAGCCGGTGGTCTGTACGATATTGTTCTCGAGGATCGTGGACTTGCCGAACGCGCGAAGGATAGAGATCGACAGCACGGAAATCGGGATCGACGCGGAAACCGTGAGGCCAGCGCGCAGCCCGACGTAAACCGACACCGCGCCGAACAATACGCCAAAAATCGCGCCCAGAATGACCGCGCGCCAACTGAACTCCGTCTGAGTGCTCGACGCTTCCACATAAGGACGGAATTCCGCAGGCGGCGCCGTTGAACTCCAGGGTTTGGTGGCCAAGAATCACCTCCACAATCGATCTGGCTCTTTTTCTCATTCCTAAATGTCGCAAGCGCAAGCGGTTCCACGGTCGCCCGGCATTATGGCCCAAAACGTTCGGCCAAGTTGAGGATTTTGTGCGGTATCCCTAATTTTCAGGTGTTCAGTTCTCGCGGGGGTGCATCGAGCTTCCGGGTACCTCCCGGCCGCGGGCAAATGAACAAGATTCGCGCGGCGGCTGGCAGCATGCGCAGTGCGAAATGCAAATTCCGCGGCGCCAGGCGGTTCGCGGCCTGAGCGATCTGCAAAACATTCTCTCGGTTCAGATCGAGTCGATAGAGGTCCGCGCGACGGGCATAGGAATAACTCTGGTATGCCGGTTTTTCGCGCTCAGCGATTTCAAGCAGGCGCTCCCAAAAACTCTGCCCGCGAAACATCCGGCGTTTCAGACCTGCCGTGCGATCTAGCTCCAGCAAGGGCTTTGCATTCACGCCAGCATCTTCAAATACGGCCGACATACATTTGTCAGCGTCAAATGCGCGTGAAGGGTCGGCGTCCGGAAATCGCGTCAGGGCTGCGGCCAACTCCGCTTCGTCCGCGTCAAACCCCGCCCACGAGTAGCGGTAGAAATGATAGACGACCGTCCCCGAACGGAGAATCTGGCGGATTCGTGCGGCATCTTTCCCCGTCACGCTCAGGACCATGTCGAGAAGTTCGTCCAAGCGAAACGTCTGCCGCACGACCGGCCGTACGGTCACATATCCAGCCTCTTCTTCGGTATAGCGAACAAGAATGGATTCGGGCAGCGTCACGACGCGAGGATACTCGGTGAGAGACTCAAAAGTCGATACGAGAAAGAAAAAGCCAGGCAAGAAACCTGTAAGGCTGGGCGAATCGAGGAACAACCTTCAACTCTTAACGGTCGACTTTCAACTTCTCCCTAACCCATCTTGGAAAGGCGTTCTTTCACACGGTCCGACAAGAGTTTGCCGTCCACCGTCTTTCCTGCGAGGCGCGCCTTTGCCGCTTTGATGACCGCGCCCATCGCTTTCGGAGAATTCGCGCCGGTTTCCGCGATCGCAGCTTCAATCGCCGCCTGCAAATCGGCTTCTGAGGGGGCCGCCGGCAAATAGCCTTCGAGAATCGCGATCTCTTTCGTTTCCTTGTCCGCGAGGTCCTGGCGGCCGCCGCGCGCAAACTGCTCCACCGATTCGCGCCGCTGCTTCACCAGGGTCTGCAACACCTGCATCGATTCGGCATCCTCGAGCGGGCGAACCTTCTCGATCTCTTTGTACTTGAGCGCCGACTTGATCATGCGCAGCACGCTCAGGCGCAGTTCGTCTTTCGACATCATCGCTTCGGTCAAATCTTTCTGGATGCGCTCGATCAATGCCATCTCGTTGTGCACGAACGAAGGTTCGTGTTCCTCTCTAGCGTTACAGATCGCATGTTGGAAACAGAAGATTTCTCTTTCGCGCAAGTCACTATAGCACAGCGTTTGCGCTCATCCCTTCACGACGCCCATCGGCCGCAGCCGCGCGACTCGGCGCGCGAGGCCGGCCTGATGCACCACGTTGACCACCGCATCCACGTCCTTGTACGCCTCGGGAATTTCCTCGAGGATGCCGTCGTGCGTTTCCGAGCGCAGAATGATGCCGCGATCCGCGAGCTTCTGCGTTTCAATCCTGGCATCGCGGCCTTTCTTTGCCGCGGTCCGCGACATCGCGCGGCCCGCGCCGTGACACACCGTTCCGAACGTCTCCTCCATCGCGCGCGCCGTCCCGACGAGCACGTAGCTCGCCGTGCCCATCGATCCCGGGATCAGCACAGGCTGTCCCACATCGCCGTACGCGTGCGGGATGCCCGCCGAGCCTGCAGGAAACGAACGCGTCGCCCCCTTGCGATGCACCAGCACATCCACCTCGCGGGCATACTTTCCGTCGACCACATGATGCCGCTCGCGCTTCGCCATATTGTGCCCCACGTCGTACACGACGCGCAGTGTCGCTTCCGCGCCGAGCACCTTTGCGAAAGATCCCCGCACCGCATGCGTGATCGCCTGGCGATTCGCCCAGGCAAAATTCGCCGCCGCGGCCATGGCCGCTAGGTACTCCTCGCCTTCGGGCGAACAGGCAGGCACGCACGCGAGTTGCCGGTCCGGCATCGTGATGCCGTACTTGCGCATCGCGCCGTCCATCCTCTTCAAATAGTCCGTGCAGACTTGATGTCCGAGGCCTCGTGAGCCGCAGTGGATCAGCACGACTACCTGGTCTGGTTTGAGGCCGAATCGCGCGGCAATCTCCGGCTCAAAGATTTTTTCGACGTATTGAACTTCGAGGAAGTGATTCCCGCTGCCAAGCGTCCCGAGCTGCGTGCGCCCGCGCTGCTTCGCGCGATCGGAAACGCGCTTCGGGTCCGCGCCCTCGAGACACCCATTTTCTTCGCAGAATTCAACGTCCGCCGGTTCGCCAATCCCGCGCTCCACCATCCGTTGCGCGCCTCGTTCGAGCACGCGGTCGAGTTCCGCGTAATCAAGCGGCAGCGGCCCTTCGGAACCCGCTCCCGAAGGCACGTCACGGAACAATTGATTGACCAGTTCGCGCATGCGCGGAGTCACGTCCTCGCGCAGGAGCGGACTCGCCAGCAACCGAACACCGCAGTTGATGTCGAATCCCACGCCGCCGGGAGACACGACGCCCTTCGCCGCATCGGTAGCCGCCACGCCGCCGATGGGGAACCCGTATCCCTGATGAATGTCAGGCATAGCCAGCGACCTCCCCACGATCCCAGGCAGGAACGCCACGTTCATCGCCTGCTCGATGGAGAGGTCGCGCACAATTTGCTCGAGCAATGCGCGATCGGCATAAATCAGCGCATCCGTGCGCATGCCGGGCTTGCGCGACCGTGGCACTAGCCAGCGATACTCATCAAGCTGCTCCAATTCGCTGAATTCAATTCCCATCCCGTCCTCTCTTCGTGCCTCTTTCTACGAACGATTATAGTCGCACGTTGAGTTGCGCGCCTGCTGCAGTCTGGCCAGACTCTAGGCCCAAGCTCCGTGCTATGCTATTCTGAACATTCCATTCGGGCTGTCTTTCCACACCCGAGTGTCTGCTGCTGTCGGGGCGTAGCGCAGCCTGGCTAGCGCGCCTGGTTCGGGACCAGGAGGCCGGTGGTTCAAATCCACTCGCCCCGACCATTTGTTTTCAATGATATATGCCATTGAGCATGGCCCGAAATTCAACCCTCTGGTTTCGGCCCAGATGTCCTGGCCCGAAAACCCGCGAAAAACAAGACGTTCCGTCGGTGATAACGTGCTCGAGCAGTCACAAAATCATCTACAGCGCGTCCTAATCCCACAGGCCGCTCAAATTAATCTATTGATACGGCCACACTAGCAGCGTTCGCGTTGAGCTCGATCACCTGTTATCAAGCCAGGTGAACTAACAGGGACTTTGCCTGGGCTGTTAGAAAAACGTCTACAGTCTGCTCCCGATGAAGGATATCCCATCAAAGATTACAGGCAGAATTTGGGCGAGGGACAGCCGCTACCGAACCGAGACATTTTGCCACGGTCCTCATTCCTGTCCTCTGTACCGTTCAGGACCGACACGCAAGGTTCCCGGTCGTCATGGCGGCATGACTGGCACGGAAGAAGACTCGATTGACGACCAAGCAACTTCACAACGCGGCATCGATGAGTAGAATGGTCACGGCGTGATTGAAACCTGCCGACAATCGTGATCGACACTTCAGGAAGTTGGAAGCATTGAGAATACGCGATCCTGTAGTTTCCATCCAAATTTTTGCGGAGCACACCCGGAAAAGAAGGTGGGTTACTTGAGCTTTCGCGCCACGACCACTATATCTGGCAGAAAACCAAAAAGTGGCCTCTTAGCCGCGGAGAACACCAGGTTAAGTTCAAGGTCTGTGTAGCGCAGGCTTAAGCCTGCGTGCACTTTGCCGGCGCGGACAACCCCACACAGGCTGAAGCCTGTGCTACTTAAACGCAGATCGCCGCTCAGATCCGAGTGTGCGGTGCCGAGACCGGGATGGCTGCGTCGGCCAGCAAAGAGAGTCGCGATATCAAAAAAAACGCCGGAAACAATGATTGCTCGGCCCCTGACGAAAACCTGAGCCGTCCACGAAAGACCAACTATTTCGCGAGTGGATCCGGTCGGACCTGGAACTTCACAATCTTTGGTCTTGAGCCTTTGCCACCTTCCTGGTGCCAAGGCGAGTACATTGAGTAGCTCGACCAGAGCGCGCGACCCTTCCATCCGGCATTCGGGTCATCAATCCGTCCCGATGCCGCTCGGGAGGCGAAGCCCATCGGGTAAGGTACGCGCAAGGTCAACGTTGTCATCTGAGCGCCTTGCGGCATCACCACGAAAAACGAGTCCGCATTGACGTCGCCGGACAACACTACGTCCTTTCCCAGACCTAGCGCGTTATCCCGATCGATCTCGGTCATATACAGCATGTCCGTCCTTAGATCATCGGACGCGCCCTGGAATGTGGGACCGGACTTCTTGTAAACGGTCCACCCCTCGGGACAATGCTGCCCGGTGGCGGTCGGTCCATTCAGCACCTTGCACTTGCGGCGGTCAAAGCTCATCATTTGGTGGGCACCCCGCCAGTTCTGCCAGACCACGCCGTTCGCGTCGATGGCCACGCCCCCCGAACCGGGCAGCGGCATTTTGTCGGCGGGCGGCACGTACACCTCCGCTTTACTTGATTGCGGCGGGTTGGCCCCTCGCTCGATGCGCACGAGCTTCGTATCCTTGTGGCCGATTCCCGAGCACCACAAGCTCCCATCGATTGGGCTGACGGCAATGCCGTAGCACCCGAATTCGATCCGATGGTCCTTCTTGGGATCGATCGGTTGATCCGGCTCGGTCCATTCGGTGATCTTCCCGTCGCCGTTCGTGTCCAGCACGGCCGGAATCCATCCCTGCGAGGCTGCGGCGGCGTGGGTCTTGTCGAACGTCGCGGCGTCGACCCAGCCGATGGCGTTGTTCTGACCGAACACGATCGAGTCCTTTTCGTCGAAGTGGTTATGGTCCGCAGCAAAACAGGTGTCAATCAACGTGAATTGTTTCGTCTTCGGGTCGTAGATCTCGACCTGCCTGGCGCTTGGACCCGGGATCGGGAAGTACTTGGCGAATTTATTGATCGATCCGTCTTTGCAGAACGCGGGCTGTTGTTGCGGGGCGCGAATCCGAGCCGTCACCCACACACGCCCATGGCTATCCATCGTGACGCTGCGTGGGTCAGCCGACCGTTGCCAAATTTTCTCGGTCCCCCAGTACGGAGACGCCGGGGTATCGGTATCGATCAGGGGCGCGCTCGACGGCACCTTGATTACACTCGTCGTGTTCTCGCGTGGATCGAGCACGGCGATGACGTCGGAACCTTGGATGGCTCCGTAGACCAGGCCGTTCGCATTCAGAGTGGGGGTGCGCTCGTCGGTGGCGGCCACATCACCACGTCTACTCGTTGGCATGGCCCAGTCCCACATCGAGATCACGAGGTTACGCTCGAGGCCGGTCGGACGTGGCGGGGCCTCTTTGGGATATGCGCCTGCGGCGATGCGATCAGTCCAGTCGGCGTACGCCTTGCGCTGCGCGCCCATACTCAGGAAGTTGGCGATCATGCCGGGCCCCGAAGGTCCCACCGTCACGTGGTGATCCCAGGCGTCAAGGCTGGACGTGTACGAGCCAAGATTCTTCGAAATTTCGCGGGTCGCCAAGTCGCCCACTTGATGGCATGAGAAGCACTCCTTGGTTTTCAAGACCACTTCCTTCTCCGACAGCTCTCCTTTTGGGATCTCCATGAGGCTCAACCAATAATTTGCCGGATACACCTGCGCGGCGGCGCGTCCGTCCGGCGCGACAACTGCTTTGAGATTGAGCTGTTGCCCAGGTCGGGCAGGGACCCGTTGCGAATCCACCAACCCGTACCCCCGCACGAACACCTGGTAATTCGCCTGCGGCAGTTCCGGCAGGACGTAGCGCCCCTGGTCGTCGGTGACGACGATCTTGACGAACTTCGTCGGCAGATCCGTGGTCTCGGCGATCACCCACACCCCGGCCTCGGGACCTTTCGAGCTCGTGACAACGCCACCGATGTCATCGGCAACGATCGCTACCGGGGCGCCGCTCCGCTGCTGCGCGTGGAGCCAGGTGAAGGAGGCCACCAGTACGCTCGCCACGGCCAATGAACCTATTCTCGGATTCATACGCCATTTCATGTGTTCCCCCCGTGCACCGCTGACTCGACGGTCATCCCCGCGCGCACTTTCACTTGGAGCACCCTTGCGTACATTTCGCGCGAATAGCCCTAGACCGGAGTTTTCGTTTTCAGATTCCACTTTGCCCGGAAGCGTAGCCCTTGTGACCCGTCGTGTCAATCGCAAGTCGCTGTGGCTCGCCAAAACTCCGTCCGCCCGCGATTTCAACGGCATACGACGTTGCCCTCCACTGGTAAAATGCGATAACACCTTCGCATGATCGGTGCCATTGAACTCCTGATAGGCACATCTCTTCGGGTCTTCCGCACCCAACGTAGCCTCCTTCTTGAAAACCTGGCCCTTCGCCAGCAAGTCGCGACATTGAAACGAAGGCGTCCCAGTGACGTGACCGGGTACAGTTGCGCTTCCTTTGACGGCGGCGACGTACGCGATCTCTGGAAATACTGCTCACACCGTACACGCTAGACTCCAAACACGCTTCCCGCAACTGCTGCACGATCCACAGGCTCGTAGGGTGTTTGGTGACATTGAAATGGAGAATCTGACGACGATCGTGTCTGATGACAAAGAAGCAATAGAGCACGCTGAACCTAAGGGTTGGAACAGTAAAGAAGTCCATCGCCGCGTTGGCTTCTCGGTGATTCCGCAGAAACGCGAGCCAACGTCTAGCTCGCTCTGGGTCTCTCGGCGCTCGTTTCATCCAGCGGAAGATGGTCCGTTCCGAGATATCGAATCCCAGCATCGGAAGCTCTCCGTGGATGCGCGGCGCTCCCCAGGTGGGATTCTCGGCCACCATGCGGAAAATCAACTGGCGCACTTGCTTTGGAGTCTGTCTTCGCCCAATTGGCCTTCGTACTTTGGAAATCATCTTCCAATACAACCGGAAGCCAGCCCGATGCCACCGGACCACCGTTTCCGGGGTAACCACGATGAGAGCTTGTTTCCATCCGGACCAAAACCTTCGCGCCAAGACCCAGAATAGCTTGTCGAACACTACGAGCCTTGGCCTGGGACGCCTTCGTTTCAATGCCGCGACTTGCTGGCGAAGGGCCAGGTTTTCAAGAAGGAAGCTACGTTGAATGCGGAAGAGCCGAAGAATCGTGCCGAGCAGCAGTCTGAAGGTGTCTGTCATGCGCGAGTGCTATCGCGCTTTGCCTGTGAATCGCAATGCCATATCCTGTTGAAATCACAGGCGGACAGAATCTTACCTAACGACAGCGGCAGTGAAAATTCCGTACAGCCCAAATTCAGAGCGCAGATCGCTATTGCCCGACGACCAGGATTGAAAAGGTACCGGGAATCATGGGCGCTCTCGGCCGCGGATTTTCGGGCGTAGCGACGGGGAGGGGCCCAAGATCTGCGACAGGCAGGTGTACTCTGCCGGTCTTGTGATCCAACGCCATGGTCCTGGCTCCCGGCAAGGTCTTTACGTTTTCCACCAACGGATACTTATCTGGGCTTTCCTCGTGGAAGATGGAGAGGGCGCCATCGCTCCCCCCAGTGGAGACATAGATCAATCCTGTCATGGGATCGAATTCCAGCGCATCCACGCCCGTGCCGATCGGCTGCGTAGCAACAATCTTCCCAATAGCGCCGTCCACCACCGCCAAGAGGCCGCTCCTGCAGCCGATGAAAACGCGATTATGGATGCGATCCATATCCATGCTGCTGGGCTGGCCACAGGGCGGCGCCAGTTGCCAAGTTTCCATCACTTTCAACCCTTGCGCATCGAGCTTGTAGAGCTTACCGACATCCTGCATGTTCAGGAAGACGTGGCCAGCCTCGTCGGAGGCTAAATGTTCGGTCCTGCCACCAAGGTTGTCGATTGTGCCCGCGATCTTCCCGGTCCTGGCATCAATTGCAGTGACGCGCTTGCTAGCGCGATCCGCGGTGAAAACGCGGTGGGTCTTTGGGTCATAGATAATCCCGTTGGGGTCGTCTCCCACTCTCACTTTGTCCATCACGGCGAGAGTCTTGAGGTTGAACATCGTGACTGAGCCAGGGTCAGTGGCGCTGATGAACCCGTGTCCAAATTCCCGCGCGATAGCGACGCCGTGCACGCCATTCTGGCCCGCAATTTTTCCGACGATAGCGCCGGAATCCAGGTCGAGCACAACCACTTCCGTGCCATGCGGAACATACAGCCGGCGGCCTTCGCTGTCAGCCGCAACGTAATCCCATCCGGTATCGCCGGGAATTGGGATCCGCGTGATCACATGATATCGGCTCGCTGCCGTTGCCGTGGACATTGTTCTGTCCTTCTCCAGCGACTTAGGTGTCTCATCATCGCCAGCGGTTTCTGGTTTGTTCGCCTCGAAGCGGATGGCCTTCAGGACCTCAGCCTCACGCGCGAGTTCTGTCTTGCCCTCTGGAAAACCGCTCTTGGATAAGACGAACGCCAGCATATCGGCGGTCTGCTGACGGCTCAGGCTTCCTGGGTTGTCCTGCGGCATCGAGACCTTGATCCGTTCGAACAGATCGTCGACCGAGAGGTCGCTCCAGTTTGACTTGAACTCGGCGTTATTCAGGGCTGGTGCGGTTTCACCGCCCGTGAGGTCATGCGCGTGGCAGAGCGCACATCTCTGCGCATAGAGCGCTCCCCCCCGGTTGGCTTGCTCCTTCGTATAGATGCCATCCCACACGGACTGTGCGGGCTCCATCGAGGATGTCGCCGGAGCTTGTTGCGAGGGAGCCGTTTGTTCGGCGCGCGCTGACGAGCGAAGAGCGATTACGGCCGCCAAAGGGATGAGGGCCACAAACACGATTTTTATTTTCATCTCGCGCCGTTTTCAGTGCTCGTGGAGCCCGACCATCACGCGCGTGCTCGACGGTGCGGCCGCGACCGAACTTCCTTCCAGCGCCTCGCGCGAGCCGCAGGAGCGCCTGTTTCCTAATTCGGCAGACTGTACGCGATGTACTCGCCCGAGAAGGGGCCGCCGCTGACGGCGACAACAATATACTGCTTGCCATCCAACATGTAGGTCATCGGCGTGCCGCTCTGGATGGCCGGCATCAAAACCGCCCCAACTTGCTGGCCCGTTTTCTTGTCGTAAGCCCGCAGCATCGCGCCCCGCGGATGCTCCGGCGTCGTCGTGATCTGTGGATCGCCCATCACAACTAGAGTTTTTGTTATCACCAATCCAACGCCCGAAGTGCCAGCCTGTCCGGTCTTCGGAATTTTCAGACCTTTCAACGCCGGATGGTTGCGAATGTTATCGGGTGTGTCGCCGTGCGGCACCTGAAACAGAAGCTGACCGCGATCGAGATCGATCGCCGCGAGGATCCCATACGGCGGTTTGACAATGGGCAGCCCTTGGATATTGAGACCGCCACCACCCTCATCGGCAGGGGGAGCAGCGGCCGCGTCGCCAGCCGACAAATGCGCTCCAGGCACTGCGGGTAAGTCTGCCCGGGTTCGGTGCTCTGAATCGGCGGCGCAACAGTCACCAGGTCCCCAGACTTCGACGATGGGCCGCCCGGCAACTCCCGTGATGTACCGAAGATCTGAGAATCCTGGCGGTGTTGTAATGAGCGATCTCACGCCTGGAGTATTGCCAGCTGGCGCATAGAGAATGTGCGTTTCGGGATCGAAGCCGCCGCCGGGCCAGTTCGTGGCGGTGCCGACCGTAATCGCGCCCAGCATGCCCTTGACGTCGCCGAGCATCGGCGGATTGAAGGGAGTAGCGGCCCAACGGTACAGCTCGGCTCTCCCGACAGCCTCGGCTCGAAGCGCTGGGGTGAAGTCGATCAGGTCATCGGGCACGTTGAAGAAGTTGCGTGCATAACGCAGCTTGTCTGGCGGATACGGCTGCGTCGGTGAGGTCTTTTCGCCCGGCACGTCGGACTGCGGCACCGGCCGCTCTTCGATCGGCCAAACCGGCTGACCTGTCACGCGATCGAAGACGTATAGCCAGCCCTGCTTGGTCGGCACCGCCACCGCCTTGATTGCCCGCCCGTCGACGTTGATGTCAGCCAGGATCGGCGCGGTAGACATGTCAAAGTTCCACAGAGGATGGTGCACAAACTGGTAATGCCACTTCCGCTGTCCGGTTTTCAGATCGAGACACACCAGGCTCTCGCCAAACAGATTGTTGCCCGGCCGGTGGCCACCGTAATAGTCCGACGTGGGGGTCTCGACGGGCAGATAGACCAAGCCCAGATCTTCATCCACAGTGATCTGGTTCCAGACGCCAGTGTTGCCGTTGTCGGCCCAGGATCCCTCCTGCCAGGTCTCGTTGCCGAACTCACCACGCCCGGGGATGGTGTTGAACTGCCAAATCTTCTTCCCTGTCCGCACATCGAACGCCCGAACCAGACCTTTGGTGTTGTCATGGGTTTCAACGGTTGCGCCTTCTCTCATCGAGGAACCTACGATCACCATGTCTCGAGCCACAGCCGGCGTCGAATGGACGCCGATCTCGCCAGTTTCCAAATCGATCTGTTGGTTGATTCCTTTCACGACGCCGACCTTCAGGTCGAGAATGCCGTGCGTGCCAAACAAGTCGATCAGCGTGCCCGTCTTGGCATTGAGCTCCACGAGGCGATAGCCCGTCGTGATGTAGATGACGCGCTCGTCACCTTTGCCGTCGGTCCAGTACGACACACCACGGCCCGATAATTGGCGCGGCGCGACCGCGGCGCGCTTGCCTTCACGCAGGCTGTGTGACCAGATCAGCTCGCCCGTTCTCGCGTCGAGTGCAATGACCGACCGCCGCGTGCCCGCGGTCGTATAGAGGACGCCCTTCACCATCAGGGGCGTCCCCTCTAATTTGAATTCGGGAAACGGCCCGAAATTGTCGGTCTTGAAGCGCCAGGCGACTTCCAGCCTGTTGAAGTTAGACGCGTTGATCTGATCGAGCGGCGAGTACCTGGTCCCCTTGATGTCACCCATGTTGTGCGGCCACTCGCCGTTCTGGATCGAAGGCTGCCCTTGACGGGAGAACTGGTCTGGCGTGGGCGTTCCGACAAAGGTCTGCCCTGAGACCCGCGGTGCGACCCACATTCCAGCAACAATGACGACGAACGCCGACACGGATTGGAACAGTGTACGCGACATGTTCTTCACTCCTTTCCAGGTTTCAGGCGATGGATTATAGCACTAACGGCCGGGGCGTTATTGCGCGGGCGGTGTTGATGAAAGCGCGCTTGTTCACGGGGTCATAGCGCCCTATGGTTCGCCAAAATTCAGAACGGCTTTGAGATCGAGTGCAGATGATGTTGTAACTGCGAAAGCACCAAACTTCAACAAGATTCTACAGAGTTCAACAAGC
Organism: Terriglobia bacterium; assembly: GCA_041488495.1. Taxonomy (GTDB): domain Bacteria; phylum Acidobacteriota; class Terriglobia; order Acidiferrales; family UBA7541; genus Palsa-360. The sequence goes on from JBGPPL010000003.1 coordinate 83,521, forward strand.
GGCCGCAAACGTTTCAACACGAATCACTCAAAAACAAAACAGATCAACAGACTTCAACAAGGTTCGACACCTGGTTCGGGACCAGGAGGCCGGTGGTTCAAATCCACTCGCCCCGACCATTCTTAACTTTCCATCGTCAAGACGCATTCTGAGCTCGAAAAGCCACATCCAGCGTTTTCTCAGATGCTCTTTCTCGGTAATGAAGTTTTGCTCTTGGTTCAAGACAGGATTGGATTGTTATGGGAAGCGAACCCGAACAAAGAGCCGCAACAATGCCAGAAGAAGGTAGCACATGGGCCGGAGTCAGATCTGATTCCGGCCCTGTTCCGGATAGTCAGATTGCGGAACGGAAAGCTGATCAGAGCTTTGACGAAAGGCCGGCCAGGACAAACCAAGAATTACTTGATCACACTTATTCTAAGGGTTGAACGCGGACCAGGTATCCGTTGTAATCGACGTACCAAACCGTAACTGGATGCGTGGAGCTGTCGATATAAGTCCTCCGATCGTACGCAAAAGGCTCCGGCATCTGATATACGGTCCACTGCGCCGTTCGGGGATTCAGTCTCACCATCTGCCGCCCGTGCAACACGCCTGCCCAGACTTCGCCATTCTTGTCCGGCATAGCTTCGTAGAAATCAGTCAGAGGACTGGGAGCAGTCGGAGGCCAATGCTCAGCAATGCGGCCTGTCTTGGTATCTAGCTGTACAAGAGCGCCATCGCCGCCACCAAACCAGGGATTTCCGTACGGATCAAATCCTCCTCTCTTGGCAGTGGCCATGTGAGCCCCAGTGTTTTGATTCAGCCATTGTCCCGTCCGAAGATCCAGACGCTCTACTGTATTTCCCCAAGCGGGCAACCCACCCCCTCCCCAGTAGTTCCCGTCATCGGAGATCAGGCTGTCATAGCTGAAGCTAACCTGAAGGGGGTATCGCTGCACAACCTTGCCTGTTTCCGGATCAATCTTTCGCACGTTATTGTCCCGGCTATCCCAGACGTAGCCATCGGCCGTCATCGCGAAATTTCCGAAGCCGGGGGCGTTGACGGGAACCGCATCCTCAATGTGCACTTGCGTGATCTTTCCCGTCTGCGGATCCAGTTTGTTTAGGTTGTGTCCCCAGTTTTCTGAAAACCAAACAATATCGTTCTTGTCCACCTTGACCGCGTGTGTCCCGGGCATAGCCCCAGGCGTCAGTGGAATCGTGTACTCCTTTACAATTCCCGTGCGGGGATCGAGTTGGCCGACAGTCTGAGTTTTGTGACTGCTAAACCACATATTCCCCTTCGAATCGCCTTGCACATCATGAAGAGCAAGCAATTCTTGAGGCAACTCGTATTCTGTGACGACGACCCGGGTTGCTGCTCCTCGCGGACGTGGGAATACCCGCAGTGGGGCATCCTTCATCTCCGGGCCGCGGACTCTCGCCAGCCACTTGGTGATTGTGTTGACCTCATCATTAGAGGTTCCGTCCGCACGGGAAACAGAATTGCTGCCCCCTCCCGTGGTTGTTGTTCCTTTAATGCGAATCACGAGTGAAGTGCCGGAATATTGTGTCATCCGATCGACGATCAAAGCCCAGCTCCGCTCGTCATACCGGTTCCTAAAAACCTGCTGCCAGGAATGGCACGCGGAACAATTCTTTTGAAAAGTTGCTTTCTCTTCGGCTGTACCCGGCAGATTCCACAACAACTCCGCGCCGCTTAGCTGAGTTTCAATCTCGGGCGTCGAAGGCAAAGCGTCCGTTTTGGAAACTCTCTCCAGCACAATGTCGTCCAGCTTGGCAGCTCCATCAATCTCAACGGAATCTCGGCGGTAAGGCTTGAACATCAGCGGAGTCGGGATCCACAAGGTGTAGGCTCCCGTTTGCATCTTTGGAAATTCGTAGCGCCCTTCTTCATTCGTATACACAGTCGTTCTGACGCCATTCGGCGCGACCAATTGTATTCCGACGCCTTCGGGCGAATCTCCGCTTGCGATCCGCACAACTCCTCTTGCGCCGCCCGAGAGGCCGCTCTGGACCGGCCACTTTTGTGTTGCGGCGCGATACCGGGGATTCGCCGGCGGATTTTCCCCTTCGACGCAACACTTCCCTTCCCGGATATACGTCGCCAAATCAGCTATATCGGAATCGGACAAAGCGGTGCGGAACGATGGCATCCCAGGACCGCCCTCTTTGATTTTTGCGGCTACGTTCTCATCGGTGACGGGGTCACCGGACATCAAGCTCTCGTGTTGATAGAGACTCTTGAGATAGGGCCCGGTTTTGGCATATTTGTTATGGCACATCCAACACTTGAAGAAATAAATGGTCTCCCCTCGCGATGCCCCGCTGTCGGCCACCAGCGTGTACGTATCAAGTCTGTGCGCGCGCTGGAGATCGTCCGTGGGGGTGCCTTTACCCGATGCCGCCTGGGACTGCTGGGGCGTCGCCTGCGCCGCCACCAATCGGGCGACAGTTCCCGCCGTAGAGAGAGCCATTCCGATGGCGAGCGCCAACAGAATTGCGGCTGGTCGAAATTTGCGGCTTTGCCGTTTCATAGGGCCACCTGTTCAACATCGCAAAGGGTGCGAGATGCTTCTTCTCGTAGCATGACGCGGTCAGCGATGTCAACAATTGGTTGCGTTGAGGGATTCTTCGCGCAACGCAGACTGCCATACTCTTTTCCTTGCTGCCGAAAAGCGCCTGCAGAGTTTTGGAATAGACTAGCGACTATCCTGGGAAACGCTCGCGACAATCAGCAATAACTCTTCAAGATATTGCGAGGGAGAATAGAACGCCTCGAAAGGAAAATGTTTCTAACGCATTTCCCCAATGGTTAAGGTCTTGCATCTGTACAAATGAAGGTGTATCTACCTACACTTAGGAGGGCCGAACTCATGCCCGACAATCCCCGTCGAGATCTCCTTAAGAAAGCAGCAACTCTAGGCATAGGCGCGATGGCTTCTGTTAGCAATGTACTGCCTCGCGCAGACCGGGTGTTGGGCCAAACGGACCAAACTCTTACCACTACTGAATTTTTCCCGAGGTTCAAACAACGCACAAAGAAGACCTCAGGCGCCACGATCAATTTCGTCACCGCCGGGAACGGTCCTCCGCTCCTGCTTCTCCACGGTTATCCGCAAATGCACATCATGTGGCGTAAAGTTGCGCCCCAGCTTGCCCAAAAGTTTACCGTGGTTGCGTCCGATCTCCGTGGGTATGGGGACAGCAGCAACCCCTCTGATGGGGAAAACCATTTTGGCTATTCGAAACGTGCAATGGCGCAGGATCAGGTGGAAATGATGGCCAGCCTGGGGTTTCAGAGATTTTCGGTAGTGGGTCACGATCGTGGCGGGCGAGTTGCCCACCGTATGGCTCTGGATCACCCGGATCGCGTGGCAAAACTTACAGTTCTCGATATTGTCCCCACTTATAAGCTCTTCCATAACGTGACCAAGGAATGGGCGACGTCAAGTTTTCATTGGTTCTTTTTGATTCAAAAAGCGCCGTTGCCGGAAACGGTGATTGGCAACAGTGCCGAGTTTTGGCTCAAGTCGCGGTTTGATCGACTTCCTGCCGCCGCACTCAGCAAGGAAGCGCTTGCAGAATATCTGAGGTGCTTCCGGGATCCCGCGATGATTCATGCGACCTGTGAGGATTACCGCGCGGGTGCATCTATCGACCTGATGCATGACGCCGCCGACCTGGATCACAAGATTTCCTGTCCCCTCCTAGTGTTGTGGGGGGAACATGGCGACATGCATCGACTGTACGATGTTCTCGATACATGGAGAGAGCGGGCTTCCAACGTCAACGGCAAGCCGGTTCCAAGCGGACATTTCATCGCCGAAGAAGTGCCGGAAATTCTTCTGGCAGAACTCCAAAACTTCCTGAGCTAAAAGACACTGGAGCGCACTCCAGAGCGGCGATGGCTCGATCCGTTCCTGCCCGTTTCGGGTGCCTTATAATATTTCAGCATGGTTTTCCGCATCCGCAGGGAAGGAGCGTTTGAGTCCCACGACAGCCCGTGCTATCGTCCGCCCATACAGCCTGTATTTACGAGCCCGGAGGCCGCCATGCGCCCGCTACGAGATTTCCTGCTCATCGTCGTTATCATCTTTTGGGCCAACGTGCTTGGGCATGCGCAATCCCCCGATGAGGTGCGCCTGTCGATAACGAAGGACGCGATGGATGAACTTGCTCATGACCATCTCGTGTCATTTTGCGAGCGTCTCAGTCCCGATCTGAAGGCTTCCCTCACCCAAGACCAAATAAAAGTTGTGTTGGACGAATTGGTTGGAGTGACAGGTGCGTTCCAAAAGCAAATTTCACAAGGCACAAGAACAGTGCAGGGCGCGCCAATTTATGTTTCGAAGAGCCAATTCGAAATTTTCAAGGTCGAGTTGCGGCTGGCGTTCAACGACAGCAACCGGATCACTCGTGTTTCGATAGCTCCAGTTTCCGACCTCAGCTCTGATGACATGGAAGCATCGGCCAGGGCAATGACGGATCTTTTGCGGCAAAAGCGTTTCGATCTGCTGGGCTCCAGATTCAATGATCGGATGAAAGCCGCGATGCCTCCAGATAAGTTGGACGCATCGTGGTCGCACGTTATCCTGCACCTCGGGCAATTCAAGAGCATCAAGCTGGCACGAAAAGATCCTGAATTTGACCTGGTGGACGTCAGGTGCCAGTTCGAACACGGAGAAGCTACCGTGCGAGTCGCATTCGACCCTTCCGGAAAAATAAGCGGCCTCTGGATGTTGCCTGTGCAGTCAGAGTCCATGGGAGGTCGTCAAATATAAACCGGGCTTGGAATCAATCTCGGAGGGAAATTTGCAGGGTAAACATGGCCCCGGCAGCCTGCATTTCCCAGCTTCATCAGTTCAACAGGTTCATGCAGAGCGGACTTTTTGGTAGGGACAGCAGCAGGCCAGAGGCGGGTTAGCCTACTTTATCGAAGGCAGCATTGGCTTGAAACCGAAGGCCTCGTTTATGAACATGTCCTCACAGATTGCCTCGCCCACTCCACTCGTTGACGGCCTCAACCGGAAAGTTCGCTGTGCGGTCCAGGTCTTTTGGCAACAGCGGCCTCTTCACCGCAAGCGTTAAAACAGTGAGGGAGCGATCAATACGGAAGCCGTAGCGAGCAGGCTAAAGTCCTGCCGGGCTCTTGGGCCTGAGCTGGCCGGCGTCATCAAGTGTGCCATTCGCATTCAGCAGATAGAGCGAAGCGCTCATGACCAATACGCCCAACAGCACTTCACCACGAAATGCATAATTGTGCATCCACTTCAACTGGTTGAGCCCCATCACCGCCTGAGGCGATACCAGCATCCATGTACCCAGAACCATCAGAACCCAGCCGGCCAGTTTGCGTAGGATGTGCGGCTCCTCTTGAGGGATCGGCAAAGGCGAAGCGTGAGGTCTATCCGGCGAATCAGTTTCTGTCAGCCTCAGGTGACTGGCAAATCTGTCATTCAACAGTGCGCCCACGAGGCCGTCGTTGGTCGTATTCCCAGCCGTAGCGAACATGGGGATCAACCCTGAATACATCGTCACAAAGGTCGCGACGAAAACGTCGATGTCGCGCACGTGCAGGAGCACAGCTACGATTGGCGACATAAAAAATGCGGCTCCGCCCGGGATGCCAGGAGATTCCAGGCCGAGAATGAGCACAGGCGGAATCAGCGTCAGGATTTCCACCAGCGATATGGGGAAATTGAGCAACCTGGCCACGCTAATCGTAACCAGCATGACAGACATGCTGGCGCAACTCTTGTTCATCACGGTGCCGAAGACAATGGACACTTCGGCAATGTCGCGGGACAAACCAAGATCGCTTTCCGCCGAAACAACATTCATCGCGAGAGTTTCGTAAGATCCTCCCGTGCCAAAACCCGTCGGCCACACGGATGCGTAGTACGACGCGATCTGCTTCAACGACCGCTTGGTAGTTAATTTCACAATGCCGGCGAGGATCACCGACCAGCTCACTGTTACCAAACCCACCCAAAGGGTCGTGTGCCCATAGGCGGTCATGCCTTTGAGACCAAATTTGAGCGGAATGCCAATGGCCAGGCAGCCGATCATCAACGGGTAATACCAGAGGAGTTTTTTGAACACCCACAGAGCGTATTGGCCGCCCATGATCAGACCGCGCGCAACGGAACGAAGGCCCGGGAGCATGGCAGTCACATAGCCGATCACGACCGCGCTGATCAACACTTGAATAAGAGGCTGATCGGAGAAGAGCGTGGAAAAGGACTGTCCAATTTGTTGAAGCCATTGGCCGAGACCCAGCCTGGCCACACCGGGCGCAATGAGCGGCAGTTTGGTGAGGATTGGAATCCAAATCGTGACGTAAACGAGAGAAGCAAAACCCAAAGCCACGTACGCGACCAGAATCAACCCGAATAGGCGCCCGGCCCCCTGCCGATGGAACAGCACCAACTTTGCTGTGGCCCCAGAGAGAATCGCAAAAATAATCAGCGTGGCAAATGTGACGACAGCCTTGGGGAAATAGGTACCGCTCGTGTAAATCGCATTGGCTATGCGGTTTTCCGGAAAGAACGCGCCAACGACCAGACCGCCAGCCAAAAAGACCATCACCCAAATTGGCAGCGGAATGCCAAAATATGCCCCCGGTTTACTTTTTCTGCTCGGACCTTCCTTCGCATCAGCCGTCATCGGGGCCTTTCTGGTCCAAGCAGCATTTTCGCAAGATCACCTGAGCCGGCATTCTTTGGAACCGAGATAGTAACGCAGGAAGGCTTTGGATGGGCAAGTGTCCGCGTCTTGTTCCTTGTTCGCGCTTTCTGTTATCTTTCACGGATGCCAACCATTGCGAATTTGGAGTGCTCGCGTTGCCGAAAATCTGTCTCTGCGCAAACTCCGCAGACACTGTGCCCGGCCTGTGCAGGCTCGCTGTACGTCCGCTACGATCTGAGGCCGCTGCGAGGGACCGCGGCCCGCGACAAGATTGCGCAGCAAGCCGCTGCGTCACCATGGTCCGGCATGTGGCGCTACACCTCGGTACTGCCCGATGCCAAGCCGGTCACGCTCGGCGAAGGCTGGACGCCGATGCTGCCGAGCCGCCGCTATCCGAACGTGTTCCTCAAGGAGGAAGGCGCCAACCCGACCTCCACGTTCAAGGCTCGCGGGCTCGCACTTGCTGTCACCATGGCGCGCCATTATGGGCTGAAGAAGTTGGCCGTGCCATCGGCAGGAAATGCCGCGGGCGCTCTCGCCGCTTATGCTGCTGCCGCGGGTATTGAAGCACACATCTTCATGCCGAAAGACGTGCCATTTGCCAATTACGTCGAGGCGACGGTCTACGGAGCGAACGTCAACCTGGTCGACGGCCTCATCTCCGATTGCGGACGCATCATCGCGGAACGCAAAGAGAAAGAGGGCTGGTTCGACATCTCCACCCTGAAAGAGCCGTTCCGCGTCGAAGGCAAGAAGACCATGGGCTACGAATTGGTCGAGCAGCTTGGTTGGGAATACCCGGATGCAGTGTTTTATCCCACGGGCGGCGGTGTCGGCTTGATTGGAATGTGGAAAGCGTTCGCGGAAATGGAAGAACTCGGCTGGGTGCGCCCCGGCAAGCGGCCGCGCATTATCGCCGTGCAGTCCTCCGGATGCGCGCCTGTGGTCCGTGCTTTCGAACAAGGGGCTAACGTAAGCCAGATGTGGCAGAACGCGGCGACGTTCGCAGCCGGTCTTCGCGTGCCCAAACCCTACGGTGATTCCATCATGCTTGAAATTCTGCGCGAGTCGGGCGGCGTCGCGCTCGCTCTGCCCGATGAGCAGATCCTGGCGTCGATTGTGGACTGGGCGCGACACGAAGGGATTTTCTTGTCGCCCGAAGGAGCCGCAGCGACTGCGGCGTACGATCGTTTGCTCTCGACGGGTTTCCTCAACTCGAAGGACCGCGTCGTGCTCTTTAATACTGGCGGCGGACTCAAGTACACAGACGTGACGGCCGAAGCGATGGGCCTGAAACGTCCGAGTGTCCTTCACTAAAATGCTATCTGTGCCAGAACCACGCGGAGTGATCCTTGAAGAGGGCGCGCGTTCGCGAGATTCGGATTCGGGTGAGAGAAACTGTGAGCTGATCGTTCCCCCGCAGGGACCAAGCATCACATGGGGGATTCTCCGGCTGTAGATAAATCTGTAGCTGCGAGGGCACTCAGCTTCAACAAGATTCAATCAACTTCAACAGGCGGATTCTTCCTTTATAGGGCAATGCGTTTGTCGCATTTCCCAAACTCGTCGAGATCGGACCGTCAAACGAGCTGAACAAAACTCATTGCACCGCGGACTCGTAACGGAATAGCCGGGCCATACCGGCTTCCATGTGGTAGAGATTATGGCAATGGAAAAACCAAGCCCCGGGGTTATTCGCGATGAAATCGAATTCAACGCGCCCCGTGTGAGTCCAAACGATCACCGTATCTTTGGTTACGTTGCCGACGCGGAAAAAATGGCCATGCAGATGTATCGGGTGAGGCATCGCGCTCTCGTTGACCATTCGAACACGCACTGCTTCTCCCTGGTGGATATCCAGCGGCGCGGCGTTTGGATACGCTTGGCCGTTGATCGTCCATTCCGGGCTCATCATTCCCCCCGGTCTCATCATCCCTCCCGATAAGGTCAAATTGAAAGTGCGGTTCGGTTTCCGCCGCTCGGGTAGGTCGATTCCACGGAGATCCCCGAGTTGGAGGATGCGGCCTCCGGTCAATCCCTCGGGCAAGGCGCCTTCGCGAGGCCTCGATTCGTTTGAATCCGTGTACCGCAGCGCCGCGCGCGCCGGAGGCAGGTCATTGTCGGGCGCTGCTGCGATCGGCCATGCTCCTGGGTTCCTAGCGTCCACAAGGACGTCATACCGCTCGCCCGGTCCCATGTGCAGTGCGTCAACTCGGAAAGGCTCCACCGGTCTTCCATCCGTATGCGTGACAGTTAGGGGATGGCCGCCGATCGCAAACCGATAGGTCGTGGCACCAGAGGGATTGATCAAACGCAGTCGAACCCGTTCTCCTGTTTTCACGTCAAAAACAGCAGGGGCCTCCGGGGGCCGCCCATTGATGAGCAGCCCGACATAAGGCGGCACTTGCGTCCTCATCATTTCGCCGCCACCGCTCATCGCACTACCCAGGGGTCTAGGCGCCCCAGACAAAAAGTCAGTCAAAGAGAGCTTGTACTCACGGTCGTAATCAATGTGTGCCTTCTTCTCTTCCACAATCAGCGGGCCTACAAGGCCGCGATCGGGTTGAAGGCCAAAATGCGAGTGATACATGAAACTTCCCGAAGGAGTCGCCTCAAATTCATAGACAAAAGTGTCGCCAGGCTGGATCGGCGGCTGCGTCACATCTGGGACGCCGTCCATCGAATTGTGCACCGGTAGGCCGTGCCAATGGACGGTTGTGGCTTCTGGCAGCCTGTTCTTTACCGTTACGCGCAGCCGCTCTCCTTCCTTTACACGAATTTCCGGCCCCGGGAATTGGCCGTTATACAGCCACTTCTCGAAAACTCCACGAGAAGCAACCTCAAACTGTGCCGGCTCCGCAACCAGACTGATTTCCCGCGTCGTTCCAGTGTAGGCTAGCGAACCATCCAGCTGGCCAGTACCATATTCCTGCTGAGGTTTCCCTTGGCCCCCGGCCCCTGCAAAAGGAAGCCGTGCGCCCAAGGCCAGCGCACCAAGATTTGAAAAAGCGGCCTGAATGAATTTTCGACGGTTCATTCTGTTCCTTGGCTAATTCCGGCCCCTTGAACCAGGAAAGTTAGCAGCAAACGCAGAGCCCAAGTTGCCGAGAGCAGAGTTTGCCCGCTCTAGGTCGCTTGACGCATTCCCGCGCCAGTCGGAATGTTCCGTGTCAGCCTGAAGTGGTCGCGATTCCAACAGATCCGACGCGGAACCGCCCCCTGAGATTTCTCGCTGGTAATCCAAACTTAGCCTGCCCTGCTCATTGGCCGTGTGTGCAAATCACCTCAAAACTCTATGAATTGCCGGCGGACTGGGCAGCCTCCCGGCCCGCTATGCGGCCAAAGGTTATGGACTTGGCCAGACCATGTTGATTGAATCCGCCCGCTGTCTCGCCACCGCAGTACAAACCCGGTATGACTTGGCCCCGCAAGTCGATCACCTGCGCCTTCGCGTTGATCCGCAGACCAGAAATACAATCATGTATGCAGGGTGTGGACCACGCCGCGTAGAACGGAGGTGTTTCGATCTTGTATTTCGGCGTGGGCTTTCCAAAGTCCGCGTCCTTCCCCGCGTCCACGAAGGAGTTGTACCGGGCCACCGTCTCCAACAGGGCGGCGGCCGACATGGGCTCCTTCTGATATTTGCTGACAATCCTGCCGGCCAATTCCGCCAGTGTGCTTCCGCTGAAGAACCAGCCGTCTGGATCTACGAATGGCGACGCGCAAACCCATCCCTCGCGTTTCGCTCCCTCCGCGTCGAAGATGGCCCAGATGGGCCCGCCACCCTCACCCTTTCCGCCGTTCATCTCCAAGCAGGGATTCCACCAATCAAATCCAGTCGCCGCCTCATTCACGAACCTCCTACCCACCTGGTTCACTTGGATCAGGTTTTGGTAATCCGCTACCTGAAGGCCGATCGCTCGGGCGAGGCCTGCGACAGGGCTGTCCTTCAGGTTCTCATTGCGGTGCCCTCCACCCTGTGGGTAACCATACCGGTTCCCTATCACATAGGGTTTCTCAAAAATGTGGGATCGCGCCTGCGTCTCGACCGTCTGGTTCGCCGCCCCCCACAGCGATGCGCCGATTTGCATGGCGGCAATCTCTCCATCGGCGGTTTGGCGGGAATAGGGTTCGCCCACCACCTGGTATTCCTCGGTCAGTCGCGGGTCGAAAATTCTGCGGAAGTTCACATTGCTCGAATGGCCGCCTGTGCCGAGGATTACGCCCTTTCTTGCCTGGACGTTTAAGGTTTTGCCTTGATTCGTTGCCATGATTCCCAGAACTCTTCCCGAAAAGTTGCCCTCCCTGATAAGACCCATCATGCTGTGATTCAGGAGGATCTGCACGCCCAACTTCCTCGCGCTGGCTTCCAGAGGCCGCATGAGAGCGGCTCCGTTCCCTCCCGTCGGAGAGAACGCGCTGACTTCCCCGCTCCAGACAACGGTTTGAGCTCTCTTAACCGTCTGAGGACCACCATCAGCTCCCCCCGGAGACTTGTCGGGAAACACGACTCCGTGTTTTATCAGCCATTCAAAGGTTGGGACGCTCCAGTCGCAAAAAGCGCGGACAATTTCTCTGTCGCTGAACCTGTAATCATGCCAATGCGCCAGGTCCTCAAACATGCGGTCCGGCGAATCCTCGATGCCGTATTTTTTCTGCAAGCTCGTCCCGCCACCCAAAGCAATATTTCCCCCGCTTTCTATGGCGTGTCCGCCGATGTCGTAATTCTGCTCGATCACAATCACGGAGGCTCCATGTTCCGCGGCCTCGATGGACGCGGGAAGTCCCGTAGCCCCGGCGCCCACAATGACAACATCCGCCACTTTGTCCCAGTGCCGAGTAACGTTGGCCGCTTCAGCTCCCTCCGCGCCAATCCCGGCCAAGGCGCTCGCACCGATGCCGGCGGCTGCCGTCCTGACGAAATCTCTTCTCGACAGGTCCTTCTTCGTTGCCTCAGTCTCTTTCATGATTCTGTCCTCCTCATTGGCGACGATCGCTCGCAAGAGGCAGCGATCAGCTACGCGACACAAGCGAGTCGCGGCGGATCTTGGCGATCGACGCGGCGCCGGTCTGTGCCAAGACGACTTGCAACTCGCGTCGCAGTATCTCAATTACGGTTTCGACGCCCTCCTGCCCGAACGAGGAAAGACCCCAGATGTGAGGGCGCCCAATCCCAACCGCCGTCGCCCCGAGAGCCAACGCTTTGAAAACATCCGCGCCACCTCGAAAGCCGCTGTCGATGAGCACAGGTATCTTACCGGCAGCGCCAGCCACAACTTCGGGCAGGCACTCGATGGTTCCGCGGGCGCTGGCGTCCTCATGGCCGCCATGGTTCGAGACGATTACGGCATCAATCCCGTGCTGCACAGCGAGCGCCGCATCCTCGCGCGTCACGATGCCTTTGAGAACCAGCTTCATGCGGGTCATGTCCCTCACGCGCTTTACATCGTCCCAGCTAAGCTTCAGGCTATTCTCCCCCATGAGAGCGCCGACCGCCCCAGGTACATCCATCGGGGTGTTCGCCTGGACCCTGGTGATCTTGGGAAGGTTACTGTGACAACCGGTGCAGCGCGAGTCGGCCTCGCGGTCGAGGTCACGCACGCCGGCACGCTGCACCGATTTTGCGCCGATCGTGTTGGCACCGCCGTCATCGACTGTCCAGACGAGCACCGGGCATCCCGTCGTCTCAACGCGCTTGATGAGGGGCCCATCCAGCGTGTCCCCTAGCCCTGCAAACCAGAGCGGCTCGCCGCGAGCCGCCACCACATCCTCGATTATCTTTGGATCGACCAGGATTGCCGCTGAACCCGCCAAGACTTGCAGTGTGCGCGTCGCCTTGGCGGCGCGCGCTACGACCACCGCTCCTTGGGGATAGTACGCGTTCATCCTCCCGACCGGACACAGGAAGATCGGCGATTCCCAATTGACACCGAAGAGGCGAACAGACTGGTCGACCTTGGTGATGCCGGTCAGCCGGCGCATGCGGATCTCATACTTCGAGAAGCCCTCGCGGTTCGCCCGGAGCGTTTCGTTGTTGAACGAGCCGTCGGTTATGAAAGTATAGTGGGCGGGCGAGAGTTTCGTACGCGCGGCGGCGTCGAAATCGAAGACGTTCAGCGCCTCCTTCACGGACTTGATGACGACCTCGTTTTGTGCGGCGAGAGCCGGCGTGTCCTGAGCGGCGAGAGGCTCCGCCATCAGGTCTTCCACCCAGCGAGACGTCAAGCCCGCATACGCCAGGATTGGACTGGCCGCCAAGAAACTTAGGAATGCACGACGATCCGATAACCTGCTCGAAGATGACATGGTCTTCTCCTCCTTCGATTGTGCGAGCGCGCAGTGGCAGTTCATGCTCCGCAGACGGGTTGTAGTCGCAGAACCCCGGTCGCTGCTGCTGCGAGAATCCGCCGCGACGCGGTTGCCGGTCACATTGCGTTCGTGCTCAAGCACCCCGCCCTGCTCAAACAACAGGATGAAGCGAAATTTCCGATCTCAACTCTTCTGTTCTTGCGCAAGACCGTATGCCAGCCGGTCTCTCGTGTCAAGGTCAGGCTATGTGGCGTATACTCGCCTCCGCCCCAAGTGCCGAAATGGAAATGCCTTTATAGCTTTATAGTTTGTGGGGCCTAGCCGTAGAAACCCGGACTTCATTGCTGGGGAAAACGCTGTCTACGCTGCGGGAAGCGAAAGGAAAAACAAGTTCAAGAGCAACTATCCACGGACCAGACGAGCCCTGCCTCCGGCCAGGCTGGCTCACGCGCGGCTGCCATCGCCATGTACTGCGTGCTGCTCGCTTCCTACGCGGTGAATGCGGCGGACAGGCAGCTCTTCCCGCTTCTCGGTCATGACGTGCGCGGGCAGTACGGCTTTTCGCTTGCCGATACCGGACTGCTTTCAACGATTTTCACTTTAGGATTAGCGGTTGCCGGGCTGCCGACTGGTTTTCTCCTGGCGCGTTTCCCCCGCAAGGCTGTGCTGCTGCTGGGAATCGGCATCTTTTCCACGGGAACGGCGCTCACCGTCCTCTCCGTCGGATTTTCGGACATGCTTATTTATTTGGCTGTGACAGGCATCGGCGAGGCCATGCAGCTGACCGTCATGATTGCCATCGCGGCGAACTACTTCATCGGCTATCGGGCCGCCGCTATCGGTTCGATGAATGTTTTCTTCGGCATCGGCGCCTTTTCTGGCCCGATCCTGGGCAGCATTCTCCTGACCACCTACCGGAGCTGGCATGCTCCGATGATCGCCTTTGGGCTTGTCGGCTACTTGATGATGGCTGTGATTGCGTTGACCGTACGCCCGTGGTTCAGCGAGACGCATCGCGCCGCCGATGCTCGAGCAGATCTTCGCGGGGCGCCGACGCTTCTGAACAGGAATACAATCATTCTGACCGTCCTCAGCGTGATGGGCGGCCTCGTCCTTTACGGCTTTACCGGAATGTACCCGACCTTCCTTCGCGAAGGACTCCATTACCCGCCGAAAACGGCCGGAATTGTCACGAGTTTTTACGGTGCGGGAGCCCTTCTCTCAATCGCCGGCGGGTGGCTGGGGGATCGCTTCCCCCCGCGCCTCGTCTTGAGTACAGCGTTTTTCACGATTGCCGGGCTTGGATATCTCTGCTTCCACGGATCGGGGGCCATCGTGCCCCAGGCAATTCTGACATGCGCCTACGGCGCGATTGGCAGCGGCACGATTTACGTCAATCTCGCTGCGTATCACGTCAAAGCGGTGCGAAGTAACTTGGCCAGCCGCGCCTCGGGAATGTTCGTGACAAGCCTCTATGCGGCCGCTGCAGCTGCCGGCTATTTGATGGGCGGAATTGCCAGCCACGCCGGGTGGGCGGTAGCGGGAGTGATCCAGATTTCGCTGCTTGGCGCTATCGCTGGATGCCTCGCGTTAGCTCTGCGACCCAATGAAATGGCCTTGTAGGCTGCTCACGCCGCGTTCGGGCCTTCGGGGTCATCGCGCCCGCGCTGGATTTTGTTTCGTTAATGCTGGAAGTTACTTCGCAAGCGTGCGATTGATAAGCCCGTAAGGCGTTTCACCTTTGAGGCAAGCGAGTACCTGCGCGATCGCACGGGCTTGAAGGGTCGCGCGAGCTTCCTCGCTGAGCCAAGCCGTGTGGGGGGTCACAATCACTTTAGAGTGATTCACGAGCGCGTTACGCACCGGCGTAACTTCCGTTTCCGATTCCATCACATCGAGAGCGGCGCCGGAAATCTTTCCCGAATCGAGCGCGGCGAGAAGCACAGCCTCGTCGATCAATCCGCCGCGAGAAGTGTTGATGATTGAGGCCGTGCTCTTCATCTTCGCGAATGCCGTTTCTCCGAATAGATGATGCGTCTCGTTGTTGAGCGGCGCGTGGAGCGAGATGAAGTCCGAACGCGCGAGTAGAGCGTCGAGTGAAACGAGTTCTGCGCCCATCTCGCGGCAGCGGCTCTCGCTCAGATAGGGATCATGGATGAGTACCCGCATCCCGAGTTGCGCTACCTTGCCGGCGAGAAGCGAGCCAATTTTTCCGCAGCCGACCAGGCCGCAAATCTGTCCGCGCAATCGGTGCAAGGAGGGCATTTTCGGTACAGCCCAGCGTTCTTCCCTGGCCAACGACATCGCGGCAATCATTTGACGGCTGAGCATCAGCAGGAGCGCCAGCGCGTGGTCTGAAACTTCGTCGATGCAATAATCGGGAACGTTCGCCACCATAATGCCGCGTTCGGTCGCAGCCGGGATGTCAACCGTGTCGACTCCGATTCCGTAGCGCACGATGATGCGGCAGCGGTCCATGGCTGCAATCACGCGCTTTGTGATGGCCGCACGCACAGTGAGCACGCCGTCAGCGTCTCTGCACAGCTCGGCGAGCTCTTGTTCGCCGGCCATCTGCGCGACGACGAGTGTTCCGCCCGATGCTTCAACCGCACGCCGTTCCTGCGCGACATCCGGAAATCGGTGATCGGTGATAACGATCTTCACGTTCCCCCCGCGTTACACGCTCATTGGAAGCATTCTGCGCGCCAAATTTCGCGACGTGCGACCGCGGCAGACTTAAAAACTATAGGACACACTGAAGCCAGTCAAGGCCGCGAGCCGCAATACGAATTTGACACGCTCTGGCAAATAATGCTAATCAAGACGGTCTCTTAAGAAAGGACAAATCGTGTCTGACATAGGAATGATTCCAGTTGATTGGGAAGCGCGCCTCGATCCGCAGAGGATGTTACGAGAGAGGTTGCAGCGCGCGAAGGACGCGCTCAAGAATTCCGATCTTGATGCGCTGTTTGTATTCCGCACCGAGGATGCCCGCTATCTGATAGGTTACCGCCACCATCTCGGCCCCGCCTTCATCATGGGGAATGCGGTAACGGTATTGGCCCGGGATCGCGAACCGATTCTCTGGTCGATGGATTATGTGCACTGCCGCACCCGTATGCCCTGGCTCAACCCTGAGCAGTTACTGCCTCGTGCGAATTTCCGTGAAAAAATCGGAATGAAACGTTGGGCGGAGCAGGTCGAAGGTCTGGTCGGTTCACTCGCAGGCAAGCGAGTCGGTATCGACATCTGGGATATTAATATGGAGACCGCAATCCGCGAAGTATTTCCACGCACCACATTCGCCGACGGGTATCAAAGCGTCCTCATGCGGGCGAAGGAAATCAAGACACAGGACGAGATGATATGCCTCAAGATTGCGAACGCGATCACCGAGGCGGCGCTCCATCGCGCCCTCCAGTTTCTGAGTCCCGGAGTAAAGGAATGTGAAGTCCTGGCGGTCGCCTGGGAAACCATGACAGCGATGGGCAGCGAATGGACTCAGTGCTCAAACATCATCTGTTCGGGCCCCTATACCGCTCCCTATCGTCGTTTCACATCCGACCGGATTATCCGCAATGGCGACCTCGTCATTCTCGACATCGGCGCCGGCTACAACGGTTACTGGGGCGACCTGACTCGCACCTGGATTTGCGGAAACGTGAAACCGACGGCGGAGATGCGCGATCTTCATCAGAAGTGCTACAACGCACTGTTCAATGCCGGGAGCAAGGTGCGCCCCGGTGCGACCAATGCCGAAGTCTTCGCGGCAGCCGACCCCTATGTGCTCGACAGCCTTGGCCACGGCTCAGGCGTCAATCCCTGGGAGGCTCCTTACTTCAGCCCTGCGTCGAAGGATGCGCCCGTGGTACTCAAGCAGGGAATGGCGTTCAATCTCGAGCCCTACGCGGGCAAGCCCGGCATCGGCGGCATCCGGCTCGAAAACGACCACATCGTCACGGCAGACGGAGTGGACATCTACACGACGTATCCTTTCGATGAGCGGCTCGTGATCGATGTTCATCCCCTTGACACCACAACAGGGCGGACGAGATAACCCTCCCACGATGGCACGCGAACCCGAGAGCGACGAGCTACCTTCCTTCCGCCTCGACGGCCGCCTGGCGATTGTCACTGGAGCCAGCGAAGGCATTGGACGTGCGTTCGCTCTCACTTTCTGCCGAGCGGGGGCTGAAGTCATCTTGGTGAGTCGAGGCCGAGAAAAACTTCTTGAGGTGCAGCGCGCGGTGGAGACCGCGGGCGGGCGAGCCCACATCATTTGTGGGGACCTTAGCAAGATCAAGGACATCCGCTCGCTGGAACAGCGTGTTTTGAAACTTGTCGGGGGCAGGGACCTTGCCTTGGTTCTAGTGAACTGCGCGGGCTTTGGCTTTACCAAGCCGGCTCTGGAGGTGACTGAAGAGGACTGGGACCGGGTTCTCGACCTTCATGCCAAAGGTACATTCTTTTGCTGCCAGGTCGTTGGCCGGCTGATGATCGATCGCGGCTACGGCAAGATCATCAATCTCAGTTCGACTTGGTCCGCGAGCACCGATATGGGCAAGAGCGTTTATGGTCTTGCCAAAGCCGGCGTGTCCTACCTCACCGCCGCACTCTCTACGGAATGGGCTCCTTTGGGTGTGCGCGTAAATGCCATCGCACCTACCGCGACGCTCACAGAGAATACTAGCCGCTCCTTGCGCGAAAATGTGGCACGCGCGGAACGATTGCGCAGCCGGATCAAACTCGGGCGTTTTGCGGAGCCTTCTGATCTGGCCGGCGCCGCTCTTTTCCTGGCAAGTCCCGCCTCGGATTTCATCACCGGCCATACTTTGTTTGTCGACGGCGGTTGGCACGCCGCCCTCTGAAGCAGTGCCCCGAACAGCGCCAATTGGCTGCTTTCGCAATCAGTTGACGAACGGCGTATGATGAGGTACAAGATTGGAAAAGGACTTGGGGTGACAAATAGGTCAGCAGGTGCCAACAGGAAGTCGGCTCGCAAGGTCCTGCTTTTCTTAGTGTCATCCTAATATTTCAGATTGCACGAGCGGCGTCACGTTATAGCTTGCAAAGAAAGACTGACACCGGAATTTATAAGATTCGGACCCAAGTAAGAGTACGAAAGACCGCCTTGTCAGCGGTCTATACTCCACGTGAGGAGATCATCCAAATGGCTTTTAAAGGTTTTCCCAAGAAGATCGCAGTCAGCTCGGCATTATTACTAGTTTTGGTACTTATCCTTTTCGTTTCTTCTCCCGCCGGTGCGCAGGCAGTCGGGGCGACGCTCTCCGGCACCGTTACGGACCCCTCCGGAGGGGTCATCGCCGGAGCACAAGTCTCGATTAAGAACCAGGGGACGGGCGTAATCCGAACCTTGACAACTGACTCCGCCGGCTTTTACTCAGCCCCCAACCTATTGCCAGGGGAGTATCAGGTTACGGTCACATCACCGGGATTTGCGACTCTGGTGCAGTCGAACCTCACGCTCTCAGTGGGGGCTCAGCAACTTCTGAACTTGTCCATGAAGGTTGGAGAAGCCGCACAAACCGTTAATGTAACTGAAACGGCGCCGACAGTAGAGCTTACCTCGGCGACGATCAGCGCACAGGTCAATGCCGCCACGGTGCGCGAATTACCCTTGAACGGGCGCGACTGGACGCAACTGGCGACTCTCCAGCCGGGAGTCAGTACAGTGCGAATTCAGGCGAGCACGAGCTCAGCTACCACAAATCGTGCGAATCGTGGCTTCGGGAATCAGTTGACGGACTCCGGCCACAGCCCTTACGAGAACAATTATCGCGTGAACGGAATTAGCATCAACGATTATACGAACGGATCTCCAGGCAGCGTGATCGGGGCCAACCTCGGCACGGATGCGATTCAGGAATTTTCGGTCGTCACCACGAATTATACGGCGGAATATGGGCGAAGCTCAGGCGCGGTCATCAACTCCATTACGAAGTCGGGAACCAACGAACTCCATGGCACTCTCTTTGGTTTCCTGCGGGACGCGCATCTCGATGCCAAGAACTATTTCGACAGTAAGACGAAGCCCATCCCACCGTTCCATCGCTACCAGTTCGGAGGCGCAGCCGGAGGCCCGATTGTAAAGGATAAGACCTTCATCTTTGGAGCCTACGAAGGGGTTTTGCAGGCGCGAAGCGCCACTTTCCCTGTTGTCGTGCCCTCAACGAACGCGCGTAATGGATTCCTCTGCTCGCTTTGCGCGCCGGCACAGCAGGTTCACCTCCCGGTAGTTGCAGGTCCAATCGGCACGACGGATGCGAATGGTGTAGCGCTCACCGTCAAGCCCTATCTGGCTTTTTGGCCACAGGCTCCCTCCGACGCAATTACATCGACGAACGGTGACACCCAGTCCTTCACTACTAACGGGTTGTTGAAACTGAAGGAGAACTATGCGACTGCACGAGTAGACCATCACTTTTCGGAGAGCGATATCCTATCCGGAAGCTGGCTGTTTGACCGCGGACCGTATACCCAGCCGGACGCGCTGTCGAACGTTCTCTCTGGGCTGTTCAGTTTTCGACAGATGTACGCCTTGGAAGAGACCCATGTGTTCAGCCCGACACTGGTGAATACCGCTCGATTCGGTTTCAACCGCTCGCACGGTATAAATGGCCAGGTTGTTTCGGCTCTCACTCCGGTGGGCGGTGACTTAACCCTCGGCGTTAGATCGGGGATAGCCGCACCGATCATCGCCGGGACGAGCCTCACGGCCACCAACTCTCTCGGCAGTGCTTCCCAGAATCTTCTGGTCTCCAATTCCTTCCAATTTTACGACGATGCCTTCCTGACGCGCGGGAAGCACTCTCTGAAATTCGGATTTGCAATGGAGCGCATTCAGTTCAACCTGGCCACTCGCCAACGGCCGAACGGACAGTTCACTTTCAGTGGGACCAACACTGTCACAGCCCTGCAGCAATTTCTCCAAGGCATACCCACAAGCGTCCAAGAGTTGTCGCCCACTGTCGCCCTCGAAGTGGGTTCTCGGCAGACTTTGTTCGGTTTTTACGTGCAGGACGATTGGCGGGCTCGTCCAAGCCTGACCATCACCCTGGGCCTGCGCTACGAACCCACCACGCTTCCTTCGGACGCCGCCAACCGATTCCAGGTATTGGCGAATCTAACCGACACCGCAGTGACGCCGGTTCCACATCTCTGGTCGCATAACCAGACGCTCAAGAATTTCGAGCCGCGCGTCGGCTTCTCGTGGGATCCATTTGGTAGCGGCAAAACCGCCGTTCGTGGCGGATTTGGGGTGTTTGATGTGGTGCCAATCCCGTGGACCTACAGTCAAACATTAGGGGGGAATTTTCCGTTTGCGCTCCAAGCGAGTGCCGGCGGACTCCTTGGGCCCTCTGCTGCTTGCCCCAACGGCGATTTCCCGATTGTTTGCTCCAAGTCGCTCGCCCTGCCTTCTGCTTTGGGCGTGGTGTACGTACCTCAGACCCCCCCACGCGCCTACGCCATGAACTGGAACATGAATGTCCAGCGCGAAATCACTCCCAGCTTGTCGGCGACCCTCGGCTACGTAGGCTCGCGGAGCGTCCACCTGCCCGATTTGCCCGATAACATTAACTACGCCCTCCCGACGTCAACACCAGCCGGGTATCTGTTCCCGGCAGTGAGCGTTCCAAAGCTGAATTCGAATTTCGGCGGAATCCGCGCCCGCCTTTGGGACAATGATGGCTGGTATAACGGCCTGCAGGCCGGCATCACTAAGAAACTGAGCCATGGGCTTCAGCTTCAGGGCAGCTATACCTGGAGTAAATGTTTTGACACGGGCTCAAACATGGCGTTCAACGACCCGTTCCAAAATTCACTTCCCGACTATAATTACTTTGATCACAGACAAACCAGGGGGTTGTGCGATTACAACACCACTCAGAGCGGCGTGGTCAGCTACATCTGGACGATTCCTACACGGGCGAGCATGACGGGCGTCGAGTCCAAGATCCTCGGTGGATGGCAGTTGGGCGGCATCGTGACTGCCCAAACCGGATCCCCCTTCACGCCGGTCGTGAATGGGGATCCATTTAAGCGAGCGTCGGGCGACGCCAATGTGGACTATGTGAATCTGTTGCCTGGATGCAACCCCATTAACCCAAATTGGAAATCGCAGGGTCTACAGTACCTCAACCTGAGCTGCTTCACTCCTCCAACGGCGCCGGCCTCCATGGCTGCGCAGTGCACTGCTAATTCTTTTTCCTCCGCCGGGCCGGCTGCGCCCAGCGGTCAGGTCTACTGCGCCAACCTTTTCGGCAACGTCGGGCGAAACCAGATTGTGGGCCCCCACCTTTTCGACTTCGATTTCTCGGTTTTCAAGAACCTTCGCGTTACCGAGCGCATCAGCACGCAGTTTCGAGTGGAACTCTTTAATGTTTTCAACCACCCCAGCTTCCTTGTGCCCGTCAACAACGAAGCAATCTTCAACACGAACGGATCGGCGTTTCCCAATGCAGGCATAATCGACACCACCTCCACCGATTCGCGGGAAATCCAGTTCGGTTTGAAGATCAACTTTTAATAGCTGCAAGGATTCTCGACGAGAAAGCCGGGCTTGAAGCCCGGCTTTCTTGTCATCCTTGAAATGTCTTTCGGCACTCTTGCGATCCGGCGGGTGTGCCCTGAGGTTTTTACCGGCTAACCACGATCTTAAACTTCTGCACTCTTCGTCCGATATCCGTTTCGGCGATATAGAGGTTGCCCTGGGAATCGACATCCAGCGTGTGGCAATGCGTGAATTCGCCGATTTGATGGCCCGGGCGGCCAAACTTCCCGAGTTCCTGCCCGCTCTCACGATCGAGAATATGGACGAGCTCGTTGCGGCCATCGGCGACGTACATAAATTTCTGTGCCGGATCGCGAGAAAAGCGCAGCCACCAAGCGGTGCCCCACGAATCGGGCGTTTCTTCGTGCCCCGACTTGATCCAGATGTTCCTCTTAAAATTTCCCATCTTGTCAAACACTTGAATCCGATTGCCCTGGCGGTCGCATACGTAGACTAGACCGCTGTTGTCCATCACCACGCAATGCACCACTCCCATGAACGCGCCGCCATCACCGGCCGCAGATTCATCCTTCGTCCCCTGGCGTCCCCACTGCCGCAGAAACTTTCCATTCTTATCAAACACTGCTATGCGATGGTCACCATAGCCGTCGGCGATGTAAACGTCACCGTTGCCCGGATCGACCGCGATATCCGCCGGCTTGTTCAAGAGCGTGTGGCTCTGGTTCATCGCGATGCCTGTGATCAGGCCCGTAGATGTATCGAATAGGCCCTTCGTGCCGATCTGGAGCAACAGTTTGCTTCCATCGTGCGTGTATTTCTGAACGATGGCGTCATCGTTGCCAGCAACATACACGTTATTCTCTGTGTCGACGATGCAGCCGTGAATAGAACTCGGGGCGGTCTTGAAATCTCCGAACGAATTGACCAAGTTGCCCTCAGAGTCATATTCAAGCACCGGAGGCGCAGGAGTCGCTACCAACTTTTCCTTGTCCTGCAGGTCACCGCGGTTGACTTCGAACACGTGGCCCCTGGCATCCACGCAAATCCCGCCTGCCCGCCCGGTCACCATATTGCCCGGCAAGGGCTTTGGCCACGTGGGGTCCACCTCATACTTGGGCGCGCCAACTTGCGCTTGCATGGGAGAGAAAGCGCCAAGAACAATAGCGAGGCCCAAGCAAAGCCTGACCTTCCCTGGAAGATTTGTACCGTTCACCATTCCCGCCTCCTTAGAAGTTTACGATCTAACCTGGGATCTACCGCAAGCCGTCGCCCACTGGGTTGAGGGTCATGAGTTTTATCCAGCGGAAGCTCGTTCCGTCGCGTCTAGCTGTTCATACGCGGGCAGCGTGAGAAACTCAACGAAACGTTTGGACTGAATCAGATCGCGCAAAATTCCCGCCGCTTCGCTATATCGGCCGGTTCGGAACTGCGCTTCTCCCACCGACTGCTTAAATTTCGCCAGCTCTTCATCGATCGTCTTGAGGCATAACTCGAGGGTGACGGCGCGGCCATCGTTTAAGTGCGCCTTGTGGTGTATCCATTGCCAGAGCTGTGCGCGGCTGATCTCAGCGGTGGCTGCATCCTCCATGAGGTTGAAAAGCGGAACACATCCGATGCCGCGCAGCCAGGACTCCAAATACCCGATGCCCACCGCGATATTCTGTCTTAGTCCCGCCTCGGTGATCTCCGCTTTAGGCACAGCGAGTAAATCCGCCGCCGTGACCTGGACATCCTCGAGTTTGCGGCTGATCTGGTTGGGCTGAGGCATGTAGTGATCGAAGACCTCTTTGGCAAGCGCGACGAGACCCGGGTGCGCCACCCAAGTGCCATCATGTCCGTCGGAGGCCTCTCGTTCCTTGTCGGCGCGGACCTGCTCCATCGCAATCTGATTCGCCGCCACATCTCTCTTGTTCGGAATATATGCGGACATGCCGCCCATCCCGTGCACTTCGCGGCGATGGCAAATCTTGATCAACAGCTTGCTATAGGACCTCAGGAAATGAGTTGTCATGGTTACGCGGCCGCGGTCCGGCAGAACCGCTGCGGGGTCGTTGGCGAACTTCTTGATGAAGCTGAAAATATAGTCCCAGCGTCCGGCGTTCAAACCCGACGAATGCTCGCGCAATTCATACAAGATTTCGTCCATCTCAAAAGTAGCCAGGATGGTCTCGATGAGGACGGTGGCTTTGATGGTTCCACGCTTCAGTCCGAGTGACTCCTGCACGTGAAGAAACACATCATTCCAGAGGCGCGCTTCGAGGTGGCTCTCCAGTTTGGGCAGATAGAAATACGGGCCTGTCCCGCGCGCGAGCAGTTCCTTCGCGTTGTGCCAGAAGTAGAGCCCGAAATCAAACAACGCCCCGGACATCGGCTTTCCGTCGACGATGACGTGCTTCTCCGGCAAATGCCAGCCGCGAGGTCGCACGAGCAAGACGGCTATGCTGGGGTTCAGCTTGTAGGCTTTGCTTGTCGTTGGATCCGTGTAAGAGATCGTGCGCCGGACGGCGTCGCGCAGGTTCCAGTGGCCCTCGATGAGGTTGCTCCACGTGGGTGTATTGGAGTCTTCAAAGTCTGCCATGAAGACGCTTGCGCCCGAATTCAAAGCGTTGATGATCATTTTGCGGTCGACGGGCCCGGTGATCTCGACCCGGCGGTCCAACAAGTCCGCCGGCAGCGGAGCCACCGTCCAGTTACTCTTGCGGATTTCGGCGGTCTGCGGCAGAAAATCCGGACGTTCACCCGCATCGAGTCTCGCTTGCCGTTCCGCGCGCGCCGCCAGCAACTCCCGGCGTCTCGAGCCAAAGCGCCGCTCCAGATCAACAACAAACTTCAGGGCTTCAAGGGTCAGTATTTCGTCGGTTTGCCTATCGCGAGCACCCGTAATTTCGACGCCGGGCAATGAGCTAGATTGAATGGCCATTTCTGTCTCGATTCTCCTTTACGATAAGAAAGGAAATGATTCTTGCAGGATGCACAATACATTCCTGGAAATAAAAACTGATCAGGGCTGCCCATACGGCCTCCGCCAGGTAAGGCGAGTTGATTGCCTTTGACTGCGCACATCCCTTGACGAGGCGAGCAGAGTATAGCATCGAAACTAGTGCGAGGCGTTAGGCTGAAATCGGACCGTGGGGCCTCAGGGGTCAGACTCATCAATCCATCCCATCTTTGCAACGCGACGCGAGTTGAATGGCTTCAGCCAAATGGATGGCTCGCCGTCCGGTAGCATGGAGTACTTGCTCTCGACAGCTGAAACCATCGGAGACAATCAGCGCGTCTGCAGGCGTGTTGCGTACGGCCGGCAGGAGCACCCGTTCGCCCACGGCCTGTGACACCGCAAACTTGTCTCTCTCGAAACCAAACGGTCCTGCCATTCCGCAGCACCCGGAATCGATGGATTGCAGATCTGCGCCCATCTTCCTGAGCAAGGATTCTTCGTCGCTCAGTTTCATCAACGCCTTGTGATGGCAGTGCCCGTGCAAGAGGACCTTCCGGCCAAGCTGCGGCGGCTGATAGCCCGGAGCATGGTGCTCCAGAAACTCGCTTAGAAGAAACGTCTGGCTTCGCAGCCGGATGGCGCGCGAATCCGCCGGGAACAGATTGCGTAGCTCATCGCGGAAGACGGATGCACAGCTCGGTTCCAACACCACGATCGGAACGCCGGCGTCAATCTGCACGCGCAAGGCGCTCAGGATTCGCTGCAGGTACTCCTTGGCCCTGTCGAGCATGCCGAAATCGTACAGAGGCCTCCCGCAGCACAGATGAATTTGCGGGACGATGACGTTGAACCCCGCGCCCTGAAGCACTTCGAACGCAGCCTGGCTCGTCCCAGGGTTAAAGTAATTGTTGAATGTGTCCGCCCACAAAATGACCTCGCGCTTGTTGGGCGCCGCCACTGAAGCCGGGTCGGTCTTTTGTCCGAGGCTGGGAACTCGTTTTCTTCTGGCCCACTGTTGGAAAGTGGAACGGGCGATCCGGGGCACGCGGCGTTGCGGGGCCAGGTGCAGAGCGCTCTGCAGAAGGTGGCGGAAACCCGGCGCCTGGCTGGCGAAGTTGGCGAGCAGCGGCGCAATCGATCCGAGTTGCGCCCAGCGGTCGATCATGCCGAACGCGTAGGCGTGCAGAGGCCGGCTCCTGCTCTCATAATAGTGCGCCAAAAACTCGGCCTTGTACGTGGCGATGTCGACGTTTGTTGGGCATTCCGACTTACAGGCTTTGCAGGAGAGGCACAAGTCGAGCGCTTTCTTGACGTGCTCGTCCTGCCATCCGTCGCGCACCACCTCACCCTGCAACAGTTCGAACAACATGTGCGCGCGGCCACGGGTGCTGTGCTCTTCCTCGAGCGTCACCATATAGCTGGGACACATCGAACCGCTATCGTGTTTGCGGCACTCCCCGAGCCCGATGCACCGAACCGCGGCCTTGGCAAACGAACCACCGTCTTCCGGAAACTGGAAATAAGTTTTGGGCTCAAGCGGCTTGTAGTCCGCTCCCAGACGCAGGTTCTCGGTGGGCAGATAGGCGTTGACCACCTTGTTCGGGTTCATCTTGTTGTCCGGGTCCCAGGCGGACTTGAATTCAACGAATGCCTTGATCAGCTCGGGACCGAACATCTTGGGAAGCAAAGCGCCCCGGGATTGCCCGTCACCGTGCTCTCCGGAGAGCGAGCCGCCATAACTGACCACCAAATCAGCAGCGCGCTCGACGAACTCCCCATAATTGCGGATCCCGCTTTCGCTCTGCAGATCGAAACTCACCCGCATGTGGATGCAGCCGTGCCCAAAATGGCCGTAGAACGCCGCGTGGTAGTTGTATTCGTCGAGCAGTTTGCGGATGTCGCGGAGATAGCCGCCCAACTTCTCGGGAGCGACCGCTGCGTCGTCCCATCCCTCCCACTCGGGCGGAGACCCCGGCGCTGCGGCTGCCGCACGCGGCCCTGATTCGCGCAGCTTCCACACCAGTCGTGCCTCTTTTTTCGTGTAGAGGCGGCTGTCGGGAGGGTTGGCCGTTCGTTTCAACTGGTCGATGAGTTGTCGGGCGAGTTGATCTGTCTGATCCGCGTCATTCGATCCAAATTCCACCAGCAAGATTCCTCTGCCTGCCGGAATAAGCTCCAGGTTGGGAGCTCCCTTCTTTTTTAGACCGTCAACGATGCTTCCTTCAAAACCTTCGAGTCCGATAGGGCCGAGAGGCAGGATCTCGGGAACATGATCTGCCGCCGAAAAAGTGTCTTCATAGCCGAGTCCGACGAGTGTCCTGTGCTGCGGACTATGGATCAGATTCAGTTTGGCTTCGAGGACGATCGCGCACGTGCCTTCCGTCCCAACCAGCGACCGCGCCACGTGAAATCCATTCTCGGGCAGCAGTTGATCGAGATTATAGCCGGAGACCCGCCGTGGAATTTTCGGAAAACGCCCTCGGATCAATTCGGCGTACTGATCGCGAATGTTCCGCAGTTTGGAGTAGATCGCACCGCGGCGCCCCCCCCCGGCAATGATGGAGTTGAGCTGGCTGTCGTCAGCCGTGGCTCCTACCGTCATCTGAGTGCCGTCGTATAGGAGAATGCGCAACTCCTCGACATTGTCGACGGTCTTGCCGGCGAGCAAGGAATGGGTGCCGCAGGAATTATTCCCGATCATCCCTCCGAGTGTGCAGCGGCTGTGGGTGGAAGGATCGGGCCCGAAGGTCAGATGGTGCTCCTCAGCTTTATTTCGCAGGGTGTCGAGGACGACGCCGGGTTGAACTCGGGCGAATCGTCCGGCCGGGTCCAACTCGAGAATCTTGTTCATGTACTTGGTGAAGTCCAGCACCACGGCGACATTGCAGCACTGCCCGGCAAGACTCGTGCCGGCCCCGCGCGGCAGGACAGGAGCGCCGTATTTCCTGCACACGGCCACCGTTGCGATCACATCGCCGTCATCGCGAGGAACGACCAGGCCGATGGGAATCTGACGGTAATTGGATCCGTCCGTTGCATACAGGGCGCGGCTGCCGCGATCGAATCGAACCTCGCCTTTCACCACCCGCTTCAGTTCGTTCTCAAGTTCAGCCGCCTGCGAGAACGAATCGACGGGCTTTCCATGCGAGCTGAGCGGCAACGGAGTCAGAGTGTCCATGATGTCCCCGGATTTCATATAGTAAAATAGCGTGCTGTGAACACGGGGTGAATCACCTACATAACGGAGTCAATTGGGTTCCAGAGTTCATGGGATGATTCCCCGGTCCGCTGATAATATACACCCAGGCCGGTCCTTCAGAAGATACCCTGAAATCTATTGCTGGCGACGGGAGCAGGGTGTATACCTGACCCTCAGAAATTTCAGACTTCAAGGTTCGCGTATTCTGTGCTGGGACGCTGTTTGAGCAAAGGAAAGCGTCGCCGCGGCAAGACGCATTTGGGTGAGAACTTGCCCGGGGACATAACGGGAGACGGGAATGGATCATTCGAACGAGTCCAGAGGAAGTCATGTGCGCTGGGTGGTGCTGCTACTTCTCTGCTTGATGTACCTCGTCACCTATTTGGATCGCGTGAGCCTCGCCAACACCGCACCCCTGATCATGAAAGAGTATGGCTTCAGCAAGGTCACGATGGGGATTATTTTCAGCGCCTTCATCTGGGCCTACGCGCTCTTCCAGGTGCCTGGCGGCTGGCTGGGTGACCGGTTTGGACCCCGGAAAGTCCTGTCCGTCATCATGGCCTACCGGACGGTGATTGCCGTACTTACGACGTCAGCCCTGGGCTTCAAATCGTTCTGGGGCATTCGCTTCGCACTGGGCGTGGGTGAGGCGGGCGCGTTTCCCACCGCGACACGCGCCATGCAAATGTGGTTCCCGCGGGACGAACGCGGCTTCGTGCAGGGAGTCAGCCACGCCGCCAGCCGCCTGGGCGCGGCGATTGGCCCTCCTCTGGCAGTGGCGATCATGATTCATTACGGCTGGCGGTCGGTATTTTATGTGATCGGCATTCTGAGTTTAATGTGGTCCCTTCTCTATATACTGGCGTACCGCAACATGCCCGAGGAGCATAAGAAGGTGGGCCGCGCGGAGCTCGCCCGCATCCGCGGTGTAAACGACAAGGGCGAGATCAAGCAGGCGAACATCCAGAAGCGGCCGAAAGTGCCCTGGAGCGTCCTGCTCAAGCACTCAAATATGTGGGCGGTGATGTGCGCCTACGCCGCTTACATATACTCCCTGTGGTTTTTTCTTTCGTGGCTGCCGTCCTACCTGGTCGAATACCGCAAATTCTCGCTGATCAAGATGGGATTCTTTGCTTCGCTGCCGCTCTTGGCTGGCGTGGTAGGAGATACGTTCGGCGGCTGGCTCACCGACAAACTGCTGGTGAAAACGAATAACCTCAAGTTTGCCCGCCGGTCGGTCGCCATCGTAGCTATGCTCGGGTGCGGGGCGTCTACCCTGCTGGCCGCATTGGCAGCGAATCCCTATACGGCTGTCTATTGCCTCACGAGCGCGATGTTCTTCCTGGAAATGACCATCGGGCCGGCATGGGCTGTTCCGATGGACATCGGAGGAGAGTTCTCCGGCACCGTGTCCGGAATGATGAACATGGGCGGACAAATCGTCGGCGCGCTGTCGCCGACCATCTTTGGAATCTACGTGTCGAAAGGGTCTTGGGTCGCTCCGTTCGTCCTGTCCGCGGGCCTGCTATTCGTCGGGGCGGGCATCTGGGCATTTTGGATCGATCCAGAACAGTCCGTCATCGACAAAGGCGAAGGAACGCCGGGCCAGGTCGCCGGCATCGTCCCTACTCCCGCAGTTTCGAGAAATCGATAGGGCGGGGATTCGTGGAAAGCGCGTCCTAATAAATAAACACCGCAAGGATTGGGCATAGACCGTAATTGCCGCCATTTCTAATATAAATTGGCCCCATTTTCCGAGAACTGCGATACATTCCCGTGACACATCCTTGGTTGGATCAGCACCCGAGCGTTAAACAGGATTGACTGTATATCCCACAACTGGGATAATCCATGAGCCGAGCAAGAAGGGTTTCTGGAGAAAAGCGCTGTTTTGGGTTGGGTCCAGCCTGGGTGACCTGCTGACCTTCCCAGAAGCGGTCAAAGACGAAATGAGAACTGCCTTGAGTGTCGCACGGTTTGGAGGAAAACATCCAAGCGCTAAACCCTGGAAAGGTGTGGGATCTGGCGTCTTCGAAATTGTGGAGGACCATCGGGGTAACACCTATCGAGTGATTTACACGGTCAGATTTGAAGACGCTGTTTATACGCTTCATGTCTTTCAGAAAAAAATCACCGAGCGGAATCAAGACGCCCAGGAGAGATGTGGAGTTGATAGCCCTGCGGCTGACACTAGCCCAACAAGACTACGAGGCGCGGCATGGTAATTAAGAAAAGCAGGAAACAACTGATAGCGCGAAGTTCGGGCAATGTGTTTGCAGATCTCCGGCTGCCAAACGCGGAAGAGAAACAGACCAAAGTGCGCCTGGCCGTCGCGATAAACCGAATCATTGAAGATCAGCGCCTGTCCCAAGGAGCCGCTGCGCGGCGTCTGAAAATCAACCAGCCGAAAATCTCGGCTTTGTCGAACTACCGGCTGGAGGGATTCTCGGTCGAACGACTGATGAATTTTCTCACCGCGCTGGATCGAGACGTGGACATAGTCATTCGCCGGAAGCCAAGATCGGGGAGAACGGGCCGTATTTTGGTGACCGCCGCGTAATGAGCAGGATTGGGGAAAGGTGGGAGCAGCGTGTCACCGGCCCATCGGGGCCGTTGCGATTTTCTTGTCTGCTGGCGCAAGCGAATTCAGGGCTGCCATCACGCCGCCTTCTCTGTACGGCACACCAGCAAGTCGAAGGCCCATCTCAACTCCGCAGAGCGTTCCAGCGAGCATCAAATCGTTGAAACTGCCGAGGTGTCCGATTCGAAATACCTTGCCCGCGAGTTTGGAGAGGCCTGATCCAAGAGACATATCAAAATTATCGAGGATGATTGCTCTGAATCGGTCCGCGTCATGACCCTCGGGCATAAAAACCGCAGTCAGTGAACTGGAGTATTCGCGAGGCTCCTCGCATACGATTTCCAATCCCCATACCCGAACCGCGGCGCGAGTTGCTTCGGCGTGACGATCGTGCCGGCGGAAAACATTGGGCAGACCCTCCTCCTGCAGCATCCGCAAGGCTTCTCGCAATCCGTAGAGAAGGTTGGTGGGCGGCGTATATGGGAAGAAGCCGCTGCGATTCGGCTTCAACATCTCTTGCCAATCCCAATAGGACCGCGGCAGCCGGGCGCTTCCATGAGCAAGCAGCGCCTTCTCAGAAATCGCGTTGAAACTCATGCCGGGAGGGAGCATTAACCCCTTCTGCGAGCCGGCGATCGTGACATCCACTCCCCATTCATCGTGACGATAGTCAATGGAAGCGAGCGAAGAAATCGTGTCCACCATTAGCAACGCCGGATGATGCGCCTGATTCATCGCCCGGCGAAGATCGGGGATGCGGCTCGTCACTCCGGTGGAGGTCTCGTTGTGAACTACGAGGACAGCCTTGATGCTGTGATCGTGGTCTGCAGCCAGCCGCGCTTCTAGTTCAGTGGCGGAAGCGCCCCTTCGCCAGTTGCCGGGCACATATTCGACCTTGATGCCGAATTTTTCGGCAACCTGGCGCCAGAGTTGCGAAAAATGTCCCGTCTCGAACAGCAGCACGCGATCACCCGGAGACAGAGTGTTCACAATGGCCGCTTCCCACGCTCCAGTCCCCGAAGCTGGATACATTACGACCGGACTGGTTGTCTGGAAGATCTTGCGCATACCTTCCAGAACTTCCATCCCCAGCGTCGCAAACTCGGCGCTGCGATGGTCGATGACCGGGTGATCCATAGCCCGGAGCACTCGATCCGGGACGTTCGTTGGACCGGGAATCTGTAAGAAGTGGCGACCCGTATGAATCATGTTAACTCCAAAGGACTTCGGAGCCGGATTGTACACGCTAGTGGGACCGGCAAGCAACTGAAGGTGATGATTCGAACTCACACGTTTCAATTCCGCGAAGGTGATACTATAAACCTCTCCAATTCCAGTGCCGATATCAAGTTGACACGCTAGGACGTCTTGTTATACGAATTGTAAAAGATTTAGCGGTATGGGTGCTGCACCAGTCAGGTCATCAACGCACATCGCCGAGAGGGCGCGAGGGTAGTTTATGAACACATGGATGAAAACGATGTTGGCAGGTGGATTCTTGATTGTGGCCGCGTTTCTGTTGTGGGCTTCGAGCGGGTGGGCGCAGACCGGGGGCGCGCCGGGAGGCGTAATTTCCGGAACGATCACTGCCAACAGGGATTACGCGCTAAGCGAGGCGTCGGGGAAGCATATCCCTGCTCTGTACGCCGTTCGGGTCAGAGCTAGAGACGCGGAGCGGCATATCATCTACACAGTCTTTACAAATAAGGGGCACTATCAAATCTTCAATCTACCGCCGGGCACCTATCAGATGTCCGCGCTACAGGACGGATTTGATTCGACCACGCCGAGCGTTGAGCTAAAGGCCGGAGAGACAAAAACCGCCGACGTGGCGCTGAAGGTTAGGCCAGATAAGTTGCGAGCTGAACTGGTCGACTTCGATACGCTGTTTCCTCCCGGCCCAACTCGCAACTACCTCATGGACAACTGTACGGGATGCCACGGTTTGGAGCACATTCCCTGGCAACGAATTGGAGGCCGGGATGAGGATGCGTGGAGAACCGCCGTGGGCCGGATGTTTGACATGGATGGAACCAGCAGGCACACTGGCGTTCCTCAAGTGAATCCCGCAGCGATCCCTGAGGAAAAGCGCGAAGACATGATCAAGTATTTTTCGGAAATCTTTCCGCTGGATGGAAAGCCGCGCGACCTGAAGCTGGACGATCTTCCTCTGGACGAAGCGGCCCTTTCCCGCGCCATCAATATCGAATATGAGCTGCCTCCACCTCTGCCTGGAAAGACGGACGAAGATATTTCTAGCCACGATGTCTGGCCTAGCCAGTTTACCTCGACGGTCTATGTGGCCGAAATGGGGATGGACGCGATTCAGGGCATGGACACCCGCAGGTTGGATTATCCCGGGCGCTTTAAGACCTACGTGCTTCCGAATCCTGATTTTGGGCATCGGGTGCTCGGCCCGCACGGAATCACCCAAGCCAAGGACGGGCATGTGTACACGGCTGAAATCGACGAAAGCATGATCGGTGAATTGGACCCGGAAACCGGGAAGGTCACTCATTACGAAACGCCGACCAGGAGCACGCCGCACACGATTCGTTCGGACTCAAAAGGCAACCTCTGGTTTACCGAGATGCAGGGCCAAAGCAAGATCGGCAAGCTTGACGCGGTAACCAAGAAGATCACGGAATATGACCCCTCACCGAATGACAAGAATGCACACTATTACGGCATGACGGTCGACAGTAAGGATCGGGTTTGGGCCGTGGGTATGACGTCTCACAAGATCGTGGGCTACGATCCAAAGACCGACAAATGGTCGGTCTACGCAACGCCAACCCAGCCCTCCGGTCCCCGCCGCCCTACAGTCGATTCCAAAGGCAAGGTCTGGTTCTCCGAGCACGTCGGACAAGCGCTAGGAATGCTCGACCCAGAAACCGGAAAGATCACCGAGTACAAGGATCCGTACTCGTACTTCGGCGGATATGAGTGCTATGCCGATTCACATGACAACATCTGGGTGACCCTCAGAAGCTACGGCGTCCTTGCCAAGTTCGACCAGAAGACGAAGAAATATACCTACTTCCCGGAACCGTTCCCAGATATTATGGGGCGGGAACATCCTGGCCCGCACGGCACTCGTATGGGCGGCCTCTATCCTCCTAAGATCGAACAGGATGCGCAGGGTACGTTCTGGTATGCAGGCATTGCCATGCATACCCTGACCGCCTTCAAGCCGGAAGGGAATGTTCCCACTCCGCAAAGGGCGGGTAACTAGCCAGGTCTTCGAATCCCGAGTTGGCATTCGGAAGAAGTAGAGATTTTTGAAGGCTGGCTCGTGTCGTTTGCCATTTTCAAGCGTTAGCGAAAAAGGAGACAGTGTGCGGAACAAAATGTGTCTTACGGCAGGGGACGCGCAAAAGATAGTGGCCGCCTGCAAGGTTGAGGCGGAGAAGAACAAATGGAATGTCAGCATTGCCGTCGTTGATGACGGAGGATTTCTGGTACACCTCGAGCGGTTGGACGGCGCCGTGGGTCAGAGCGCCGCAATCGCGACTCTCAAGGCACAAACTGCTGCGGCGACGCGAACCCCAACCAAGGCCCTGGAAGACATCGTCAAGGAACGGCCTGCAACTGTTGCTTTTCCTGGCCGAGTGGCGGTTCAGGGCGGACTCCCCATCATGCACCAGGGAGAGTGTGTCGGCGCCGTTGGTGTTTCCGGCGTGAAATCATTTGAGGACGAGCAAGTCGCTAAGGCCGGGCTGCGAGCGCTCGAGTAGCTGCGGCAATAATCCCCAACACGTGTTATTGCCGCGCGAGGCACTCCCCACCATTTCAGCGTGGAGTGGCCGGACTCCTCGATTCAGCGCGTTACTGTGCGACGGGAGTCTCGACATGCGCTACGCAGAGCCAGCGCCCGTCTTGTTTGACATAGACATTCACAAATCTTCGGGGGCTGCTAGAGACGGTTCCCTTGTAATCCACTGCAGACGTGC
Source organism: Terriglobia bacterium (assembly GCA_041488495.1). Classification (GTDB taxonomy): domain Bacteria; phylum Acidobacteriota; class Terriglobia; order Acidiferrales; family UBA7541; genus Palsa-360. Next base: position 117,726 of record JBGPPL010000003.1, read on the forward strand.
TAATCCCCGTCACGATGCCCGTGTTCCCATGGACGCGCACCTGAACATCGTCGTGCTTGAAGGAACGGAAATTTAGGGTCCTTCCCTTGAGATCAGCCAGATGCTGCGCCTTGGTAAGAAGCGCGCCGGTCGCATTCGTGTAAACCAGATCGTCCGCATAAATGCGGTCCAGTGCGCCTACGTCCCCTTTCGGAAGTGCCTGATTCCTCTCCTCTTCGATCTTAAGCACCTCGTCCTTGATTTCCCCTGCTGCGGCTGCGCTTTTCGCGGTCCATTTGGCAAGACCGAGGAAGGCCACTGTAGAAAGGATAATTACAAGAAGTCGTTGCATCATCGTGTTACTCCCGTTTTCTAGAATGGCGAAAGCTGGCCGCCTTCGCGGGTCTTCTTCAAAGCATACTGGGGAATCATCCCCATGGCCATCGATTTGCTCGAACACACTATCGGATCTCGGCCTGAAATACGAAACCCCTTTAGGGCGCAACCGATTGCGGCCGTGATGGCACGCTCATGGCGGGCGTGCCAAGCGCTCCTGCAGTTCACGAATTCCTTGATAACTAGGGACTGCGGATGGTGTTCCCCGCCAGCGAGAATGCTCTTCTTACTGCTTCTCGAAGAGCGCAACGTTCATCACCGGTTGGCCTTGGGCGTTCACCCCTTTGGTACGAATCGTTTTCGTCTTACCATCTCTCGATACGATGTACGTCAGAGTAGTAGTTGCCTTCCCGGCTTTCTTGTTCATGCGCTCGATTGTTCGGGCGTCAATTCGCTTGAATGTGCATGTGTCAGAATTGGGGTCTCCCGTTACAGGATATTCCTTACCATCGAAGCTGCCGCTGTACGCGATGTTTATTTTCTTTCCCTGTGCATCAGTGATTTCAGCAGTGACCTTTATGCCGTTGCCACCGTATGCATCGACGTGATTCGTTTCACCCTGTGGTGCCGGTCCCGGACTGTATTTGGATTTTGCCACATTAAGCTTCCAAGTGCCGACCATCGGGTCTTCCGCTGCTGCCAGTCCCATGGAAACAGCGAAGAACGCCAGAACCAACATTGCGAACCGCATACGCATAAGATCTCTCCCTTTCAACCGGAAGGTTGACTTAACTTTCCCGGCCAGCCCTATCTTGGTGGGTACGAGGAGCAGCCTGCCACCGCATGACAAGGGCTGTCAAGATAGAATTCTCCCACGAACCACGGCGAGTGGGCATAGGGGATGGCGGCGTTGCGAGGTTCGCTCATCCCATGGCGGTGCGAGTACTACCCTGTAGTTTGGGCTCGCTCAGAGTGCCGACCAACAACGCGGATATGCCCGCCGATATGGCCATGAATATAAATCCCGCATCATAATGGCCGGTCAGCTGGATCAAGGCCCCAATAATGATCGGCGACGCAACCCCCGCGATTTGGCCGCCGGTGTTGATAAACCCGGACGAATATCCCATCACGCGGGAAGGCAATAAATCCATAGGTAAGGACCAGAACGGGCCCTGGATCGCCGGTAGAAAAAAACCTGTCGCCGTCAAGAAAATGACTGCCCTAGTGGCATTGGTTGCGGTCGCTGTCAGCAGCATGAAGAGTGCGTTTCCCAACAGGACCGAAACGAGTATTGATTTCCGTTTCCCGGTTCGGTCTGAAATGTAAGCGGAGATCAGTAAGCCGATAAACCCTGCTGCGAATGGCAGCGCTGCCACTGCACCCGTGTTCACTAGCGTAAATCCTCTAACCCTGAGCAAATAGGAGGGTAGCCATGCTTGGAATCCCCACCACGTCACATCCCAGGTCATATAAATGAAAAAGAGCTTCCACAACACCTTGTACTTGGATAGGTCGGAAAAAGATATCTTTTCTTGCCTTCCGCTTTCCGCGCCAATCTCGGTTAATTCGTCCTGAGTCATCTTGGGATGTTCTGCCGGTTTGTCGCGCAAATACCAATAAACGGCGAGAGTAATCAGAAATCCTGGGATGGAAACTAGATAGAAGGCATTACGCCAACCGACCGCCCCCATGATCGAAGCAAAAAAAATCGGAGCAACCATGGGACCGAGCGTGTTGGAAGACATTACCAGGCCGTTGGCCCTTGCTCTTTCCGCGCTGTTAAACCAAGCTGAAAGCGCCTTAAAGGCAGCTGGAGGATGTATTCCTTCTCCGAGTCCAAAGAAGATGCGCACCCAAAGCAAGCTCGTCAGGTTACGCGCGCTGCCTGTCAATAAACTAAAGATGGACCAGGCAGCGACTCCGAGCGTTATTGTTTTCCGCGCGCCGAATTTGTCCGCTAACATCCCGCCAGGAATTTGCATCGAGCCATAACCGATGAAGAAAGCGCTGATGACTGCCCCCATTACGGTGGGGCTCAGATGAAATTCCTGGCCGATAAGGGGAAGCGCCATCGGCATCAGGCTGCGATCGATGTAGGACATCAGCCAGGTTAAGAACAGCAGGAAGCAAACCCACCAGCGTACCTTCATCGACTGGTCCTGATTGTGGACTGGAGGATTTTTCGACGATAACTTGGCCTGCTTCGCCTATCGAAGAAGAGGGCGAGCACTCGCGCTCTAGAAATCGAAGCCATGCGATTGGTCATGTGGCAAAAAAATGCGCGACCAATAGTATCGCAATAAACAGAGGAAATCTGGCGAATAGAGATTTCAATGCGTGGCGCATCTTCAGCGTAAGCCGGCTTTGGTCAACGGCTCGGGCCTACAGCACTCCTTTCTGGAAAGAGGCGCGATAACCTGATAAGCTGCGGCGAATTCAATTCATGCAAATTCGCAGACAAGCCTTCACATTGCAGCGAGGAGACACGCGATGAGGCAAAAACCGAAACGGATTGGTCTTGCCATCGTCGGGGCGGGCCGCGTCGGGCTCTTTCGAGGCGAGGTGGCATCGCGCCATGGCGCCGTCGATTGGATCGGCATCGCTGAAAAGAACACGGACCGTGCACGGGAGGTCGCGGCCAAGATCGGGGCCGATTTCGTGACGGGCGATCACCGAGAGCTGCTCAAGCGGCCCGAGGTCACAGCCGCAATTATTGCTACCGACGAGCATCTGCACGTCGATCCGGTAATGAACGCTGTTCAGCGTGGCCTGCCGATGCTGATCGAAAAACCGCTTGCGACCAAACTTTCCGAATCGTTTGCGGTGCTGGAAGCCATCGAGCAATCCGGGGTCGATGCGGTCGTGGGCTATACGCAACGATTCCGCAGGCGCTGGCTCGCCGCGAAAGAGAAGGTGCGCACTGGCGCGTTAGGGGACATAACGCTCGTCACTTCACGCGCTTTCATGAACCGGCTGGTGGCGATAGACAACTACAAGCGAAGCAATGCGCCGGAGACAATCTCACCCATGGTGATTTCCGGCACCCATGCGCTCGATATCGCGATGTGGTGTCTCGAAGCCAAGACGCCGGTGGAAGTCTACGCTCGTTCGGTCGACAAAGTTCTGGGGCCGCTCTATGGCGGGATCGATGCCACGGCCGGCATGATCATGTTCAGCGATGGCTGCCTCTATCACCTCAATATTTCGTGGGCGCTTCCGGTCACCTGGCCGGCTGCCGTGTACAGCCTGGAGGTCGGCATTGTCGGCACCGACGGTGTGCTCACGATCGACGATACACATCGCGACATCGTCCTCGCCGTGAGCGCTCCACAATCGGAAGGGTACGCCCCCGACAGGAGCCGCCTCGTCGACTTCATGGGGAGTTACCCGCCCGGCGATATGGCCTTGGGCGAACTGCGCGGACCGATGCGCGAGGAAACCGAGTCCTGGCTCAATCGCGTCGCTCTCGGCGTGCCAACCCCACATGCGACCGCCAGAGAAGCTCATCATCGTCTGATGATGACGAAAGCTCTCGACCTTTCGGCGAAAAGACGGCAGCCCGTTTCGTTTCCGCTCGCGCCAGGAGACGAATAACTCGTTCGATGCTCAACAGGTCCGGCTCGTCGTGGAGCAAATTCCAGAAGAGTTCAGCGCCCAAGCGCGCGATCGTTTACTCAACGTGAATCGAGTCGCGCAGCTTCTCCACATCTGTCGGGCTGTAGCGCCGAGGAACGCCTTCCCAGCGCGGATTCGAACGCCATTCAATTTCAAGATTTGATGAATTGCTGCTGTCTGTCACGTTCTATCCCCTGCGGAAAGCCTCGCCAAGATTGGCATTGGAGATATGCCGTGGAACATTCATAAGAAACGGGCTTGATGAGCTCAGCTTCGAGCCGGCCACTCGTCATGGCTCCACACTCTTGACGGCGGCTGCGGCTGGCGACATCCGGTGTCGCTTCGTCGGCAACGGCATCGCTATGAGTCCCCACGCCATTAGCGCCGCAAGAAATGCCAGCGCGGCGCTGCCATAGAACACAACGGTCCAGGAGCCGGTCTTTTCGAACAGAAGTGCAGCCAGCCCACCGGCTAGAATCGACGACACCCCTTTCGAACTATACAGAAAGCTATAGTTAGAGCCGGCATTGCGTGCGCCAAAGAAATCCGCCGATGTCGCGGGGAAAAGCGAGTAAATCTCGCCCCAGGTAAAAAACACGATGGCCAAGCATACGATGAACCCAGTGGGAGAATGGCGTCCCACTCCCAGAACGCTAACGAGGACGAGTGCTTGGATAAAAAATGCTATTACCATCGTCCGCTCGCGGCCTAGATAGTCTGACACCCAGCCCCAGAAAAGGCGGCCGCTGCCGTTTGCAATCGGATTAATCGTCAGTGCGAGAGTAAACACTACCTTGCTTATGCCGAGTGTGTCGGCCACCGCGCCGACCTGGGCAGTGACCATCAGCCCGCCGATCCCCATCATCAGCATCATTGCGTAGAGCACGTAGAATTGAGGAGTTCGCAGCATCTCGAGCGAGGTAAAATGCTCCGCATGGCTTCGTAACTTGAGCCGGCTCGGGGTTTTCTTACCCGCGATTTCGGGATCATTTGGATCAGGATTCTTCAGGAACTGCGCAGCGCAAAAAATGATGAGTCCCTGTGCAATGCCTGTGTACAGGAAGGCGGACCGGTAATTCTGCACGCGAATAACGTAAGCCAATATAGGAATAAACAATGCGGCGCCGGAACCAAAACCCGCAGCGATCAGACCAGAGGCAAGCCCCATTTTGTCCGGGAACCATTTAACTCCCGAGGAAACCGAGCCGCAATAGACCAGCGCCGCCCCCAACCCTGCGATTGAATACATTGTGTAAAGTTGCGTCAGGGTTGTTGCCCGCCCTAATCCGGCCCATCCAAACCCGCAAAACAATGCGGCCACGGACATGAACACGCGAGGGCCGTACCGGTCAATGAGCCAGCCTGCAACCGGCTGCATCCAGGTCTCGAACGCGATGAAGAGTGTAAATCCCCACTGAACCTGGGACAGCTTCCATCCGGTGGCACCCATAATCGGCTTTACGAAGAGAGCCCATGCATATTGAAGGTTCGCGATCATGATCATCGCGAACACGGACGCAATGAGTCGACCCCAGCGATTCATCTTCAAGTTCCCCTTTCAGAATGACAAATAATGCCAAATACGCTTGCTCGCTGGCGGCTGGCGCGTTCTGACCGACATCCGGTCCAGCAGCTTCGCACAGGCATAAACGGCGTGAGTATTTGTCCTGGATACGCCGCGCTCCACGCGAAGCCTGGAAAACTCACCCGCGATATGGGATGCGGATTCCCGCTTCAGGCAAACTCACTGCCGTGCTTTCCGCTGAGGCGGCGTCCAAGAGCTCAAAGAGGTTACTCGGATTGGACATAGTTCTTCTTTTCACTCCGGTGCGACATAGTATCAAATTTGGACGCCATGGTTGTCCCCACTACAAATTCTGTCCATATTCGACCAGTTGAAATTATGGCTCGCAATGGCTGGGCTCCCATATCAGGCTTGAGATATTTTTTCCCTTTCTTTTCGCGCTCCGTTGCTGCCCGTGACGACAAGCGGCACTCCCCGCCGGGATATTTTTCTTGCGCCACCATCTTGTGCCTCGCCAAGATTCGATCTGATCCGGAAGTCATGCAATTTTGTGATGTGGTTCGTGGATGAGTGCGGGCAGAAACCGATCCGGGAGACTTTGACCAAATTGAATTCTTGCGTCAGCAGGCAAACAAGAAATTCTAAAACCTTGGCTTCTGGGTCGCTGTGTAACGATTCGGATAAAAATAAACGCCAACGATGTTGGACACGTCCTCGGGATTGTAGCCCAGTTATGCAAGTCCAGCACAGAACTCGCGGAGGGCCTCGACAGATCTCTACTTGAGCGCCAGAAACCATTGCGGGGGAAGTCGCCCATCATTTTTCACACTTCATTGATCCGCAGCATATAGAATGACAGGGAATTCCACCCATCACCAACCATTTCAGCGGAGGGAAATATGACATTCTCAGGCAGGGATATGGATGACCTTGGTTCGAATCTGCGGATTGCGTTCGGCAAGAATTGGCGTTTGTCCGATGCCGGTAAGATCCTGGCCGGAATCCTACTGGTTGTTATCGTGTATATGTCGATTGCGTATGTGCCCGCCGGGCACGTTGGAGTGCTCACGTTCTTCGGCCGGGTCACGGGCGACGTCCTGCCCGAAGGCCTGCACTTCGTCAACCCACTGAAGGTGAACAATACGCTCTCCGTCCGCACGGTCGAGATGAAGGAAACCGCTTCGGTCCCTTCCGACGAGGGCTTGATCATGACGCTCGACACATCTTTGCTTTTTCACCTGGACGCCCGTAAAGCCGATGAAGTGTTCCGTACCATCGGTCCGGATTACACAGTGGTTGTTGTCGACCCCAATCTGCGGTCTGCCATCCGGGCCGTGACCGCAACACACAGCGCCAACGCCCTGTACACCGGAGGACGTGAGGAAGTCGCCGTAAAAATTCAGGAGGAGCTGGGTAAAATCTTGAATGCGCGTGGAATCATCGTGGAGAGCGTACTTCTGCGTGACGTTCAGTTACCCGCGATGCTCAAGACTTCCATTGAAGCCAAGCAGCAGGCCGAGCAGGACGCGTTGCGAATGAATTTCGTCCTGCAGAAGGAAAAACAGGAGGCCGAGCGCAAGCGCATTGAGGCGCAGGGAATTGCCGATTTTCAACATATTGTCGCGCAGGGCATCAGCCCGCAACTGCTCGAATGGAAAGGCATCGAAGCGACCGAGAAACTGGCGACGAGTGCGAATTCAAAGGTGGTCATCGTTGGCAATACGCGGAACGGACTCCCTTTGATTCTGGACCAGAAGTAACACGGCTTCGCAGGCCCGCCGGGCGCATCTGGGTTATCGGGCCAATGCTTCACAACTCTTGTTGTGATGGGGAAAGCTATTTCCTCGTGTCTTCCGACCCGGGTTCTTGCGGGTGCGTTTATTGCGCGGAACCAGCTGTAGAAATACCCGGACGCGCGCCGAAGCGGCGAAGGATGTTGCGTGTTGCCTTCTGGACGGCGGGATTTTCGTACCTCTTTCCCCCGATCTCCGGGTCGGCAAGTCCCCAACTCCACTGCATCGTTCCCGTCGCCACGACTGTGCTGCCCGATGGCATCTTATAGACCACCATATCCGCGTACCTCGTGTTGCCGCGAAATGGGTAGGGGGAATGCGCGATTCGCTGCGCTCCCGGCGGGGTGTGATCGGAACTTCTGTCTACCTCGTACCCGAGAAGGTCAGGCAGATGGTCTCCATTCTTGAGCCCAGTTCCCTCGAATACCCAGTTCGAAGCATCCGCCACGACCATGTCGCTTTGAACAGGGTCCGACTCGTACATCACTCCAACCAGCGCATCTTCAGGCCGATCGACGGGATGAGAACGAAACTTCACCGTCGTCAGACGCTGTGTGGAAAGATCGTCCGAGTGCGACAGGGGGTCGGAACTCCGATTTTTATAACAAATGATCGTCCTGTCCGGGTCGCCCGTAATCGGACTCGGCTCGAATCGGATCTGCCAGTACCCCACATTGGCTCCGAAGAATGCCAGGTTGACACCGTTGTCGCGCGCGGCTTCGATGTAATCTCGCATCTGCCAGGACCAGTATTCATCGTGCCCAGTGGAAAGAAATGCCTTGTGCAACGACAGCAGGTCCCCGCGCTCGTGTGTGTCCACGTCGGTGGTGTAGGACACGTCATACCCTTCTTTTTCCAGGAACCGAACCATACTGAGTTCCCAGTAGAGCAAATGCCCCGTCCCGTATCCGTGCAGGTACGGACGGTTGAAGGAGACCTTGGTCGCGCGTGGTTTCGAATAGAGCGACCTGCCGCCCCAGTCGTTGTAGGCCTGGTATGTTGTCACGCTTGATTGGAACAGCAAATCAGAGGAACGCTGGTCATCACGCACCACGAAAACGATGTAGCTCTGTTTTCCACTGGTCCCTGCCGTCAGCTTCGCCACGTAGATGCCGCTTGGCCAGTCCGCAGGATCAGGCGTATTGGGGATGTGGAGAACGTACGGGTCCTGCCAATCACATTCGATGAGCCCGGAAGCGGAATCCACTACAGGAGGCGCCTGGGCCAAGCCGCGCCGCGCGATGGCTGCCGTCATCCTCTTCATACCCCGCCCAGCGTACCACCCCACCCGAAACACCTCGATTGTGTAGCCTGGCTCCTTCGTGTTGACATACAACTTGATATCTTCGCCCCGATTCAGACTTGCGGCCGACGCGTAACCTTCGATTTCTGCGTTTGTCGCGGGATCTGCAAGCTGAATGGCAGCCAGCGCGGGCCTGGCACTTTCCATGGCGGCCACGGTCGGTAGGACTGCGTCGGATGCGGTGATGCACCCCGACATGAATAGGCAGGCCTCTAACAACACGACCAGAAGGAACGTCCAAGAGGAAGGCGTGAGGATGCTGTCGCGCCAGCAAACAGTCTCATTTGCACCGTCGACAGGCCAACGTCTGGCGACGTTCTCTATTCTCAACAAATTTTCACTCACTTGCCCGGAAACGAGAGGGCCGACAAAATGGAATGCCGGGATTATACGGCAACCGCCTAAAATAAATTGGAACTTTTATTGAAAAAGCCACTTCGCATGATGAAGTTCGCACCAACTTCTTCGCCTGGCATTCGCTCCAAGCAGGTTGCATGGAGATAGCCTGTGTGCAGATTGTGGGGCGCGCAATGGCGCATCAGGACTGAGAGTCCCGTGAGGCAGGTACCAAACTGTCGTAGTACGGCGATTCACCTAACCGTGAATTCTGAGGAATTCCCTTTCGTTTTCGACGACGAGGGGTGTTGGTCGCCAGTGGATTTGCCGCGGGTCGAGTCGGGCTTGGCTTGCACAGCCGCGATCACTCGCCACGCGCGCAATGTTTCTCCCACCGTCCATGCTTGTGCAATGCAGCCGTTCGGTGCAAACGGCGCATCGCCGTCAAAGATTTCGCTCGCTGTGCCGAGCCCGGCGGCTGCGACGTGGTTCAACATCGGTTCGAGAAACGACGCCGCTGTGTCAGGATCCTGATAAACGCGCAAGTGCGCAAGAGCGAACGGACCGAGGAGCCAGCCCCATGCCGTGCCCTGGTGATAGGCGGCGTCGCGCTCTTGCGGCTTGCCTGCGTACCTCCCCCGGTAGCCGGGCTCGCCGGGCCCGAGGCTGCGGAGGCCGAATGAGGTGAGGAGTTCGCGCGCGCACACGTCGACGACGGCCTGCTGCTGCGCCGGCGTCAGAGCGGTCTCCGGCAGCGAGACGGCAAAGATTTGATTCGGGCGCAACGACGCATCACTGTCCCCGGAGCCTCCGGGGCCATCGATCACATCGAAGCAAAATTGTGTGGCGGGATTCCAAAACTGCGCAAAGCCGGTCCGCGCGCGCCGTGCGAGGTCTTCATAAGCGTCCGCGTCTCGGCGGCCCAGGAGGGCGCGCGAAAATCGGGCCATAGTGGTTGTGGCATTGAGCCACAGCGCATTCACCTCGACCGGCTTTCCAATGCGCGGCGTGACGATCCGATCGCCAACCTTCGCGTCCATCCAAGTCAGCTGTACGCCCTGTTCCCCGGCGTAGAGCAGTCCGTCGGCTGGATCCATGTGAATGTTGTAACGCGTGCCGCGCAGGTGCGCGTCCACGATGCCGGAGAGCACGGGAAACAGTTCATGCAGCAGGCCGATGTCGCTCGTCGCATCGAAATACTCACGGATGGCCTCGAAGTACCAGAGCGTCGCATCGACAGTGTTGTACTGGGGCGCATCGCCCGCGCGAGGAAAATTGCTAGGCAGCATCCCCTGGCTGACAAAGCGCGCGAACGTTCGCAGGATGTTGCGCGCGAGCCATGGGCGCCCGGTTGCCAGGCAAAGCCCCGGAAGCGCAATCATGGTGTCGCGCCCCCAGTCGCCAAACCAGGGATACCCGGCCAGGATCGTCCGGGCATCTGCTGCGCCATCAAGCGGCCGGGCTGCGATGAATTGGTCCGCAGCGAGCACGAGTTGCCGAATCGCCGGGGGGGCCGTTGGCGCAGCCCCCATGTTTCCTGCTGAAAAACACTCGAGCAGAGAGCGTGTCTCTCTATGGCGCGCGTCGAGAGCGGCTTCGCCATTCAGGGAGGGCGCCGCAGCCGTGCTGGCAACAATCGTCAGCGAATCTCCCGGAGCAAGCCTCGCGGAGAATTCTCCGGCGAACAAATGGTCCGTATGATCGCAAAGCCCGCGCGCGCGTTCCGAGGCGAGATCGAAATTGCGGTACCATTCGTGGGCCGGCCGCGCCGCAGCGGACGCACTCATAAGATAAAACGGGACCGCGCCGTCGAAGGCCGTGACGCGCAACCCATGCTCGACCGGGGCGATGTCCATGCGCCGATCGCCTGCGGCCGTCGTGCAGTGTTCTTCGCAATAGTCCACCAGCGCCTTGATCGACAACTCGATGGGGGCGCTGGCGCGAACAAGCCGATACATGACGTACGTCGTGTTCGCTCCAGGCTGCATGAAAACGCGCTTCTCGAGCAATGCATCCGCCAGAGCAAACGTCCAGACGGGAGTGGTGCCCTCCAAATGAAAGCGCTCGATGTGGCGGAAGCCTTCAGGGAGTACCCCTCCGCCAACCCAGCGATTGGTGGCAAGTTCGAAGCGCTGGGCGCCGTACTGTACGGCCTCATCGAGCTTCGCCAGCAGAAGCGTGCGCCCCAGCGGGGGCTGCAGCGCGGCTACAAGCAGTCCGTGATAACAGCGCGTCTGGTGACCCGCAATCGTGCCGAAGGCGTATCCGCCGATACCGTTGGTCACAAGCCACTCGCGCGACTCCGCGGAGGCAAGATCGCAGCAGATCTCGCGGCCGAAATCGACCACGGAAGGAAACTCAGAGATGGAACCATCGGCTGGGTGTCGCACACATGAATCATGAGACGTTCGCGGCGTTTGGGCCAGAACAAAATGGATCGTTCACGCGCCACGATCCCGTGGCCGCGACCGCTGTGATTTTCCTGGCTGCCGACTATTTGGAAGCGGCTGACTTCCTCTGCAAACTTCAGGCCCGGGAGATTAGCTGCCCACGGGTGCGGGCTCTACCGGGAGCGGGCTTTACTTGAAGCCCGCTACAATTTGGAGCCCGCCAGAAAATTGGATTCGAGCTTGGGCGCCCAGTGGGAGAGATGATTGAGCGAGGATTCGTGCGTGCGGTCGAGTTGGAGCGGGGTCATCGAAATCGCTCCGTCGAAAACGGCGGCATAATCGCTTTCCGGATCGAGCCCTTCGATGTGCTCTTGCTCGTGCAGCCAGAAGAAGGTGCGGCCGCGCGGGTCGGCGCCCTCCTGCAGAACGTTGCGCGTGACCTTCTTGGACTGGCGCGTGAAGCGCACGCTGCCATTCCACGTGAGCGGCACATTCACGTTCAGCAGGACGCCTTGCGGCATTCCCTCCGCCAAAACCAACTGCGCCAATTCGCGCGTGAATTTCGCGGCATGCTCGAAGCGAAAACCCCTCCCCTTGTGCGCCACCGAAATCGCGACCGCCGGCACATGGTTGATCGCCGCCTCCATCGCCGCGCCTACCGTGCCCGAATAAAATACGTTTTCGCCGAGGTTGCCGCCGCGATTGATTCCGGAAATCACGAGGTCGGGCCGGTTGGGCAATAACTTGTGGAGGGCGAGGATCACGGCATCGGTCGGCGTGCCTTCGACCGACCACTCGTGCTCCGCGACCTGCTCCCAGAAAATCGGCTGCCGCAGAGTCAGCGACTGCGCCGACGCGCTGCGCTCGTGGCTTGGGGCCACAACGCTGATGGTCCCCACCCCCTCCATCGCATGGATCAGCGCGCGCAAGCCTTCCGCTTGGATACCATCATCGTTGGTAATCAGAATGTGTGCCATCTAGGGCTTTCCAATGAGGGGCGGCCATACCCTGACGGGCCGGGGACGGGCGCGGGCTCTACTTGGAGCCCGCTGGAAAAGTGTTCTCGGAAGCTGCTCCTTGCGTGCGCGAAACACTGGCCGGTCACCCAGGAATATCCTGCTCTGGCGAACCCGGCTTCGTTCCACCCTACATGAATACTCTAACAGCAACGGTGACAACCCAACAAGACAGCAGATGCAATGTGGTTTCCTAGAATGAGAGGTAGGGATGTCTCCCACGTGGTCAAAACGGGTGCGGGCTCTACCGGGAGCGGGCTTTACTTGAAGCCCGCTACAATTTGGAGCCCGCCAGAGAGCGGACGCGACAAGCACGATTGAAAGCACCCACGAAGGAGAAATCAAACTAGCGGAGGGGAAAATGGTCGGGACGACTGGATTTGAACCAGCGACCTCACGCACCCCAAGCGTGCGCGCTACCAGGCTGCGCTACGTCCCGACCGTCTTGTTGTAGCCCGCGTCCCCGACTGCGCCGGGATTCCCGACCCGCACTTCAGACGCGGGGCTTTTGCGCTGATTCGGAGAAAACCCTCATCCCGGTCCGACCGGGATGAGCTACAGCACCGCCAGCGTATCACTCGGATTCGAGAACCGTCAACAATGAGCGGAGCGAGTCACGCAGGTCGAGCAACGTCTTGCGGTTGAGCGTCAAGGAAGGTTGCGCGGGATGCGCTTCAGACGTCGCGGTCCCACCGTTCGAACCGTTTTGTTCGCGCAGGTGTCGCCGCGCGCCGGCGATCGTAAAGCCTTCGTCGTACAAAAGCCGCTTGATCTGGAAGACTGTCTCGATGTCCTGACGGCGATATAGCCGGTGCCCCTTCGGGCTTTTCGCCGGCTGGAGCATCGGGAACTCCGTCTCCCAATAGCGCAGGACAAACTGCTTGGTTGAGGTCAGGCGGCTGACCTCGCCGATCCGGAACAAATTCTTGGTCGGAAGGGCCGATGCGGTGTGTCCGTTAGCTTCCATCGATTTTCTGGCGGGCTCCAAACGGAGCCCGCACCCGTTTCTGGCGGGCTCCAAATTGTAGCGGGCTTCAAGTAAAGCCCGATCCCGGTAGAGCCCTCACCCGCTTATCCTAAACCGATTCTGGCCCTAATCCTATTCCGATTCTGGCGCGTGTCAACGCCCACGCTCGCGCTTTTCCTTCATGCGCTGGAGGAAGCGTATCGGCGTGCCGATGAAATCAAAACTCTTGCGGAGCTGGTTCTCGAGGAACCGCTCATAGCTGAAGTGCAGGCGCTTGGATTGATTCGTGAAGAGGATAAACGTCGGCGGCGAGGTGGCTGCTTGTGTAATGTAGTAAATTTTCACCTTACGCGCTGCGGGGGATGTCCCGCGGTCCAAATCCACTTCGGAGAGCCAGCGGTTCAGTTCGCCGGTGGAGATGCGTCTGCGGCGCGCGTCGGCGATGCGGTCGATCAGATCAAACAGCTTTTCCGACCGGTCGCCCGTCAGCGCGGAGACAAACACAATCGGCGCGTAATCGAGGAATTTGAACCGCGTCCTCACAATTTTTTCATAATCGGCGAGCAACTGCGCAGGATTGACTTCCCCCGTCGCGGCCTTCTTGCGCGTCACCGAAGTGTGCTTGCGTTTGAGGGTGCGGGCTCTACTTGGAGCCCGCCGGAATGGGGACACGGCCACGTGCCCCGTGCGCGAATTCTCGTTTTCCAATTCGCGCCCAGCTTTTTCCGCGGCAGCCTCAAGCGCAAGATCCCACTTGTTCATGACGATGATGACAGACCGGCCGGACTGCTCCGCGTAGCCTGCGATGTTGGCATCGCCCGCCGTTACTCCCGTGCTTGCATCGACGATCAGCAATGCGACGTCGGCTTGTTCGAGGTGCCGCCGCGCCATCACCACGCTCAATTTTTCGGCGACGAGTTTCGTCTTGCCTTTGCGGCGAATCCCAGCCGTATCTACGAACCGATACGTGCGCTCGCCATGCCGCACGATCGTGTCCACGGCGTCGCGCGTCGTTCCCGGCATGTCGGAGACGATCGAGCGCTCCGCGCCTGCCAGCCGGTTGAGCATCGTCGATTTCCCGACGTTCGGCCGGCCGATAATTGCCACATTGATCCGGTCGGCGGCTTCCGGTTCTTCTTGTGAAGCCCCGGCGGCTTCGAGATGCACAGGTGCGGGCTCTACTTGGAGCCCGCGGGATGTTGTGATGGCCTCAAGCAACGTGTCCATCCCATAGCCGTGCTCCGCCGAAACCGGAAAAACGTCGTTCGAAAGCTCATAAAATGGCGCCGCGAGCGATTCCTGCATCTGCGTATCGACTTTGTTTGCCAGAATTGCCAGGGGCTTGCCCGTGCGGCGCAGCAGGCGCGCCAGCTCGGCGTCGAGAGGCGTCAGGCCCGCACGCACATCGACGATCAGCAGAAGTTGCGACGCGCCTTCGATGGCCATCTGCGCCTGGCGAAGGATTTCGCGAGGGATGGCGGCCTTGTCGTCCGGCACGATGCCGCCCGTGTCGACGACTTCGAACGTGCGGCCCTGCCATGTGGCGGTGCCGTAGATGCGGTCGCGCGTGATTCCCGGCTCGTCGGTGACAATCGAGCGCCTCGTGCCGGTCAGCCGGTTGAAAATCGTGGACTTGCCGACATTGGGGCGGCCGACAATCACCACTGATGGAAGTTTTTCAGTCATTTTTTTCTGGCGGGCTCTAAGTTGTAGCGGGCTTCAAGTAAAGCCCGCTCCCGGTAGAGCCCGCACCCGTGGGGACACAACGAACCTTATGTGAGAGGCTCGGAAGCTTACACTCTATCTCACAGTTCAGGGAAACAGAAGCATTCACTCCACTCTTGGACGCCTAAAGGCGCGGCCTCCGGCTTCTGGTCTGATTTCAGGACGGGTATTATGCCCGGACCGGCTCGGATTGCTTCAGCGTGGGAAGTCCCTTGATGGCCTTTCCGGTCTTCTGCTGAGCGAGGCGCAGTTCGTAAAGGCTCTGCAGGTTAAGCCAGAATTCCGGGCTGGTGCCAAAGAAATGGGCGAGGCGCAGGGCCGTGTCGCCGGTAATGGAGCGCTCGCCGTTGAGAATCTGGGTGATCCGGTTGGTGGGCACATCGATTTTGCGCGCCAGTTCGGCTGCGCTCATGTCGAGCGTTTTAAGTTCCTCGGCCAGATGTTCGCCGGGATGAATCGCGGTCACCGCCATATGCTTTCTCCTTGATAGTCCACAATCTCAACGTTCGACGGGCCCAATGCTATCGAGAAATTGCGCAAAGTGACCCCACCCTCGCCCTCGCCGGTTTACAAATCGAGCTTGAAGTCATGGCCAATAATATCGCCATTGGTTTCAAGCTGGTTCCTCACAAGAACGAACCGCTAAGTTCCCTCCTCCCACGCCTCAAGGGCCAGGGTGCGATTACATCTGATCAATTGCAGCTGACCCGGAAAATTCTCAATCTTTCTAACCAAGCGGTTCACGGTAGATCAGCCACAAAAGAGGAAGCGGAAGAGGTAATCGATGCGGCCAGAGTTCTCACGGAACAGTATCTCAACTGGCTGAGCTGGGGGTTCCCAGACAACTGGAAGCCAAAACAGAATTCCCCGCACTAAGCGTATCCGGCAGATACTCGCTTTAAGGCAGATTAGCAACCTTCCGCGCGTCGCCGGTGAGTTCAAGGATATGCATTCCCGTGTTGGCACGATCGACGATGTAGATATAGCCACGGTCGTCCACTTCCACATTGTTGGTTTGAATCGCGATCTTGCAATGCTCGTCCGCGCCCGTGCCGACGCAGCGCTTGTCGGTCTTGTCGGTGATGGCGGGGATGTAATAAGCGATCTCCTTCGGGTTGTACGGGTCGCGAATGTCGAGGGCGCGCAGGCCCGCGTTGAAGTGCGCGACGAACACTACGCGCTTGTAATAGATTGGCGTCAGGTTTTCGTTCGCCGAATGCGTGCCGAAACGTCCGCCGCGCCCGCAGAAGCCGCCGCTGGCCTCCGGCACCGTCCACGTCGAAACGCCCAGAATTCTTGATTCGGTCGTGATGTCGAAGATCCGAACCAACTGCCTCGGTGCGTGACATTCGTTGTCGGTGGTCTCACCCACGGCGACGAGAAAGTCATGCTTGCCTTGCGAGCCGTTTTTGGCAAACTCGGGCAAGTCCATCCCGATCAGCGGGTAGGTCGTGTGCGCTCCGGCCTCATCCGGGAGATCAAGTCTCCCTACGACCGGATACATCAGATTCGCCTCGGTGGGGGCCTTGGGTCCTTTGAGCAGTTTCTCGCGATCCAGGATCTCGATCACGCCGCCCTTGGAGGTACCGTAGCCAGCATATACGCGGTTGCCCTTGGGACCGGTGGAAATGGCGCCGTGCATATCGCTGGGGAGGAAGCCCGTCGCGCCGGGCTGCTGGCCGGGCAAGCCGAAGTCGCGGACGAAAAGCGGCTCGGACGGATCGCTCAGGTCATAGACCTGCATCATGCGTTTGGTACGCCAGCCGGGCTTGCCGGAGACGAGATAGGCGATACCACTGTCGCACTCCCACCAACTTTTATGTGTATCGACCAAACCGCTGAGGATGACGTTAATCCGATTCGGCTTTGCCGGATCCGTCACGTCCCACATTTCATGAGAGGCGGTGCCCTTTGTGCGCAGCAAAAACACCTTGCTCTTGTTGGCGTGCGGCAGTTCGGCACCGTCGCACAGGCGCACCATCTGCGCCCCGCCCGTTTCACCCGGCCCGGGGACGCGCGGGTCGCCCGGAATGTGGGCCAGATATTTGGGCTGCTTCGGATCGGTGACGTCCAGGATCGACGTCCCGTTGTCCTCCACTTTTCCCGTCAGCGTGTTCAACGATGAGCCACCGTGGTGGCCGATGTACGCAATCCAGCGGCTGCCCTGCTTGTGGATGACGGGTTGGTAGGAGCTCCGGCCCTGCAAGTCGTTGTACCCGACGAGCGCCATGTTCTTCGCTTCCGCCTGCTTCTGAGCGGCGGCGGGCAAAGCAAATCCCGCAAGCGCCCAGCCAAGTACCAGAATGATTACCCATGCTTTACGCACGCAATTTCGGCACGACATAGACTCTCCTTCTCCGAATCCGCCGCCAATTGTGGCTGGCGCGGGGCTCGATTGCAAAAACTCAGCACGAACTTCCTCTTCGCTTTTCGTGTTTACAGCGACTGACGGACGGATGATACCACCACTAGAAATAACCGTTGAGTGATTCTTGGGGGGCGTTGTGCTCTACGATTTGGTTCAGGAAGGTCAGCAGGTTCAGATTGTGCTCCACCCGAAGGAAAAATCAGTCTTTCCCAAAGCAACACACCCCGCACGACTCGAAGTTTGTTACAGTTCACTTGGCCTTCGTGAGTTCCGGAAGCGGCCGGTCCGTGGGTGCTCGGGTGCGGGCTCTACTTTTAGGCTGAACGCCCCGGCCAGGCCGGGGCGTGGAGCCCGCCAGAAACCGGTGCGGCTTCCCCATGAAATATTTCTTCACTCTGCTGCGTATTAACTAATGGATGCGAGAAGACATCCCGAGGGGATGAGCCCCGCGGAACAGGCCAGCGAGAGGGAACGGATCGTCCGGGCACAGGCCGGCGACACGGAGGCCTGGGGTGAACTCTATCGCCAATATGCGCCGGCAATTTTCCGGTTCTGCCGCCGGGCGATGCCCACTCGCGAGGACGCGGAAGACGCCACAATGGATATTTTCATCAAGGTCCGCCAGAAACTATCGCAATACGATTCCAGCCATTTGTTCAGCGCCTGGCTCTACAGGGTGGCCGCGAACCATTGCTGGGACCTGCTGCGCCGCAGAAGAGGACGACAGGATCAAGAGATTGGTGAGATCGAGAGTATCCCTCTCGAACACCCTGATCCCGACCAGCTCGAGCAGTTGATCGAGCAACGCACGAACCAGGAAGTACGGCGCGCGCTGGACAAGCTTCCCGCGCGGGCGCGCATGGCGCTTGTTTTGCGCTATTACTCGGACATGAATTATGACGATATCGCCGCGACTCTGGGAGTACGCCGCGCGTTCGTGGGCGTTGTCCTGTTGCGCGCGCGGCACGAATTGCGCGACGTCCTGGGTGAACGCGGCGCCGCGAGCCTGCCGTGGCGGGCGGCCGGAGGCACCACATGATTCATTTCGATGAGATGGCGTGCCTGATGTATCTCGAAGGACAGCTCGAGCCGCCGCGAGCGCGGGAAGTGGCCGCGCACGTCAGCGAATGCGCCGCGTGCCGCACTCTGCTTCACGCCCTCGAACGCGAATCGCACCTGCTGGCCGCAGCCCTGACCGAGGACACCGAGCAGATGCCCGCGCGGCTGCTCAGCACGCGCAGTTGGGGCGTGCCGTCCTGGGTCTGGACGCTCGCCTTTGGAGCTTTTGCGGCAGGTGCGTACTGGCTGTGGACCGAGAATATCGATCCCTGGCTACAACAATTGAGCAACTCAGGCTTCGGTGGAACGGATCTCATGAGCATGGTTTTGTTCAGCGGGGCATTCTGGGAAGGATGGAGTTACATGATTGACGTCATGCAAATCGCGGCTTTGGTCATTCTAGGGATAGCGGCAATCGGCCTGCTTCGGCGGCGGCTTCGCCGGTCCACGACCACCGCGGTGGTGATGTCCGCGCTGGCGCTAGCCCTTGCGCTGCCGCCGTCTGCTGCCGCATCGGAGGTTCGCCACGATGAGTCCGTCTTGGTCCCGGCCACTGAGATTATCCACACCGACCTGATCGTATCCGGTGCTTCGGTGCGCATCGAGGGCACAGTGGAAGGCGACCTGATTGCTTTCACCGGCATGCTCACCGTTACAGGACATGTCACTGGAGATATCATCGCGTTCGCCGGACAGATGAGGATGGAAGGGACCGTGGATGGGAACATCCGCGTGATCTCGCACACGGTGACCATTGACGGCGCTGTGGGTAAGAATGTTACATCCATTGGCGATACTTTTGATTTGACATCAAAGGGACAAGTGGGGGGCAGCTTGATCTCCATTACCGGTGATGCCGATCTCGACGGCCGCATTCACCGCGACCTTCTCGGAATGATCCGCCGCACTCATCTCGATGGGGTGATTGGCGGGCAGATGTGGCTGCGCGGCAGAAACCTTGCGATTGGCCCGAAGGTGGAAATCGGCGGACCGGCCACTTTCAGAGGTTCTCGCCAGCCCGTCATTGCTTCAGGAGCCAAACTGGCGAGTCCGCTCCACATCGAGGCCCAGGAGGCAAATCGCCGGTTGATCTATTCCGCGATCCGGCGGATCGTCAACGAAATTGTCAGTTTTGGCGCAGCGCTGCTCCTCGGCGTTTTGTTAGTCACAGTCTTCCCCGGCTTTTTCCGCACCACGCTGCATGAGGCCAGCCGCATCGGCCTCCCGATTGGCGTGGGGGCCCTGGCGCTAATCGCAGGTGTCTTCCTGCTGGTCCTGGGAGTCCTGCTGATCTTTGTCGGCGTGGGCGCCGGCATAGCCAGTGTGCTGGCCTACGCGCCGATTCTGTATGTCGCGCAAGTTTTTGTTGGCGCCTGGCTGGGAAACAAGGTACTGGGTGAGGCGTCGAACACCACGAGCGCAGTCATCGGCCGGATCGCTCTTGGCCTGCTGATCCTGCACGTGGTGGGGCTCATTCCCGTCCTGGGAGCATTGATGTGGCTGGCGGTTGCACTTTGGGGGACGGGCGCAGCCCTATTGGGGTTCTACCGGATGTCTCGCGTAGAGCCTGCGGTTCTTCCCGCCTAGATCATCCCGCGAAAAACTTGGGGCCGGAATGCGCGATCTGCGCCTTCCGGCCCGTTTCATTCACGCCAGAATCTGATTGAAACCACAGATGGACACAGATAAACACTGATTAAGACCAAGAAAATCCGAAGACTTCAACGCTGTGGACACAGAGAAAACCGAAGAAAACAAGGAAGTGGCGCTAATGCTGCCAAACCTTGGACGCAATCATGGTCGGACTTCCGGAGTTTGCGAATAAGGGCCCGCGTACAGAGACGCTCTGAGTGACTCCGAGCAAACTGCAACTGGATACGGTACCGGTGCAGATTGTAGGGCTCGAGATTTGCACCTGAATCACCGCCGTTCCGCGCGGGATGAACAACGACGGGATGCTGCCCAACTGGAAGAACCCCGAGCCCGCGGATTGAATTATCCCGCTTACGCGAGAAGATCGCAGCCGCACGCGGTCTGCGGTAATCGAAGCGCCTGACGACGCGGGATTTCGCCTCACCTGAACCTGCTGCCCAACAACCAAATCGGTGGGCGCGCTAAAAAGGAATCCCGTCGTACTCACCTGGACGTTGTCCGCATGAACCAAATCCGCGTCGAACGGCGTCGACACGGTGTAATGCACTGTCGCTGGCGCGCCAATGTTCAGACCCGTGATCGCTGAGGAGTCGGATTCGGCCAGTGTGACGATTGTGAACTGGAGCGAACCCGTGCTGGTGACGATCCCCTCGACTTCGGTGTCGGTCGAATCGCTGTCTTCGAAGAGCACATTCCGCGCCACGGCCGTGCCGTCGGCCCGGAAGCTAATATCCACACTCAGAATCTGATTCAATTGAACGCACAGAATCGAAGGCGTCGTGCAAGTGCCCGCAGGAAAATTCAGGAACGTGGTCGTATTGTCCACAGTCAACGAAACCGTTCCCCGAGCATTCAGAAGCGAAAACATGCTGTGAGTGGTGTCCGTTGACGCTACATGCCCAACCACATCTTCGGCTCCCACCGGCGGCGCTCCGCTGCCCGCGGGCGTGAACTGGGACACCGTCACGCCATTCTTGAAATCGGCGCCGAGCGTCGCAGAAAGCAAATTGTCCAGATTGACATCCACCAGCAACCCTGCACCGTTGCTGCTGGAAACCGTCATCGTCGTCAGCGCGAGCGTCGTGGACAGGTTTGCGGATACCGGCGCGATCGTACAAATTGTGCCGTTGCATGCCGCTCCAGCAATCGAGCCGCCTGTATCATTTTCAATCGTCAGCATCGGATTGGAGAACGTCAGCATCAGGCTGGTGTAACTGCCCGGAGGAACCAACAGGGTGGGCACATAGGCGATGTCGGTCTGGAGACGCGTGAGTTCCAGCGTAGTTGGAGTAATCAGCAATGAAACATTTCCAGGATTCAGCGTCGCGCCCATCAGCGTTACCTCTGCCGAAAGGATGTTCACATTCGTCGGCGGAGTATCGGTCACAGCCAGAACAACCTGTGCGGTTCCCGATGTTTGATTCTGCGAGGACAACGAGCCGCCGCCACGGCAACCAGCGAACGCGGCGCAAACGATCAGCAAGATTATCGTGGAACGCGGATGAATTCGAAACATGTGACCTCTCAACGCCTCGTGCAGCCAGGCGGGGCCGCATGCCGAGTGCGCTTCCGCTGGCCCCATGACGCACGATCTTCTATGAATTCTAAAGCTAGCACAGTGCGTCAGTTACAATAGATAAAACAACATCGATGTTGAACAAAGAGTTCCTGTCCACTGGGCCAGTTCCTCCTAACTTGTGTTGGGTCGAACCTGCCACGGTGAGCGCAAATGGAGGCGGCGTCCCGCCGCGCATGCGGGATAGGACGCCCCGACGACCATCATCCGATTTGACGCTTACCGAGCCTGACCACCAACGTTCAGCAGCATCTGCGTGTCGTTGTCCAGGTGAACGTTTTTCGTGGAAGAAAAATTCTTCGACTTTTGCACGCAAGATGGCTGTCTGGAACCGGGGAATGGGAATTCTAAACCAGGCTGAGGCTGCGGCCCACTTCCGCGATAATTTCACATGCACGCTCGAGATCCGCTCGCTTGTGTGTAGCTGTGACGATGGCGCGCAGCCGGGCCTTGCCTTCGGGGACTGTAGGGAAGCCGACTGCCGGCGCGTATACACCGGCGTCATACAGGCGGCGAGAGAATTCGAAGGCCTTCGCGGCTTCTCCAACGTGAATGGGAGTGATGGGCGTCTGGCTTGATCCGATGGAAAAACCCAGCTTTTTCATGCGGCGCTGGAAGAATTTCGTGTTCGACCAGAGCTTTCGAATCAGCTTTTCGCCCGTGGGAGAATCAAGCAGCGAAAATGCGGCCTGGCAGGTGGCCACCACCGACGGTGGATGCCCCGTAGAATACAGAAATGGCCGCGCACGGCGATAAAGGAAATCAACCAGCTCCCGCGAGCCACAAACGTAACCGCCCATCGCGCCGACGGCTTTGCTGAGCGTGCCGACCTGAATGTGCACGCGGCCGTGGCAGCCGAGGTGATCCACGGTGCCGCGCCCGTTGCGCCCGAGCACGCCGGAAGCGTGCGCATCGTCCACCATCATGATGCAATTGTATTTTCCCGCGAGGTCACACAGCGCGGGCAGCGGCGCGATATCTCCGTCCATCGAAAACACTCCGTCGGTGATCAGCAGCTTGTGGCCGGGCCAGTTTTCCGTTTCTTTGCACAGCCGCTCGCAATCGGCAACATCCTGGTGTTTGAAAACTTTGATCGCCGCTCTTGAAAGGCGGCAGCCATCGATGATGGAAGCGTGATTCAATTCATCGGAAAGAATCAGATCGTCTTTCCCGAGGATGGCCGCGACCGTGCCCGCATTCGCCGTGAAGCCGGACTGGAAAACGACGGCTGCCTCGGTGCCTTTGAATTTCGCAATCTGTTCCTCGAGCGCCATGTGCAGGTCCATCGTGCCGGCGATGGTGCGGACCGCTCCGGCTCCCACTCCGTGCGTTCGAATCGCATCAATCGCCGCCCGGCGCAGAGCCTTGTGCGTTGTCAGTCCGAGATAATTATTCGAGCTGAGATTGATGACTTCCTTGCCGTCGAAATGCGCGACCGGCTTCTGCTCTCCCTCGAGCACACGCAAGCGGAAATGCAGACCCTTGGTCTCCATGTCCGCGAGCTGGTCGTGCAGATAAGAGAGCGGATTCTGATTTGTCGTGGTCATTGGAGAGTCAAACCTGTTGCGTAACCTCTACGATATGTTTGCTTCCCTCGTTCACGCAGTGCTTCTAGCCTGTCCGTTCGAGGAGGAAGCGTCATTTTTCACAAGGCCATCGAGAACCCCCCGGGTCTGAAGACCCCGGCTACAGCATTCGCGAAAACGATGGCGGGTTGTTGTAGCCCGCCTCTTCAGAGGCGGGGCTTTTCTTGAGCGTTCGAACTCCCTATTGCACGCGTTCGAAAGGATAGCCCGCCGCGTCGAGAGCGGCGGTGAGATCGGCAACGTGCTCCGGTCCGCGCGTTTCCATTGTAATGTCAATCACAGCGTCACCAAGAACGACGCCATAATAGGCTCGGTCGTACATCGTTTCAACGATGTTAGCTTTATGATCAGCAATGACCTGAGCAAGCCTCTGCAGCGCTCCGGGGTGATCGGGCAGATGGATTCGCAGCCGGACGAGGCGTCCGTCCTTGACCAGCCCTCTCTTGATGATCAGCGAAAGAAGCGAGACATCGATATTCCCCGCGCTGACCAGGACTCCGATTTTCTTTCCGTGGTTCGGAACTTTCTTGTTCAACACGGCAGCCGTTGCGGCCGCACCGGCGCCCTCGGCGAGCGTCTTTTCTTTCTCGAGGAGCTGGAGGATCGCGCTTGCGATCTCCTCCTCATCCACCGTCACGATTTCATCCACGTACTTGCGGACCAGCGGAAATGTATGCGTTCCAGCGCAGCGAACGGCAATGCCATCCGCGATGGTCTTGTTCGCCGGCAAGGTGACGAGTTTATTTTTTTCGAGCGCCGCTTTCATCGAGGCCAGCTTGGACGATTGCACCCCGATCACCTGAATCCGCGGATTCGTCTCCTTCACCGCGCAGGCGACCCCGGCGATCAAGCCGCCGCCTCCCACGGGAATGACGAGCACATCGAGATCGCCATGCTGCTCGAGCATTTCGATTCCCAGTGTTCCTTGGCCCGCGATGACAGCCTCATCATCAAAGGGATGAATAAAAGTAAGCTGCTGTTCCTTGCACCGGCGCAGCGCCTCCTCGCACGCCTCTTCGTAGTTCGCGCCGGCGAGGATCACTTCGGCGCCGTATCCACGCGTTGCGGACACTTTCACCAGCGGCGTCGTCAGCGGCATGCAGATTTGCGCTTTAATGCCCCGCCTCGTCGCGTGATAAGCGACAGCCTGCGCGTGGTTTCCTGCCGATGCCGCGATCACGCCCCGCCGGCGCTCTGTCTCCGTCAGCATCAGAATCTTGTTCAGCGCGCCCCGTTCCTTGAACGCGCCGGTCATCTGAAGATTCTCGAGCTTCAGGAAAATCGAGTTCCCCGTGAGCTGGGAAAACTTCTCGGAATGGGCAAAGGGAGTGACAACAATCGACCCCCGGATGCGCTCCGCCGCATCTTTGATCGCGCGAATCGTCAGCATCGGGAAAGTTCCGGTAGGCCGCAGAGAAACTGTGCGTCATTCCGAGGAGCGAAGCGACGAGTAATCTCTCTTCTTGCTGGCTTCATTCGAAGAGAGATTCCTCGCTTCCCTCGGAATGACAAAACCGGGAGCATTCTCCCGCAAACTGCTCGTGGAGCCTCGTGACGACGTTCCATAATTTTCGGCAGCGGCATGACAGATGTCTCGCCAAAAGAGAACAGGCAGAATATCAGATTTGGCACACCCTCCAGTAATAATCCAATCGAATTCTTCATCTCTATAGCATTGCATAAGCCGGAGGTCGAGGCCAACCGGCGAATCGAGCGGTGGTGGGCCAATCCGACTACACGGCCAGGTGACCGCCAACATTCAGAGGAGAAACCGCAAGGCGCTGGAATAGTTTCCGAGTTCGCGACGATACACCCGGAATCGTGTCTGTAATCGGCCACAGGCCCAGACCCGGTGGCTGTCTGGCCCTATCGACGGGATGCGCGTTTATCCGAAGTTGGGCAGTGCCGGGCAGATAGATCAACACTGTGCTTCCAGGACCCCAGCCGGGCGGTGCAGGACACGCCACGACTAACGCCCGGCGTTCAACCGCAGCGCGCTTTGTGCGCCGTCGGGTGCAACGCCTTGTTAGAGCGCTCCATCTGTCTGCGAATCCAGCGAAGCGAGGTTCGAAGTCAGGAGTGCGGCTTGGTATCACGCGAAGCAAAGGACAGCCCTAGGAGGGCTAGATATCACATTCGCATCAAGATCGACGTTCCTGGGCGAGAACTGCTCGCTCGCGCGTCCTCTTTGCGAAGCAGCACTCTCGACCGGCCCCGCAGCAGTGAGCCCTCACGCCGCTGACCGTTGCGATTGCGCAGGTGCCCCTTCGAGCTGCTGAATCGTCCTGCGAAGCCAATCGAGCACAGCTTCCTGAACGTACGGTGCGTCGCCCGGCCCCCCGAGGGTCGCCACCGTATCTCCGCGTTCGTTCAGCGGAATATGGTGGCACGGGACCGCTTCGCCTCGTTTCTCAGGCGGAACGAAATCGATGAGCCAGCACTCCGAACATGGATGCTCTCTCACTGGCAAGCCATAGTTCAGGCAGGAAGGAGAATCCCGGAAGACGGAACGCTCTTTGTGCGACTCCCGTTTGCTTTCGTCGAAAAGGAACATTGAAATCGGATCATTCTCGCTCGCGCGCGCCGGAAGCCTTCCCACCAACGTTTTGTATCCGCCTAGCTCACAAAACTCCAACTCCAACTTGAGAGCATTGAGCAGGGCCTGTTGTTGATTCTGTGCCATCGTACACCTCTCGCCTGCCCCCCCACAGCTACGGATGAACTCGATTCTGTAATATCGCAGTGACGGCGGTCACAGACCACTGTGACATGTCACAACCGTTCGGCGATTCCCTCGCGCCGCAAACCTACCCGCAGCACCTGGGAGACGAAGGGAGACATGGCGTAGTAGCCCTCTCGGGTCCGCACGACGGCAGCTATGGCGTGCTGGACGAGGGACTGGTCGCGATGCGTCGGAAAGCGAGGCAGCAGCCTTGCTACGATCGAAGAGAGGGTTGGTGGGCAACACCGAATGGATGAACTGACACGGGCTGAGCGAGCAGGGTGAACACCAATGAAAGGTACTCGACGGCGAACCATTCGCCCAATCACACGGCGCATCTGCGCCCATACATGGGTGTGCGCGATGGAACCAAAAAGCACCTAAGGCCACTCTTGACACCGCCGCCCTCGTTAGAGATAGCCCAATACTGATCGATCTTGCCCGCTGCGCCAAATGGCTCCGTCGGCCGCCGTGTATTCTGGCGCGGGAACCACGCTTCCGCTACAATCGCGCCCGGTGCGGTTGCTCCGGTTTGCGCATGCGCCGGAGAGGAGGCACGCGTGAGCTTCGGGCAGCGCCTGCAGGAAATCCGCGACGGGTTTGAGCCTGCCTTCTGGGTTGCGAACCTCAGTGAAATCTTTGAGCGCCTGGCCTACTATGGCGCCTTTTCCTCGCTCGCCAACTATCTCCACGAATCGCTCAACATTCCCACGCAGCAGACCGGCGCGCTGACCGGCCTGTTCGGAGGCATGGTGTGGTTCCTCGCGATCCTGGGAGGGGCGGTGGCGGACCGGCTGGGTTTCCGCCGGGCGCTCTCCCTCGCCTACCTGATCCTGGGCTGCGCCTATTTCTTGCTTGGTTCCCTCGGAGCTTCTTGGATGGCGCCGGTTCGTTCCGCCGTGCCTCTCATGGGTCTGGTGGCATTCGTTCTGATACTGCCCGCGCTGGGGATTGCTCTGGTGAAACCGAGCGTGGTGGGGACGACCGCGCGCGCCTCGAGCGAAAATGTGCGCTCGATCGGATACTCGATCTACTACACGCTGGTGAACATCGGCGGCGCGGCGGGTCCTTACGTTGCGTCGTGGGCGCACCGGCACCTCGGAGTCGAAAACGTCTTCCGTGTTTCCGCGTTGAGCGTCCTTCTGATGTTCTTTGCCGTGCTCTTGTTTTTTAAGGAGCCCCGGCGTTCCGGCGACGCGCAGACGACCAGCCTTGCAGATGCGGCGAAGAATCTCTTCACCGTGTTAATGAATCCACGGTTCATGCTGTTCCTTCTGATTTTTTCCGGCTATTGGATCGTGTTCTGGCAGCAATACATTGTCCTTCCGATTTACATTCACGGTTACATTGACCCGCACGCCGACGTCGAACTCATCTTGATCACGGACGCTGCAACGGTGATTTGCCTCCAGTTCCTCGTCACGTACCTGACCCGGAAAATCCCTGCTTTCCGCGCCATTACCATCGGGACACTGATCTCCGCGCTCGGCTGGCTGATCGTCGCGTCTCATCCAGCCGTGTGGGCCGTCGTGCTGTCCATTCTGGTCGTTGCGCTGGGCGAGATCGTGCTTTCGCCGCGCTACTATGAATACATCTCGCGCCTGGCTCCGCCCGGACAGCAGGGAACCTACATGGGCTTTGCGTTCCTCCCGATCGGTATCGGATCACTGGTGGGAGGATGGCTGGGCGGACGCCTGATGCATCATTACGGTGAAGTTGTGCACCACCCTGCCCAAGTGTGGTGGGCTTTCACTGGGATTGGAGCCGGCACAACACTGCTCATGTGGCTTTACCACTTCGTGGTGAAGACCGACATGCCCGCTACGGACGCCGCGCCCCCGGCCTGACTTTTTCTCGGCTTGGGATACAATTGTGATGAACCGTTCCTCGGAAAGACTTTGAAGTCACTGGAACACGAGGCTCGTGGCACAACACTTCCAACTCAATCGTCTCGCATTCGTGCTCGCGCTGGCCGCTGCTTTCTCTACACCTGCGATTGCGCAGGAAAAGACGCCCTCCGGCAAAAATGCGAACACCGGTTCACAGCCCACGGGTGAGTCTGCGGCGATCGCACGAGGCCGCATCGTGTACCGCGATCGGTGCGAGATTTGCCATTTCAGCGATTCCGATGCCAGGAAGGTGGGACTCGGATTAAAGGGAATTTACAAACGCGGAAAATTCGCGAATGGCAGCAAAGTGGACGACGCTTCCATGGACAAATGGATCGTAAATGGTGGCAAGGATATGCCGCCGTTCAAACCGGTCCTGAACCCCGGCCAGATTCAGGATCTGATCTCTTACCTCAAGACTCTCTGATCCTCGTCTCTTCCTCTGTGCTCTCTGTGCCTTTAGTGTTAAATCTTTTTTTGCGCCGGAGAAAATCTCAACACGGAGAACGCTGAGGACACAGAGAGGAAATGATTGGATTCACGAATTATGCGGAATGGGTTCTTGGCGGTTTGAGCGCTGCAAGAGCCTGATCGGTGGTGACCAGGCGTGCGCCCAGCGAAATCAGTTCCTCCAATGTCTTTCGGCCGTCTTCTGCCTTCAGCGTCTCGATGGCGTCGCGCACCAGCGACACGCGCCGGCCACGCTCCAGCAATCCTTTCGCGGCCAGACGAACGCAGTATTCGGTGACCACGCCGAACACAAAGAATTCCGCGTCCGCGTCGGTGAATCCGGCGATGCGTTCGATCACATCCTCAGTATTGGGATTGTCGAACACATCGAGAGTCTGTTTTTCCAGAATGACCTGCTGAAACTGAGAGAGGTCGACGGGAATGGCCGCGCCCGCGCGGTTCGGAACAACAAGGACTTTTCCCGCGCGCGTTTCGGGAATGATTTCCGCGCCGGGCGTGCCGCGCACACAATGCGGCGGGAAGCGCTCGAATTCCGGATCGTCAGGCGCATGCGTACACGCATCGCCGACGATGAAGACGCGTCCCTGGCGGGCCGCATCCGTCAGCCGTTTCATGTTCGGGATGAGTTTCTCCGCACCGGGAACGTACAGCTTCCCGCCGGGAAGCATGAAATCCGCCTGCGTATCCACATCCCAGAAAATCACCGACCGCGAAACCATGCTGCCTCATCCCTCCGGCAGTTAGATGCGCGCCGCATGCTGCACACGGCGGCGTACTTTCTCGAGCAAACCCTCCAGCCGTTCGCTGTGCCGCACAGAGTACGAAGTCACTTCCCCGTTCAGACTGCGCAACGGCTCCGGCAGGCGCGCCCTTTGTTGCAGGCACCGCTCGCGCGTGGCGTTTAGGTCCGTGCGCGGCACGCTTCGTTTGCCGCCAATCATCACCGGCTCGAGCAGCGTTTCCGCACCCCGGAAGTTCTCTTCTGCAAGGCCAATGACATCATTTGCAAAATGCCCATCGGGATGACTGAAGCGAAAAACCTGCTTCTTGCTGGGATAAGTCACTTTCGCGGCGCTGAACTTTGCGGCCGAGCGCACTTCGCCGCCGATCTCGGTCTCCACGAGCTTGTAAATCACACCCAGCGTCGGCGAATCGCTCGAATTCACCAACGCCGTGCCGACGCCAAAGCCGTCAATGCTTGCCCCTTCGGCCAGCAAAGAAGTGATGCGGTCTTCATCCAGGTCCCCCGAAGCAAACACGGTGACATCTTTCCAGCCCGCCTTGTTGAGATGTTCCCGAACCCAGATGCTGTCGGCCGCTACGTCACCGCTATCCAGCCGCACGCCCCTTGGCTTCCGGCCCATGGCGATGATCCTGCTGACAGCCGCGCGCACATCATAGGTGTCCACGAGCAACACGGAATGGTCCGGAAAAACGTCGAGAAATTTTCGGAACGCTTCCTCTTCGTCCTCGTGCGCCATGATCCAGGAATGCGCCTGTGTGCCGTAAGTCGGAATGCCGAACTGGTGGCCCGCCGCAACGTTTGAAGTTCCCTGGCAACCTCCGATGACCGCCGCGCGGGCCGCCAGCACACCCGACTCCATGCCGTGCGCGCGCCGCGTGCCGAATTCGATCACGGGCCGGCCATCGGCCGCCTGCGTCACGCGCGCTGCTTTGCTGGCAATCATCGTCTGAAAATTGATCGCCGCCAGCAAGAAGGTCTCGACGATCTGTGCTTCCACAATCGGCGCCGTGACGCGCAGGATCGGCTCGCCGGGAAAAAACACTGTGCCTTCCGGTATCGCCCAGACGTCGCCGGAAAAATGGAACCGGGCGAGATATGCAAAAAAATCGCCGCCGGTACGGCCAAACACCGGCTGCTTCCTGAGGTACGCGATCTCTTCATCGGAAAAACGCACATTCTCGAGAAAGTCGAGCGCCTGATCGAGACCCGCGGCAACCAGATAGTTTCTCCGCGGAGGCAAGGAACGCACAAACAGTTCGAACGTAGCGCGGGCGTCGAAACCTGTCTCGAGGTAGCCCGCCGCCATGGTCAGTTCGTACAGGTCGGTCAGGAGGCCGGAATACTTGGGGTTGGAAGTCATCCAATGTCCGCGGCCATTATGCCATCCGCCCCAAGTTTGGCGCCAGCGACCCCGATCCCGCTGCTGAAGGACCGCAGGTCTCCCCGCAAGGCATACAATGCAATCGGAGGAGGTTTGCGAAATATGGGTATCGAAAGCCGGACGCCGCTTGAACCGGAACGCCGAGTCTTGCGTCACACCGTTGCTACGCTCGCCTATCGCGGCGGCAAGACGCTACGCGGAGCACCTGAAGGATTTTCCGCGTTCTGCGGATCGGAAACCACGCGAACTCCGGGCCAGATTCTGGCTCACATCGGCGACCTGCTGGATTGGGCGTTATCGATCGCGCAGGGAAAACAGGAATGGCGCAATTCCCAGCCGCAATCCTGGGATCAGGATTCGCAGAGGTTCTTCGCCGCCCTTGCGGCCTTCGACGCGTATCTCGCTTCCGGTGAACCTCTCAGCGCTCCCGTGGAAAAACTCTTTCAGGGCCCCATCGCGGACGCGCTCACGCACGTGGGACAAATTGCCATTCTGCGCAGGATGGCCGGCGCTCCAGTCCGCGCCGAGAATTATTTCCGCGCCGAAATTGTAGCCGGTCGCGTCGGCGCTGACCAGGCCGCGCCGCGTCGCGAATTCGATTAACGGGAAAGTTCTGTCCGCGCCCTAGAGTGATGACTTCATCCCTGGTCGCGCCGCAACGTCAATCCGCCGTCGGCCAGCAGAATCTGGCCGGTCACATACCCGTCAGGCTCGAGGAAGAATCGCACGGCGCGCGCGATGTCCTCGGGCCGCCCGAACCTCGAAATGGCGCCAGTCGATACGTACGCGTCATATTTTCCGCTGCTGACGCTCGCCTCGGCCATGCCCGCCACGGTCGCGCCGGGCGCGACGACGTTCACACGCACGCCGCGGAATTGTTTCGCCAGAATGCGCGCCGCGTGCACCAGCGCCGCCTTCGGCGCGGCGTAATTCAGGCTCGAAGCGAACGGCGCTACCGCTTGCATCGTCGCCAGCAGCACCAGGCTCCCGCCACGACCGGTCTGCCCTATGGCTCCAGCCAAATCTTTCGCCAGCAGCAGCGGGCCGACGAAATTCGCGTCCCACGAACCCCGCAGTGCCGCGGCGTCCAGCGATTCCCAGTTCACGCGCGCCGGATCGCCTGGAAAAATCGCGCCGCCCTCAAGCGGGCCAAGGCTCGCCGCGGCGTCGAGATACGCGCGGCGCACTTCGGGAAGAATAAGGTCGCCCTCGACCAAGGAAATCGTCTCGCCGGTCTGGCTGGCTACGGCGGCACGCAGGGCCTCGGCACGCGCGCGATTCGAACGGAATCCCACAACCAGCTTCGCGCCTTCGCGCGCGAGCAGCGCCGTCGTCGCCGCGCCAAGCCCGCCCGCGCCCCCAGCGAGAACAACGACGCGCCCTGAGAGCGCACGTTCCGGAAAGCTGTACTGGAACGCACGGTGCCGCGCAGCGAGTGCTTCATCCCAATATTGCGACGCCATGGATTCCTCCCGGCCGCAAAAACTTTATCATAGGTGCGTGCCTCAGCCCATTCGAACGGCTGCGCCATCAAAGAAAGCCCGCGGGGGGATCACTTAAGGCTGGAGCCATGTAAAAAAAGCCCCGGAGGTTCGGGGCCCGGGGCGGAAGATGCAGCGGTGGAACCGCCACAAAAGTTGAAGCAATGCCGGGTGAATCGCCAGCGCCTGCCACGCATCCGGCAGTCGCGTGAGCGGTTTCGGAACCACGACGATACACCCAGCCCGCTCTTTGTTTCGAGAAACTCTTTTTGCGAAGAAGTGTCTTAACCGAGAATGGCGTCTTTGAACGCCTTTGCGGCGCGGAGACGCACGACCGTCTTCGCCTTGATCTTGATCGCTTCGCCGGTCTGTGGATTGCGGCCCATGCGCGCCTTCCGGTGCGCTTTCACCGCGCGCCCGATGTTCGGAATGACGAATTTACCTGCACCGCCCTTGGCCTCCTTGACCGCCAGCTTGAACAGTTCTTCGAAAAACTGTGCGGCGACCTTCTTTGACGTCCCGATTTTGTCGGCCATGTGCGAGACGATCTTGGACTTGCTCATTGGTTTTGCCATCTAGTTTCGTTCTCCTCCTCAGAATTTGGTGCTGCAGGCGCGTCGGCCAGCCTCAAAGAGCACGAGCCGCGCACGGCGAGCACTATAAGGGCAGAGTCCGCGCAACGCAAGAAAAAACATCAAAAAGCCAGAGTTGATGCGCCTTCCAGCAGTGCGCCTCCCCGGAGCCGCTACAAACGCAGATGCCGAACGTCCTACACGGCGCTCCAACCACCGCACGATGCGCCTGCGCTCCGCCTGGCCTCTATCGCTCCAAGGCAGCCACGTAAATGCGCAGTGTGCTATTCTTGCCGTTCATTTTTTGCGAGGAGCGCACATGGCAAACTGGAAGGAACTCGAAAAACAATTCGCGGCCCGGCTGTCGATGAGCCGCCGGCCCGTGGCCGTCACATTCCTGGATGCAGAACCCGAGGGAATAGCTAAGTTCACCGGCACCGAGCCTGCCGGTTGCAGCTTCTGGCGGCTGGCCGCCGCGGGACGCGCGTTCTACACTGTGCCGGCCGATCACTTCAACTGTGCCGTTGGAGCTTACACGCACAATGTTCAACTGCCGCCCGAACGCGTCCAGGAAACCGAGGGCACGCTCGGCATGATGTTCAACCTCGGCTATGTTCGCCCCGAAGAAGTGCCGGGCATTCCGCGGCTGCGCAAGGAGCCCGCCGCGATCGTCTTTGCACCGCTCGGGGATGCGCCCGTCGCACCCAGCGTCGTGCTTTTTGTTTGCCGGATGTCTTCGGCGATGTTGCTCAACGAAGCCTCAATCCGCGCGGGCGCAAGCAGTACGCTGCCGCTCCTCGGCCGGCCGACCTGCATGGCGCTTCCGGCAGCGATGCTGCACGGCACCGTCTCAAGCCTGGGCTGCATCGGGAATCGCGTCTACACCGGCATTGGCGCGGACGAACTCTACGTCGCCGTGCCGGGCGCAAAGCTCGAATCCGTCTCCGAGGCTTTGGGCGTCATCGCATCCGCCAACACTGCGCTTGAAGAATTCGCGCGCGGACGTCAGACCTCTCTATCAACTGTCTAGTGTAGTGTCTCGCAAATTTCCTAAAGAAGTGCAACACGTCTTCAGGGGCTAAAGCCCCTTTGTTTTAATCCTATTTTGTCAGGGCTGAAGCCCTGACCCATAACCCAGAATTGCGACTTATTTCCGGGACAGAACACTAGCAGCTAGCTGAACAACTAAAACAGGAGTCATTCCGAGGAGTCCCGGCCCTGCCGGGTCGACGAGGAATCCCTCTGTGGCTCCGAGGGCGACCATCGGACCGAATTCAATTTCGAGGCGAGAAAGGCAGGAGAGATTCCTCGGGCCGGAACCCGGACCTCGGAATGGCCCCCTCTTGACTTTGCTGGAATTCGCTACAGACTCGCCAATCCCTCATAGAATTGCGCGACGGCCTTGATCCCGCCGAAATAATTTTCGAGCGCGATGTGTTCGTCCGGAGCGTGCGCGTTTTCGTTGGGCAAACCGAAGCCGAGCAGGATGCACGGCACCTTGAACGTGTCGTGCATCTGCGTGACGAACGGGATCGACCCGCCCTCGCGGATGAATACTGCCCTTTTGCCGAATCCCTTCTCGAGCGCACGGTGCGCCACCTCGAAGAACGGGTGCGTGTACGGCGCGACCCAGGCTTTGCCCTGGCTGTGCAGATCGAGCTTGAACTTCACCGTCTTCGGCAGCAGCTTGCGAATGTGCCGCTCGAGCAAGCGCGTGATCTTGTCCGGATTCTGATTCGGCACCAGGCGCGTCGAAAATTTCGCGTACGCTTTGGAGGGGATCACGGTCTTCGAGCCTTCGCCCGTGTAGCCGCCCCAGATCCCGTTCATCTCGAGCGTCGGCCGCGTCCACAGTTGCTCGACGATCGAGAATCCCTTTTCTCCAGCGAGCCCCGGGGCGCCCACCGTTTTGCGGAACTCGCTTGCCTCCCACGGCAACGCGTTGAGCGCCTTGCGCTCGGCCTTCGATACTTTTGCAACATCATCGTAAAACCCCGGCACGGTCACGCGGAAATTTTTGTCATGCAGTTTTGCGAACAGTTCGCACAGAATCGTGATCGGGTTCGGCGCCGCGCCCCCGAATACGCCCGAGTGCAGGTCCTGCGCCGGTCCAGTGATTTCGATCTGATAGTAGTTGAGGCCGCGCAGTCCATAGGTAATCGAAGGCACGCCCCGCGCCAGCATCGAAGTGTCAGAGACAACGAGCGCGTCGGCCTTGAGCCGCGACCGGTTGGCATTCACGAAATCCCAGAGGCTCACGCTGCCGACTTCTTCCTCCCCTTCGATCATCACCTTCAGATTGATGGGCAGCTTGCCGGCGGTCTTGCGAATCGCATCGAGCGCACGGATGTGAATGTGCACCTGGCCCTTGTCGTCGGCCGTGCCGCGGCCATACAGGTTCCCGCCGCGGACCGTCGGTTCGAACGCCGGCGAAGTCCACAGGTTCAGCGGCTCAGGCGGCTGGACGTCGTAGTGCCCGTAGAACAGCACAGTCGGCTTGCCGGGCGCGTGCAGTGATTCGGCATAGACCAGGGGATGCATCTTCGTCGGCACTATCTCGATGTTCTCCAGGCCTGCCGAACCCAGCCGGTCGGCCACCCATTTCGCCGCGCGCTCGATGTCCGGCTTGTGTTCGGATTGCGCACTGACGCTTGGAATCCTCAGAAATTCGAACAGATCGTTCAGGTGTTCTTCGCGCTTCGATTCGATGTATTCCGTCAGGTTCATGGGCCGCTCCCCCTGTTGGCACACTACTGATCAAATGACATGCGGAATCATATCGCGTAACCCGGCCCCAGGCACATGGAAACACGCGCGCCCCACGGAGGCGCCATCCAGCCCCGCTCCCGGGTTACAAAGCGGGAACACTCCGCTGACAGTCTCGTTGACGGCGAAATAGATGTGACGCAGCATGGAGTTGTCATGCCGGAGACGCAATTCGACAAGGTTCGACGCAGTACCCGAGTGTTTATGCGTGTGCGTGTAGTCGTCGCGGGAAAGAATTCCGACAGCCGCCGATTCCGCGAGGCCTGCGAGACCATCGTGATTAACGCGCACGGCGGCCTGCTCTATATCAACCAGCCGCTGCGCATGGACATGATGCTCGTCCTCACCAACCCGTTCACCCAGGAAGAGCAGGAATCTCGCATTGTTTTTCTCGGCGACGCCACCGATAAAGGCCAGCGCGTGGGTCTCGAGTTTCTTACCCCGGCACCACATTTCTGGGGCGTCGATTTCGTTCCCGCCGACTGGCCCGCTCCACCCGCCGCCGTCCGCCCGAGCTAACATTTCCAGAAAAATTTACGGCATGATCCGGTTTTGTCCGGAGAGGTTAGGCCAACGACTTGGGCGACGCGCATGCTTGCTAGCGCGATCTTCCCTGCGACTTCTCAATCTACTGCTGAACTTGCTTTCTGAATTCTATGGGATGACAAGAGCGCTAGGAGCGGAGCCTAGTGGGCTCGCGATAACGCATCTCGATGCTGACATGGGCGGCGCGCCTAGAGACGAAATCTCGGTTACAATACCCCGGCGCGGAGTGTTGCCCAGCATCGGCCTTGAGGGAAATCACAACAGGATGAGGGAGAACCAGATATGAAACGCGATCGAGATGCGCATATGCCGTTAGTGAACGGCGGTATCAATCTGACCCGGCGCAGCGTGTTGCAACGCGCCGCATGGATTACCGCCGCCGCAGCGTTTCCGCGCGTGCCGGAAATTGTGGCGCAAGACATCAGCCCAGCCATGACCGAGCTCAGCGCCTATATGAGCGAGGCCCGCAACCGCGCGCTGCCGGACAAAGTGATGCAGGAGACAAAACACCACATCCTCGACACCCTGGCCGCCATGGTATCAGGGTCCGAGCTGCTTCCCGGACGTCTGGCGATTCAGTTCGCTCGCGCCTATGGAGGCGAGAAGGTTGCCACAGTTGTCGCTTCGCAGGTCCTCTGCGGACCGATCGAGGCGGCAGTCGCAAACGGGGTACTCGCTCATTCCGATGAGACCGACGACGATTACACCGGGGGAGGAGCGCATCCGGGCGCCGCGGTCGTGCCAGCCGCGCTGGCGCTCGGGGAGCAGTTTGGCGTCAGTGGAATGCACTTCGTGCGCGCCGTGGCGCTCGGCTACGACATCGGGATGCGGGCATACAAGGCCCTGGGCCCTAAGACCGTGCTCAGGGACACGCACAACTTGGTCGGAACCTTCGGCGCCGCGGCGGCCGGCGGTTGCGTGGTGAGTTTGAATCCCCAGAAGATGCGCTGGCTGGTCGATTACGCCGGACAGCAGGCGGGGGCCGGCATCGGCGTGTGGCGGCGCGATACCGAACATGTCGAGAAGGGTTTCGTATTTGGCGGCATGGGGGCGCGCAACGGCGTCATGGCTGCCCTGCTGGTTCAGTCGGGCTGGACCGGCGTCAACGACATTCTCTCGGGCTCTGAAAATTTCATTCAGTCCTACTCCCCCCAGGCCGATGCGGCGGGCCTCGTCGAGAAGCTCGGCGAGCGCTACGAGGTGACGCTGACGACCATCAAGAGATGGACCACGGGAGGGCCCATCCAGTCGCCGCTTGACGCGCTGGAAATCCTGCTGAAGCGTCATCCGTTCGAGCCGGATCAGGTGAAGCAGGTCGTCGTGCGCGCCGCCACGAGCGCCGCTTTCACCGTGAACAACCGCGAAATGCCGGACATTTGCCTTCAGCACATGATCGCGGTGATGCTGATCGACAAGACAGCTTCGTTCAAGGCGGCACACGACAAGCCGCGCATGCAGGACCCGGCCATCCTTCGCGAGCGCGCGAAGGTGCAGCTTATCCCCGACGAGGAACTCGAGCGCCTCATACCCAAACGGGTGGCGATTGTCGAGGTCACGCTCACCGATGGAACCAAGCTCATCGAGCGTGTCGAGGCTGTGCGCGGCACTCCCGAGAACCCCATGACCCGCGACGAGATCATCGCGAAATCCCGCGACCTCATGGCGCCAGTCCTCGGCGCAACGGCCACGACAAACCTCATCGAGAAGGTGCTCGGGCTTGAAAACACGAAAAGCATTCGAGAGCTTCGGCCCTTGCTGCAACGCACCTAATTCCGGCGGGCTCCAAGCGGAGCCCGCACCCGAAATCAGCCTAAAGAGCCTGTGTGGCTACCCCGAATGTTTGTAGGGCGCGGCTTCAGCCGCGCTGTAAGCGGTCTGGATTCAGAGCGGCTTTAGCCGCTGATTCTTCGATGGAGGAGTTGCCACACAGACTCTAAAGTGTGAAAAGGCGGTTGGCGTCTGCGTAGGTCATGGCGCCGTCGGTCATCAGGGAGAAAGAGCCTTCCTCACGGAGTTGCCGGGCGATGCGTGCGAGCAGGCCGAGGGTTGCGCGCATCGGTCCTGAACCAACGCTCACGCGGGCTACACCCAGCTTTTCGAGGTCTGCCACCGGAGGCGTTCCGGCAATTGCCAGTATATTCAACGGGCCGCGTACGCCGCTCACCAATTGCGCAATTGTTTCCATGTCTTTTACGCCGGGAGCGAACAAGCACTGCGCCCCGGCGTCTCGATACGCATTGAGACGCTCGACCGTGCGGGCGAGCCGCGTTTCGGGAGCGCCCATGCCGGCCAGAAAGATATCCGTGCGCGCATTCAGAACGAACGGCACGCCGGCACGCGTGGAAGCTTCGACCACTGCACGAATTTTTTCCTTCTGCAAACTCAGGTCGGCGAGTGCATCCGGCCTGTCGTGGACAAAGTCTTCGAGGTTCATTCCCACAGCCCCGGCCGCCAGCACTTCTCGCGCGGTCTCGGCAACTTCCTCGGGTTTGACGCCGTATCCAGCTTCCATATCGGCGGTCACGGGAATGCCAACGGCTTCGACAATGCGGTGTACGACCGCCAGCATTTCACTGCGCGAGATTTTCTGCCCGTCAGGATAGCCCAGGGCATAGGCAATTCCGGCGCTCGATGTGCCGACCGCAGGAAAACCTGCTTCTTCAAAAATCCTGGCGCTGGCCACGTCCCAGGCGTTGGGCAGCACCAGAGTCTTGCGGCCGCCGTGCAGCGCGAGAAATTGGCGGGCGAGTTCGCGTTGCGTGGCTCTGACCATAGCAAGGCATTAAATACAAACCCCGCCGGGAATGCAACCGAGCGGTAGAGTCGGTAGCGTTCTAATTCAAAGAAGTGTTGTAAAGGCGGACTGCGGATCGCAAGCTAGAAGGTCTCTAATTCTGGC
Organism: Terriglobia bacterium; assembly: GCA_041488495.1. Lineage (GTDB taxonomy): Bacteria > Acidobacteriota > Terriglobia > Acidiferrales > UBA7541 > Palsa-360. The sequence goes on from JBGPPL010000003.1 coordinate 156,428, forward strand.
ATTCAGAGCCCACCACCCACCAGGGTCGTCATTCCGAGAGAAAGCGAGGAATCCCTCTGCGGTCTTGTCCCTCGTCAGGACAACAGCACAGAGAGATCCATAATCCATTGCCCATCGTATTGCGTCTCCTCGACGCACGTGATTCGTGAGGGATTGCGTCAATCGCAGGGTGCCCTGCCCTGCGTTGTTGGAAGGGCGGGACCTTTGTCAGCGTCATCCTCACCTGGATCAACGGATCGATTCGCACGAAACCTGGGTTCCGGCTTGGGTAGAATGAAAAGCGGAGCCACCCACCATTTTTATCAAGCCAATTGCAGCCGCGTGAGCTTGATGCGGTCGGCGCGGACCTGTGCAAGGTCATACTGCGCCTGCTGTGTGAGCCAGCTTTCGGCGCTTCCTCCGAAGACCTTAGACAACCGCACGGCCATTTCAGGAGAGATCCCGCGCTTCTCATTCACCAGTTCCGACAGGGTGGTGCGCGTGACTCCAAGCGCGGCGGCGGCGGCCGTAATGGTCAGGCCCAAAGGCTCAATGCACTGGCGCAGCACGAAGCCGCCAGGATGTGGTGGATTCTTCATCGGCATGGTTCAACCTCTCTCAGTGGTAATCGACATAATCAACGTCTAGTGCATTTCGGTCGGCAAAGCGGAAAATCACCCGCCAGTTTGCGCGAACGGTAACCGCCCAAAATCCCTTCAGCTCGCCCTTGAGCGGATGCAACCGAAACCCTGGCAAGTCCATATCCGCAACCGTACTGGCGGCATCGAGGCGAACAAGAATGTCGCACAGCTTTTCCGCGTGCTCAGTAATCACGCCGCGCGGATCGTCGTCTTCGTGAAGGCGTTTCAGTCCTTTGTGGCGGATCGAGCGGATCATTTTGGACCGTAACGCGTAACGTAACGCATGTCAAGAGAAAGAACCGGGGTGATAGAAAGGGCGAAAGGCGGGTGGGCCAGCCATTGGGGTGGGACGAATCTTCGGGTGTCCCACGGGTCCAAAAACCGCCAAGACGCAGGGTCTTGCCCCATCACGCGCGCCGTTACTTCAGTTCATTCCGAAAAACCACGCCGCCCTTCATCACAAACTTGACTCGTTCCATCTCGGTGATGTCCGTGAGCGGGTCGCCGGAGACGGCGACGAGGTCGGCGAACCTGCTTTTTTCCACAAAGCCGACCTGGTTTCCCAAATCATAGTTCAAGCTCTCAGCGGCGTTGCTCGTGGCCGTCTGCAATGCCTGCGCCGGGGACATTCCCCATTTCACATAGATGGCGAATTGGTAGGCCTGGACACCGTGTCCAACGGTGTACGCGCCGCTCCCGAAGATTTGCTTCACGCCGGCGGCCACGAGCCGCTTGAAACTCGGCTCCGTCAGGCGAAAACGTGTGTTCTTCCCGCCGCTGACCTTCAGATCCGCTTGTTCGAGAGGACCGGCCAAGTCCCAAAGAGTCTGATTCACGGGGCGGAGTTTTCCATCCGCCAATGGCTGTTTGAAGAGCCGAATCGTCTCATCGTCAAGCCCCTCTGCGCCGGTGACGCCGACGATCACATGGATCGGAAGGTCCACCCCTGCCGCCAGGCAGTTGCGCAAACCTTCGCCGCCATACGCATGGCAGGCTACTTTCAAACCTCTGCGGTGCGCCTCGTCGACAATCGCCTGGTTTTCTTCGAGCGTGAGTGAGGGGACATTGATCATCTTGCCGTCCGGCATGAACGCGCCCGCGCCGTAAGGCTTCGGGTACCCGCTTCCTTCGTAGTCTTCCGTCTCGTAGATTTTGATCCAGTCGGTGCCGTAATGAGAATGGTCCCGCACGGCAGCGCGGGCCAGCCACGGTGAATTTATATTCTGAGAGTTTTGCCAGGCCGGGATCCCGATGCCCTGTCCGAACGGGGTCACGTCCGACGGCGAGGCGTAGGCCGTGACGCCCCTCGGATTGAGCGCTGGTCCCGCTACCTGCAATCGCGGCCCCACGATCACGCCTTTATTGATCGCGTCGCGCAATTCGACTGTCGCATAGGTGTAGGCTGAATTCATATCCTGGAGCGTCGTGAACCCAGCGTACATATCCGCCAGGGCGTAATGCTGCCCCACGAGAAGAGCGCGCGCCTCGTTAGGTTCCGGGTCCTGCATCAGGTGAACGTGGCGATCGATCAAGGCGGGAAGCACGGTCGCGCGGCTGAGATCGATCACCGTGGCGCCCTGCGGGATCCGCACGCGGTCGGCCGGCCCGACGTCCGTAATCCGGTCGCCCTGGATCAAGATCACCTGGTTCGTCAAGTTCGTTCCCGACTTCGGATCGAACAAGCGGCCGGCACGAATGGCGACACCTTCCGGGGGCGGAGGTTGCATCGTGATCCGTGAAGCGTCGAATGGCGCCGCCTCAGGCCGGGCTTGGGCCCAAGCGCCCATCGGATCATGCGCGAGCAGAAGGGCCGCAACGAACACGAGAACCATTCTCAATACATGTTTGCAGGGCATCGCAAAAACCTCCGGAGTGATTCCTGGTTCGCGCATGAATTCAGGCAAGGCATACTTCTACACCCATACGTCCTGGTTTTAAACTGAAAATCTCCGCGGAAGAATCTTCCTGCCTCCTTGCCTCCTGCCTCAAATCATCTATCCTGTGTGTCATGGATCGCGCGAACATCGTGATCATCGGCGGCGGCGTAGTGGGGTGCGCCGTGGCGCGCGCGGTTTCGCGCCGGTGGAGCGACGTTTTCCTCGTCGAGCAGATGCCGAAGCTCGGCATGGGAGCGAGCACGCGCAACAGCGGCGTGATTCATTCGGGCATCTATTATCCGCCCGGCTCGCTCAAGGCGGAGTTGTGCGTCGCAGGCAACCGGATGCTCCACGAATTCTGCGCCGCGCACAACGTGCCGCATCGGAATTGCGGGAAGCTCGTGGTGGCGCACGGCGGCCAGCAGGAAGCGGCGCTCGAAGATCTGGCCGAAAACGGCCGAGCGAACGGCGTCAAAGGCCTGCGCCTGGTGGACCGCGCCACGGTGCGCGCGCGCGAACCGCACATCGAAGCGACCGCCGCGCTCGAAGTGCCTTCGACCGGCATCGTTTCGGCGGAAGATCTTGTAAAGACGCTTGCACGTATCGCTGCCGATCAGGGCGCGAGCCTGCTGCCGCACGCGCGAGTCGTGCGCCTGGACCCGCGCGCGGATTCGATTGCCGTGACGCTCGCCGAAGGCGACACGAACGATCCGGCGAACGCGACGGAGGAAACCATCGAGGCACGGTGTGTGATCAACTGCGCGGGGCTCTACGCAGACGAAATTGCGGCGATGCTCGGCAACCGCAGCTATCGCATTTATCCCGTCCGCGGGGAATACTGCGAACTGGTGCGCGCAAAATCCTACCTGGTGAACAATCTTGTCTATCCGCTCCCCCACGACGATGGGCTTAGCCTCGGCGTTCATCTGACGCGCACGCTCTGGGGCACGGTGCTGGTGGGCCCGACGGCGGATTACATCTCCGAGAAAAACGACTACGAGCGCAACCGCCTGCCCATCGAAGAATTCGTGCGCCGCGCAAAACCCTTGCTGCCGGAGATTGAAGCCGCGGACTTGCAGCTTGCCTACTCGGGAATTCGCGCGAAGCTGGTGCCGCCCGGGCACGCTGGGCTCGCCGACTTCGTGATCGCACGCGATGCCGGCGTGCCACGCGCCATTCAGTTGATTGGGATCGAATCGCCGGGGCTGACGTCATGCCTGGCGATTGCCGAACGAGTCGTTTCGCTGGCCGCGGAAGTCCTCAACTAGCGTCTTGAGTCTAATGTTGTGTAACAAGTGGCGCCTTCGGTTTGTGGGTCGGAGCTTTAGCTCCGACATATGTCGCTGGTAATGTGTGGGGCTTCAGCCCCTAAAGCTTCAGGGGTTAAAACCCCTTCGTCAAAGTCAACGGATGTCGCGGCTGATGGTTCGGCTGCGCTCACCACAACAGCCGCGACCCACAAAGCTCGCTGTCGAACAACGGTTTGTCTCATCAAATCGTAAGAACATTCGGCTTCCTTTTTCGCCGACATCAGCGCACCAGATCAGATGCAAAGACCAGGGTGACGCCCTGGCGCGCGACCTCCGGAAGCATTTCGGCGAGGACCTGCAATGTTGCCGGATGCGGATGGCCGATCGCCAGCGCGGAGCCTTTTTCACGGGCATCGCGAACGGCCAGGGCAAATTGTTTGCGGATAGCGCCGGGCGACTGCTCATCGTCCAGAAAAACATTACGCGACGCCGCGGGAACACCGGCGGTGTGCGCCGCGGTTTCCGCGACTGTGGCTGCCGTTGTCCGGCTGTCCACAAAAAACAGGTTGCGCTCGTGCAGCAACGGCATCAACTCGCTCATCAGTGTGCGGTCGGAAGTGCCGAGCGAACCTTCATGATTGTTCACGCCTACGGCGTACGGCACCGTGTCCAGCATCGCCGCAAACGTCTGCCCCACAGCGCCCGAATCCATGCCCGGATGCAACTCAATCGGTTCGTGCTTTCCCCCACCGGTGGAAGCCACGGGCAGGTGAAGCAAAACCTGATACCCGCGCCGGTGCGCTTCCTCGGCGATTTCTCCGGAATCGGACAGATGTGGCAGCACGGACAGAGTCAGCGGATACGACAGTCGAAACAGCGCGTCGGCCTGAGCACGGTCGTTCCCGAGATCATCGATCACGATCGCAAGGCGCGGCCGGTGCGACGCTGCTTGGGCGGAAGCGGCAACGGCCAGCGGCGTAATGAGATGGATCGACTGCGTGCGGCGGCCATCCAGCACGTAATCGAACCGCTCCATTCCGGGCGCTCCCGGGCGCGCCACGCGCTGCAGGTGATGAAACTCGGCGACGCGGGCGAGTTCCTTCTCGATCGCATCATGCGCGGCCCGGTCGGGAACGCCCAAATGGGTGAGTGGCACTGTGATGTAAATGTGATCGGCGGCGAGCGTTTGGGGTTTGCCGGGCTGGCGTGCGGTAAACTCGGGGCGCATTCCAACTTCGGCGCGGCCGCCGGTTGCATTTCGCGCGGCGAAAACGAGTTCACGAGTTACGGCGCGGATTTGCGCGGTGGACGGCGGGGGGGATTTTTTGCAGCCAGTCGCGCAGATCAGCGCGAGGCCAAACAGAGAAAGAAGTACAAAGTGTAGGCGGGAAATACGCGCGACGTGCCGGCGGAAGCCGATCGAGCAGCGCCTCACACGTCAGGCGGCCTTCCGGGCCTCGCCGCCCTTGAGCAGTTCGAGCGCCTTGTTGTAAACCGGGTCATCCGAAGTTGGCAACTGGCCGGGACCCAGCGGCGCCGGCTCTTCTGTTTCCGTGTTCTCAGACGGATCCTGGGACTTTGGATGCACTTCGACCGTCGGCGCAACGCCCTCCACGACGATGGACTTGCCCTCCGGCGTGGAATAGAACGCGACCGTGAGAATCACTGCTCCGCCATCATCGAGCGGGATGACTTTTTGCTCGGAGGCCGTCCCGAACGTGCGTTCGCCCAGGACATCGCCGCGTTTGTTGCCCTTGATTGCAGCAGCTAGGACTTCCGCAGCTCCCGAGGTGCTCGGTGAAATCAGGACGTCCACCGGGGCGCGCCACACGACTTTGTCGGGCTCCGCCGAGAACTCCTTGCGCGCAACCGTTTGTCCTTCGAGAGACGTAATTTTGCCGGAAGGCAGAAAGAACTGGGCTGCAGCAATCGCGTCCGGAACTTGCCCGCGCGTGCAATTTCGGAGATCGAGGACGAGCTTGTGCACGCCCTGCTTGTCAAACTGCAGAAGCTTATCGCGCAGCTCCGTCACATCAAGCGTCTCGATGGCCGGCAGGCGCACATAAGCGACATCTTCGGCGACACGGTCCGCCACAACGTGCTGCGGGCCAATCACCGCGCGGCTGATGCTGATTTCCTGCGGTTCCGTTTTGCCGCGCCGTACGATGGCCACCTTCACGACCGTGCCCGGCGCGCCCTGCAAGAGCATCGTGGCCTGCCCGACCGACATATCGCGCGTACTGAATCCGCTAATGGCCTCGAGAATTTCTCCGTCGCGCAGGCTGGCCTTCTCGGCCGGGCCGTCTGGCACAACCGATACGACGACGATGTACCCATAACGCTTCGAAATCGTCATCCCAGCTTCACCATGCTGCGCGTTCTTCATCCGGTCGCGGTAATCCGCATACTCACGCGCGCTGAGATATCCGGACTGCGGGTCGAGAGATTCGAGCAGGCCATGCAGCGCCCCGGCGGTTACCAGGGTCATGTTCGGCTCGTCGACGTAGTCTTCCTGGATGTGCTGCAAGACCTCGCCGAACACGCTCAGCGAGCGGTATGACTTGTCATCGCTCGTCTTGCCCAGAACGTAGCCCAAACCGACATACAGAAATACAACGACGGAGAGGGTGACGACAGAAATTCTTGCGAGGCGGTTCATAGTTTGTTTGCCTCTGATCCCTAAAACAGCCATAAAAGTATAGCACGCTCGGCGCCTTCATCGCGCGCGGATTCTCGGGGGATTGTCTAGCGCGACATGCCCGATTCGCGCGTCGCAGAGGCTGACGGCGCGCCGGCTGCAAGACCCTCAATCGGCGTGAGATACGTCTGCGATATGCGATCTTGCCAGCAAAGATGATCTTCATCCCACAGCGCCCAGAGGAATCCCAGGAAGCATGTTCCGGCAGAGACCATGTAGCCGAAACTCCTCCAAACCATTTGACGGGAGGTGGGCACGCTCCCATCGAAACTCACTACGCGCAGTCCGCGAATCATCATCCCGGGGGTGGAACCGCCGAAGACCGTGAACAACGCGAAGTATTGCGCGTAAAACAGCACGAGCGTGGCAGCGGTGACCACGCCATCGAGCTTGTTGAATCCGATCTGGCCCCCCAGTGTCCAGAACAAGGCGAGCATTCCGCCATAGCTGAACAGCAGAAGTGCGCCATCCAGGATGGCCGCCCTCCGGCGTTCGGCAAGCGAAGCAACCGGAAAAAGGACGTCCGGCGCCGCTCCGAATCCGGGATGCGCAACAGCCTGCCAACGAACTTCAGCGGCCGCGGATGCGATCTCATGACTTGGAATGGAGATCTCGACGCGCTCGGCCCGCGGTCGCCGGCGAAGCGGAGACTGAGCGGCGGGCCCGGGCGGAACAAATCCAGGAGGGGTATCGGCATCCTCGACGGAGGGCGCGGATACAGCCTCAAATGGCAGCGCGGACTGCAGGTCGGCGGCCGCGCCACCGTGGCGGCGGGCGCGATACGCATGAAGCCGGTTGGACACCTCACGCCGCCACTCCGGTTCGATAGCCAAGTTGCCCTCTGTGGGAGTGATGACACGACGCGAAACCACGGTCCGCCCGGAATGGCCCAGGGGCGCATCACAAAAACAACAAATCTCAGCCGGTTCGCCGTTAACGGCGCCGCAATGCTGGCAGGTTTTTATCACCGATCCGTTTTGCGCTGCGGATGTCTCGCCGAACGGAATTCGGGAGTCGCAGGCATTTTAACAGCGGCACGAGCAGCGAAAAAGAAAAGCTTCGAAATTGTCGCGAATTGGATACCCCGGGCAGCGCGGAGTGCATGATCCGAATCTATGCAAAGCGGCGCCGGCGGACCGATTCACCGGCGTTGTAAGCATCCGGGGGGAATGCTAGGCTAGCGAGCTATTTTCGGCGAAGCGATTCACGCTTGCCGTTCTTCAGGCGAGCGGCAGCGTAAACTCATGGCTATCTTCCGCAAGATCATCGGCGGGGTTTCGGCGCGGGCCCTCTGCTTCCTGCTCGTTGGCGGTGCAGCGGCGTCCGGCGTCGCGGCACAACGGGTGCTGTCGCCGTCCGGCGAAGTGACGGTGCGTCTGGAAGCCGAACAGCAGCGCAAGGAAGGTGACGTATTTTTCGCCGATGGCAATGTCGAAATTCAATACCGTAACTTTCGGTTGCGCGCTGACCATGTGCAATACAACGCGAAGACCTACGTGGCTGCGGCGAGCGGCCATGTCCGATTTGACGTGGACATGCAGCACTTGACCGCAGATTCTGCCGGCTTCAACGTGAAGACCGGAGAGGGCCGTTTCGAGCACGTTCGCGGCGAAGTGAGAGCGGAACATCGGCCGAATGCCTACATCCTGGTCTCGCCCAACCCGCTGACTTTCGAGGCGCAGGAGGTACGGCGGCTCGACAGCCGCACCTACACGATCGAGCGCGCCTGGCTGACTGTGTGTGAACCGGAGAAACCCAACTGGAAGTTTTACACGACACACGCCACGCTGCACGTAGATCGTTCCGTAGCGCTGGTCAACGCCAACTTTCGCCTATTCCGCGTTCCGTTGATATACATGCCGTACGCGACCGCACCGGCTGGAAGCAACCTGCGGCAATCCGGCTTCCTGCTGCCCGAGTTCAGCGATACTTCGCTGAAGGGAATTGTGGTGGGTGATGGATATTACTGGGCGCCGAAAGATTGGACAGACCTTACTCTCGGTGCGGCATATCTGAGCCGGCGCGGCTGGCAGCAAAACGTCGAATTCCGCGCCAAGCCCTGGGAAAATGTGAGTCTGACAGCGCAGTACTTCGGCGTCATCGACCGGGGATTGCCGGATCCGGCGACGGGCCTGCGGGTCAAGCAGGGAGGCCACTCCGCGCAATTCGGTTTCAATGCCCTTCTGAACAACGGATGGCGCGCCGTTGCGGATCTCAACCAGCTCACCTCGCTGACCTTTCGGCTGGCCTTTTCACCGACATTCGGCGAAGCCGTCAACTCCGAGGTGCGCAGTTCGGCATTCTTGACGAACAATTTCCGCGGCTTCAGCCTTAATTTTGCGGCAGGGAGCTACAAGAACTTCGTGAACGCGCAGCCGGAAGTTTCCGTCGTGCTACGCAACGCCCCGGAGGCGCGATTCAGTTCCGTGGATCAGTCGCCGTGGAAGCGCCTGCCGGTTTATTTCGGCGTGGATGCATTTGCGGGAGCCGTCCACCGAAGTGATGAGAAGTTGGTATCAGGAGAAGAAGTGCCGGGAATCGAAACCGCGGCAGCCGTCGAGCGCTCAGAAATCGCGCCACGCGTCGTCGTGCCGCTGCATTGGGGGCCGTGGCTTGGAGTCACGACGAGCTACACTCTGCGGACCACCAGCTACGGCGCACAGGCGCTTTCGGGCGCGGTCGTCAGTGACTTTCTGCGCCGCACCACGGGCGAGTTGAGTATCGATCTGCGGCCGCCGTCGCTTGAGCGTGTATGGGAAAGCGGGAACGGGAAATGGAAGCATACGATCGACCCGGAAATCACCTACAACTACGTGCGGGGGGTCAACCAATTCGACCGTTTTATTCGCTTTGACGAAGACGAAACCCTGACGGACACGAATGAATTCATGTATTCGATCACGCAGCGGCTGTTCCACCACACAGGAGACGGCCAGGCTGACGAGCTTGTCAGCTGGCGTGTGGCGCAGAAGTATTATTTCGATCCGACGTTCAACGGCGCGCTCGTCCCCGGAACGCGCAACGTCTTTCAGGCGCTCGATTCCATTACGCCGTTCGCCTTTGCTGCCGAGCCGCGCCGCTTTTCTCCGATCGATAGCGATCTCCGCGTGACGCCTGGCGGACTTTATGACGCGCAGCTCCGGCTGGAGTACGACACCCTGCGCCACAAACTCACGACCGCAGGCACTCTGCTGAAAATTCGCCCATATCAGAACTTCAACTTTACAGTGGCACATTTCTCCATCGACAACGCGAGCGTTCTGCAGCCTCTTGCGAACCAGATTCGTTCGCAGGTCGGATACGGCGACTTGAACCGCCGCGGGTGGAATGCCGCGTTCGGCTTCAGCTACGACGTCAAGCAGCAGCTCCTGCAAAATCAACTTGTGCAGGTTAGCTACAACGGCTCCTGCTGCGGAATCGCGTTCGAGTATCGCCGTCTTGCCCTCGGTCCGGTGCGCACGGAAAACCAGTTCCGCGTGGCTTTGATCATTGCTAACATCGGGACGTTCGGAAATTTGCGGCGGCAGGAAAAGGTTTTCTAGCGCCGTCCCAAATTTACAAAAGTGTACCGAGGCAGTTGTTCGCTCGCGGGGTCGGTCGTTTGGTTTGACGAATTCTTAGACGCATCAAGTTGGAACGGGACTGGCGGCTCGATACTCAAGATCGCGCAACGGTGTTCGGGTCCGGGCGACACACAATGACAAATGAAGGGCTCCTCGCATTTGCTACGATCGAAGAACTGGCCGTGCTGCTGGCGAAACGCAAAGTCTCTCCCGTCGAGCTGACCGAGCAGTTTTTGCGCCGGATCGAGCAGCACAATCCCCGGCTCAACGCATATCTGACGGTCACCGCCGAGCACGCACTCGCCGCTGCGCGCCGCGCGGAAAAAAAGTTAAACCGCCGCCGCGGATCGGGCGGCCGGAATCATCCCCTCCTTGGAATTCCCATCACGTTCAAAGACAATATCTGGACGCGCGGGATCCGGACGACAGCGGGATCGAAGGTCCTGCGTGATTTCGTCCCGGCTGAAGACGCAACCGTCGCGCGGAAGCTTGCCCGCGCGGGCGCTATTCTGCTCGGCAAGACCAATCTGCACGAGTTCGCCTACGGGATTACGACTAACAATGCGCATTACGGCCCGGCGCATAATCCCTGGGCACTCGATCGCATTCCCGGCGGATCGAGCGGCGGCTCTGCTGCAGCGATTGCAGCAGGTCTTTGCGTGGCATCGGTCGGCACGGATACGGGCGGCTCGATTCGGATTCCCTCGGCGATGTGCGGGATCGTAGGGCTGAAGCCAACCTTCGGGCGTGTGAGCGTATTTGGCACCGTGCCTCTGGCGCCGAGCTTCGATCACGTCGGCCCTCTCGCGCGAGGCGTCCCGGATATAGCAATCTTGCTCGGACTGCTCGCCGGGCGCGATCCGTTGGACCCGGCTTCCTCGGCCCAGCGCGTGGAAGATTTCAGCGCCGCTCTCCGCAAACCGCTTCGGAGGTTTCGCCTTGGCCGCCCGCGCGAATATTTCTGGGAGAAGCTCGACGGCGAAGTGCGCCGCGCAACTGAAGCAGCGGTTCGCGACATGGAAAAGCATGGCGCAACGGTCCGTGAAATCTCTCTTCCGCATTTGAGCGAATCGGTCGACGCCGCCACGAATATTTCGCTCGCCGAAACGCGCCGCTGCCATGAAGCGGCGGGGTACTTTCCCGCGCACGCCGGCGAATACAGCGAAGAAGTACGACAGCGGATCGACGCGGGCGGAAAAGTGCTTGCCGTGCAGTATCTCGCCGGGCTTGACGTACAGAAACGCGTGCGCGCCGAATTTGACGCCGCGCTTCGAGAGGTGGATGCGATCGTAGCGCCCACGGTTCCCGCTCCCGCGCCGCCCATCGGTGCGGAATACATCTACATTGACGGCGAGCAAATCGGCGTGCGCGCCGCGATGGTGGGGATGAATCGCCCAGCAAACTTCACCGGCCATCCAGCAATTTCGGTGCCGTGCGGTTTTACCCGGGATGGCTTGCCCGTCGGGCTGCAATTGATCGGCCGCAGCTTCGACGAATCCACGCTGCTGCGAATCGCGTTTTCCTATGAACGCGCACACGATTGGCGCGCGCGCCACCCCCGCCTTTGAAGAGGCGGGCTATAACAAATTGCAGACGCTTGTGCGCATGCTGTAGCCCGGGTCTCGAGAGGCTGTGTGGCAACCCGGTCTTGCTCGATGTGGCACCCGCCTTCAGGCGGGCATGTGCTTGAATCTACGGTGCCGCCCTTCAGGGCGGCGCTACAAAACCCTCTCGAATTTTAGTTGCCACGCAGACTCTTCAGACCCTGTGTGGCGACGGCTAGCTTTGTAGGGCGCGGCTTCAGCCGCGCCGTTAGGAACTGCAAGATCAAGCGGCTTTAGCCGCTGACGTGAGAGAAACACGGTTGTCACACAGGCTCTCTAGCCGCTGAAGCACGAAACTCATTACGCCTGCAAGGGTCCACAAGTTGTACCGAAGAATCCCGCCGGGCAGGCGAGTTCCTTTGGGAAAATGCGGTGCGCGTCGAATCTTCGGCCCTCCGCAGCCGTCCAAATCAACGGGAATGATGTAGACTTGGCAGGGTGTTTCGACGGAGTTCATTGGCCTGATGCAAGTTTCGATTCTTTACGCTTTCGTAGCAGGAATTATTTCGTTCCTGTCTCCCTGTGTGCTTCCTCTGGTGCCGGGATACGTCTCGATGCTTTCTGGGATCGGCGTCGAGCAGCTCCGGGCAGGCCAGCCGGCGCGCAACAGCCTGTTCGCCTCGTCGCTGGCGTTCGTCGCTGGATTCTCAGTGGTCTTCATCAGTTTCGGGGCTTCGGCGAGCGCAGTGGGCCAGTTTCTGGTGCAGCATAAGTCGTTGATGGGGCCTGTGGCTGGCGCCATCATCATCCTGTTCGGCCTGCACCTGGTCGGCTGGCTGATCAAGCTTCCAGTGAATGCCGGCCTCGTGATAGGCGGGGTGCTGGCGTTTGGCGCCGCGATCCTTTGGCGCCGCTCGGGAACCGAAACCATGGGTCCCGGGGGACTGTTCGGCTCGGTGCAACTGCTTTCGGTCTCGCTCATTTTTCTCGCCGGGCCGTCGCTGACGCGCTGGCTCAACCGCGACGTTCGCTTCCACAATCTAGGAGCGCAGACGGAAGAAGGAGCCAAATCCCGCGGGGCGCTCTCGGGCGTGACCAGCGGCTTCCTGCTGGGCTTCGCATTTGCCTTCGGATGGACGCCGTGTATCGGCCCGATTCTCGCAGCCGTTCTCGTGCTGGCGGCAAACGCCGAGACGATTCCTCGCGGCGTTTTTCTCCTCGCTGTCTATTCGGCCGGTCTTGCGGTTCCCTTCCTGCTGACCGCGATCGGAATCAACAGGTTCCTGCGTTTTTACCAGCGTTTCCGGCGCCATCTGCACACCGTTGAAGTATTCAGCGGCGTGTTGCTACTGTTCATCGGCGGGCTGATTTTCATGAACCGCCTGACCTGGCTATCAGGTAAACTGGGATTCCTGAATAAGTTCGCGCTCTAACGGGAGCGGGCTTTACTTTCACGCTGAACGCCTCGGCCTGGCCGGGGCGTGGAGCCCGCCAGAGACGGGTGCGGGCTCTACTTGGAGCCCGCCAGAGAAGGAGAGTTTTAGAAATGAAAAAGGGCATCCTGGTCGGCCTGGGTGTGATTGCCTTGCTGACGGTCATGGTCTGGGCGGATCGAAAATTCCCCGCAGCCGGAAGGCCCGCGGCGAATCCCCCCAGCACGGCCGGCGATTCCCCGGCGCCGAACGTCGTTCTGAAGGATCTCAATGATCGCGACGTTACGCTCGCGCAATACAAGGGACAGGTGGTCCTGGTGAACTTCTGGGCCACGTGGTGCGAGCCCTGCAAAGTCGAAATTCCATGGATGATCGAGTTTCAGAAAAAGTATAGCCCGCGCGGCTTCACGATTCTGGGAGTTTCGATGGACGAAGAGGGCAAGAAGGCGATCGAGCCCTTCCTCGAAAAAGAGCGTTTCGACGTGAACGGCCAGAAAGAGGCGATGAATTATCCAATTCTTCTGGGGAACGACTCCATCGCGGAAAAATTCGGAGGGATCATGGGCCTGCCCACCAGCATGCTCTTCACGCGCGACGGCAAGAAGATCAGGACGATCGTCGGCCTGGTCAATCACGATGACATTGCCAAGGTCATCGAGGGCCTGCTCTAGACCACTCTCTCCTCCGTAACCTGCGCCGCCGGCAATGAGGCAATTCCGATGGTTACTTCAACCTCTCCAAGGCCACGGTCCGCGGGTACCCGAAGCTTTACTGTGCGACAATCCATGGAGGAGTCGCCGAATTTTCTCCGCCTCTTTGTTTCGAATATCCTGTGGGTGAATCTTTTTCAGAGCATTGTGCGTATGGAAGGATGGGAGGCCGGCGTGATTTCATGAAGACTCGAGTCCATCTGCGGGAGCCCGTCTTCGTAGCCCTGGAAACGCTGCGTACGCATAAATTGCGGTCCTTCCTGATGCTGCTGGGGATCGTCCTATCCGTTTCCACGCTGATCCTGGTGGTTGCGCTGATCTCCGGGGTGAACCTGTACGTGGCCACTCGCATCGCGAATCTCGGGTCGAACATCTTTCTGGTTACGCGCTTTCCGATCATCACCGACATCAACGAAATCGTGAAGGCCATGCGGCGGAACAAAGTCATCACTTGGGAGGACTACACGTATTTGCGCGACAACATGAAGCTCGCTCTTCGGGTAGGCGTCGAGACGCGAGGGACGGTGCGGGCAAAGGCTAACGGACAGACCATCGAGGACACCTCAATCCGCGGCGTCAGCGCAAACATCGGCGACATGGACGTCGAGGCTCCCACGCAAGGCCGGTACATTTCGGACTCTGACAACGAACACCATTCCCTGGTCGCTCTGATCGGCGCCGATGTTGCCGACAAACTCTTCCCCGGTCGTGATCCGATCGGCAAGGAAATGGATATCGATGGCCGTCCGTACATGGTGATTGGAATCGCCAAGCCCATCGGCACAGTCCTCGGGCAATCGCAGGACAATTTCGCCTACGTCCCCATCGAGACCTATCTGAAATTTTATGCCACCAGCAACACAAGCCTGTCGATTAACGTGCAAACCAAGGGCGGCGAGTGGATGTCACGCGGGCAGGAGGAAGCGCAAATGCTGATGCGCGCGCGCCGCCACTTGAAGCCCAATGAGCTTGACAGCTTCGGCGTGCATGACGCGGGTTCGCTGGTGGACCTGTTCAAGCGGATCACAGGAGCCCTGGCAGCATCTATGATCGGCATCGTCGCAGTGTTCCTAGTAATCGGCGGCGTGGTCATCATGAACGTGATGCTGGCGACGGTGACCGAGCGCACGCGTGAAATCGGCCTGCGCAAATCCCTTGGAGCGCGCCGCTCCGACATTCTTCTGCAATTTCTTACGGAGACTGCCGTCATGTCTTCCATCGGAGGGCTCATCGGGGTCGCGCTTGCATATTCGTTTGCGCAGATTGTCGCTGCGAATACGCCAATGCCGATGCATGTCCCGATCTCGGCGGTGTTGATTGCCCTCACTGCTTCGACGGCAGTGGGGGTATTCTTCGGCCTGTATCCCGCGCGCAAGGCTGCGAATCTGAATCCGATCGACGCCATGCGCCAGGAAGTCTGAGGCTAGACGGCAAGCCCATGCGAATGCCCATCGGCGAAAACGCGAAAATGGCGCTGGACACCCTGCGCGAAAATAAAGTGCGTTCATTCCTCACTGTGCTGGGCGTGGTCATTGGAATCACGGCACTCATTACCGTGGCATCCATCCTCGTCGGATTCTACGGCGACGTCACTGCGTATCTTAATGACTATGGCCCGAATACCGTTTGGGTATTCAAGTTTTCCCCGGGGATTCACACAGGACGCCTCACGACAGAAGAGCGCAACCGCAAGTCTTTGACTTACGAAGACTCGATCGCGATCCGCGAACAATGTCCGGCGATTTCGATGGTGTCGGCTAACGTCTTCAAACGCGTGGATGATTTCAGCCATCCCCCCATGGTCACCGCGCGTTACAAGGATAAAGAAGTCTCAGGCCTCGACTATTCAGGGGCGCCGCCTGAATATGAGGAAGTCTTTAATGCGCATCCCTATCTCGGCCGCTTCTTTACTGAGGCGGAAAACCTTCAGCGCGCTGACGTGGCCGTGATTGGCTACGATCTGGGGAAAGCCTTGTTTTTGGGTGAAGACCCGATCGAGAAAACGATTTCCGTGGAAGGACATCCCTACCGTGTCATCGGCGTCTTTGAACATCGCAAGGGCCAGTTCTTTAAGAATCCCTCAGCGGAAAAACAGGTGCTCGTTCCCTACCGGACCTACCGGAAACATCACCCCTTCGATGACGAACATTTCATCGGCGCTATGGTCATCCCCGGACACATGGCCGAAGCGCAGGATGAAATCCGCGCCGTGTTGCGGCGCCGCCGCAACGTGCCCTACTCGGCATCCGAGAATTTCGGCCTTTCTTCGGCTGAGGAAATTGCCACTCAGTTCAAGCAAATTACTAGTTCGGTCGCCATACTGACCGCCGTGGTCAGCTCGATTGGATTGCTGGTGGGCGGAGTTGGCGTGATGAATATCATGCTGATGTCGGTCACACAGCGCACGCGCGAGATCGGTGTGCGAAAAGCCATTGGCGCGCGCCGCAGCGACGTCATCTGGCAATTCCTGACCGAGGCTATCGTCCTCACCGGCGCAGGCGGCGTCATCGGCGTGGTGCTGGGCATTGGCATCAGCCTGCTCATCAATCTGCTGTGGCCCTCACTTCCCTCCACGGTACCGCTCTGGGCCGTGCTTGTGGCCGTCGCGGTTTCCATGAGTGTCGGCCTTTTCTTCGGCATGTATCCGGCAGTCAAGGCTGCGCGGCTCGATCCTGTCGACGCGCTCCGCTATGAGTAGGAGGGATTGGGCGGCAGGTGACAGGTTGTAGAATTCAGAGCTTCCTTTGGCGCAGTTTCTGGATCAGCCCGCTGAGCATTCGTCCGGTCTCGGACTGCCACCTATCACCTGCTACCTTTCTTGCCCGTCCGAGCGCTTCGCGGTACTCTGGTACCGTCATGGATGAAAAAGAGTTCCAGAAACGCTGTGATGCTGCTTTCGAGGCGCTTCGCCACCGTCTGATGGATCTCGGCGACGTTCACGGATTTGAAGTCGAGGGCGGCAGCGGAAAACTTGAAGTGCTGTTCGAAGAGCCCGTGATAACGAAATTCGTCATCAGCCCGAACGCGCCGGTGCGCCAGATTTGGATTTCTGCGCTGACCACGAGTTTTAAGCTGTCCTGGTCGGATGCAGCCGGAGCTTTTGTTCTCGAGAAGACCGGAGAGACGCTAATGCAGCTTATGGGCCGCATTCTCACCGAGCAACTTGGCAGCCCCGTGAGCGTCTAATAAGCATGGTCTCCTTAGTCCAGGATGTCGCGCGAGACCCGGCCCTTCCGGTGAATCTGCCTGCTTCAGATCGCGCCAATCGAAGGCCAGGGCTGCACGCACTTTTCGTATCCCTCGCGCTCGTTCCCCTTGTCGCGACCGCGCTCGCGCAGGATAAGCCCTATCCGCTTGCAGCCAGTGTGCTTCAGCCGCAGGCGTACGTTTCGCTTCAACCCGTGCCGCGCGGGCGCCCGTTTGAGATTGCCGTTGTGGCGAAGATTTCTCCCGGCTTCCACATCAACGCGCACGAACCTTCGGAGGACTATCTGATTCCCACAAAAGTCCTGGCGGACCTCCCTCCGGGAATCGCTCTTGTGGAAACGGCATATCCGCGCGGGGTTATGCGCGCGTTTCGATTTTCGAAGGCGCCTCTGCGCGTCTACGAAAGCTCGTTCACGGTGCGAATGAAACTGCGCGCGGAGACCGACGCGCCTCTCGGCCCGAAAAAAATAGGCCTGACAGTTGGCTACCAGGCGTGCAACCAGGACGCATGCCTGCCGCCGACGAAAGTTCCACTCACGGCGGAACTCGAAATCGCCGCTGTGGACACACCCGCGCATCCCGCGAACGCCGTCATCTTTTCTCCGACCTCTTCGTTGAGGATTCCTTCGCAGCATTAGCCCGGGAATCTCACTGGGCCAGAGACGCAGAAAAAAATCCCCGCCTTTGAAGAGGCGGGCTACAACTCTGACACACCAAGACGAACAAGATGGATCCGGGGTTTAAGAATGCTGTAGCCCGGGTCCTCAGACCCGGGGATTCTTCTGCTGTGTGAGCAACCCGTTATATACAACGGTTTCAGCGCGGAGCAAACGCTTCGACGGCGCGGCGCAAGCGGCCGACCACGCGCTCTTGCCCGAGCACGACCATCGTATCAAACAGCGGCGGCGCCACGGCCTGCCCTACAATCGCGACGCGCGTCCCGTTGATCAGCAAACCGGCCTTGACGTCTTCGGCCGCGGCCAGTTCACGCAACACGTGGTCGCACGCATCGTGGTTCCAATCGGGAAGTGCCGCGAGGCCGTCCGCCAGCTTGCCGAGCATCGGGCCCAGGCGTTCATCCTTCCAGAATTTTTCACGGGCCTTCGGATCGTAGTCAAAGGAATCGCTGAAGAATGCGCGCGCCCACGTCGAAAAATCCGGCAGCAGGCGCGTGCGCGGGCGCAGGAGGTCCACGGTCTTCGAGAACCACTCGCGTTTCGCTCCGGCCCAATCCGGCTGCCAGAGTCCTGCGCGTTCGAGTTCGCCCTGCACGGCGGGCAGCAAGTCTTCGATCGGCAGCTTTTGCAGATACTCGGTGTTGTACCACTCGAGCTTCGCGCGATCGAACACGCCATTGGTGCGGCTCACGCCTTCGAGAGAGAAACGAGAAACGATTTCGGGTGTGCGCAGGAATTGGGCGTCGTTGCCCGGCGACCACCCGAGCAGCGCAAGAAAATTCCGGAACGCTTCGGGAAGGAATCCCTCGTCGCGGTAGGATCCCACACTGGTAGCGCCATGGCGCTTCGAGAGCCGCGTGCGGTCCGCGCCGAGGATCAGCGGCACGTGCGCAAAGATGGGCGGCGCCGCACCCAACGCGCGGTACAGCAGCGCCTGCTTCGGCGTATTTGAGATGTGGTCGGAGCCGCGGATCACGTGCGTGATGCGCATGTCGATGTCGTCCACGACGACGCTCAATTGGTAGGTTGGCGCGCCGTGCGCCTGGCCTTCCTTGGGCGAGCGCAAGAGGACAAAATCCTCGATCTCCTCATTCGCCACTTCGCGGGGGCCGAACACCGCATCGTCGAATTTCGTCGTCGTGCCAAGCGGAACGCGAAACCGGATTGCCGCGTTCTCCGCTGTTAACGCGGGCTTGCCGTTGCGGCAGGCGCAGCGAGTGACGCGCCGCGGACCCGCTTCCTTTTTCGCGTCGTCGGTTTCCTCGACCGCGTCGCCCCCCGCGTATTTCTCCGGCGGGCAATCGCAGAAGTACGCCGCGCCCGAAGCGGCCAGCTTTTCCGCCGCAGCCTGGTGCAAATTAAGGCGCTCCGACTGGAAGTACGGCCCCTCATCCCAATCGATACCCAGCCAGCGCAATCCGTCGAGAATTCCTTCCACCAACTCCGGACGATTCCGCTCGACGTCTGTATCTTCGACGCGCAGGATCATCGCGCCGCCCTGTCTGCGCGCAAACAACCAGTTGAATAGCGCTGTGCGTGCCCCACCGACATGCAAGTAGCCCGTCGGGGAAGGTGCAAATCGCACGCGAACCCCGCCCGAAGGGGTTCCTAATGCATTGGAAGTAGTAGCCATACGTCCTGTCAGTCTCTCCCGCAAACGAAAAACGCTCCATCTTAGCCGAACCTGCGGCGGAAGGCGAGTAATCAAGATCCCAATCCCGGGTTAAAATTTCCGTTGGACCGTAGGGATCGAACCTGAATTCCCGGCCAACCAGCGTGTGTCCGAAGCCTCAAGTGCCTTGTTTCCTGCCTGGTACCCCCGTACCCTTGACCGGCTGGAAAGACGTCCTTTATAGTCGCAAAAGATCGAAAAATGTCGTGGGACGGGTGTAATTGTTATGTGTTGTGGATGGCCTGTCCCGAAGAATTGGAGGCCCAGCTCCCTGATGCGGATTTGTTTTCATGGTCTTGCGCTGCAGACGTTCCTAGCCCTCTTCGGAGCGCGCAGCGAATTTCTCGCCTGGTGGTGTGCCTGAGTTGATGAGTTCGGACAGCATCATTGCGATCACCCTGCTGACGGCCTCAGCATTGACTTCGGGTTTCTTCGCCTACATGCACAGTTTGAGGCGCCAGGCATACTTGATGCTCTGGAGCGCGGGATGGTGCCTGCTGGCCTTGCACTACCTGAGTCCCGCGCTCGAACCCTGGATAGCCGTCGCGTCATGGCAGCCGGCGGTGAACCAGTGGTTGCTGGCCGCTGCGGCGCTGCTGTTTTTCAGTACGGCGCGAGTGTACACGGAAGCGCGGCCCTGGGTCCGTCCTCAGATTGCGGTGGGCGCTTTCTTCGTGCTGTGGGCGGCCGCTTTCTATTTGCATGGCGTCAGTGTTTCCCCGCAGCTCGGCGTTGCGGTGGTGTTGTTCGGCGTCGCCTGGGTGTTCTATCAGGAAAGCCGCCGTCAAGAGACGTTCGCCGACTTGCTGTTGGCGGTCTCGTTCCTCACCTGGGGCGCGGTTGTGATCGGCGAAGTGTTGCTCACCAGCCGAGTGGCCAATTCCCTGCGCGCATTGGAAATTCTCCCGCAACTGTTCGCGGCGGCGCTGATGGTGATGGGGGTGTATGAAGAAGAAAAGCGCCGCGTCGAACACAACATGCTAGCGCTCTCAAATGTAAATCTGGCGACGTCCGGTTTCGCCGGCATGGAGATTCAGAAGATGTTGTCGCACGCGCTCGAACGAGTGTTGAGCGTTGTGCGTATGCCGGCAGGAGCGTTATTCCTGCATCACGGCAACGCGGAGGGTCCCACTTCGGTTGTCGCCATTGGCCTCACGGAAAACTTCTGCGCAGCCTCGCAGGAAGAAGGACTGGACGATCATTTAGTGGACCTGGTTTCGCGATTGGGCGGCCTGGTGGTGTTTCGCGATTTGGGCCGTGATGCTTCCTGGGCCGCACTCGAAGGAGAAGAGGCCTTCCGGCGTTTCCGGCAGCTCGCCATGAGCCAGCACCTGCGCACGGTTGTCGGGATCAGCCTGCAAGCCAAGGAGCAGGCGTTCGGCGTGTTGTTTCTCGGCACGCCCGATAGCCGCCGGTTTACGGCGGCCGAGCTGCGCCTGCTGCTTGCGCTGGGCCATCAAATTGGCATGGCCGTCGAGAATAGCTATCTGGTTCAGCAGACGGCGCGCCGTTCCAAAGAGCTCCACATGCTCAACGAAATCGGTCGTGCCCTGAGCTCGACCCTCGACCCGGAAGCGCTTTTTGAAACCATCCTGTCCGAAATGAAGCGCTTGTTTGACGTCAATCATTTCTTCATCGCGTTGCGGGATCCAGTCCGCAACGAAATCCGTTTCGAGGTCGAGGTTCGTGACGGTGTGACCATGCCCAAGAGGTCCCGGCCTACCGGGGACCAGTATGTGACCGAATACTTGATGCGCACGCGCCAGCCCTTGTTGATTCGCGAAAATTACTCGGAGGAACTGCGCAAGTTAGGTCTGGAACCCCTGCACCTGCAGTTTGGCTGCTTCTGCGGCGTGCCTCTGCTGCTCTATGAACGGGCCATCGGCGTCATGGCCGTTCAGAGCCCGCAGGAGCACACGTTTGACACCGGTCACCTGGAGATGATGCGCGTGCTGGCGAGCGAAGTCGTCATTGCGCTGGAAAATGCGCGACTGTTCCGCGAAGAGCGGGCGAATTCGCGTCATCTTACTCTGCTCAACAACATCTCGCGCAACATCATAACGACGCTCAACCCGGATGAAATGCTCGCCAAGATTGCTGAAGAGCTCGAACAGGGCCTGGACTATTCTCACATTGGCATCGGGCTGCTCGATTATTCGAGCAAGGAAATTGTCATCCAGGCAGAGGCCGGCCACCGCAAGGGAGCTCTGGGGCGCCGTCTGGCATTGGACGGAAATGTGGCGGGGCGTGTCGCGCGTACCGGACAGATGGCCGTGGTGAACTACCTGGATTCATCGGACGCCCAAGGCGAACCGGTGCTCGAAGGTTCGGTTTCCGCCATCGCGCTCCCGATCGTATACGCAGACCAACTGCACGGCGTGCTGTACGTTGAAACCGACAAGTGTGCCGACTTCCCTCAGGAAGAAATCCTGTTCCTCGGCACGCTTGCGGACCTGATTTCAGGCGCGCTCCACAATGCGTTGACATTCCAAAAGGCGCAGGAACAAGCCATCACCGATGGATTGACCGGGGTGAAGACCCATCGCTTCTTTATGGAGGCGCTCTCGGCTGAATGGAAACGCTCGACGCGTGCCGGCCGGTCTTTCTCCCTGGTTTTGATGGACCTGGACCGGTTCAAGTTCGTCAACGATTTCTATGGTCACCTGGACGGCGACATCGTGCTTCAACGCGTGGCCCATATTCTGGATCAATATTGCCGCCGTTCGGACGTCGTCGCGCGATATGGCGGCGACGAGTTCGTAATTTTGATGCCGGAAACTGACGCCGAGCAGAGCCAGCAGCTCGCAGGAAAACTCCGCTCGTGGATCGCCTCCGATCCCGTGTTGCGCGAGAAGAATGTCACTTCCAGCTTCGGCGTGGCGGCCTTCCCGATTCACGGATCGACACCCCAGGAACTGATCCAGGTCGCAGATGCCTCGATGTATCTTTCCAAGCATCAGGGCGGCAACGCGGTCTTCACCGCGGATCACTTTAATCCCGAGGACTCGAAACAGTGGAAACGTGATGTACTCGAAGCCTACCTTGGCGTCACACTCAAGCGCCAGTTCTCCACAGGCCCTGATGCGTTCGTTGAAATCTACAGCCGGATCGAACAGTTTGCGCGATCGCTCTCCGAAACCAGAATTGCGGCTTCGCGCCCTAATGGCGGCGTCTCCAATGGTATTGCGTCGTCATTCGAGCCCCTGCCACACGTCGTGATGGACACACTGACATCGCTCGCGTTGGCCGTGGATGCGAAGGATCAGTTCACAGAAGGCCACTCCCAAAAAGTGTCCGGTTACGCCGTCTTGATCGCGGAAGCTATAGGCTTGAAAAGCCAGGAAATCGAAGAAATCCGCCTTGGGAGCATCCTGCACGATGTGGGCAAGGTTGGCATCACGGAATCGATCCTGAACAAGAGCGGCCCGCTCAATCCCGAAGAGTGGGAAACGATGAAAAGGCATGTGGAATATGGAGCCAAGCTTCTGGAGCCGCTTCGCGGCACCAAACGAATCCGTGAGATGGTCGCCCATCACCACGAGTTCTTCGACGGGTCGGGGTATCCGCAGGGACTCGCCGGCGCCCAGATCCCGCTAGGGGCGCGCATCGTGGCCATCGCCGATGCGTACGACACGATCACTTCCGAGCGCACGTACAAGAAAGCTCGTACCCCGGTCGAGGCGTTCCTGGAACTCGAACGCTGCGGCGCCGCGCAGTTTGATCCCGAACTGGTCCGCGTGTTTGTCGCGCGTTTGCGCCACCTTCCGAGTCCGCTGATCGAGCCCATTCTCACCCCCGAACGCGAAGTCCTCAGCTAAAAAGCCACTCTGGATTCCCTCGGCGCACGCTCTTTGCTAGGCTCAACCTGGATGCAAGCAGTTTCCAGGTCCAATTTCCAGGACCAATTGCGAGGCGCAATTCTAAAGGAGATACCAATGCAAACGGCACGTGTGCAATGGGTAGGCAAGGAACGATTCGTAGCGCAGTCCCCCTCAGGCCACATGGTGGCGCTGGATTCGGATCGCTCCTCGAACGGTGCGCCGGGACCGATGGAGCTTCTTCTCGTGGCACTGGGAGCGTGCACTGCAACCGACGTTGTTTCCATCCTTGCCAGGAAGAGGCAGAAGCTCGAGTCGCTGGAGGTGGAAGTCTCCGGCGAACGAGCGGCGGAGCCACCAGCCGTGTGGGTGAAACTCGAAATTGTCTACAAATTGCGCGGCCATCTCGATGAACAAGCCGTGAAGCACGCAATCCAATTGAGTGAGGAAAAATACTGCTCGGTGGCCGCAACGCTGCGGAAAACCGCACCGATTACATACCGCTATGAGATTGAGGCTCCCTAGTCTGCTCCGTTCCGCGGCCCGCACTGCGCAATCCCCTGCGGACTTCCGGCGAAAACCAGCGCGGGAACACGGCAAGCTTGTTTCGCCGACTCCGATTGCGTAGAATCACGATTCTTCTTGCCGAGGGTACCAGGCCAGCCTCACGGAGAACGGAATGTCCAGACGCATCGCGGCAAAAATTACCGGTGTGAGTGGGTATGTGCCGCCCCGGGTGATGTCCAACGCCGAGATGGAGAAGCTCGTGGATACCAATGACGCGTGGATTCGGGAGCGAACAGGCATCCGAGAGCGTCATGTAGTGGATCCAGGGGTCGCGTCTTCGGATCTGGCGACGGCGGCGGCCAAGATACTGCTCGAATCCAGAGATGTGCCGGCGGATGAGATCGACCTGATCGTGGTCGCCAGCGTAACGCCGGACATGATGTTTCCCGCAACCGCCTGTCTGGTCCAGGACAAGCTGGGCGCCACGAACGCGTGGGGATTCGATCTTTCGGCGGCATGCTCCGGTTTTGTTTACGCACTGACGGTGGGCGCGCAATTCGTCGGCGCTGGAACGCAGAAGAAGGCGCTCGTCATCGGCAGCGATGTGATGACTTCGATCTTGAATTACCAGGATCGCGCGACATGCGTGCTCTTCGGCGACGGCGCGGGCGCCGTCCTGTTGGAGCCAACCGAGCGTGATGACGAGGGCATCCTCGATTTCGTTCATGATGTGGACGGCTCAGGGGGAAAATTCCTTTACATGCCCGGCGGTGGCTCGCTTCACCCCGCCTCTCCCGAAACGGTCGAAAAGAAAATGCACTACATCCATCAGGAAGGCGCACAGGTGTTCAAGTACGCCGTGCGACGTATGGCGGAACTCGCTTGCGAGATGCTGGAGCGAAATGGCTTCACAAGCAAGGATCTGGCGCTGGTCGTGCCGCACCAGGCCAACCTACGGATTATTCGCGCAATGCAGGGAAGGCTGGGTATAGACGATTCGAAGGTAATGATCAACATCGAACGCTACGGAAATACTACCGCAGGGACCATTCCCTTGGGATTACGGGATGCTGTCGAACAAGGCAGACTGAAGAAAGGGGATCTGGTGATGCTTGTTGCCGTTGGCGCCGGATACACCGCCGGCGGCGTCCTGCTCCGCTGGGCCTATTGATGGCTTGAACTGGGACCGGGAAGTGGGGACCTTACTCTAGATCCCGCGCACTTGGGCGGCGCAGGCTATATTCTGCTCCAGGTGCTGGTCGACGAGCACCGCAACATAGCGCGAACAGGTGGTCATCTCGGCATCGGCCCAGTCGGCCATCGCAGGGATCACGCTGCCGAGCTTCTCGATCATTGCGTAATAGAGCCGCACGCCGCGGAAGCTACCGTTCGGACCACGCAGATTCGGAGATAAGTCATGTAGGCTCAAGATACTACGGAAATCTTGGGCGCCGATTTGGGGGGTCGCAATTCCTGCTGCTGTGCGAATTCGATCGGAGACAGGTTGTGTCGCAACTCCAGAAATCATCGCGCGCCAATAGTAGAGCGCGAACTGGACAAATGCCACTGCGGACACCGTAAATAGAATCGTGGCGATCATCTCTGGATCCTCTTCGAACTACAGTATTGCGCCTTCAACTAAATGGAACAATGGGCCTCTCGTACCAGTCGACCCAACCACGAGTACCACCGAGCCTAAAGTACGGCTGATTGGTAATGGACGGCACCTGGAAATCGAGAGCCGTGCCTCTCTAATAATAAGTTTTTCATTCTAAACGAGATACTTATGAGCGCCACAGTGATTGTCGCCGCCTGCCGCACAATGGCTGACCTAAGTCATAGAGAAATCAAGGGGTTCCGGCGCTCATGGCACGCCAGTAGCAGTAACAGAAATTCTTGAATGCAAAAGCAGAAATAGTAAACACCATCACGGCTGCCATCCAAGGTTTCTCTCCACTTATAGTTTCGCGCAGCTGATCGACGGGGACAATGGACCTATCGTACTGGAGACCATTTGGATGCCGGCAAAAAAATGAATTCAAGCATTGGATTGCATTGTCGGCTGGCGGAAGACCAATCTCTATTGAAAGTCAGCGAACAGGAATGTGCAAAATTTCCTGCGAACCTGGGGACGCGCAATCGTACTCGCGGACTTCGATGCGCCATGGCAGATCTCCCCTCTCGGGAAATAGTCGTTGCTTCCATTCGTATCCTTTGTCGCGCATCATCAATCGCGAAGTTCGTGCTCCGCAGGCCCGATCGAGTTCGTGCGCGGCATCCGCCATGGGTCCTGCATCATCGGGTCCAGGCATTCCGCGCACCCAGACGGCCGCCGGTGGAATTGGATGGCCTGCCGCCATCCATTCCGTAACGGATTTCACCTGGGAATGGCGAACCTGATCGGGAAGCAATCCAGTGATCTTCCATAGCAGTCCGCTGCCGGGTTCGCGAAGGACATAGGTCAAGTAGAAGAAAAAAGACGGTTTGTCGGCGATGACTGTGGCACCCTCCCGGATTTTCCCTGTGGCGAGATCGGCTACCTGGGGCCACGGCTCAAGAAAACTCGGCTCGGAATAATAACTGCGCGAATACACTCCATACCAACCGATTCCACCGATGATTAGGAGCGCGGCAGCCAGGCCATTGCGTCCCCAATGAGATTTGCTTGTACCAATCACGACCCCTGCCGGCAGTAAGACCCATGGCGCAATCAACATGAGTTGTTTAGAGGACAAGGTGCCCACTATGGCCATCAAGGCGATGAGCAGGGCGCTGTACGAGAGGAAACGTCGTGCAGGACGCGGCGCGTACAGGAAAATCAAGACGACACAAGCCACTACGGCAAGCCCAGCCGGCACGCCGAGAGCCCAGTGCCATGGTGCAACCGACTCGCTGACGAAGAGTGTGTAAATGGAGAAGACCATGTTGGCAACAATCGTCGCAGCCCGGGAGTGTAGATTCATTTCTGCAGTGAGCGCTTGGTGCATAGCGCGGAAGACTGGAACCAGAGCTGCGCACCACAACGCAGCCATACTCACAATGGGTCCAGCTGGAAGAGAACTCTCGCCCTGCCGGTGGTGCAGCCACAGATCGATGCTGAGACACGCCAAAACGGCCAGTCCGAAGGGATGTGTCCAGAGGAGCAGAGCCCCGGCAAGGAATAACGCCACCCATCGGCCAATCGTCTGATCTTCGACGTACCGCAAGTACGCGAGCGTCAGGGCTGCGATCAGAAGAAACGAAAACGCATATCCTGATTCAAGACGGCCGTAATGAAAGCCGAATGGCCACAAGACGCTGAGCCACGTGACGGCAAGGGCGCTCGCCGAGCCGCCCAAACGGCGCGCGGCGCGGGCGAGCAGGAAGAGTCCCAAAAGAAACAACAGCGTTGGCAGGGTACGCAGCCCTTCGAAATCATCACGAGCCAGGCGCAACCAAAAGTGAAGCAGGATGATATAGAAAGGTGAATATCCATGCTGCCCAACTCCAGACCACAATTGAATGAGTAGTCTTGGCGCGGATTGGATTGCGGAAGCGAGCGTCCTGGCTTCGTCGTCGAGAACCGTGAAATAACGATTTGAGGCGATCAGGCCGACACCAAGCAGCATGAGCGGCATCACTTGCTGCGCGATTTCATTCGGTTTACGGGCACGGACTGGCATATTCAGTTCTGGCTCGGGCGAAACGGGAAGCCTGCCCAGGCATTGAGCAGCCCAAGCGTTTCACGAACGATGTCCAGGGCGTCACGCGTATGACGCCACCAGTGTGCGCCATCGTAAGGATCGTCATTCGTAAAACGCACGATCGCCTGCGGATCGGAACCCACAAGTTTGTGCCAGATCGTGCGAACGCGGCGCGTATGCGGTTTTGAAGTAACCACGATCACGTTGTGAGAATTGTTCCGGCGCAGCATTTGGGAGATTTCGCGCACCTCTTCCTCTGTATTCGCGCTGGGGTCGTCCAGAATGTGAATCGCGTCCACGGGGACGCCCTGAGCCATCAGGACTTTCTCATTATAGAAATCCTCTCCGAGATAGAAGATCTTCATCGTCTTCAACTCTTCCGCAGGAGAAGTTGGTTGTGAAATCCACACCTGCTCGGCGTAGCCGGCATGGTAGAGCCTTGCGGCTTCGAGCGCGCGCTCGGGAAGGCGGCCGCTCAAGACCACAATAACGTCCGCGTGAGCCAGCGGATCCTGGACGATCAGCCACTGGCCGATGTTGAGAAACACAACAGTTACAACAACTACCGGCACGATCAGGATCCCAGCCCGAATCAGCCATCGTCGTAGTTTCGGTCTTGATTCAGTCACAATCCGGCCTCACCTCATCCTCCTGTTAGAAGGGGTGGCACGAGCCGCTCCTCAAGCATCACCCTGAATCTTGTCTCCGGACTCGTGGAGTGCCCGAGTGAAGAAGAAATTGTAGTGCCGCTTCGTGCAGTCCTCGCATCGAAATGGCCGCAACAACAGAAATGGGAGGACGACCATTTCGAACAAGCCCCGGCGGTGCGAGCGCCGCACGTCCAGGCTCCTGCAGAATGGGCAGCAACGCAGGAAATAGAAGCGAGCATGCGACATGGCGTAGGATGCGAACCCGAAATCCTAACCCGGCCACCTCTCGGGGTCAATGCAAACCGGCAGGCTGTCCCCTCCAACTGAATCAACGATTGCACCAGTAACAATATCGTGCCTCACCCAACGAAGCCATCTTTGTGCCGGACACATCGGAGGCTACAATGGCAAGCGGCCTGGAGACCTTGCGACGAGAGAGCCGGCCATGGAGAGAGAACAGAACATGCACGGCGAAAACAGACCGGCGGACACAGGTACTCTGAGGCCAAAACGATGCGCGCAGTAGTCACGGGCGGCGCGGGATTTCTTGGATCGCACCTGTGCGACTATCTGCTTGAGCGCGGCTGGGAAGTTCTATCGATCGACAATCTGGTTACTGGAGCGGAAGTCAACGTCCGGCATCTCGCGGGACATCCACGGTTCCGGATGGTACATCACGACGTTACGAAATTCATCGACGTGCCTGGCCCGGTCGATTACGTGCTGCATTTCGCCTCACCCGCAAGCCCCGTGGATTATCTGAAGCTCCCGATCCAGACACTCAAAGTCGGCGCCCTCGGCACGCACAATACACTTGGACTGGCCCTGGCGAAAAAGGCGAAGTACTTTCTCGCGTCCACTTCGGAGTGCTACGGCGATCCGCTCGTGAGCCCGCAGCCGGAAACGTATTGGGGCAACGTGAATCCCATTGGCCCGCGCGGCGTCTACGATGAAGCCAAGCGCTTTGCCGAAGCGACGGTGATGGCGTACCACCGCGCACACGGTGTGGACACGCACATCGTGCGAATCTTCAATACTTACGGGCCGCGCATGCGGCTCAACGACGGCCGCGCCCTGCCGAATTTTGTTTACCAGGCGCTGAGCGGCAAGCCCATCACCGTGTACGGCACGGGAAAGCAAACGCGCAGCTTCTGTTACGTTTCCGATTTGATCGAAGGGATCTACCGTCTGATGCAATCGGACGAGCACGAACCGACGAATATCGGCAACCCGCAGGAAATTACAATTCTCGAATTTGCCGAGCGCATCCGCACCCTGCTTGGCGCGACAGCGCCCATTGTCTTCGAACCCCTGCCGCAAGATGATCCCAAGCAGCGCTGCCCGGACATTTCGAAGGCGCGCCGGCTGCTGCACTGGGAGCCTAAGGTCAGCTTGGAAGAAGGGCTGCGGCTCACGCTGGAATCCTTCAAGAAGCAGTTTGGAGCGACCCAGGCGCGCTGAGGGCGCCATGAGGCGGGATTACAGATAGGCCTCTATTGCTTTGCTGTGGCTGTGGCCTGGTCGGGGCGCCCGAAGCTCATGTATTCGAATCCGAGCGCTCTCATCTCCGCGGGCCGCAACATGTTCCGCGCGTCAATCACAAGCGCTCGCGCCATTTCACTCCGGATGCGCTTCCAATCCAGCCGCCGGAATTGCTCCCACTCGGTCAAGATGAGGAGAGCGTCGGCTCCGCGGGCTACCTCGTACGGGTCTGCGCTGTAGTGCAGGTCAGGAAAGACGACGCGGGCGCGCGCCATGGCTTGGGGATCGGTGGCACGCACGACGGCGCCTTCGGCAAGCAAACGCCGGATCACGTCAATTGCAGGCGCAAGACGAATGTCGTCCGTATTCGGTTTGAAGGCGATCCCCAGTACGCCGATCTGCTTCTCCTTCATGACCCAAAGCGCTTTTTTCACCTTGTCGAGCAACTGGTCCACGCGCTGCTTGTTGACGCGCTCGGCCTCCTTAAGCAAGCCGAAGTCGATCCCCGCTTGGTCAGCGAGCTTTATAAACGCCTGGATATCCTTTGGCAGGCAGAAGCCGCCGAAACCCAATCCAGCCTTGAGGAACTGGCCGCCGATACGCGGATCCAGACCCACCGCGCGCGTAACCTCATCAACGTTCCCGCCCAGGCGGTCGCACAGGTCGGCGAGCACGTTGGCGTAGGAAATCTTCAGACCGAGAAACGAATTCGAGGCGTGCTTGATCAATTCGGCGCTCGCAATTGTGGTCACAACGAAATCCGGCGTGGCCGCCGACGGACAATTCGGCTGGTGCACCGGGCAACGGAAGCGGCCTTCGAGAATCGGGCGATACAACTCGCGGAGTTGTTGCTCGGTCTCTTTTTCCTCCACGCCAATGACAATCCGGTCGGGGTGGAAGAAATCTTCGACGGCCGTGCCTTCGCGCAAGAACTCGGGATTCGATGCCACGCGGAAGCTGGCGCCGGCGTCGCGTGCATAAACCTGGAGGGCTCGCTTCAGCTGCTCTCCGGTCTGCGCGGGAACCGTACTCTTCTCGATGACAAGCTTCGGTGATTGCGATTCCTTCGCGATCAGACGTGCGACATTGTCGATTGCGGAAAGGTCCGCCTCCCCAGTTTCTGTTGGCGGCGTACCGACACAGATGAAGACAATATCGGCGCCGCGCACCGCTTCGGCGCAATCGGGCGTAAACCGCAGGCGCCCTTCCCGCACGACGGTATCGAGAACTTTGTCGAGGTTCGGTTCATAAATGGGGATCTTGCCGGCCTGCAAACTGGCGATGCGGGACGCGTCGTTATCGGTGGCGACGACATCATGTCCCGCCTCGGCGAGACAACTGCCCGAAACCAATCCCACATATCCACACCCGATCACCGCTAATTTCACGCGAGATTTCCCCCTTCTGCGGACTCTGGAGGCTGTGTGCAACCCATACGTGAAATGATTGTGTAGCGCCACCCTTCAGGGCGGCACTGTAGATACAAGCACATGCCTGCCTAAAGGCGGGCGCTACATAGACCAAAACCGGGTTGCCACACAGACTCTCTGTCCCATACCCAAATTCGGTGCGAACTGATTCTCGCCCATTCACATGGCTGGGGGAAGTGAAAATGCCAAGCTATTGTTGCGGATGACACACGGTCAGGATTTCGCGAGCGAGAAGCTTCCGATGATGAGCGCGTCGATGCCGGAACAGAAATAGCTGCGCACGGCATCCCGCGGCGAAACAACCAACGGCTCACCGAACAGGTTGAACGAGGTGTTCACGAGCATCGGCGCCGGAGCAAGCTGGCCGAATCGATCGAGCAGCCGCCAAAGTAGCGGGTTCACCGTACGCTTGACCACATGCAAACGCACGCGCCCGCCCGGAAGGAGAAACCCCTCAAGCAGGCGGGCAGCTTCCGGCCTGGCGAAGCCGAGCGTGGCCATGAAGTATGCGGACGGTGTGTAGTCAAAAAATTCCGCAGCGCGTTCGGATGTAACAGAGATCGCGAACGGACGGAATGCTTCCCGGTGCTTCACATATTCATTCAGGTTTTCTCTGACATAGGGCGCCCAGGGAGAAGCCAGCAGGCTGCGGTTCCCCAGCGCGCGCGGGCCGAATTCGGCGGCGCCGTGAAACCACCCCACGATTTTCCCGGCGGCGAGCAATTGTATGGTTTCTTCCAGCGTTTGTTCTTCGCTCACGTGGAACCGGTAGCGCGCTTTGCAATTGTCCAGAACTTGCTTGATTTCCTGGCTGGAATAGCTCGGCCCCCAATCAAGCTGGGCTGCCGGAGCCTGGCGCGGCTTTCCTTGCATATGGTGGCGCACATACCAAGCGGCGCCCAAAGCGGTGCCTTCGTTTCCTGCGGCGGGTTGAACGAAAACGTCATCGAATTCCGTATTTTTTTCGACGTGCGAAACCACCACGGGATTCAGAAACAATCCGCCTGCCAGACACAGCGACTTCGCGCCGGTGTGCTTCCGGTATCGCTCGGCAAGCTCCGCAGCGACCTTGGCGCAGGCCTGCTGGACGCTCGCGGCAAGCTGCCTGCGAAGCGGCTCCGGAATCTGCGGGCGGGATGAACTGCTCTCCGCAGCTTTGCCGGCGGCGGGATCCAAGCCAACGGCTCGATAGAATTTGGGTGAAAAAGCAATGCGGCCGGCGAGCCCCTTGTTGAAGTAACTCGTCGCAAGACGAGGCGATTTGCCTGCAGAGCTCTGGAGTAGCTCGAGAAAAAGATTCTCGAACACGGGCTCGCCTTCGAGGCCGAGCCATTGCGTCTTGTGCTCATCCGCATGAGGCGCGAAGCCGATCAAGTCCGTGACCTGGGAAAAAATCCAGGCAGGCGAATGCGGGAAAGGGATCGACAGAAGGGTGCGCAGTCGCGTGTCTTCGCCGAGTGCGACAGACCCGGCGCGGCCATCGCCCTGCTCGTCGAGCGTAAGCACGACGGCGCGATCGGCTGCTGACGCGTAGAAGGCGCTGGCGGCGTGGCAGAGGTGATGTTCGAGGTGCAGGACGCGAAGGGTTGCCGATTCACCGAGCAAGTGCAGCAGGCGGCCATTGTTGAGTTCGCGGCCCAGCTCGCCGAGGGCCTTGGTCTGATAGTAGCCGCTCGGAACAGGCGCGAAGGGCGTCAGCCGCGTGCGCAGCCAAGCCTGCCGGACCCACGCGCGGAGCGGGCGGCTGGCCACGGCCACGCATTCGACGCCGCTCCATCCGGTGCCCGCTCGCTCCAGGCAATACCGAATCGCCTCGCGCGGAATCCCCGCTGCCGTGCGCATCCGAACCAGCTTGCTCTCCTCCATCGCGGCAATGATGCCGTTGTCGGAGAGCAACGCGGCGGCGGAATCGTGCGCGAGTCCAGAAAGGCCCAGGATATTCACGCGTCTCACCTTTTTCTTCCCAAGGAACAGGCAGTAACGCGGAGTTTACTCGGGGAGAGTGCGCGTGTCCACGCGCTCGGACTTGTCAGTTGCGGTTCTTGGGCAGGATCGAGCCGCCGGAGAGGAGCCCGCGAAGGCCGAGCAGCAGGAGGCGCGGCTGGCTCAGGGTAATGTGCCAGAGGACGCGTGCCGCCTCGTCGCGCGTGTACTGGCTCAACGACCGGCGCGTCGAAGCATTCATTAGATCCACCAGGCGGCTGTAATCGGCTTGCTTGAACTGGTGAATTGTGCGGCGTATCAGAAGGTGCAAATCGAGTTCGCGGCGCAAGGAGCGGAGCTCGCGGCTCTCGCCTCCGTTGAGGATCGCTTCGCTGACTCCAAGCGCGCCTCGGAAACCGGTGACGATCCCTCCGACGGTGGAAACCTTCACCTGCCCTGCGGCGTCGCCGACCAGGAATACGCGTCCCGCCCCGACGCGTCGCTCCACCGGGGTCCAGCGGTCGTACACCGGAATGCGCGCACCCTGAAACGCGAACGGCGTGAACCCGCGCTTTTCCATGAAGCGCTCGAGACAACGCCGCGTTTCCTGGCCGTCTTCACCGATCAGACCCAGAACCGCGCGGTCGCGGGATTCAGGAATCAGCCAATAAAAGTAGGGCGTGTCGTCCGGCACGAACCAAACGCGCACGGTGTCCTGGGACATATCGGAGGGAACGCGGACGATGGCCTGGACCAGGGGAACGGTCCGCTGGCGCGGCCACCCGGCAGCCTGCGCGAC
Organism: Terriglobia bacterium; assembly: GCA_041488495.1. GTDB lineage: Bacteria > Acidobacteriota > Terriglobia > Acidiferrales > UBA7541 > Palsa-360. The sequence goes on from JBGPPL010000003.1 coordinate 189,971, forward strand.
GCGGGAGAGCGCTCCGTCGGCCCCGACAACAACGTCGGCGTGTAGTTCATCCGTGCGGGCGTCACGGGTGCGTTCGACAGCAACGCGCAAGCCGTTTCCGTTGCTTTCAAGCGCTACGAAACGGTTGCCGAACGAAACCCTTGCGCCCTGGCTCTGCGCCTGTTCGGCAAGGCCACGAATCAATCGCGAGCGCTCAATGATCAGGTCCGGACGGTCGAGTGGAACCTGCGCGGCGCGTCCGTCGGTGAAAAGTTCAAATTTGCGGATTTCGTTGACGACGGCGCGCTCCCCCACTTCGCCCAGCAGGGTGCGCATGTGGCTGGTGACGATCAGCGTGCGCGGCGTGGGATCGAGCTGCTCGGACCGCTCGAGGACCTCCACGGAGCAGCCGGCGCGCGCCAGTAGAGATGCGGTGAAAAAACCGGAAGCGGAGCCGCCGATGACGGCGACCTGACGGGCGGACCCGCGTCCCTTTGCAATCTCTTGGTGCAGTGTGACCTTCCCGCGCCGCAAGGTCCAATCGCATCCCACGCGGCGCATCAGCACGGGAGCGCCTCACAGATCATACTTCAGGTACCGGGACATGTGGGCAGCCGCCAGTTCTCTGTCCTGGTCTGGCCCGGGAATCGCGCTAGTCGTTCTCACCCGCGCCTGCGAGGAAGCCAAGGTATGAGACAGCAGTATAGCCAAACTTATGCATTAGGCAAGGCGGAAGCGCGGAGCATTCCAAAATTCGCCGGCTGGCACATCGGTCTGTTCATTGTTGTGGCTTTGCCAAGGCGGAGACTACTATCATTCCATGTGAGAAGTATGTAGGACGGGACACACATTGCGCGACGTCTAAGAACTGGAGAGAGCAAGTGCGAGCCAAATTGATTTCTCTGCAGGTCGGGGTTCCGCGAACCGTGCAAAGGGACGGTCAGGAAATCACGACGGGCATCTATAAAATGCCAATCGAAAAGCGCATCCAGTTACATTGGCTGAATCTCGAAGGAGACAAACAGGCCGATTTGTCATTCCACGGAGGCCAGGATAAGACCGTGTATGCATATCCTTCTGAGCACTATCCCTACTGGAAGAAGGAACTAGCGGGCTTGGAGTTGCCCTGGGGCGCCTTCGGGGAAAACTTCACAACGGCAGGTCTGCTCGAGGATACGGTTTACCTCGGAGATCGTTTCACGATCGGCACGGCAGAGGTAGCCGTAACACAGCCGCGAATTCCCTGTTTCAAGTTGAACTTGAAGTTTGATCGAGACGATATGGCAAAACGTTTCCTGGCCAGCCATCGCAGCGGCTTCTATCTGCGCGTGCTTCGCGAGGGAGAAGTCGGCCCGGGAGATGAAATCGTTCGAATCCATCAGGACGAAAACCGAGTCTCCATTTCCGATGCTCTATGTATCTATCTGCATGAATCGGATTCGTACGAGTTGATCCACCGTGCCCTCCGTGTGGAATATCTTTCCGCATCTTGGCGCGAGGAATTCCGCCAAAAGATTCAACCTCACCAGCACGATGCAAGCGCCTCGGAGTGATTATGCCGCGGGTTTCTTCTTTCCGGACTGGCGTTCATAAGGAGCACGCTCGAGCAGGGCGATGGCGCCCAATACTGCTGCGGCCGCCAGAACAGCGACGCTGTACGCAGGGAATGCGGGCAAATGGCTGATGGCCAGGGCCAGCAGACCGAAAACGGCGCCAAGTGCGTATAGAACCAGGACCGCGCGGCGCTGGCTCTTGAAAAGATTCGAAAGGCGGTGGGCGGTGTGGTCCTTGCCGGGCGTCGTGAAGGGAATAAAGCCGCGGCGGGAACGGGAAATGGAAATCAGCGTCGTATCGAAGATCGTCGTGCCCAGGATAAATACAGGCACCAGCCACGCGGCGCTGTGGCCGCCGGCCATCACCGGCCGTAGCTTCAGGGCAAGGGTGGCCATCAGGAAGCCAAGAAACATTGCGCCGCCATCTCCCATGAAAATCTTCGCGGGCTTGAAATTCCAGCGCAGGAATCCGGCGGCAGCCCCCAGGACCGCAGCGGCCATGGTGCTGACCAGTAGCTGTCCGCTCTCCAGCGCGAAAATGGCAAAGAAAAGCGAAGCCACGGCAGCGACTCCGGCGCAAAGTCCGTCCATGTGGTCCAGAATGCTGAAGGACGCCGTGATGCCGACGACCCAAACCAAAGTGAGCGCGGTATCGGCCCAGATCGCAGCGGTCCCCGGCCAAAATGAGGAAAAAACCTGCGCGCGGATGCCCGTGGCAAGCAAGATTACGGCCGCGGCAGGCATAGCCCCGAACAATTTGATCTGGTGATGCAGCAGGCCGCGGTCGTCCAGGATGCCGACAACAGCGACCAGTGTGGCGCCCGAATAAATGCCAAGCACCTGGGTGAGGGCTGGGCCGCCCATCGAAACCAGAAGCCCGATCAGGACGCCGCAATAAATGGCCAGGCCGCCCAGCAGCGGTATCGGCTGAAGATGAACCTTGCGCGGGCCGGGATGGTCCACCATGCCGACGCGGAGGGCTAATTGCCGCACCGGGACTGTGAGGCCCAGAGAAGCAATCAAACCAACGGCAAATGCGATCAGGCCCGTGTTCATGAGAACACCGATTTCAGCGCTCGGTGAGCATCCGCTTGAAGATGGACTCCACGTGCGCGCGATCCCTGTCCTTGTAATACCAGTCGATGGTGCGCTTCAGACCTTCGCGGAACGGCACCTTCGGCTCCCAGCCCGTTAACTTTTTCGCGAGCGAATTGTCCGCTACGCGGTTGAGCGGGCCGGTCGGCATATTAGGCAACAGCTTGACGTCGGCTTTGTGCCCAGTGAACTCCATAACCATCTTGACGGCATCGATGACCCGAATACGCTCCATGGTGCCCAGGTTGATCGCCGTGCCGTCGTCGATTTTCTCGCCGGCCAGGATCGTGCCGGAAACGATGTCGTCGATATAAGTCCAGTTACGGATCTGTGTGCCGTCGCCCCAGACTTCGAACGGATTCTGCTTGAGGAAGGCGCGGGCAATCATGGCGATGACGGCATGATTTTCGACGCCGCGCGGGCCATAGACGGTGAAATAGCGGCAGGATGCGGCCTTCAGGCCATGCTCCTTGCAATAGGCCTGCAGAGTGAATTCGGCCATCAGCTTGGCCCATCCATAGGTGTTATCGGCGTCGTTGGGGCCTCTCGTCAGGTCTTCCGTGAGGAAAACTTCCTTGCTGACGTCCGACTGGAGAAAATTCGGATAGACGCATCCAGAAGAGGCAAAAACGACCTTGTGAACTTTGGCCTTCAGCGCTTCCCAGAAAATTAAACCGTCAAGAAAGAAATTGGACGCCGGCCCCGCCTGATGCAAATCGACATAGCCGCGGCCGCCGTGGTCGGCGGCGAGGTGAAATACGGTGTGGACTCCCTGCAGCGCGGCGCGCGCGATGCCCGGTTCGCGCAGATCGGCGCGAATGAACTCGATGTTCCCTGTCGAAATGTGTCCCGCGATGTTGCCGAGATGCCCGCTCGTCAAATCATCCACAACGCGAACTTTCGCGCCACGCCCTATGAGCTGATCCGCGAGGGTCGAACCGATGAAGGAACATCCTCCTGTAATCAAGACTACCTTTCCCGTCCACACCGTTTCGGCCTTTGTCATTCGCGAACAACCTCCTCCAGCGCTCCCGTGAAAATTTTGAGTTGTTTCACTCTATCATAAGAAATTGCGATCTCCCGGGCGCGAAGACCCATTTTTCGTATCTGTTCCGAGTCGTGCAACACCCCGCGGAGGGCCTCCACAATGGTGTTTGGATCGTCCGGATTGGCAGCCAGACCGCAACCCGAGCGACGAATGATTCGCACCACATCGCACTCCTCCGGCGCAACGCCGAGCACGGGACGTCCGGCAGCGAGTGTGGGGTACAGCTTGCTCGGGACGACGACACCTTCGAGTCCCCTCTTGACCGTGACGACGTGCATGTCGCCGGAAGAGAGAACCAGAGAGACTTCACTCGCTGGGCGGAACGGCAGGAAGCGCACAGCGCGGCATCCAGAGGCCATCGCCTCGACCTGAGATTTCATCGCACCTTCGCCAACAAACACGAGACCCACACCTTCATTCTCGAGCATGCGTACTGCCGAAACCAGCGTCTGCCAGGCGCCATAGAAACCTAAATTTCCTGCGTGTACCAAAACGAAACGGAAATCGCCGCGAATTTCCTGCGCGACGGGATTGTCCGCCGGGGGCAATGTTTCAGGAATTGTGATTCCGTCGCGCGAGATCACGACGCGGGCCGGGTCCACGCCTTTCGCGACGATGCGGTCGCGCATATCCTCACCGAGCACGATTACACGCGCGGCACGCCGCAGCGCCCAACGGTGCAGCGCCTCCCAGCGCGCAGTGAAGCTTCCCGGACGGACAATCGAACCACCCACGGCCATGTCCGGATACATGTCACGGATGTTGTAGACGAATGGCCGGCCTGAGAGGTGCGCTATGAGCGCTCCCGCAATGCCTTCAATCGGCGGGTCGGTCATGGCCAGCACTACGTCCGACCGAATCGACAGCGCACGCGGCACCGCAAGCGAGAGATACGTCAGGTAGTTTGAGACGCGGCGGCGCATCTGAAAGCGCGGATAGGCGGTGGAGCCGACGCGCTCGACGGCGAGATTGCCGCGGACTTCTCGTCGAAGCAGGTAACGCGGATGGCGTTCGGTCGGGTCGTAGCTCGGGCGGCCCGCTAGCACCGTGACGCGGTGTCTCTCCGTGAGAGCGTCAGCCACCTGCGCGGCGCACTTGGCGGTCGCGCTGGTGTCCGGCGGGAAATACTCGTTCAGGAGAAGGATGTGCACGGGCGTGTCCGGAGGAGAAGAGACGATTTCCTGTGAGCGGAACAGGGATGCCTGACCGCGCCGCGGCGGATCAGCGCGGCACCTCGGAGCCAGCCGCGGCGGGCTTGCGCACTAAAATGTCTCCAAGGACAAGGACATCCATCTTAGTGCGCAGAAAACATTCAATGGCTTCCTCGGGGCGGCAGACAATGGGCTCGTTATCGTTAAACGAAGTGTTGAGCACCACGGGTACGCCGGTGAGATCGCCGAATTCCCGGATCAGCCGCCAGTAGCGCGGGTTCGCCTCTCGCGTGACGGTCTGGAGCCTGCCAGTGCCGTCCACGTGCGTAGGTGCAGGAATGGTCTCGCGCTTTTCGGGCCGCACCGAATAGGCCTGCGTCATGAACGGAGAGGGATAGGACTTCTCGAAATACTCTCCCGTGGCCTCCGCAAGGATCGACGGAGCGAAGGGCCGGAACATCTCGCGGTGCTTGATCCTGGCGTTCAAAATATCTTTCATATCGGAGCGGCGCGGGTCAGCAACGATGCTGCGGTTTCCCAGCGCGCGCGGGCCCCATTCCGCACGCCCCTGAAACCAGCCAAGAATTTTCCCCGCGGCAATTTCCTTTGCCGCTTCTTTTGCGACTACTTCTTCAGGAAGCTCGGCAATTTCCATGCCTTCCGCGAGCAAGCGGCTGGCAGCAACGGCCGCGCGCACCTGATCGGGCGTATAGCCCGGGCCCCAGTACGCATTTTCCATCACGAACGAACGCGGCTGGCCGAGGATGTGGTGATGGACGAAATACGCAGCGCCGACCGCCAGACCAGCATCTCCTGCAGCGGGTTGGACGAAAATCTGTTCGAACGGCGTCTCGTCAAATATTTTTCCGTTGGCAACGCAATTAAATGCGACGCCGCCGGCAAGGCATATGGCCTTCTGACCCGTGCGGGCATGCAGCGCGCGAAGCATTTCGAACAAAACCTCTTCCAGACGCGCTTGCAGAGACGCAGCGCCATCGCGATGAACTTTCTCGACCGGGGCTGCGGGATCGCGGGATGGTCCCAGGCGTTCGGCCATGTGATCCGAGAACATCGCGCCGAGTACGGGCGTCTTGCCGGCGTCGCTCCAGGTCATATCGGGACCGGTGCGGTGATGTTGGAAGTATTCAAGACCCAGACGGAAACCGATGCCTCCGTTTGTGCGGACGATGCGGCGAAACTCGTCCAGATAGGCAGGTTCGCCGTAAGCGGCCAGGCCCATGACTTTGTATTCATCACCAAACTTGCGAAACCCGAGATACTGGGAGACAGCGGTGTAATACATGCCCAGGGAATGGGGAAACGCGATCGCTCCGGCGATGCGCATGCGATTGCCCTGGCCCGTTCCCCACATGGTGCTGGCGAAGTCGCCCAACCCATCCGCCGAGAGCAGCGCAGCCTGTTCGAAGGGAGAAACGAAAAACGTGCTCGCCAGATGCGCCTGGTGATGCTCGACGCGATGGAATTGCGCTCGAATCTTTTCTGGCGCGACGTCAAACGCCTGTGCAAGGGCTGCGGGGATGCCCACAAATCGAGCCAGCACTTTGGCTCGCTCGCGCGCAAAGCTCGGCATCTTCAAGGCATACAGGAGTTTCGTTCCGAGCCGCGCCCAGGGATTGCGCGGGATGGCGACGTGGTCGACTTCGGATAGCGTGATGCCGGCGGCGTCCAGGCAGTAGCGAATTGCCGCGGACGGAAATCCCGCGGCGTACTTCACGCGGTTAAAGCGTTCTTCCTCAACGGCAGCGACCAGACGACCGTCGGAGACCAGAGCCGCCGAGGAATTGCCGTGATACGCGTTGATCCCTAGTATGTGCATCCGGATCTACTCTCTCTTCGCCTCAGGACCGCGGATTGGTAACTCCGCCAGCGACAGCGGTGGGGCGAAGGGCAGTCGCGGCAGAGGTTGCGTTCGTCACCGCGCCGGCCACATGGCGGCTTATCCACGCATTGAGCACATAAAGACTCCACGGACGCGACCAGTTGGTCTGACCGATGATGAAATTTTGCCACGCGCCGCGCACCGCACGCGGGTTCAAGTATTGCCTCAACTCGGGCGTAAGGTTTGCCAGATCCTGCGAGAGACGCACCCCGAGCGGGCCCCGCAGCCACAAATCCCAGGGCAGAGTGAACGTCCGTTTGGACTGGCCTACAACCTCATCCGGCAGCACATCGGATAAGGCTTCGACCAGCAACGCCTTGGGCACGCCCGCTCTGTATTTCACGCCCTTCGGCAATCGTGCCACAAATTCAACGAGCCGGTGGTCGAGAAAAGGGACGCGAACTTCCAGTGAATTGGCCATACTCACGGCGTCGGTATCGCGCAGAAGGGTGTTGACCATATACGACTGCAGCTCGAAGCAGGAAACGGAATTGAAGGAATCGAGGCGCCTGGCTTGCCGGGCCGTCTCCTGCATGCGCTGGCGCCACTGGGGCTCCGGTTCATTTCCTTTCCCCCGTTGCTCGACAGACTCGAAGTAAGGGGCAAGCAAGCGATGTACACGGGAAGGCGTGAACAGGAGGCGCGTGAAGTAATACGCATGGGGAAAGTCTTCGGGTGAGCACCATGCCGCGGCCGCCTTGCGAACCGCATCGCCGGCGGCAATCTTGACAGCCGCACGCGCAGTCAGGCGCCGGAGCGGGCCAGGAACCCACCGGCCCAGCCCGGCTGCAAATGCCGCCCTCGGCGTGGTCGTGAAGGTGGAATAACCGCCAAAAATCTCGTCGCCGCCCAGGCCGGAGAGGGCCACCTTAAGACCGGCCTGATGCGCCGCCCACGAGACGAAATACGTATTCAGCCCATCCATCGTAGGCTGATCCAGTGCGCTCACCGCTTCTTCCAGCCGCGCGAGCACCTGGTCGGGAGTGAGGAGCATCTCCCGATGGTTCGTCTTGAAGTGCTTGGCAGTCTGGCGAGAAATCTTCGCTTCGCTGAAAAGCTGCTCGGGAAACACAACTGTGAACGTGTGCAAATCGCTCTGCGAACGGCTGGCGAGCGCCACCAACGCCGTGGAATCGAGGCCACTCGAGAGGAACACGCCGAGCGGAACGTCGGCAATCAGGTGGTCGCGGACGGTTTCTTCAAGCAATGGGCGCAACTGCTTTGCCGCGTCCATGAAGTTTTTCGGCCGGGGCCCATCCGTCTGGAGCGCGGCGTCGGAAAAATCCCAATAGCGTTTCGGCCGAAGGGCTGCCGGGGGCGCCTCCGCCTGCAGTGTGACGGAATGGCCGGGTGGAAGCGAGAACACGCCTTCGACGATGGTGGACGGCTCGGCAACCGAGCCGAACAGAAGATAAGCTTCCAGCGAATCCGCCGCCACGCGTGGCGCGATGCAGCCGCTGGCGATCAGCGCGCGGACTTCGGAGGCGAACAGGAAAGCCCCGTTCGCATACGAATAGTAGAGCGGCTTGATCCCCAGCCGGTCGCGTGCGAGGAAAATTTGTCCCGACGCGCCGGAAGCACGAGCATCCCACACGGCGAAGGCAAACATCCCGCGAAGTTCGCCCAAGCACTTTTCGCCCCATTCTTCGTACGCATGGACGATGACTTCGGTGTCGGAATGCGTGCGAAACGCGTGGCCGCGCCCTTCGAGCGTGCCGCGCAATTGCCGGAAATTATAAATTTCTCCGTTGAAGACGACCGCGACGTTGCCTGCTTCGTTGAAAACGGGCTGGTGCCCGCCTGGGAGGTCAATGATGCTGAGACGCCGCATCCCAAGAGCCGCAGACGGAACAACGAGCAGCCCGTCTTCATCCGGACCGCGATGCCAAAGCGCCTCCATCATCTGGCGGGTAATGGCTTCTGCCTGTTCGGTGCGCTCAATTCCGATGACGCCGCAAATTCCGCACATGGGGTTATTTGGAGTTGCTGATCAGAACGTCTCCCGCCTTGACGAGTTGATCGCGCAAACGAACGCGGACAATGCCGAGCTTGCGGGAACAATACCAGCCGAAAAAAAATCGTATCGCCAGAACAAAGCATAACAGGAGAATCGAAATCGCCAGCATGGCAAAAGATTCGCGCTCGAGTAAGAACGTCCAGTTTATCGACTCTTCCCAGGAAGGCCAGATGAAGGTTAACGCCCGGCGGAGGTAACGCCCAATGAAAGGAATCCGGCTGAGTCGAATATGGACGGTCCTCTCATAAGTGTAGCTGGAAGGATAGTCCGGAATATCTTGCGTCGCTGCGCGAAAAATTTCGGGATCCTGAAGTTCTGCCCGGCCGACCAAGCGGCCCGTCGGAAGTCGAAGCATGGAGCGGTAGGACGGATCGACGATGATCCAGCGGTTATCGACCTGGACCTCGGCCACGACATGTTTGCTGCTGCCGTTCTGATCTAAAAGGAGAAGCCGGCGCGCATGCAGGCCGCTGCTCTGTGCAAGATTCACAAACGCATTGGTTGCCGTGCCGCAAACCTCCAGGAGCTGCTTGTAGTTGAGTGTGTCTTCCGGGTTTCGCGCGGCAAGCGCGTCTGGATCGGGCGTGCTGCGGCGCGCAGGACCCTGTTGCATCCACGCGAGAATCGCCTCGGCCTTTTGCTCAGGACTATCGGAAGAGGGGATTATGGCGTCCGAAAAACCCTTCAAGTAGCTTCGCGTTGAGAATTCCCAACCAGCACTGTACAGGACTAACCCGAAGGAAACCACGAGAAGAATGTTCGCCACGTACCAGCACACGCGGACAATAGGGTGACTCTTCATCTCTGATGCCCTGCCGATACCAGTTCCTGGTATAGGGATTCCATATGGGCGAGAGGCTCCGCCCAACCGAGCGAGCGTGCCACCTCGCCGCAGCCCGCGCGCAAACGCGCGGCGAATGCAGGGTCATCCAGAATTTTTTCGAGTCCCGCTTCAAGAGCGGCACAGTCGTGCGCTACGACGAGACCGGCGCGCTGGTCCACGATCGGCGCGATTCCGCACCGGTCCGTCACCAGGACGGGCGTCCCGCAGGCGACCGCTTCTGCCGCGGTGTTGCCGAAATTCTCATTCTGCGAAGGCAGGACAAACAGGTCCGCATCCCGATAGGCTGCCCACTTGGCGTCGCCATATAGCGGCCCTGTAAACAAAACCCCTCCGTTTAATCCAACTTGCGCGGCAAAATTCTCGAGATGTTGGCGAAAGCCATCCCCTTCATCCGGTCCCGCCACGACGAGCAGCGAGGCCGGAGAGCCATTGTTCCGCCGATGCCAGCGCGCGAATGCTTCCAGCATTAAGTCCGGACTCTTTTTTGCTACAAGACGTCCGAGGAAAAGTACAAGTTTCACATTTGCAGATATATTCCACTGGTTGCGGAAGCGGCCTGGCGGCGGAAGTTCCGCGGGAACGTCAATTCCATTGCGACGCACCACGATCTTCCTGTCTGGAATACCCCCGTCCAGCAATTCTTGGCGTTCCTGCTCCGCAGTCGCTATCAAGCGGTCCGCCTCGCGAAGCATGGCATCGCCGAAAACGGCGTGGTACATGCGTTTCAGCCAGAGATTCCGAACGATGGGCTGGAACATGCCCATGGGTTCTACCACATAAGGCCGGGCGACGCGGCGGCACGCACTGGTAACTTGAGGCCCAATCAAATCGTAGAGCCCATAAATGTGCACAAGATCGTAGGAGGCCAAGCGCTCGCGGCAGAACGCGGCGACTCCGGGATTCCAAGTAAGCGCCCGATACCGGGCGCGGGTGTGCAGGTAGATGGTTTCCACATTATCTTCGTGCGCTTCCCACCCCCAGCGGCTTGGAATCGCATTAACAGTTTCTCGTGTGACCGGATCAAAACCCAAATCAGCAGTCAGCACAGTCACTCTATGCCCGGCGGAAGTCATGCCCCTAGCCAATGCCCTTACTTTGACGGTGGGGCCACCTTTGTCCAAAAATGGGTAATAAGATTGCGTTACATTCAGAATCCGCATACACGGGTGATTCCGGGCCCAAACCGAAACGAAGAAGACTCTAGAGATCTCCCCCGCGGAATTATACTCCGGAGGAGTTCGTCTTTATGCAATTCTTACAACCTTAATGTTTCCAGATGAGAACATCCTCCAACACCTGCGCCAGTCGCGACTGAAACTGTACAAAAGTAAAGACTGTCCGGACACGCTCGCGTCCGCGCGCCCCCATTTCACTGGCGTGGACCGGATCAGCAAGGAGCGATTCCAGCGCGCTGGAAAGAACTGCAACGTCTCCATGCGGCACGAGCAAGCCGGTCACGCCGTCTTCGATTACATCCGGTGTGCCACCGTGCGCACCGCCAATCACGGGCTTACCATGAGCCATTGCCTCCAGGAACACAAGGCCAAATCCTTCACCGCGACTGGGCAGTGCAAACGCATCGCAGTGGGCATAGCATGCGAAGAGTTCCTCCTGCGTGAGGCCATAAAGAAACCGGGTACGGTCTGTCACGCCGCACTTGTGAGCAAGCTGTTCGAGCCTTGGCCGGTCCTCCCCGTCACCAACGAGAACCAAGACCGCGTCCGGCAGGGTCTGCAAGACGCGCGGCAATGCGGAAATCAGCGTGTCCGCGCCTTTGTACCGCTCGGCAGGATCCCACCGGCCCACGGTGAGAATGATGCGGGCGCGATCCGGGAAGGCCGGCGGGCGCGATGGACGGACGGGCGTTCGAAGTCTCCCCTCAAATTCGGGATCGAGCCCCCAGGCAAGCTGTCGAATTCTCTCCGGGCGAATTCCCTGCTCGGAAATCAGATGCTGTGCGGTGTCGCGGCTGGGCGCGGTCACAAGGTCGGCGCTCCGAAGAGCAGATCCGCGCAGCCACCCGAGCGGCTGCCACACTTCAATCCCGTGCGCGAACACAATCGAGCGGAATTTCCGAGAACGCAATCGCATCACCGTAACGACGGGAGCCAGGTGGGGATGCAGCGCAATCACAAGCAGCGGCTGGCGTGCCGCCGCGCGCAGTGCGGCGAGCACGAATTGCGGTTTGTTGCGGGCATATCCGGAAACCAAGAATTCAGTAGGGCCGACGCGCACCGTATGCAGCCCCTGCGGATCGTTGAGGCTCAGGAAACGGCACGCAAATCCGCGTTCGGAGGCAAACTTTGCAGCAACGGCGGCGACGTGCCGCCCAGCTCGCTGCACACCGCCAGCCGAAAGCAACTCAGAAAAAATTCCAACGATCACCAGGTTCGCCTGAAATCCACGGCAGGCCAGAATTCACGGCCGACTATTGGGAAAGCCATTTTCTCACGCCTCCCCCGAAAAGCCGAACATCAGCCGGAGGAGGTGCGGTTCCGTCACTGTTTGGTGACCCTTACCGTTCTCGCGGGCCGCTGCCGGGTCAGGCAAGCATCGGATGGAATTTTCCTGCCACCAACGCATTTTCCCGCAGGTCGTTGACTTCGTGGAGAGTGAGGACACCGCCGCTACGCATCTTACCAGCCCGCATGGGGTTCAACCAAATTCTCTGCAACTTAGATCTCTCCCCGATTGAGCAGGCTCTTATAGGAAAAATCATGACGAGATCTCGACCTTGATCGGAAGCGGAAGGATTTGGATTCAATATTCCTGTTGGAGAGAAGGTCTATTGCGTGGCCATGCTTGTAACTAGATTGAGTGAAGCCTGGAAATCCATTTACGCCTTTTCAGCCAACGCGTTACGGTGAAACAGATCCAACCGATCACGTTACTTTATGCGGTCAGCTCAACGATCAACTCAATCGGGCGAAATCGAAGGCGGATCTTACCCGGCCGAGTCCTGACCGTACGTACGAGGGCGGCGGACCAAAAATGCCGCGTAGATTCAGAATAGCGCACTAATCGTTTCTATTCGGCAACGCGTTTCCGTTTCATGTGAGTCATAGCCGCGCCGTGTCACGTGGGACCTCAAAAGTCGGAGGAAAGGCCTGAGAATCCAAAAGCATCAGGGAAAGTTCGACGAGTGTTGAAGAGTTCGTTTCTTGCAAACCTGCCTTTAGGAAGGCTGCCGATAGGTTTAATGATCTCGAGGCTGCGGAAGTGCGTCGCGCGCGAACGATCATGGCGGTTCCTAAAAGTAGATTATGTTGATTAATAATGTAGCATATAAACGGTAAAATGTTTGCACAAAGAAGCGCAACGGAATTGGAGCCACCGGCACTTGCCAGCAGCGAGGCGAATCTTGCAATCGACACGACCACGCCCGCATCACTGCCCTCTCCACGTCTTAGCTCACGGCGTTAAATGCGGCCGATATTCAATTTATCCTGTGCCAGCGAAATCTGCTTTCGTCTGGGTCGTCGCCCGACGCGACGGGACCCAATTCGATAACCTCAACCATCGGCTCACGTGGAACGTGTACTGCTCCCGCGTATGCGAGACAAAGCGCCATCACCAAGTCATCGTGATATCCGCTACCCGCTTCGTACCGCACGGTTCCGCTCCTAAGGACCGTTGGCTCGAAGTTGAACAGCTCCGCCTCGAGATCGTGCACAGCGCGGCTCTCGTCGAGAGTGCGCCCGGACGAGGGCAGCAGCAACTTGCGCTGCTCAAAACCTACGGCCAAGTCTGTCACGACTCGTGCCTTGCTCTCGCTCGTAAATTTGAATTCTTCGACATGGAGACCGTGCTCACGCATTAACTCGATCACAACCGTGCCAGCCGCACCCGCATCCACTAAAGCTTTCGGATTCCCGAAACGCTTGAATGTCGCCGCCAGTATCTCGACTTGCCGGGTGTAATCGATGTGAGGAAGTTTACCGAAATCCACTAGACGAAACGGTTTCACGTCCTTTCGGATGATCGCCCACGCCGTGAAGTCGCGCACCTTTGCCAAATCGATCCCGACACAATAAGCATTGCTGGGATGGATGGTGCCAGCGACGAAATTTTCGAAGGCTCCCAACCAGCACTCCTGCGGGATGCGAAATACTTTCGTGGCCTCGGCCGTTAACCAATCATTTAAGTACAATCTGCGATATATGTGATCGGGCATACGGCGACGCTGCCGCGCGAGATACTCGGGGGTGATCCAACTGGCAAGATTCGCATCCTCGCCGCTTCGCCAGAACATGTACATTTGCGGGTCATCACCACGTTGGCCGTGGGAATAGAGGTCCCACAGCAAATTGCCGCTGCGCGCCTGATAGCCGGCGTAAGTCGTGATGAAATGGAACGGATCCTCGCGCGCCGGCGAGTGCGTGAGTGCTTCCCAAAGGCTGTAGTCCGGCTGATTCCAGAGTTCGTCCCAAATGACGCAGCTCGGATTCAGCCCATGGGTGCCACTCGAATCTCTAGCAAGTGCTCGATAAATGCCATTCCGATCGACGCGCTCGATCACGTCTTTGTAGATCTTCACCAAGGGCCGCAGTCCGGCGCTGCGCTCGAACGCTTTCTTCGTGAAATTGAAAATAATTCTGGCCTGATCTTTGTCACCAGCGGTCGAATACACCTCGGGATTCGCATCGTCGAGAAGCAACGCGTAGGTTGCAATACATGCCGCCAAGGTCGACTTGCCATTTTTCTTGGCAATACCAATCAGATAAGTATCCCAACGTCGCTTCCCGTCAACTTTCTCGATCACGGGTTTGAGTATGTGCTCTCTTTGCCAAGATTCGAAGCGGATCGGTCTTTTGACCAGAGAATTGCTGCCTTCTAGCATGAAGTTCCGCTCGAGGAAGTCCATTACGTTGAGTTTTCCTGCGCGCGCGGACGCATTCAGAGCGCGCAGGGCTTCCTGTGGCGTCATTCGTGCTGCCGTCATCGGTCGCCTCCTTCCGCCTGCCGGTTATCGTCTTGTAGCTCCTCCGCCCCGTCACCCTCACCCGTGCCGAGTAAATCCTCAATGGAGACACTCGCGCTAAGTTGGGATTGTTCAACCCGCAGGTCTTCGGCCCATGCGCGGGACTCGCAAAATTTCATTGCATGCACGTCGCCCCTTTTTGCCATTTCGACAGCCTTTTCCATGATCTGCGGCCACTCGCGGCGCGCGACTAGATCGCCAGCCATCTGGTTGCGCATCGAAAGCCAGTAGGCCCGCTGCATCACATCGACATCGTTCTTCCAGCGATAGATCGTCATGCGCGTCACCTGGAAGTGCTTAGCCAGATCCATATCGGACCTGAATTCTCTGAGTGATTTGGGTGCAGCGAGATATTGGGCCACCGCTTCATGGCCGGGGTAATTAAGGGGGGAGCGCCCGTCATATTTTCCTCTACGCTTGTGCCGTGGTCCGTCTGGTGCGCCGTAGCGGATCTTTTCTGACTGTACCTCCAGGGGCTCAACGTTCCCTCGCAGAGTCTGATCTTGTTTCATAATCGGCTCCTAAAAACGAAAAAGGCAGGTAATCGGACTCGCCCCCGCCCCGCACTCGTGTTTGGCGTTACACATTGCCAAACTACAATTGCGGTTCAGGAGACGGGTTCACGTTCACCTCGCCTTTGTCCCTAGAACCGTTCGCCCCGGTTGCCTAACTTAATTATGCAATTTCAGGCTCACCTCCTCTCCGCTAAAAATACCAAACATCCGTTGCAAGTCAAGCAGAATCCAGCCCAAGAAGACAGAGAAAATTGAGAAGGAGAAGGGCCCTGGTTCATCGCCTCCCAACGAAAGTTATACGAAGAGGAATTAGAAAATTCGGGTCGCTTGGCTTAACAGCGCTTAACGATCAGCCTTGTGGCGCATAAGAAACGATTGAATAAGTGAGGCGAACTGATTTGCTTTGCCGACACGAATCATCCGTTGCCGAATCTTGCGAGGGAACTCCAATAATTCGCCGCGGCCGCCTGTGTCCGGACCGTTCAGTGCAGATTGGAGCTGCTGAGTCTAGATCGTGATGGCGGCCTCCGAGTGGCATCTCTTACGGCTCTTGGCAAGTTCGCTTCTAGTCTTCTCCGGTAAGCAGCCACTCGATCGATTTTCCAAATTCGCGACTGATCCTCAGCAAGATTTCCGCTCCAATTTCCTTTTCGCCACGCTCCATATAGGAAAGGTGTCCCTGACTCACTCCAATGCGCCTCGCAAATTCCCGCTGGGTTATGTGAAACCCGCGGAGTTCCCGAATCCTCCGCCCGACGCTCTCCCACTCGAACGAGCCAGTCTTACGCCGCAAAATTGGTCTTGACTTACGAATCTCTGTAGACATATAATATCTCTATGGACATATAACCCAGGCGCGGGCTGAGCTAGTCCGGATTCCCCCAAGCAAGTCTTTTACCTTCTAGAGGGGCACCTGTGCAACGAAAGAAATGGGGAGGCAACAATGAGTCGCAACATGCGGAGCGAGAGATGTCAAACTCTGGGGAACGAACCTCAATTGCGTCTCTTGGCTATCCGGAACATCCGGTTTGCGCGGCGAAATTGGGAAATCTCCCCTGGACAGGTTGCCATGCTTAAGCACTTGACCGAAGAACTCCAATTGTCAGTTGCTGCCGGCGACTTGAAGCTTCTTGACAACAATTGGTATGTCACGCACGCCGGTCTACTTCGAATAGCGCGGCGCAGCCGTTGCTCGGGCATTCGAGTTCAGCCCATCCGCGAGTTTTCAGATCCTGCTTCCGGTCGTTGGGTGTTCAAGGCGACCGTCTACACGTCACCCCGCTCTCGCGGCTTCGTTGGCTACGGGGACGCCGATCCTTCCAACGTCTCCTCCTTGGTTCACGGGGCCGAGTTGCGCATCGCCGAAACCCGCGCCGTCAATCGCGCCCTACGCAAGGCCTATGGCATCGGACTCTGTTCGGTCGAGGAACTCGGTTCGGTCCCAAAGTCCATGGGCTCTGGTTCGCCCGATCAGCATAGACCCTCCACGGGTGGAAATAATGGCCATCAGAACGGACAGCCTCGCCTCCGCGACCGCCTCTGCCTGTTGATTCGCCAGTACCAGCTAGATGCGGGCCTCGTGAAGGCCTATGCCGCCGACTTCTGCGGAACCCCCACTCTGCGGGATGCCAGCCGAGATCAGGTCGAA